>DASSMJ010000047.1:0-69289 GCA_035688955.1 Solirubrobacterales bacterium | reverse complement strand
TGCGTGGTTCCTTTGTCCTGTATAGGCGGACAAAGGAACCACGACTTAGATGGCGTGGTTCGGCGTCAACCGGAGCTCTGTGGAGAGAGGGTGCCGACGTCCTCTGGAGGAATGTTCGGCGATATGCAATCTGGTTCTTGCGGCCGAAGGCCGCTCTTCGATTGCAGCTAAGCCGCGTAGCGGCGTGCTGCGCAATTCCGGAAGAGGACGTCGGCACCCTCTACCGGGGGCGGTTGGTCCCTAGTACGCGTAGAAGCCCGCGTGGATGTGGTCGCAGTGGTCCGGCAGGGAGAAGGCGGGGCCGGGGCCGTCGAGGTCGAAGCAGTAGATGAGCTCGGTCGGGTGGAGCGGGTCCTGGAGCTGTGCGAGCTGGTAGCCGAGCTCGGCGCAGGGGGCCGTGGGGGAGGTGTCGGTGCAGGAGACGCCGTCGACGGAGGCGATGTCCATCGCCCGGCCGTAGAAGTGGTTGGAGACGTTGCCGGAGGCGGTCATCTGCGAGTGGTCTGAGCGCAGGGCGGTGATCGTGATCTGGTGTTCCTGGGTCATCAGCGCCAGCAGGCCGGTGATCCGCTGGTCGAGCAGGCCGGCCTGGATGTCCCGCAGCTCGAGGTCGTTGGAGAGGGTGAGGTTGCTCCAGTTGATCTGCGAGGCGACGGCGCCGGGGATGAGGATCGCCCAGCTTTCGGTGCCGGTGGTGCATTTGCCGCTCAGCAGGTTGGCCTCGTGGTCGACCGCGTCGACGTACCAGGAGGCCTGGTTGTGGGTGAAGACGCCGGCGTCGATGCTGCCGCGCGACCACATCATCCGCGCCAGGGTCGCCGCCGAGTCCTCGACGTCGGCGCGGCGCAGGCGGCCGTCTTTGTCGCCGTCGACCGCGTAGCGGCTCCACTCCATCTTGTCGAGGCCCAGCGGCCCTTCCGTGCGCAGCTGGCGCTTGGTCATCCCGCGACCGAAGTTCGACTCCAGGCGGGCGATCGCGGCCAGGGTCCAGACCCCGCGCTTGCCCAGTTCGTAGCGTCCCGCGGCGGCCTCGAAGGCGGCGAGGTACTGCTTCGGGATCTGTCTACGCCAGTCCTTGGCCGGCGTGCATTCGAAGGTCTGGATCTGCGGCGCCAGGGTCAGCGTCGTGTAGTCGCCGCCGACTTCGCCCGCGTAGCAACCGGCGTTCGTCAGCACCTCTTCGACGTACCAGTCGGCGTGGTTGTAGGCGAAGATCGCGCCCCAGGTGTCGGCGGGCATGCCGGCGGCGCTGAGGTAGCGGGCGGCGGCGAAGATCGCGTCTTCGGGGTTGTTCGGATCCTTGACCCCGTCGCCGTTGGCGTCGACCCCGTACATCGCCCAGGTTTCCGGCATGAACTGCATCCAGCCGACGGCACCGGCGGAGGAGGGGCCGAGGTTGGTGCCGAAGGCGGTCTCGATTGCGTTGATCCCGGCCAGGATCGCCGGGCCCTGCGCCCCGAGCCCGTACTCGTCGGAGGCCTTCTGGTAGATCGGGATCAGCACCGGGGGCACGCCGCTGATCGCGCAGCTGGAGTTGGGCAGCGAGGGGATCGCGAAGATTCCGGGGACCGGCGCGGGCGTGGCCCCGGCTTCCGGCGCGGCTTCGGGCGTTTCCGTCGGCGGCTGAGTGGAGCCACCCTGGCTTCCGGCGGTGACGCCGCCGCTCGGGGGAGCGGTCTTCGTTGCCGGCACCGGCGGCGGGACCAGGGTGGTCTCCTGCTTGACCGACGGGGCTTTTTCGACGGGTGCGGCCGGCGCTTCTTCCGTTTCGGGAGCGACCGGCGCCGTGGGTTCGGCCGGGGTGGTTTCCGCCGACGGCGCTTCCAGGGTCGTCCCCGTGGCCGGCGCCGACGCGGTTTCGGCCTCGGCGCGGGCGACGGCGACCGGAACCGCAAGGGCGACGGTGGCTGCCGCGGTCGCGAGGACCGCCCTCATTTTCGTCGCGTGCTCCATCAGCCGAGGACGTTGGTGACGCGCCAACCCTGGTCTTTCAGCTTTTCCATTTCCAGCCGCAGCTCGCTGGTGACGCCGACCCGCAGCAGCGAAACGCTCAGCGGGTAGATCTTCCCGTGCGAGGGAGCGGCGACCACGTTGAGGACTTTCGCCTTCGGCACCGCGACTCCGGCCGGCTGGCGCGGCGGCCGTTCCATCAGCGCCTTGGTCAGCTCCGGCGTGGCGCTGGCGCCGAAGTCCTCGCGGACGGCGGCTTCGTCGGCGCCGGTCTCGTATTCGACGAAGGTGGCGGCGAACTTGCGGGCGACGGCGATCGCGGCCGGCCCGGCGGGCGGGCCGTCGACCGAGTCGGTGGCGCCGGCGCCGGCGGTCGGAGCCGCGGAGGTCGAGGCGCCGGCGGGACGCGCGGCGGGGGAGGAGGAGATCGTGTCGGTGGCGGGGTTGCCGGTATTGGCCCCGCTCGCCGGCGAGGCGCTCGAGCTTTCAGTCGCTTCGGATTCGCCGAGCCGCGACTTGCCTTCGTCCTGCGGAGCTTTGAAGACGGGCGCGGCTCCGTGCAGGGTCGGCTCGGGTTCCGGCTTCGGCGCCGGGGTCGAGGGCGCCGGATGCGGGGTCCGCTCGGCGACCACCGCCACCGACCCGACCTCGGCCGGCCGCGAGCCATCCGAGGTGGTCAGCGAGTAGCCGCCGATCCCGATCCCCAGGGCGAGCACCGCGGCACCGGTGGCGACGGCGGCACGGCCGCGGTCATCTAAGCCGAGCAGCCAGTCCTCGACCGGCCAGAGCACCCGGTCGCGCAGCGCCAGCGAGAGGCCCTCGAGGGCCTCCGGCGAGCGGCGCTTCGGCCGTGCGTTGATCGGAGTCGGGTCTTTGTCCATCTCTGTCTGCCGCTGCTCTCCCAAAGCCTAGAGTGGCCAGGCAAATTAAAGAGCACCTTTGGCTTCAACTAGTTTCGGCAGCAGCGGCCGCAGAAATGAGCCCTGAATCGGCCCGCTCGAAGACGATCTCGCCGTCGGCGGCGTCGACCCGGACCACGTCGCCTTCGGCGAACTCGCCCTCGAGGATCTTCAGCGCCAGCTTGTCGACGAGCTGCCTCTGGATCACCCGCTTCAGCGGCCGCGCCCCGTAGGTGGGGTCGTAGCCGAGGTTGCCGAGCAGGGTGCGGGCATCGTCCGTCAGCTCAATCTCGATTCCTCGCTCCTTGACGCGGCCGACCAGCTGGTTCACCTGCAGCTCGACGATCCGCCCGATGTCCGCCTTCGAGAGGCGGTGGAAGATCACCGTGTCGTCGATCCGGTTGAGGAACTCGGGCTTGAAGGTCGCCGCCAGGACCTCTTCGATCGCCTCGCGGATTTTCTCGTCGACCTGATCGCCGACGATCCGGTCGGAGCCGACGTTGGAGGTCATGATCAGGACCGTGTTGGTGAAGCTGACGGTGCGTCCCTGGCCATCGGTCAGCCGCCCGTCGTCCATGATCTGCAGCAGCGTGTTGAAGACGTCCGGATGGGCCTTCTCGATCTCGTCGAGCAGGACCACCGCGTAGGGGCGGCGCCGCACCGCCTCGGTCAGCTGGCCGCCCTCCTCGTAGCCGACGTAGCCGGGGGGCGCCCCGATCAGCCGGGCCACGGTGTGCTTCTCCATGTACTCGGACATGTCGAGGCGGACGATTGCCTGCTCGGAGTCGAACATGAACTCCGCCAGCGCCTTCGCCAGCTCGGTCTTGCCGACCCCCGTCGGGCCGAGGAAGAGGAAAGAACCAATCGGTCGGTGCGGGTCGGACAAACCAGCGCGCGAGCGCCGCAGCGCGTTGGAGACGGCGGCGATCGCCTCGTCCTGGCCGATCACCCGTTCGTGCAGCCGCTCCTCCATGTGGATCAGCTTCTCCACCTCGCCCTCCATCAGGCGGCTGACCGGGATCCCGGTCCATTTGGCGACGACCTCGGCCACGTCCTCCTCGGTGACGGTGTCGGCGAGCATCGTGCCGGCGCCCGAGTGCACCTCTTCGAGCCGCGCCTGCCCGGCGGCGATCTCCTTTTCGAGCTCGGGGATCTCGCCGAATTTGAGTTCGGCGGCGCGTTCGAGGTTGGTTTCGCGTTCGGCCTGCTCGACCTCGCGGTTCAGCTCCTCCAGCCGCGCTCGCGCCTGGTTGATCTGCTCGATCGGCTCTTTCTCGTTCTGCCAGCGGGTGCGCAGCTCCGAGGCCTCCTCGCGCAGGTTGGCGATCTCCTCCTCGAGCGCCTCGCGCCGTGCTTTCGAAGCCTCGTCGGTCTCTTTCTTCAGCGCCTCGCGCTCGATCTCCAGCTGCTGGATCCGTCGCTCGACCTCGTCGATCTCGGTCGGTACCGAGTCGATCTCGATCTTCAGCCGCGAGGCCGCCTCGTCGATCAGGTCGATCGCCTTGTCGGGGAGGAAGCGGTCGGCGATGTAGCGCTCCGAGAGGGTGGCGGCGGCGACGATCGCCGAGTCGGAGATGCGGACGCCGTGGTGGTTTTCGTAGCGCTCCTTCAGCCCGCGCAGGATCGCGATCGTGTCGTTGATGTCGGGCTCGCCGACGAGGACCGGCTGGAACCGGCGCTCCAGGGCCGCGTCTTTCTCGATGTGCTTGCGGTACTCGTCCAGCGTGGTGGCGCCGACCGCGCGCAGCTCGCCGCGGGCCAGCATCGGCTTCAGCAGGTTGGCGGCGTCGACCGCGCCTTCGGCGGCGCCGGCGCCGACGATCGTGTGGAGCTCGTCGAGGAAGAGGACGATCTGGCCCTCGGCCTGCTGGACCTCGTTCAGCACCGCTTTCAGCCGCTCCTCGAACTCGCCCCTGTATTTGGAGCCGGCAAGCAGGGAGCCGATGTCGAGCGCGATCACGCGGCGGTCGCGCAGGCTCTCGGGGACGTCGCCCTTGACGATCCGCTGCGCCAGCCCCTCGACGATCGCCGTCTTGCCGACGCCCGGGTCGCCGATCAGCACCGGGTTGTTCTTGGTGCGGCGGGAGAGGACCTGGATCACGCGGCGGATCTCCTCGTCGCGCCCGATCACCGGGTCGAGCTTGCCGTTCTCCGCCTCGGCGGTGAGGTCGCGGCCGAATTTCTCCAGCGCCTGGGCGTTGTCCTCGGCGTTGGGCGAGGTCACTTTCGCCGGGCCCTGGACGGCTTTCACCGCGCGCTCGAGCTCGTCGCGGTCGGGCAGCAGTTCGGAGACGCCGGAGCCGTCCTCGGCCAGCGCGACCAGGAGGTGGCCGACGGTGATGTAGCTGTCGCCGAACTTCGCCATCACCTGCTCGGCGCCACGCAGGACGCGGCCGAGGTTGGAGGACATCTGCGGGTCGGCGCCACCGCTGACCGTCGGCAGCTTGCCCGCCGCGTCGAGCGCCTGCGCTCTCACCACGGCCGGGTCGACGCCAACCCTCTGCAGGACAGGGATCGCCATCCCTTCGGGCTGGTCGAGCAGCGCCAGCAGCAGGTGGGCAGAGGCGATCTCCGGGTTGTTCCGGCTCCGCGCCAGCTCCTGCGCCGTCGCGACGGCTTCCCGCGATTTCTCGGTGAATCGGTCGGCCTGCATCAGCTCTTATCTCCGTCCTTGTTGCTGTTCGTTTCCAGCTCCTCGAGCTGTTTGCGCAGCCGCTCGTTTTCGGTTCGCAGCCGCCGCACCTGCCCTTCCAGGGCCAGCACCGTTTCCACCCCGGCCAGGTTCAGCCCTTCGGCGGTCATCTGCTGAATCCGCCGCAGCCGTTCGACGTCGCGCTGGGAGTAGAGGCGGGTGTTCTTCGGCGAGCGCTTCGGCGCGATCAGCCCGCGCTGCTCGTACATCCGCAGCGTCTGCGGGTGCATCTCCGCCAGCTCAGCCGCGACCGAGATCATGAAGACGCCCTGCTCCTCGCTGAAGGTGGCTTTGACGCGGCGGCGGTAGGTGGCCATCAGCGCGCCGCCTTCCGCAGCAGCTCGGCCCGCGGGTCGCCGCCGTTCAGCGCCTCGGCCAGCTCGTCGACGACCTTGCGCTGCTGATCGCTGAGCTCGTTCGGCACCGTTATCTCCAGCCGGTAGCGGATGTCGCCGCGGCCGCCGCTCTTCTTCGGCGGGCCCTCGCCGCGCAGTCGCTGGACCGAGCCGTGCTTGGTCCCCGGCGCGACCTTGATCTTTTTCGTCCCGTCCAGGGTCGGCACTTCGATCGTGCCGCCGCGCAGAGCCTCCGGCACGGTGATCGGCACCGCCACCTCGAGGTTGCCGTCGTCGAGCCGCTTGAAGACCGGGG
The DNA here is from genome assembly GCA_035688955.1 of Solirubrobacterales bacterium. GTDB lineage: Bacteria > Actinomycetota > Thermoleophilia > Solirubrobacterales > 70-9 > VAYN01. Next base: position 63,097 of record DASSMJ010000047.1, on the reverse strand, counting down.
AGGAGGCGACGCGCGTCGTCACGTAGAGGTCGCCCGGAGGCCCGCCGCGCGGACCGTCCTCCCCCTTACCGGCGAGGCGGATCCGGGTGCCGTCCTTGACCCCGGCGGGCACGTTCACTTTCAGGCGCTTGCTCTGCTGGGTTAGGCCGGAGCCGCCGCAGGTGGGGCAGGGGTCCTCGATGATCTGGCCGGCGCCGCCGCAGAGCGAGCAGGGCTGGCTGATCGAGAACAGTCCCTGCCCCTGGGATTCGACGCCGCGGCCTTCGCAGCGCGGGCAGGTCTTGGGCGCGGTGCCGGGTTTGGCGCCGCTGCCGTGGCAGGTGGGGCACCGGCTCTGCTTCGGCACGGTGACGCTGATCTGGGTGCCTTCGATCGCCTGGTCGAAGCTGAGCGAGACCTCCGTCTCGAGGTCGCGCCCGCGCACCTGCTGGCTCTGCGCTCCGCGGCCGCCGCCGCGGTTGAACATGCCGCCGAGGATGTCGCCGAAGTCGAACCCTCCGAAGCCGCCGCCACCCTGAGCGCCACCCGCGCCGAACGGCCCCTGGCCGCCGCCGAAGCCGCCGAACCCTCCGAAGGCACCGCCCTCGTCGTACTCCTTGCGCTTCTCGGGATCGCCGAGGACGTCGTAGGCGGCGGAGATCTCCTTGAACTTGTCCTCCGCCTCCTTGTCGCCCTGATTGCGGTCAGGGTGGTATTTCCGGGCGAGCTTCCGGTAGGCCTTCTTGATCTCGTCCTCGGACGCCTTCTTGGAGACGCCCAGCGTCTTGTAGAGCTCGTCAGCCACGTTCCCCCTAGGCGCTCACGACCACCCGTGCGGGCCGGACAAGCTGGTCGCCCAGCGTGTAGCCCTTCTGGACGACCTCGATCACCAAGCCGCTCTCGGTCCCGTCAGCGGGCAGCGTCGAGAGCGCCTCGTGGTGGTTGGGATCGAACTTCTCGCCTTTGGGATCGACCACCTCGACCCCGTTCCGGGTCAGCGTCTCCCGCAGTCCCGAGAGGACCATCTCGACACCCGACCGCAGCCCTTCGGGCTCACCATCAGCCGCCTCGAGCGCCCGCTCGAGGTTGTCCACGGCATCGATGACTTCCCGAGCAACCCCGATCTTTCCGCGGGCCTGGGCGGCCTGAACCTCGGAGCTCATCCGCTTGCGGAAGTTCTCGAAGTCGGCTTTGGTCCGTTTCGCGAGTTCGAGGTACTCATCCCGCTCCTTCTGGGTGTCGGAGAGAAGGGCGTCGAGGTCGTGCTCGACCTCCTGCCCCTCGTTCTCCTGCACGGCCTCGGCCTCGGTCTGCTCCGGGGCCTCGCTCATTTGCCGTCCTCGTCAACCACCTCGGCGTCGACAACCTCCTCCTCGTCGGCAGCCGCACCGTTCTCGGTGGCCCCCTCCGAAGCTGCCTCAGCCGAAGCCGCCGCGTAGATCTGCTCCGACGCTTTGGTCATCGCCGTGTTCAGGCCCTCGACCTTCGAATCGAGCTCCTCTTTGGAGCCGGACTCGAGCGAGTCGCGGACGTCCTTGACGGCGCTCTGCACCTGCTCCTTGGTCGCGTCGTCGACTTTGTCGCCGGCCTCCTCGATCGCTTTCTCCGCCTGGTAGGCGGCGTTCTCGGCGAGGTTGCGCGTCTCTGCCAGCTCGCGCTGTTTGCGGTCCTCGTCGGCGTGCGACTCGGCGTCGGAGACCATCTGGTTGATTTCCTCGTCCGAGAGGCCGGAGCCGGATTTGATCTCGATCTTCTGTTCTTTGCCGGTGCCTTTGTCGGTGGCGGTGACGTTGATGATCCCGTTGGCGTCGATGTCGAAGGCGACCTCGATCTGCGGCATGCCGCGCGGCGCCGGCGGGATGCCGGTGAGCTGGAATTTACCCAGGCTCTTGTTGCCGCTGGCCATCTCGCGCTCGCCCTGGAGCACGTGGATCTCGACGCTCGGCTGGTTGTCCTCGGCGGTCGAGAAGACCTCCGACTTCTTCGTCGGGATCGTGGTGTTGCGCTCGATCAGCTTGGTCATGACGCCGCCTTTGGTCTCAATTCCCAGGGTCAGCGGGGTGACGTCGAGCAGCAGCACGTCCTTGACGTCGCCGGCGAGAACGCCCGCCTGGATCGCCGCCCCGACCGCCACGACCTCATCCGGGTTGACGCCCTGGTGCGGCTCCTTGCCGGTCAGCTCTTTGACCTTCTCCCGCACCGCCGGCATCCGGGTCATGCCGCCGACGAGGACGACGTGGTCGACCTCGGTGTCGGCGTCGGCCAGCGCCTGTTTGACCGGACCGACGACACGGTCGAGCAGGTCGCTCGTCAGCTCGTTCAGCTTCGAGCGGCTCAGCTTCAGGTCGAGGTGCTTGGGCTGCCCCTCCACCGCGGTGATGAACGGCAGGTTGATCTGCGTCTCCTGGGTCGAGGAGAGCTCGATCTTCGCCTTCTCCGCCGCCTCGTAGAGGCGCTGCAGCGAGTTCTTGTCCTGGGAGAGATCGACGCCCTGGTCGCGTTTGAACTCCGCCACCAGCCACTCGACGATCGCTTTGTCCCAGTTGTCGCCGCCGAGGTGGTTGTCACCGGCGGTCGCTTTCACCTCGAAGACGCCGTCGCCGATTTCCAGCACGGAGACGTCGAAAGTGCCGCCGCCGAGGTCGAAGACCAGGATCGAGTGGTCGGCGTCCTCTTTGTCGAGCCCGTAGGCGAGCGAGGCCGCGGTCGGCTCGTTGATGATCCGCTTCACCTCGAGCCCGGCGATCTTGCCGGCGTCCTTGGTCGCCTGGCGCTGGTCGTCGTTGAAGTAGGCGGGGACGGTGATGACGGCGCTGTCGACGGTGTCGCCGAGCTTCATTTCTGCGTCCGCTTTCAGCTTCTGCAGGATCATCGCGCTGATCTCCGGCGGGCTGTACTGCTTGCCGCGCGCGTCAACCCGGACGTCACCGTTGGGGCCGGCCTCGACCGTGTACGGGACGATCGTCTCCTCCTCTTTGACTTCGGACTCCTTGCGGCCCATGAACCGCTTGATCGAGAAGATCGTGTTCTCCGGGTTCATCACCGCCTGCCGTTTGGCGACGGTGCCGACGAGGCGCTCGCCACCCTCGGTAAAGGCGACGACCGACGGGGTGGTCCGCCCGCCCTCGGCGTTCTCCAGGACGGTGGGCTCGCCGCCCTCCATCACCGCGACGCACGAGTTGGTCGTGCCGAGGTCGATACCGATCGTCTTTGCCACTTTTAGCTTTCCTCCAAGGACTCGTGTTCAGGGTTCTATTGATGAAGCTTTAAAAATCTAAGTGGCAGGATGGCAGATCGTGTTTGGGATTTCAAGCGACCGCCTATATTGGTTCTGCGAGGAGGCGCCTTGACCAATCGATCCCGAGGGAACGGGATCGCGGAAGAGGAGGACGACTTGAACGCTGGACCTAATCGCCGTCTGCTGTTGCCGTTGCTAATCGCGGGCTTGCTTATGGCGCTGCTGCCGGGTGCTGCTGCCGCCAAGAAGGACGACCACGCCGACAACGGCAAAGGCAAGGTCGCGGGCGTGATGACCCGCAACCTCTACCTCGGTGCCGACCTCGGGCCGGTGATCGCCGCCAAAAACACCGAAGAGGTCGTCGCCGCGAGCGGCGCGGTCCTGCGCGACGTCATCGCCAACGACTTCCCGACCCGTGCCAAAGGGCTCGCGGACGAGATCCGCAGCGTCAAGCCCGACCTCGTCGGTCTGCAGGAGGTGGCCTACTGGCAGACGACGCCGATCACGCCCGCCGGCAAAGCGCTGACGATCGACTACCTCGAACTGCTGCTGAACCAGCTCAACAAAGGGCCCGGTCCCGACCGCTACGAAGTTGTCGTCGTCCAGAACGAGTTCGGGACCGAAACGCCGGCCGACCTCAACAACGTGCCCAACGACGGCCCGGGCGGCGAACTGGCCGACGCCGAGGTGCTGGGCAAATTGCTGATGCGCGACGTGATCCTGGCTCGGACCGGGGCGGGGGTGCACACCTGGAACGCGAGCGGCGGCAACTTCAAAACGCTGCTCGAACTGCCCGTCGGCGGCCAAACCGTGGCGGTCAAACGCGGCTGGACCGCGACCGACGCCAGGGTCCGCGGCAGCCACCCGTTCCACTTCGTCAACACCCACCTGGAGGCGTTTCAGCCGCTGATCCGCGCTGCTCAGGCACAGGAGCTGGTGGCTCCGGGCGGGCCGGCGACGGGCGACCTGCCGGTCGTCCTGGTCGGCGATCTCAACTCCGACGACGACACCGTCACCGGGGCGGACACGCTCGCCTACGGGGCGCTGCTGGCGGCCGGCTTCGTCGAGCGCAGCACCGACGATCCGCTCAGCTGCTGCATCGACTCGCCGCTGCTGGCGGTCGACAAAGGCGGCAGCGTCTCCGACTTCGACCACCAGGTCGACCACGTGATGACCAACGACCCGGGCGGGGTCGGGCTGGAGCGCTCGGAGGTCACCGGGCTGCTCCCGGTCAACGGCTTCTGGGACTCGGACCACGCGGGCGTTTTCAGCGCCCTCCGGTTCCAGGACTAGCCAGGGATGTGCCAAGAGGGGGCGGGCGCCGGCCCGCCCCCTCTCGCTGTCAGCGGAGGATCAGCAGCGAGCTGAACAGCCCGGCGTGGTCGGAGTCGAAGTAGCCGTTCTGCTTCTGGCGGCCGGTCACGGCCGAGGACACCAGCTTCACCTTCTGCGGGGTGTCGGTCATTACGTGGTCGACCTTATGGGTGAATTCAGCGGCGCTGCCGGTTTTGAGGTCGTAGGAGTTGAGGCAGCAGCCGAGCGGCTTGCTCGTCGCCCGCTCCCGGAACCCGGCCTTGACCATCACCCGGTAGGCCTGCGCGTCGCCCGGCTTGACCTCGGTCTTGACGTCCGAGTTGAGGTCGCCGAGGAGGACGACCGGCAGCCCGCTCGTCGCCGGCCCGCCCGGGGCGACCAGCTCGGCCGCCTGCTGGGCGCGGATGCTCGGGTAGACCGTCTCGGGGTCGAAGGCCTCGAGGTGGGTGTTGACGAAGTGGAACTTGCGACTGCCGCGCACGGTTGCGTCGACGCTCGTCCAGCCGCGGGTCACGGTCACTTCTTTGGCTCCGGCGACTTTCTCCACCAGCAGATGTTCGAAGTGGCCGCTCTGCGGGTTGCTCACCTTGACGCCGGAGTGGAGCCGGACCAGGATCACGTCCCGCATCGTCAGGCGACCGTTGATCTCGGCGTTGGCAAGGACGCCCTGGCCACCGCCGGGGCCGTCGCCCGGCTGGCCGTTGCCGTCGGCGGGAGCCTCGAAGTCGAACTCGTCCTGGACGACGACCGGCTTGTAGAGCGCCTTCTTCTTGTTCAGCTGCGCCAGCAGCAACTGCAGGAAGTCGTACTTGACCTCGGTCGCTTCCGGTCTGCCGGAGAAGACGGGGCCGAGCGAGGGCGGGGCGGTGCGCCACAGCGCCACCTCCTGCAGGCCGACCAGGTCCGGTTCGGTTTCGAGGATCTCCTTCGCCAGCCCCTTGGCGCGGACCGGGAAGTTGGTCGCTTCGACCTGGCGCAGGATCGCGCCGTTGGCGGCGATGAATTCGGCGGTCGAGCTCGACTGGATCGCCGGCGTCAGGTCGGCGCCGAGGTAGAGGTTGCGGGTCATCACGTTGACGACGTTGCCTTTGCCCTTGGCCTGGGCGACGCCGCCGAGCGCGGTCAGGGCGATCGCCAGCGCGAGCAGCACGGCGAGCGTCCGGCGGACCGGTGCGGATGGGTGAAACACGTTTCGACTCCTCTTCTCCTGCCTGGGTGTCCTTCGATTAAAGAACCCGGAGGGGCGGAGAGCGAATCGGTGGGCGCGCCAAGCGCGCGGAAACTCAGCCCTCGCCGGCGGTGCGGGCGACGAATTCGGCGACTTCCTTCGACTGCTGCTCGTTGAGGATGCCGCCGGGCATGCGACCCGGGGTGGAGCTGTTGACGCCGTTTTCGACCGCGTTGAGGACGCGGCCTTCGGTCGCCTTGATCGTCGAGGCTGCCGTGTCGCCTTCCGGCGGGCCGGCGGGGGCGAGCAGTTCGTCGAGGTCGGGGGCGTAGTTGCCGTCGGTCCCGGCCGAGTAGAGCGCGTGGCAGGTGCCGCAGTTGGTGACGAACAGCGACTGGCCGTCCTTGAGGCTCGCCGGCACCTTGTCCTCGCCGTTCTCGCCGTCGCCCTTGGCGCGGAAGGCCGCGAAGGGGATGACGACTGCGAGGACGAGAACCAGGATCCCGAACCAGATGAAGGTGCGCTTACTCATGAGGCGGCGCGCATACTACTGGCGCCGCTCCCCGCGCGGTTCTCCCGATACCAGGGGCACATGCGGCGCAGGGCGCACTTGCCGCAGCGCGGTTTCGGGCGGCAGACGGCGCGGCCGTGCCGGATCAGGTTGACGTGGAGCTCGTGCGCGTCCTCCGCGGGCACGATCGCCAGCACCTCGTCGTGGGCCTTCTCGAAGGAGGCCTTGGCCGGGAAGAGGCCGAGGCGGCCGCCGACCCGGTGGACGTGGACGTCGACCGGGATCTCGGGGATTCCCCAGGTGAAGATCAGCACGCAGGCGGCGGTTTTGCGGCCGACGCCGGGGAGTCCGAGGAGGAACTCGAGCGACTCCTCGCGGGGAGCGGTCTCCAGCCAGTCCAGGTCGGGCGGGTCGCCGAGCCGCTCGAGGATCGCCTGGATCCGCGGCGCCTTCTGCTTGGCCAGGCCGCCGGGCCGGATCGCCTCCTCGAGCTCGTCGATGGGCGCGTCCCGCACTTCCTCCCAGGCCGGGAAACGCTCGCGCAGGCGAGCGAAGGCGACGTCGCGGTTGCGGTCGTTGGTGTGCTGGGAGAGGACCGTCTTCACCAACTCGGCCACCGGCTGGCCATGCGGCTCCTCCGGCGGCACCCCGTACATCTCCCGCAGCCGGTCGCGGATCGCCCGCACCCGTCGCTTGTCCGGCCGCTTCCAGCTCACCGGCGGGACCCTATTGAGCCGTTAACGGCGGGGCTACAATTGACTGTTCGTGTCCGCCGCCTTCGCCGCCATCAGCGCCCGCTTGCCCAAGGGGTGGGGCGACCTCGGTCGCCAGATCGCCGTGCTCGTCAGCGTCGACCTCGCCTACACCTTCGTCCGCGGGATCGCCGACGGGGAGCGGGGGCTGGCGATGACCCACGGGCAGCAGGTGATCGATGTCGAGCGCGCGACCCACACCTTCTTCGAGCCCAGCCTGCAGGAATTCTTCCTTCCGGCCCAGGGGATCATCGACTTCGCCAACCAGATCTACCTCAACGCCCAGTTCTCGGTCGCGCTGGGGTTCCTGCTCTGGCTCTACCTCTTCCGCAACCAGTCCTATTACTTCGTCCGCAACATGTTCGTCGTCTCGATGGGGCTGGCGCTGGTCGGCTACACGCTGTTCCCGACCGCGCCGCCGCGGATGTTCCCCGAGTACGGCTTCGTCGACACGCTGAACGAATTCTCCGACGTCGGCCACGACTCGACCGTGGCGAAGATCTTCATCAACCCCTACGCGGCGGTGCCGAGCATGCACTGCGCCTTCGCGATGATGATCGGCGGCAGCGGGATCATGGTCTGCCGCCACTGGTGGTCGAAGGCCTGGTGGGCCTTCTGGCCGCTGCTGGTCTCCTGGGTCACGATCGTCACCGCCAACCACTACTGGGTCGACGCCGCCCTTGGCTGGCTCGTCGCCCTGACCGCCGCGGTCGTCGCCTGGCGGCTCGCCGTCGCCCGTCCCGAGGCCTGGTCTTTCCGCGCTCCGGCCCCGGCGCGAGCCCCGCAAGAGGCCGAGGCGTAATAGCCTCTTAGCCGATGGGACCCTCCGCGCCGCCACGGCGCAATAGCCGCGCGGGCGGCCGCAACGGGCAGGAGCTGCGGTCCTACGCGCGCGATCGCCTGATCGAGTCGCGGCTGACCCCGAACGCGATCTCGATGATGGGGCTGCTCGGCAACCTGATCGCCGCCGCCCTCGTCACCCAGCGCCTCTTCTTCCTCGCCGGGATCGCCTTTGTCGTCGGCTCGGTGATGGACACGCTCGACGGGCGCTACTCGCGGATGTCGGGCAAGGGGACGCTGTTCGGCGCCTTCCTCGATTCCACCCTGGACCGGATCGAGGAGGGGGTCGTGCTCGCCGCGGTCGCCGGCTACTTCGCCGCCGAAGGGCGGGACTTCGCCGCGGCGATGTGCGTGGTCGCCGTGCTCTTCTCGCTGATGGTCTCCTACACCCGCGCCCGGGCCGAGGCGCTCGGGGTCGAATGCAAGGTCGGATTGGCGACGCGGCCGGTCCGCGTGGTGATACTTTCGATCGGCTTGATCTTCGCCAAGGGCGCTGGCATCGGCGACTTCGAACTGCTGGCCCCGGCGGTCTACGCGATCGCCGCCTTGACGATATTCACGACCTTCCAGCGGGTATGGCATGTGAGAAACGAGCTTTCCGGCGAGGCCTCCGGCGTCAAGAACGGCGACGGCGGCGACGCTGGGGACGTGTAACCAGCGAAGCCGCCCGGTGTCATCAGCCACCCAGCGCAATCCAGGAGGACTTCCGAATTCATGAGTGAGAGCAACGGGGCCAACGGCCACAGCAACGGCATCGGCCGCTCCGACGAGAAGGTGCGGGTCGCGATCGTCGGCGTCGGCAACTGCGCCAACAGCTTCATCCAGGGCGTTCAGTACTACAAGGACGCCGATCCGGCCGACGAAGTGCCGGGTCTGATGCATGTCGAGCTCGGGGGCTACCACGTCCGCGACGTCGAGTTCGTCGCCGCCTTCGACATCGACGTCGAGAAGGTCGGCAAAGACCTCTCCGAGGCGATCTGGTCGGGGCAGAACGACACGATCAAGTTCGCCGACGTGCCGAACCTCGGGGTCGAGGTCCAGCGCGGGATGACCCATGACGGGCTCGGCAAGTACCTGAAAGAGAAGATCACCAAAGCCCCGGGCGAAACCGCGGACGTCGTCGGCATCCTCAAGGAGACCAAGGCCGACGTTCTCGTCTGCTACCTGCCGGTCGGCTCCGAGGAGGCGACCAAGTGGTACGTCGAGCAGGCGCTCGCCGCCGGTGTCGGCTTCGTCAACTGCCTGCCGGTCTTCATCGCCCGCGAGGACTACTGGGACAAGCGCTTCCAGGAGGCCGGGCTGCCGATCATCGGCGACGACATCAAGAGCCAGGTCGGGGCGACGATCGTCCACCGTTCGCTGGCGCGGCTGTTCCACGACCGCGGCGTGCGGCTGGAGCGGACCTCGCAGCTCAACGTCGGCGGCAACATGGACTTCTACAACATGCTCGAGCGCGAGCGGCTGGACTCGAAGAAGATCTCGAAGACCAACGCCGTCACCTCGATCATGGGCCATGACCTGCCTCCGGATCAGGTCCACGTCGGCCCCTCGGATTACGTGCCGTGGCTGACCGACCGCAAGTGGGCGCACATCCGGCTCGAGGGCAAAGCCTTCGGCGACGTGCCGCTGACCGCGGAGCTGAAGCTCGAGGTCTGGGACTCGCCGAACTCGGCTGGCGTCGTGATCGACGCGGTGCGGCTGATCAAGCTGGCGCTCAACAACGGCGTCGCCGGCCAGCTCGACGGGCCCTCCAGCTACCTGATGAAGAGCCCGCACACCCAGCGCCCCGATGACGAGGCGCGGGAACAGACCGAGCAGTTCATCCTCGAGAACGGCCGGGGCAAGAGCCTGCCGGGCGCCCAGTCCGAGGCTCCCAGCACTGCCCAGGCTTAAAGACTCGGCGTGACTGCCGCGCCGCTGTCGATCGCCCAGGTCTTCCCTGTCCGCCGGGGAGGGGCGAACCCGGCGGCGCGGTTCGCCGCCGCCGTCTCCGAGGAGCTGGAGCGGCGCGGGCACCAGGTGCTGCGGGTGAAGACCGGAGACCCGGTCAAACGCCTGCTGAAAGGACGGGAGCTGGACATCGTCCACGTCCACGATCCGTTCGCGCCGAGCGCGCCCTCGGCGGCGCTGCGTCACTCCTTTTCGCTCAACGTCGCGACCTTCCACGACCCGCGCGAGCGGGTGCTGGCGACCCAGGTGGCGCGGCCGCTGGTCGAGATCTTCTTCGGCCGGATCGACGCCCGGACGGTGACCCGGCCGGAGACGGCGGAGCTGCTGAACCGCTTCTTCCCGGCCGGCTACGAGGTGCTGGGGAACGGCGGCGACGAGGAGGACTGGGGAGCGATCGGCGACGAGCTGGAAGCGATCTACCGGCGCCTGCTGGCCCGGCGGCATCCCGAGGAGGGGGACCCGGAGGCCCGCGAGCGGATCTCGCAGCGGCCGCTGATCGAGGTCGACCTGCACATGCACACCGACCACTCCGGCGATTGCGCGACGCCGGTCGACGTCCTCATTCACACGGCGCGCGACCGCGGCCTCGGGGCGATCGCGATCACCGACCACAACGAGGTCTCGGGGGCGATCGAGGCGCGCAAGCTGGCCGAAGAGCTGGGGGACATCAAGGTGATCGTCGCCGAGGAGGTGAAGACCGCCGAGCAGGGAGAGGTGATCGGCCTCTTCCTCGAGGAGAAGATCCCCAAGGGGCTGACGATGGCGGAGACGATCCGGGAGATCCGCGCCCAGGGCGGGCTGGTCTACGTGCCGCACCCCTTCGACCGCTTTCACTCGGTGCCCGACTACGAGCACCTGCTGGACATGGTCGAGGAGATCGACCTGCTGGAGGTCTTCAACCCGCGGGTGGCGCTGACCTCGTTCAACGAAGAGGCAGTGCGGTTCGCCCGCAAGTACCGGATCGTGCCGGCGGCGGGGTCCGACAGCCACGTCGCGCAGGGGCTGGGGAGCGTGCGGCAGCGGATCCACGACTTCGACGGGCCGGCCGAGTTCCTCGAGGCGATGCGGGGGGCCGACATCACCCGCAAGCACAAGAACCTGGTCTACGTGCAGACGCTGAAGTTCCTGCAGACGACCGGGCGGCCGAAGGCTCCGAAACGGCGGGTGCCCGATGCCAAGCCGGTGCGCGGCGGTCAGCCGCGCCGCGCCCGCGCGGCTCGTCGGGCGAGCAAGTCCTGATGCAGGCGGGCCGGCGCGAAGGAGCCACGCCCGCCTCGTCAAAGAGTGCCCCGGTGCGCAGCATCGACGACGAGATCAGAGAGAAGTACCTGGAGCGCGCGATCCGCGAGCTCAACCAGCTGAGCCGCGAGGTCCAGGACTGCCAGCACTGCCCGCGCGGCAAGCTGATGCCGGTGCTCGGCTCCGGTCATCCCCAGGCCGACGTCTTCATGCTCAAGCAGGCGCCGCTGGCGGCGGAGATCGAGGAGGGCGTCGCCTTCTACGGCCGCTCCGGCAACGCGCTGATGAAAAGCTTCAAGCGCCTGGGGATCGACCCCCTGGTCGTCTACGGCACCCTCTGCGCCAAGTGCCCGATCCCCGAGCCCGACCTCGCCGCCGGCGAGTGCATCGGCCGCCTGGTCGAGGAGCTGGCGATCGTGCAGCCGAAGATCATCGTCGTCATGGGCGAACCCGCCCTGCGCATCCTCAACACCCTCAGTGTGCCCCTAGCCCGCGAGATCTCCCCCCGCGAGGGCGAGATCCAGGCCTTCACCCCCACCATCGACGCCCTCTACACCCCGGACATCGACGAGAGCCTCGACGAAGAGGGCGCCAAGCAGCGCTTCTGGCGCGCCTTCAAAGCCCTCGGCGCCTGGTACGACGACCTGCCGCCGTACTAGGCGCAGGGATCGACTAGCTGTAAGGGTCCCCGCCTTTGCGCGGCGTGTCCTCGGGGTTGCCGGCGTGCTTCGCGGGGTGTTTTTCGCCACTGGCGGGGGCGGCGACTTTGTCCTGACCCCGAGCGCCGGGATCTTTGAGCGCCTGCGCGGCGGCTTTCGCCTTGTCGGTGAGGCTGCCGCTGCCTTTGGCGACCTTTTTCAGCTCCTCGGCGTCGGCTTTGAGGCTGTCGACGCCGCCTCGCTTGTCGATCGTGTCCTTGGCTTTGTTCGCGAGCTTCTTGAAGTCCATGGTTCCTTCCGGGTGGGGGCGATTGGTGACTTGTACCCCCAATAGGCGGGCTAACTCACCACTCGCTCAGCGACTCCGAGATTGGGTGCCCTATAGGGGCCCGAAGTTCGGAGTCGCGATCAGGAGGGGGCCGCGGCCGCGGCGAGGGCAGTCATCGGCTCGACCTTTGCCGAGGCGAGGCCGCGGACGACGATGGTGTCGAGGGCGCTGTAGGCGTCGAGGGCGGCCTGGGCCGCCTCGGAATCGGGGGCGGCGACGCCGACGGTGCCCTCGGGCTCGCCGAGGCGGTCGAAGTGGTCGCGGTAGCCCTTGTGGAGGTCGCGGTAGAAGGACTCCTCCTTGGCGAGACGCTCGGCGGCGTCAGGGCCGACGGCGGTGCGGACGTAGCCGAAGACGCGGGGGGTGTCGCGGTTGGCGGAGGCAGCGCCGGTTTCGACCTTCTTGCGGGCGCCGGCGGCGAAGTCGGGGGTCATCCAGTTGAAGAAGACGCCGTCGTAGTCGCTGCCGGCCAGTTCGCACATCTTCGGGCCCATCGCGGCGAGGACGAGTTTCACGTCGGGCAGCAGCTGGCGCAGTTCCGGCAGCGCCTCACGCATCTTCGTCAGCGGTTTCTTGGTGAAGCCCGCGCCTACCCCGAGCCAGAGCTTGGAGCGGTCGATGCCGAACTCCTCGATGTCGGCGGCGATCTGCTCAGGCGGGGTGCGGTCGAGGGCGATCACGGCGACCCCGAGGTCGAGACCTGGCGCCGCCGCCTGGAACTCGGCCAGGGTCGCCAGGCCTTTCGCTCCGGGATGGTCGTTCGACCACATCGATTCGTAGCCGAGCTCGGCGCAGCGGGCCGCCAGCGGCCGAGCCACCTCGGGGTCCAGCCCGGCTGCCACTCCGAAGGCGCGTCCCATCGTCAGGAGGTCTTACCCGTCTCGGCGCGCTCGAAAAGGGCGACGCACTCGATGTGCGGGGTCTGCGGAAACATGTCGACCGGCCTCACGCGCCGCAGCCTATAGCCGGCCTCGCCGAGCTGGACCGCGTTGGGGGCCAGCGTCGTCGGGTTGCATGAGACGTAGACGATCTTCTTCGCCTCGCACTCGATCACTCGTCGGACGATCTTCTGCGAGAGCCCCGCCCGCGGCGGGTCGATGACGACGACGTCGGGCTTGCCCGCCTTCTCGACCAGCGGCCGCACACCCGTGCGCGCATTGGCCGCCATGAAACGGGCGTTCTCGATCCCGTTGGCGCGGGCGTTGCGCTCGGCGTCGGCGATCGCCTCGGGGACGATCTCCAGGCCCCAGACCTCGCCGGCCCCGCGCGCCATCGTCAGCCCGATCGTGCCGATCCCACAGAAGAGGTCGAATACCCGCTCGCTGCCGCTCAGCCCCGCGAACTCCCCGGCAACCGCATAGAGGCGCTCGGCCATCTCGGTGTTGGTCTGGAAGAAGGCCCCGTGGGACATCTCCAGCTTCAGCCCGCAGAGCTCCTCGCGCAGCCGCTCCTCGCCGAGCACGCCGGTCGGGCCGTCGCTGCTGCCCGAGTCCGCCTCGACGATCGTGTGCAGGTCGACGGGTGGTCGCGGGAAGCGCGCTTTCGTCGTCACCAGCCGCGTCTGCACCTGGCCGGTCCGCCGGCCCTCGCGCACGGCGAGGTTGCGGAGGACACCGCGCCCCGAGCGCGGGTCGAAGCCGGGGATCGATTCAGCCCTTGCCCATTCGCGGACCGCGTTGCGCGCCTCGTTGCCCTGCTCGGAGGCGAGGTGGCAATCGTCGGCGTCGACGGTGACGTCCCAGCGGCCGCGGGCGTGGAAGCCAAGCGTCGCCTCGCCTTCCTCGTTCTCGCCGAAGGAGTACTCGAGCTTGTTGCGGTAGCGCCACTGCTCCACCGCCGGGACGATCTCCTCCAGCTCGAAGCCCTCGAGGTGGCCGATCCGGCCGAGCGCCTCGGCGACCTGCTCCTGCTTGTGGTGCAGTTGCTGCTCGTAGGGGAGGCCCTGCCAGGGGGCGCCGGGACAGGGCTCGCCGCCGTGGACGCAGCGGTCCGGCATCCGGTCGGGAGCCGCCCGCAGCAGCTCCACCGCCCGCGCCTCGGCGAAGCGCTTCTTGCCTTTCGTCACCTCGGCGAGGACGCGGTCCCCCGGCAACGCCCCGGCGACGAAGACGACGAAGCCGTCGGCCCGAGCGACTCCCCGCCCGCCGAAGGCGAGGGAGTCGATCTCGAGCTCGAGCTGCTCTCCGCGGCGCGGAGCACGGGCCGCCCCCCTGGTGCCGGCGGCCCCCTCCACTACGGCAGCGCTTTGCGCGCCTGGTTGACCAGCCGCTCCAGTTCTTTGATCAGGGAGTCGCGCTGTTTCTTGCCTTTTTTCACCAGGTCGGTGAGGAGCTTCTCGGCGTCGGTGCGGGTCATGCGGCCACGTTTGACGGCGTCGTCGACGACGTCCTGGATGCGGTCGCGGCTCAGGGTCACGCTCTGCTCGAGGCTCTCGCGGAACTGCGCGACGCTCTTGTCGAGGCCGCTGGTCGCTTTGCTGGAGGCTTTGCTTTTCGAACCGGCTTTTTTCGCGCCTTTTTTAGACGACGATTTGGGGCGCGCTTTCGACGCAGTTTTTTTGGCGGCTTTCGAAGTTTTCGACGCTGCTTTTTTGGTTTTGGCTTTCGCTTTCGATCCCGATTTCGCCGCGCTCCGTTTGGAGCTGGACGATTTCGATTTCGAACCGGCTTTGGCTTTCGGTTTGCTGCTCGATTTGTTGCTACTTGAGTTGCCGGCCGCTTTTTTGTCAGCCATCTAGTTGTGCCTCCGTAGTAGTTGTCCCGGCCTGGGTGGGACCCGACTATCTCAATTCGGCAGGAGGTCTGGCTCGGCGGCGGCAAACGACGCCTGTACGGGGGCGTGGTCGGAGAGCCGCAGCGCCCGTCCGTCGACCTGGAGCTCGCGTTTCTCCGGCGGCCACTTCGCCGGTGGCGTGACCACGTCGAGGCCGCGGCAGAGGATGTGGTCGATCGCGTCGGGGGCGGTGACGGGGCCGGCGAACCCGAACTCCTCGCGCAGGCGCTCGAACAGGCGCGGGTTCTTCGCCGGCCGCAGGTTGAGGTCACCGCCGAAGACCAAGGGGCGCCCGCCGGCCCACTCGCAGGCCGCCCGCGCCGCCCGCAGCACGTCCTCGACCGCCAGCTTCGGCCAGTCGTTGGTCGCGTGCAGGTTGGCGACGCAGACGCCGGAGGCGGTGGCGACGAAAGCCATCGAGCGGCGCTCCGGCTCACCCTCGTGGATCGCCATCTCCCGGCGCTCGGCGATTCCGCCGAGCTTGCCCGGCACCCGCACCAGGGTCAGGTTGGAGCCGCCCTCGCCGGAGGCCATCAGGTCCGGGTTCTGCCGCGCCAGCAGCGTCCGCAGCGCCCCGAGGGAGTTACGCGAGGTGAGCGCTCGATGCCACTCGGCGCCGCAGGCCCGCGCCAGCGGCTCGGCGAAGCGCGGCGGGCACTCCTGCAGCAGCGCCACGTCCCACTCGGCGCCGGCCAGCAGCGAGGCGAACTCCGCGGTCAGGTCGCGGTTGACCTGGACATGCGTCGCGTTCCGCTCCTCCACCCGCAGCAGCCGCGAGCGCCAGCTGCGCAGCGAGGGATCGGGCGGAAAGTCCCGCCCGTGAAACAGGTTCCAACCCAGTGCGGTGAACTCCATCGGCCGAACTGCATCAAATTTCCTCCCTGCCAGGGAGAGAATTTGATGCAGTTCGTAATATCGGCGGCTTGAAGCGGGACTTTCTTACCGGCGAGGAGCTTGGGGCGTTCGAGCTCGGGAAGCTGCTCGAGCGGGCGGCGGAGCTGAAAGCGGGGCGGCGCGAGGGCGTCGGGCGCGACTCGCTCGCCGGTCGCAGCGTCGCCCTCGTCTTCGAACGGCCCTCGACCCGGACGCGGATCTCCTTCGACGTCGGCGTCGCCGAGCTCGGCGGGCACGGGGTGATGCTGCGCGGGGACGAACTGCAGCTCGCTCGCGGCGAGTCGATCGGCGACACCGCCCGCGTCCTCTCCCGCTTCGTCGACGCGATCGTGATCCGCTCCGGCTCCCATGAGGCGGTCGAAGGGCTGGCCGAGGCGGCCGAGGTGCCGGTGGTCAACGGCCTCACCCCGCTGCACCACCCCTGCCAGGCGATCGCCGACCTGCTGACCCTGCGCGAGCGCTTCGGCGACCTGCAGGGCCTGCGACTCGCCTACGTCGGCGACGGCAACAACGTCGCCCGCTCGCTGGTGATCCTCGGCGAGCTCGCCGGGGTCGAAGTCGTCGTCGCGGCCCCCGAGGGCTACCAGCTGGAGGAGGGCCACGAGGCGAAGCTGACCGACGACCCGCGCGCCGCCGCGGCCGACGCCGACGCTCTCTATACGGACGTCTGGGTCAGCATGGGCGATGAGGACGAGGACCGCCGCCGCGCCGATCTCGCCCCCTACCAACTTGACGCCGACCTCCTCGCCGCCGCCAAGGAGCGCGCGATCGTCCTCCACTGCCTCCCCGCCCACCCCGGCGAGGAGATCACCGCCGAGGTCCTTTATGGCGAGCGCTCCGCCGTCTGGGACCAGGCCGAGAACCGCCTGCACGCGCAGAAGGCGCTGCTGGAGATGCTGCTCGCGGACTAGCCGTGGCGCTGCTCCTCTACAACAACCCCTTCTCCGGCAACTGCTTCAAGGTGCGGCTGCTGCTGGCGTTGCTCGGGACCGAGTACGAGCGGCGGGAGATGTCGGTGACCGACTACTCCGAGCGGATCGAGCTGCTCGGCGGCAAGAACCCGTCGCTGACCCTGCCGACCGTGGTGCTCGAGGACGGGCGGCCGCTGGCCGAGTCGAACGCGATCCTCTGGTACTTCGCCGACGGCAGCCCCTACCTGCCCGACGACCCCTACGAGCGCGCCCAGATCCTGCAGTGGATGTTCTTCGAGCAGTACAAACACGAGCCGGCGATCGCGGTCACCCGCTTCTGGGTCGCGAAGTCCCCGAGCCCGCCGCCGGCCGAGGAGATCGAGGCGCGGCGGCGCGAGGGCGTAGTCGCCCTGAAGATCCTCGAGCGCACGCTGCGCGACCGTACCTACCTCGTCGGCGAGCGTTTCACGATCGCCGACATCTGCCTCTACGCCTACACCCACGTCGCCCCCGAGGGCGGCTTCGACCTCGAGCCCCTGCCGGCCGTCCGCGCCTGGCTCGAGCGGGTCGCGGCGCAGCCCGGGTTCATCGGAATCGACGACTGAGGGATGTACCCCGAGATCCACCTCGGACCGCTGACCCTGCAGACCTTCGGGCTGATGTTCGCGCTCGCCTTCATCGCCGCCGGGGCGTTGATCTGGAAGCGCTTCGAAGAGCTCGGCAAGCCGGGAGACTGGGCCTACGAGATGGGCTTCGCTGCGCTGGTCGGCGGCATCGTCGGCTCGCGCGTCTACTACCTCGTCCAGAACTGGAGCGAGGTCCAGGACGACCTCCTCGGCAACATCTTCAGCGGCTCGGGCCTCGTCTGGTACGGCGGCGCGATCGGCGGCGCCCTGGCGGTCTTTGCCTGGGCCCGCTGGCGCGGCTTCCTCAACCTCACCCTGCTCGACGTGGCGGCGCCGGCGCTGGCGCTCGGCTACGCGATCGGCCGCTGTGGCTGCCAGCTCTCCGGCGACGGCGACTACGGCAAGCCGTGGAGCGGGCCGTGGGCGATGTCCTACCCGGACGGGACGGTGCCGACCGACCAGACCGTCCACCCGACGCCGATCTACGAGACGCTGGCGATGGGCCTCGGCGCCTGGTTTCTCTGGCAGCTGCGCGACCGGGTGCGGCCGGGGATCCTCTTCGCGATCTACCTGCTCTACGCGGGGATGGAGCGTTTCCTCGTCGAGTTCCTCCGCCGCAATACCGACACCGCCCTCGGGCTGACGACGGCGCAGCTGGAGAGCCTGGCGATGATGGCGGCCGGAGCGCTCTGGATCGCTATCGTGAGCCGTCGCCACGGAGGCATCTGGCGTTCGGCGGCGAAGGAAGCGCTCAGACCCTCGGTCTAGCTGTCCCCGGCTAAGGCGCAGGGTGCTATCTTGCGCAAAATCTTTGGAGCGGTTTTATGGGGGAGGATGCGGGATTCATGGCGGCAATCGACGTAAAGAGCGAGGGGCCTTCGGCCCGAACTGTGGGAGCGATCCTGGACGACGCGGCTGAGCGGATCGCCGCCGCCGGGGTCGAGGACGCGCGGACCGACGCGGAAGTGCTGGTCGCGGCGGCGCTCGGGGTCAAACCCGACGAGCTCTCGGTCGAGAGCGCCGGCGAGGTCAGCGACGAGGTCGCGGTCGAGATCGAGCGCAACGTCCAGCGCCGGGTCGATCGCGAGCCGATCGCCTACATCCTCGGCCGCGCTCCCTTCCGCAGCCTGGAGATCTACGTCGACGAGCGCGTGCTCTGGCCGCGCCGCGAGACCGAGCTCCTGGTCGAGGTCGGCACCCAGCTGCCCGAGGGCGCCCGCGTCCACGAGGTCGGCACCGGCTCCGGCGCGATCTCCCTCGCCCTGCTCTCCGAGCGTCCCGACCTGCGGATCACCGCCTCGGACCTCTCGCCGGAAGCGGTCGAAGCGGCGCGTGAGAACGCCGAGCGCTTGGGGCTCGATCTGGACGTCAGCGTCGCTCGCGGCCTGCCCGAGTCGGTCGAAGCCGAAGAGGTCGACCTGGTGATCGCCAACATGCCGTACGTCACCGACGAGACGATCTTCGATCGCTCGCCGGAGATCCAGAAGGAGCCGCGGATCGCGGTGACCGGAGATTGCGGCGAGGACGGCCTCGGGGTGATCCGCAGCGTCATCGACAGCACCCCCTCGGGTTGGAAGATGGCGATGGAGCACGACACCCATCACGGGCCGGCGATGCGCGAGCTGCTGCGCGACGCGACTACGCTTCAGGACTATGAAGGGGACGACCGCGTCACCGTCGGCTACGCGCCGTAGGCCTTCCGGGCGCGGCGGCACCGATGAGCGATAGCCCCGCCGCCGAGGCGGCTCAGCCCGGCGACCGCTCGGTCGCGGTATCGACCGAGGAGCAGCGCCGGGCGAAGCTCGAGCGCCTGCGCGCGGAAGGGATCGATCCCTACCCGCACGCCTTCCCCGACCGCGACCACGTCGCCGACATCGAGGCGAAGCACGACCCGGCCGAGTTGGGGGAGGGGGAGCACGACGAGTTCGCCTACCGGGTGATGGGGCGGATCACCGGCAAGCGCGGCCACGGCAAGACCGCCTTCCTCGACGTCCGCGACATCACCGGCACGATCCAGGCCTACGCGCGGCGGGACATCCTCGGCGAGGAGGACTTCAAGAGGGTCGAGGACCTCGACATCGGCGACCTCGTCGGCGTCGCCGGCCCGCTGCACGTGACCAAACGCGGGCAGCTGGCGATCGGTGTGCGCGAGTGCGTGCTGCTGGCCAAGGCGCTGAAAGACCCGCCGGACCTCTTCCACGGCATCTCCGACCCCGACACGCGCTACCGCCAGCGCGAACTCGACCTGATGGCGAACGAGGATTCGCGGGAGATCTTCAAGAAGCGCAACAAGCTGACGCTGGGAATCCGCAACTACATGAACGAGCGCGGTTGGATCGAGCTGGAAACGCCCGTGCTGCAGGTGCTGACCGGCGGCGCCGCGGCGCGGCCGTTCACGACCCACCACAACGCGCTTGACCGCGAACTCTTCCTGCGCACCGCGACCGAGCTCTATCTGAAGCGGGCGATCGTCGGCGGCTTCGAGGACGTCTACGAGTTCGGCAAGTTCTTCCGCAACGAGGGGATGTCGCCCCAGCACAACCCCGAGTTCACGATGCTGGAGATGTTCGTCGGCGGTGCCGACTACAACGGCGTCATGGAGTTCATCGAGGGGCTCGTCTCCACGGTGGTCCAAGAGGTGATGGGGACGACGAAGGTGATGCGCGACGGGGTCGAGATCGACTTCGCCGCGCCCTGGCCGCGGGTGCGTCTGCGCGACGAGCTGCAGCGGGAGATCGGGCTCGACATCTACGAGGCGAGCCGCGACGAACTGGCCGAGGCGGCCGGCGATTCGGTCGGCCCGGACGACGACTGGGCCGGCGTCGTCGACACCCTGCAGGGCAAGTTCGTCGAGCCGAAGCTGATCCAGCCGACCTACATCATCGACCTGCCGATCGACATCTGGCCGCTGGTCAAGGTCCACCCGGAGAGCCCGCGCGTCTGCGAGGCCTTCGACGGCATCGTCGCGGGGATGGAGATCGTCGGCGGCGGCACCGACCTCAACGACCCGATCGAGCAGCGCGAGCGCTTCATCAAACAGCGCCAGCGCCAGGAGACCGGCGCCGAGCCCGACCCGCATCCCAACGACGAAGAGTTCGTGCGGGCGCTCGAATACGGGATGCCGCCGGCGAGCGGCTGCGGCCTCGGGATCGATCGCCTGCTGATGATCATGACCGGGGCGAAGACGCTGCGGGACGTGATCATCTACCCGGCGATGCGGCAGCTGCCGGGCGAGTAGCCTTTTAAGAGTGACCGCAGAACAGCAGGCCGGAGCCGTGGCGCCGGCCAACGAGGAGGCCGTACGGGCCTGGGACACGGTCCTCTACGAACGCTGGAAGCAGAACCGCAAAGTGTTCGTCGGGGCGCTCGACGAGGTCACCGCCGACATCTTCGAGCGTTACCCGCCGCCGCAGGGGGCCCGCTGCATCGACATTGGCTGCGGCTTCGGGGAGACGACGCGGCAGATGGCCGAGCTGGTCGGCGAGGAGGGTTTCGCCCTCGGCACCGATTCCTCGCCGCGCTTCATCGAGGACGCGCAGCGCGAGGCGGCCGAAGCCGGGGTCGAGAACGTCGGCTTCGAAGCCGCCGACGCGCAGACGGCGGCCTGGGAGCCGGAGTTCGACTACGCCTTCTCGCGGATGGGGACGCAGTTCTTCGCGGCGCCGGTGCCGGCGATGCGGGCGATCCGCGGGGCGTTGAAGCCGGGGGGTGGGCTGCGGAAGATCTGCTGGCGGCGCAAGGGCGAGAGCCAGTTCTGGGCGGAGACCGAGGAGGTGGTCGGGCGCTTCCTCTCGCGGCCGGAGGAGTACGAGGCCGACACCTGCGGCCCGGGCCCGTTCTCCCTAGGCAATCCCGAAACGCTGACGGGCATCCTCGAGGCGGCCGGGTTCGAGGAGGTCGAGCTGCACCAGCGCGACTTCGATTACTACATGGGCGGGGACATGGAGGAGGCGGTGGACTCGCTGCTGGCGATCGGGCCTGGGGCGGAGCTGATCCGCCTCAACGGCGAGCACGGCGAGAGCCGGCGGGCGGAGATCGCCGAGGCGCTGGCCGAGCACTACCGCCAGTGGCAGCGGCCCGACGGCTCGATCGTCGGGCGGGCGGGCGTGTGGATCGTCGGCGCGACGAACCCCGGCTGAGCGCCGCGAGTTATACGGAGCGCAGCAGGCCGCCGTCGATCGGGATCACGGTGCCGGTGATGTAGGCAGCGCGGTCGGAGCAGAGGAACGCGACGAGGTCGCCGTACTCCTCGACGGTGCCGAGCCGGCCGGCCGGCACTTCCTCGCGCGCGGCTGCTTCCACCTGCTCGATCGAGCCGCCGAGCTCGGCCATCCGGTCGGTGGCGAAGCGGCCGGTGGCGACGGTGTTGACGGTGATCCCGTCGCCGGCGACCTCGCGCGAGAGGGTCTTGAAGAAGCCGACGGTGGCGAGCCGGTGCGTGTTGGAGAGGTTGAGAGCCGGGTTGATCTCGATCGTCGTCGTCGAGCCGACGTTGACGATCCGGCCCCAGCCTTCGCCCTTCATCCCGGGGATGACCGCGCCCGCGAGGATGCGCGGGGCCAGCACCAGTGATCGGTACGCCTCCTCCCATTCCTCGAACCCGTGGTCGAGGGCGCCGCCCGGCGGCGGCCCGCCGGTGTTCGTCACGAGGATGTCAACGGACCCGAGCGCCTCCGAGACCTCGAGTGGCAACCGGGCGAGCCGCTCCAAGTCCGTAGCGTCAGCGACAAAGGCAGTAGCCACGTCCCCGATCTCCGCCGCGGCCTCCTCGAGCCGCTCCCGCGAGCGACTGGCAAGAGCGACCCGAGCCCCTTCCCGAGCAAGCGCCTGAGCAACGCCCAGCCCGATCCCCCTGCTCCCGCCCATGACAAGCGCGACCCGCCCATCCAGTCCAAGCTCCATGCCCAGACCCTAGCCGCAGCCGCGATGCTCAAACCCCGCTGCGCGGGTATCGTTCAGTGCGAGCGCCCGTAGCTCAGTGGTCAACGGGTCCTTTCGGGGGCCCAAAGAGCGTCGGTCTTTCAAGCCGAAGGTCGCGGGTTCGACTCCCGTCGGGCGCATTCCTTGGTGTTCCGGGCCGTGCTGCGCGTTGCCAGGTGCAGAGCCAAGTTCTCGGTCTAGGGCCGGATTGGGGTTCCGGCAACGTCCGGGCGATTCCGCGCGGTTCCGGCTGGTCTGTGTCACATCCAGGTCACATCTTGCGAGTGGCAATAGGGTCTGCCCGATGCCGCAAGAGAAGACCGAAGCTCGCAAAGCGGTCCGTGCCGCGCAGAAGCAGTTCGAGCGCGAATCCGCTGCGGCCCAGAAGGCGCGGCGCAAGGCCTTCACCCAAGCCCAGAAAGACGGGCTGTCCCTGCGCGAGATCGGCGAGGAGGTCGGTCTTCACCGCTCCCGCATTGCGCAGATCATCAAAGGCGAATAGGCATTCTGTCTAGATTTTCTAGACAGTATGTGCTAGCCTGAGTTTCTAGATAAAAGCGCCCCCGCGCTGGTGGAACAGCCGGGGGCATGGCACAGGAGGTATTCGCTCCCATGCACGACAAGCCTAGTGGCGCCGTTGATGAGCGCGCCACGACTGCGGCCCAGGACATCGAGGACCGGGCGCGGGTCCTACGAGAAGTCCTGGACCTTTACCCGGAGACGCTGACTCTCGACGAGCTGGTCCGTGAGTTGACTGTCGACTCGGTGGAGTTCCAAGAGCGCGATCGCGTCCAGCGAGCCGTACGCGATCTGATCGCCGGCGGCCTGATTCATCGGGTCGGCGATCTCGTCCTGCCGACCCGGGCGGCGGTCAACTTCCACGAGCTCGGCGAAGACTGAACAGAGCGGAAAGGCCAATTCGAAGTCCGAGCGATGAACAAAGCAGCCCGCACCCCAAGCAACAAAGCACATGGAACCAATGCACGTGAAGCAAAGGGAGGGGCACCTAGAAGCAGAGCACCAGCGAGGGGGGAGGCCCGGACCCTGAGGCAGAACCAGAAGCCGCCTCAGAAGCACCAGCCCCACGTCCCGACACACTACGAACCCTCCGGATTCGGACTTTTCGGGCCGCTCCTCCCGTCCCTCCGGGCAGCCAATTTTGGCACGGCTTCGCCGTGCTGAGGCTGTCCTTAAGGAAGGCCGGGAGTGGTCTGACCTTCGGTCGTCTGGACGGCATCGAGATGAAGCCGATGCAATCGCCGCTGGCTCTGGACATAGGGGGCATGGAGGGGAAAGCGAGCAAGCCCAACTTCTTCACCGAGCGCACCCTCGCCGACTTCCTAGCCGTCAGCGACCGGACCATCCGTAACTGGATCAGGCGCGGCGAGCTGCCCAGCTACAAGCTCGGCTCGGCTCGGCGGATCGACCCCGCCGACGTCGAGGACTTCCTTGCCCGGCATCGGGACGAGGCGGCATGAGACGCGAGAAGCCGATCAAACGCCGCAACCCCTCTGGCGAGATCGTGTGGATGGCCCGTTACACGGGGAGGGACGGCAAGCGCCATATCGCGAAGCCGACCTGGAACTGCGGCAAAGGCACCTTCAGGAGGAAGGCCGATGCGCAGAAAGCCATCGACGAGGCTTACGGCCTCTCGGATCGGCCGGACACTCTCGGCGACTACTCGGCTACCTGGACCGAGCGCCACCCGCGGTCCGAACGGACCAACGCAACGAACGACCACCGCATCAGCCGAGTCGCCGACGTAGAGATCGAGGGCATCCCCTTGAAGGACTGGCCGCTGCGCGAGCTGCGCCGCCGTCACACGCTGGCCCTGGTCGACCACATGCTGAGGACCGAAGGTCGAGCGACCACCGGGGCCGTAGGCATCCTCCGCGCGCTGTCGGCAATGGCCGAGGACGCGATCACCGACGAAGTCTGCGACCTCAACCCGTTCAAGGGAATCCGGATCAGAGCCAACGATCCGAGGGCGCAGAAGAAGCCAAGACCGATCCGAGTCTTCAGCTTCGAGGAGATGCACCGCTTCGCCAAGGCGGCCGGCCGCTACGAGGCCATGGTCCGCATCTTCACCGACTGCGGTCTGAGGCTGGGGGAGGTCCTGCCCCTGCGCCCCGACGACTTCGACGGCGTGACCCTCCAAGTCCGCCGCACCGCCCACGAGGGCCAGATCCTCGAGGGCACGAAGACCGATCACGGTGAGCCCAACGCTGGCCGCGTCGTCCCCGTCCCAGCGACTCTTGCCTGGATGCTCGAAGCCCAGATCAACCTCAACGGTCCCGACTGCCAGCTCCTCTTCTCAACTCCCCGAGGCCGCCTCTGGCGTGAGCGCACCTTCTACCGCGACGTTTGGAAACCCACCCAGGAAGCTGCCAGCCTCGACATTCGACCGCATGAGTGCCGCCACAGCTACGTCACGTATCTTCGAGAGGCGGGCGTCGGCGACGCCGACCTGGCCGAGATGGTGGGGCATCGCGTCGAGACCATGATCTCTCGCTACACGCACGCAACCGGTGGCAGCTTCGCTGCCGTTCGACGAGCGATCGCTTAGCCGCATTCGCATTGGTCCCGCCGCAGCCCGGTTTAGCGTACCTCAGAGCAATGTCTGGGAAACACCGCGTACTTACTATCCGCACGTTGTCTTTGACGTTCTGGACGCCGGTCACTAGCTTGGTCGCCCGCAAATTGCGGATTACGGCTGGCGGCTGGGAGGCTAACCGAGGCAGGGAGGACCAGTGAGGTGTCCAAAAAGCGAGAAGGCGTCGGCTGCTGCCCCCCCGGGAAGCGGGGATTGACGTGCCCCGACGCTGGGTTATGGGTTGCCTTTTCCTTAGTAGCTACCTCCCGCTGTTCGCCTTGGTTGGGGCTCGATCAGTCGGGAAGTCGACATCCATTGCGCTTGTATGCGCTGCGCTCGTGCTGGCCGGTGCCGTAGGAACGCTCCTGTTCTTCCGAACCGCACACCGAAAGCCCCTTGGGCGCTACGAGTTACTCGATGTCCAAAAACGCGACGGCGACGTTGCGGCGTATGCAGCGACTTACCTACTGCCCTTCGTGACGGTCTTCTCGGACAACCTTCGAGATGTCTTAACGCTCGCCGCCTTTATTGCTTTCCTCGGGATCATCTACATCCGGTCACGTCTCATATACGTCAACCCGCTTCTAGCGCTATTCGGGTATCACCTTTGGCAGGTAATAGCGATCACGGCTGGCGCTGAGCAGCGTGACGGACAGCCTCGGTGGCCGCGCTATCTACTCACGCGGCGATCGAACATCTACAGCGAGCAACAAGTGTCCGCATACCGAATTCTTAACGACCTACTTCTAGACAAGGCGGATAAGAGTGGCTAAGTCAAAAAAGGCAAAGGCGAAGAAAGTGAACCCGCGGAAACGCCTAGCCAAGGCAGTTGGTGAAGAGGACGCCGTCGCCCACCTGACCCTTTCATGGCGCTCGAGTCCCGGTGTTTATCAGGTCAGGTACGTCGAGACGGATGATTCCGTCGCGGCGGAGTTCCTCGGCTTTGCGCAGGGGACCGCCGAAGATCTCGCAACCAATCGAGGAGCCGTCGAGTACAACCCAGAGTGGCCGCTCAGGGAACATGAGTATTTCGCCCTCACCGAGGAGGAGATTCCGGGCGGGAACCTGTTTGACATGCTCGAAAACTTCCTCGACCTGGAGCGGTTCGAGAAAGCAGCCCTCCGGAAGCCGAGCCTCTACACCCTCGCTGTTCAGACGAAGGACGGCACGGCACTATTTGGAAAGCGCGCGGCCTATCTCAAGCAGCTCGGTAAGAAACGAGGATCGTTCGCAGCCGTCTGGGACGGGAGCACCTTTTCCGAGCTCGAGGACACGGTGGTGGGGTTCGCGACTGATTTCGACTGGATTCTGTGGAGAGATGTTCTTTATGTCTTGAATGGCAAAAGCTTCAATGCCGAGTTCCGTGATCAGCTCGCTCTGATGGCCGCGGTCCAAGAGCATGTGGAAGCTATAGAGGAGAAAATCGCGATCGTGGGCGCGGATGAGTTTGTTAAACGCTGTCAGTCCACTCTCTCAATGGCGAGCAAGTTGCAGAACATCGCTGAGAATGGGATCTGGGACAAACCCATCAGCGAGTTGAAGCAGTATGCCCTCGAGAGGGAGATCGCGGTGGAGTGGGACGGCGACGCGCTTGTATTCGATGGTTCACTTGAGCATCAATTCGCGATCCTGAAGCTGCTTGATGAGGATCGAACGCATGGCCCGGTAAGCGGCAGAACGTACGATTCGGCAGCCAAGCAGGCGGTTGAGCTTGGTAAGAAAAAGAAGAAGAGCTGAGGCTGAGTGGACGGTAAGGCCGCCGAGTCGAGTTGGTGGGGCGCCCGGTGACGAATAGCCCTGACAGCAGGTACTACCCGTTTCTGAAAGGCCGCGATGGCGAGTTTCGCGCCTTAGAGCAGCTATCGGTCGAGCAACGGGAGCCAATAACCCCCCTCATCGACGTGCCGCCCCCCAGCGTCACCTTTGAACGCGTCGATGAAGAAAAGCGCATCCAGATCGCGACCGTGGACCAAGCGCTGAACGGATACGCGGCAAAGATCGTGAAAGCGTGGGGCCAGGTCGACCCGTGCCTAGTTGATCTTGCTGGATTCGATCCGGCAGATCGCATGGCAAATGGTGAGCATCCGTTGGGGGCGTTCCTTTCCGAAGCGTGGGCGGTCGGTCTCGCGGCGGTTCCGGTTACGGGACCCGATCGTGATCGTGCTCAGGTTGAAGCTGTGAGAGATGCGATTAGTGGCAGGCCTTTGGGCGCAGCTATTCGGCTACGGGGTACGGTTCTGGCACGGACCGATGACTTCGAGCGGTCTCTTGGAACGCTGCTCGATCAGATCGGCAAAGAGCCACCCGATGTAGATCTGCTGCTCGATTTCGGCGAGCTGATCAAATCGAGGGCCGCAGATACGGCTGCAGCCGTTCCGCAAGTAATTGAAGCGCTGCCGGAAGCTGAGCGTTGGCGCTCATTGGTGCTGTGCACTGCTGCCTACCCCACCGAGCTAGGAAGTGTCGTGGGTAGAGATGAGACGAAGGAGCTGCCAAGACGTGACTGGCAGCTTTGGCGGGACGTCATCTCGTCTCGGCACGACCTGCGACGGTTACCTTCATTCGGCGACTATGGCATCGCGCGCGCGGACTGGCTGTCACCGTTTGATCCGACGGAGATGAGCATCTCCGCAAAGATCGTTTACACGACTGATGAGAACTGGGTGGTTGTGAAAGGTGAGAAACTTACGGCTAATCCACTTCAGTTTCACGACCTTGCGCGGCGCCTACGACACCATCCCACATTTCTGCCACCGGACCATTGTCCCAGTGAGCCAAGGATCATCCGGTGTGCGGAAGATGCCGGCGGCCCGGGGAATCTGCGTGTGTGGATGACGATTGGTACTCGCCACCATCTTGAGGTGGTCAGTCAGCAACTAGCCACCCTTGCCTAGCCCGCAGCGTCTCGCGAACCAACAGGCGCAGCTCTCGTCGGGGCGTGGTTTCGGCCAGCGCCGACCAAAGGGCGCGTCGCGGCTTGCTTCGCATGCCACGGGCTTCGTTCCTAGCTTCCAGTGCGGCCAACGCCTCCGAGCGCCAAAGGAGCTGGGCGACCGCCTGCGGGTCGACTTCGGGATTCGCCCTTGCTGGCCGCTTACGAACTAGCCGCGTGCTGGCCTCACGCGGCTCGGCAACTTCGACTCCCCACCAGTCGGGCAGAAGGGCCAACGCTGGCTCAAGGTGCCGCTCGGCACAAATCATCGTCAGGCGATCAAAGACTTGACTATACGCAACAGCTTGGCGGGGTAGTCGCGACAGGCTGTCGCTCTCGCTCTTGATCTCAAAGCCTTCGAGGCGGCCATTGATGAGAGCGACGTCGATCCGGCACGCGCCGCCTAGGACACTCATCTCGTCAACGATCCGCACGTTTGGATCATCGCCATATCGCAGCTGGAGCCGCCTGTGCAGCTCGGCCCGCATCTCTGGATCGCGCACCGCTTCTTCCTTCTGGCCGGGTTCCTCGTTGTTACTTACGCCTCGGCCTCCGGTGACCCTACCCGCGGGCGGGGACTTGCGCCGGCCCGCGCCGTCGCTGCGCCTCCTCGGGACACGCCAAAACCTATCTCTCAGGCTCCGCCAGTGACACGTGCCATTCCGCCCGCGCCAGCAGCTCGTCGAAGGTGATGATCTCCGGTTCGTAGAGGTTCCTGCGGTGCAGCTCGAAAGATCGATGCTTGTCGGGATTGACCCCGCTGGTGCCGCGCAGTTGAGCGAGGTCGCCGATGATCAGGTAGGAGCGTGGTCGGACCAAGAAGGTGATCTCGCCGGTCTCGGCCCCCTCCTCGTCGAGGTCGCGCAGGCGCTCGCCGATGTCGTGGCGCGCCCGGTAAACGGTCTGCTGGAGCTGAGAGACTCCGCCGGCCAGCTCTTGGGAGGCGGCCCAGGCTCCGGTTCGATATTCCTTGCCTAGCAGTGGCGCCTCGTGGTGCTTGATCTCGGCGAAGACGAGCGAGCGGATCGCGCCGTTGGTGCGCAGCAGAGCGTCAGTGCGCTTGCCCGCTCCGGCAACCGAGAAGCCGGCCACTACCTGCTCGAGGCGCTCTGCGCTCCAGGAGGTGAGTAGCTGGCCGGCAAGGGTGATTCCGAGGATCCAGGGGTTGGCCTCGAGAAAGGACTGCCAGACCCGCTCGGGCCCGCCGCCGCCCTCCGCCCGGGCGCGCGCAAACACCTCGGGGTCCTCGAGGAGCTCGCGGAAGCGGGCGATGGTTGCCTTCCGGTGGGCGATTGCAACGAGGTCTGCGGCGCTCGCGTCCTCCGCGATTGCGCGACGGAATTTCTCGGGGTCGCGGCGGTACAGGCTCTCGACCGCAGCTGGATCGGCGAAGAGATCGTGGATCAGGCTGTCGTCGACACGGATTCCCTCCGAGTCGGCCTCGACCGGGATGTAGTCAAGGCTTTTGACGAGGTCGATCAAGCGCCGCGAGCCCTCGCGGTTGAGGGTCAGCAGGGGCTCGACTGAGCCGCCGGCGCGGGGCACCCGCTGAATTTGGATCTCGCGCACCCGGCTGGTCTCGCGCGCCAGCTGGACCCGGATTTGCTTGCGCCCGCCTGGGGTTTCCTCCACGATCTCCTCCGTCCACTCTATGTCTGGCGCTGTGGGGTCAATTCGATCTTGCCCGTCCTCGTCGAATACCTTGCAGACGAAGCGAGCCGGCTGGCCGTAGTCGCGCGAGCCGCGCACGGGCAGGGGAAAGCTCCTGCTGGCATAGGTGCGGCCCGGCAGGCGACCGCGGGCGTAATCCGCATCTCCCAGACCCCCCTTGGCAAAAGGCCGGCGCCAAGTTGGCACTGCTCATCTCCTCTCCCGTTGCCCGTCGCGATGAGTCTATGGGCGATCTGCGCTTCTGTCCTCGGTCTGCCACCTCCCGGCTCGACAGCGGGAACGAGGTGTCTTTGTCCAGCGCTTTTGTTGAGCGGTAGAACTACATTTGGAATAACGTTAAAATTATGCTATAATTTTACCTTCAAACCAAAGATGATATTGAGAGGAGGTGAAAGAAACATGGGAGCATTTGAGACGGTTGAGGCGATCGGGAGCGCGGTCGATACGGCTCCAGATGGCGTACTGGTTTGCGAAGCAGTTGATCTCCGGGATGCCTGCGACGAGTCGCGACTCAAGGCACAAGCACGAATTCGAGTGCGTGAAGCATTGGCTTCTCGTGGACTCGTGGCCCTTCCGGAGGTTCCGGAATACCAAGAGCACCCGGTCTATGTCACGCGGCTCTCGTCGCCGGTGGACCTGCTGTTTAAGGCGTTCACGCGGCCGGGACCGGAGGCGTTGTCGGTCATTCGGGGGGCCGTTGGCGGTACGGGCGAGGTCACTGGCCACCAGGACGCCGCGAAACAGGTAGCCGAGTTGATTGACGAAGCGAGGGCGGAGCTAGACAAGATCCTTTCGCCGGTTGAGATGGGCGAGTAGAGCCAGCACGGGTGGAGGGGTTGCCGCTGGAGAGGAGCGGCAACCCCTCCGTTGGCATTCGGATGACTCGATGGGGTATTGGTGTCACATCCGGATCACAATGCGCTCCCCCGAGCCACCCCGCGGCATAGCCTCCGAGTTGGCATCGAGCCAGTCTCCCGGTCGCGGCCATCAGGACGGAGAGAAATCGCCGTAGGTCGTGTGCAGGATCACGTCCGCGTAGACCTCAGCGACATGCGAGCGGACGCCACGGCTGTCGTCATCGAGCTCGACGAAACGGAAACCCAATTCCTCGCGTATGAATCGCTTTGCCTCTTGAAAGGCAAGGTAGAAATCGGGAGGGCTCGGTCCGTTTCGTAGGGACCACCATTCGCCGGTTTTTTCAGTGACCTTTGCCTGCTTCAGGTCCCTTGGCGTCATCACATCAAAGTGGGTCGAGAGCTCATGTGCGAGCTTCATCGCAAAGGGTGCGGAGTCCGGAGATGAACCAAAATCCGTGTGCTGCCTCCAACGGCGCGCAAAGCTCGTGCTAGGTGATGCCCCGAGCGTCCGTGAACGAGCCGTGATCCCGGTACGCCCCACGTACAGGTACTCAGTCTCGTCGCTAAACAGGTAGATCCCACGATCAGGGGACGTGGGAGGCGTGGCAGCATTGAACGGTTGGGCGGCGACTAGCTGATCGACCAAGGTTGGGAGTTCGGAATGGAGCGCGTCCCAAGCGTTGCGCGAGTTTATCGCTCCGGGTTCCGACACTTTGGATTCTGATCCGATGTCGACTACCGGTAGAGGGACCAAGTCTTCCGCGAACGCAGGAACGAATCATCATTCAAATATTGGGCATAGAACTCGACAAAGTAGGGAACGTCACCATCGGCACCCGCTTGGGCCTCCGTCCCAAGAGAGTCCATGAGGAATCCGAGGAATCGGGCGATCTGCAGCAGATACATGCGCTCCCAAGGGCGAGCGAACTCAGTCGCACCAACGTGGAGCGAGCCTGCCTCGAGAGAGGTCAAGGGCGTCCCATCCTCGGCGTGGTGGCGAACGAGGACAGCGGCCTCGAGACCTCCCATCAACTCTGCCTGCTTCTGGCGGCGCTCCCGGCTGCGCGGGGTATCGTGAGTGGCCAGGACGGGCAGCGTAACCCGGTTGAACCAAGCGCTGATTGGGTCTTCCGCCGCTGCCGATGGTTCCCCAGCGGCGAACTCGAGATTGTAATAGCGGGTCAGATTTTTGGCGAAGTCACTCAACACCTCGATCATGTCGGTCTGGATCTGGCTGCGAGGTAGCCGGGCGTCACCCTCAAGACCGCATTGCTCGGCAAGCTTGTTAGCCTCCTCAAGAAGGGCGGTGAGATCATGGCCGTACGCCCGTAAAGTCTTGCGGTCTGCGAATCCTTCGCCGGCAAGGTGTTTCGCAACCGAGAGGGCCAGCTTCGTCGATCGCTCGAATCCCACACTGAGAGCGAAGAAGGCCTGACTGTAGTAGGCGTTTTCTGCATGGTTCGCGCGTCCCAAGGCCGTGGCTCCAATGCCGATATGCTCGGAGGCGGAAGCTGCCTCTCGGGCTAGCGCCTGCCATATCAAGCTTTGTCCAGCCATCTACCTAGGTACGATAGAGGTATCGGTAGGGCTTGCCTGCTCTCCGCATCAGAGAACGGCCTCTGTGTTGCATTTCGGTCACATCGTCGCCGCGATCTCGCTCCCAGCGCCGAGGCCCCTCCTCCTTTCAAGACAGTTTTGGCGTTATGCAGAAAAGGGGCCGTGCGGTAGGTGTTACTCCTGCGTACCATGGCGTAGATGGGGCGGCGGGAATGGGGGGGTGGGCCGAAGCGGAGCGGTGGACTAGGGCCGCGGGTCCGAATCTTGATCCTGGGCGGCGTGGGGTTTGTATTGACCACGGGGGTGGCGGCTCTCATCGGCGAGGCTGTTACCGACACCTACCATCGTGTGACCTCGCCGAGCTCCAGTCTCGTCAAGGTCTCCCTAGCGCTCAGCCGTAGCGCGCCGGGAGCAGTGCTTGATGTGCGAGCTATGTCTTCTAGGGATGTCGGATCGGTCACGGCTGCTGACGGATATCTCTTCCAACGATCGGTTGACGAGCTGGCCGCCCCTCCCGATGTTGCCGATGGTAGTTGCGAGCCATGGCGAGTCTGGGCGAAGGACGCTGGTGGCATTGATGTCGGAGCAACGTTGATCGAGATATATG
This sequence comes from Solirubrobacterales bacterium, assembly GCA_035688955.1. Taxonomy (GTDB): domain Bacteria; phylum Actinomycetota; class Thermoleophilia; order Solirubrobacterales; family 70-9; genus VAYN01. The sequence goes on along the minus strand of DASSMJ010000047.1, from coordinate 30,779 downwards.
TATCCGGCGGTGATTCGGGGCCGATCATTCTGGATAGAGCCGAGATCGAGATAGTCGAGCGGGCCGCCCCAGTCCGAGGTGCTTACGCGCTCTGTCCCATTCAGTACATGAGGCTGTATCCGCGCCTCTTAGACATTGATTTGGATCAAAGTCGCCCTTCAGTCGACTACACGACTGAAAAGCGACTTGGGCTATCGCGTAGACATAGACCGTTCCGGTTTTCGCTTGAGCCCGGGGAAACCGAGGACTTCCAGATCCTTGCTCGAACCGAGCGTCACTATGTCGCTTGGCGTCTAAGGCTTGGCTATGTAGCGGATGGAAAACGGCATGAGATAACGGTCTCAGACAGAGATGGCCGCCCCTTTGAGACTTCGTCATCGACGAATGCTTCGGAGATTGGCTATTCCTCGGCCGAGGGCTGGGAGGTTGTACCGCCTCGCACTCCGCTGGGCCGGTCTGCGCCCTGAGCAGCGAGTCATGGCCGTTAAGGCTGGTGCTTAGCGGTCGGCTAACCATGCTGGCTAACGGAATCCACGCCGGCGACTACGATTTCTACATGACGTCTGTGAACGAGAATCTGATTGCGGAGGCGGGCCGCCGCTTGGCGGCCGCTGCCCCTAAGGCGCAGGTGATTCTGTTCGGCTCGCACGCTCGGGGTGAGGCCGGGCCAAACAGTGATGTCGACTTCCTGGTGGTCGAGCCGGAGGTTGCTAACGAGGCCGAGGAGGCGGTGCGTCTCCATCGCACCCTTCGCGACCTGCGCGTGCCGGCTGATGTCATCGTCGTGAGTCGCGAGTACGCCGAGCGCTGGCGTGAGGTGCGCGGCGGGCTTGTCCACGCGGCTCTCTCGCAAGGTCGGGTTCTGGCCGGATGAGCGCCGGGCCGGACCTGCCGGGCGATCTTCTTTCTCTTGCACGCGAGGATCTCGCCGCCGCCGAAGCGCTGGACCGGGCGGAGCGAGTTTCAGATGCGCCTGTGGGATTTCACGCGCAGCAGGCAGTTGAGAAGGCCCTAAAGGCTGTAATCGCGAGTCGCGATCAGGACTTTCCCTTCACCCATGACATTGGACTGCTGATGCAGCTCTGCCAAGACGCCGCCCTTGAGCTACCTGCCGACCTCGCTGAGGCCGATCGTCTCACGCCTTACGCTGCCGCTATTCGCTATGGCCTAGGGGATCCGGGTGCAGTGCCGACCCCGGATGCACTGCAATGGGCGGCACTAGCCATTGAGTGGGCGAACGCCGAGCTTCGCTCGGCTTCTTAGTCACATTCGGGTCGCATCACCGTGGCAATCCCACTGGTGATGCCAGCGCCCCTCCTCCTTTCAATCCGACGGAAGATGGCATGGCCAGGGCGGCTAGAGATGCTCAGGGATTAATGGCAAACCATGCTTCTCCGCGGCTTCTCGTAACTCTCGGTCCCAGCAGGCGAAGTCGAGCTTCTCGCCGGCCGCGAAGGAGAGCGCTCCACCTAGATGGACTGCGTCATAGGCGCGCAGTGAGTGAGTACGGGCACTTTCGGCTGCCTTGGCAAGGAGTGCATCGTCGACTGCGTGGCTGAAGATCCCGCGCCAGATGTTCTCGAGATCATCGAGTGCACGGTTGAGCTGTGCTGGGGTCAGACGCTTGCCCTTGCGCATCCGGACCAAAGCTGCGGTCGCCTCGACATGTGCGATCGCGGTGGTGCGGACGCCGTTCGTTTCGCTGTAGGCGCTTCGCGCCTCCTCGGCCCCCGGCTCGTCGACCAGGAGCTTGATCAACGCGCTGGTATCGAGGTAGAGGCTCAGCGTCGACCTTCGGAGACATACTCCGCGGCGCTCTTACCGCTGCCTCGGAGCTTCGCTGGTTTTGCCGGCAGGTAGCGAGGGCCCTCGGGCGGTCGCACCGTGCCATCGGCAATCAGAGCCGAAAGATGGGGCGGGGTGGTGGTGGAGACGATCCGTGCCACGGGGCGGCCGTGCTTCGTCACCGTGATTGCCTCGCCCTCCTCGACCCGGTCAATGATCGAGCTGGCTTTGTCCTTGAGTTCGCGGATGCCTACCGTCGCCTTCTCCATAGTGGCCACATTCTAGCTTAATGTGGCCAGATAGGTCTAAGAGGCGCTCTGGGGCTTGCGAGACCGCTCCCGGCCGTATCGGCACCACACCCTCAGGGGAGGTGCCGGGCGAGATACGGGCCCGTGCGGCTCTCGGGCGCGACCGCGAGTTGCGCCGGCGTACCGGTGGCGACGATCTGGCCGCCGGCGTCGCCGCCGCCCGGGCCGAGCTCGATGGTCCAGTCGGCGCAGGCGATGACGTCGAGGTCGTGCTCGACGACGACGACCGTGTTGCCGGCGTCTACTAGGCGCTGGAGCTGGGCGATCAGCAGCTCGACGTCGGCCGGGTGCAGCCCGGTGGTCGGCTCGTCGAGCAGGTAGAGCGTGTGTCCACGGCGGGCGCGCTGCAGCTCGGTCGCCAGCTTGATCCGCTGGGCCTCGCCGCCGGAGAGCTCGGTCGCGGGCTGGCCGAGGCGCAGGTAGCCGAGACCGACGTCGCGCAGGGTGCCGAGGCTGCGGGCCGCGGCGGGGACGTCGGTGAGGAAGTCGGCGGCCTCGTCGACGGTCATCCGCAGGACGTCGGCGATGGTGTGCTCCCGGTAGGTGATCGCGAGCGTCTCCGGGTTGTAGCGGGCGCCGCCGCAGGTCGGGCAGGGACCGTAGGTGCCGGGTAGGAACAGCAACTCGACGGCGACGAAGCCCTCCCCTTGGCAGGTCTCACAGCGCCCGGCGGCGACGTTGAAGGAGAAGCGGCCCGGCCCCCAGCCGCGCTTGCGCGCTCCGTCGGTGGCGGCGAACAGCTTGCGGACCGCGTCGAACATCCCCGTGTAGGTGGCGAGGTTGGACCGGGGCGTGCGCCCGATCGGCTTCTGGTCGACGGTGACCAGCCGAGACAGCGCCTCGAGGCCCGCGGTCTCGACGCCCACGACCTCGCCGTCCTCAGCGGACTCCGCATCGTCCTCCTCGGCTTCGGCCACCTGCGCCGCGGCGCCGACCACGTCGGCGAGCACCTGGGTCACCAGGGTCGACTTGCCGGAGCCCGACACGCCGGTCACCGCGGTCAGCAGCCCCAGCGGGAACCTGACCGCGAGATCGCGCAGGTTGTGCCGCGTGACGTGCCGGAGCTCCAGCCAGTCCTCCGGGTCACGAGGCGTCCGCACGGATCTCGAATCCGACTCGGGAAAGAGATAACGGCGGGTGATCGACCGCTCGACCTCGGCGAGTCCCTCGACCGGGCCGCTGTAGAGCACCTCGCCGCCGTGTTCACCGGCATCGGGGCCGACATCGACGATCCAGTCGGCCCGGCGGGCGACGTCCATGTCGTGCTCGACGACGAAGAGCGAGTTGCCCGCCTCCTTGAGTCGCTGGAGGACGAGCATCAGCGGCTCGGCGTCGGCGGGATGGAGCCCGGCCGAGGGCTCGTCGAGGACGTAGAGCACGCCGAAGAGCCCCGAGCGCAGCTGCGTCGCCAGCCGCAGCCGCTGCATCTCGCCGGGCGAGAGCGTGGTCGTCGTCCGGCTCAGGCCGAGGTAGCCGAGGCCGAGTTCGACCAGGACCGCGATCCGCTCACGAAGGTCGCCGGCGATCAGCTTGGCCACGTCGGTCCGCTCGCCGGAGCGGGCCGAGGGCTGCGCGGGTTCGGGGTCCTCAAGTTCGGCGGCCGGACGCAGGACCTCGGCCAGGGTGGTGAGAGGCAGCGCCGACAGTTCGGCGATGTCGTAGCCGGCGAACGTGACTGTCAGCGCCTCGGGCCGCAGCCGCTTGCCGTGGCAGACCGGACACGGAGCGGTCTCCACGTACTGCAGGGCGCGCCGTCGCATCGCTGCGCTCTGGGAGTTCGCGAGCGTGTTGCGGATGTGGCGTTCGGCGCTCGAGAAGGTGCCGTTGTAGTAGTAGTCGGCTTCGACTTCGGCGCGGTCAGGGTTGACTTCGACGGTGGGCTGCTCGTCGGTGAAGAGGATCCATTCGCGGTCCTTGCGCCGCAGCTTCTTCCACGGCTTGTCGATGTCGTAGCCCAGCGTGACCAGGATGTCGCGCAGGTTCTGGCCCTGCCAGGCGCCGGGCCAGGCGGCGACCGCGCGCTCGCGAATCGTCAGCGACGGATCAGGGACGAGCGTCTGCTCGGTGATGTTGTGGATCGTCCCGAGGCCGTGGCACTCGCGGCAGGCGCCGATCGCGGTGTTCGGCGAGAACCAGTCTGAGTCCAGCACCTCCTCGGCCCCGGGTGGGTAGGTGCCGGCTCGGGAGAACAGCATCCGCAGCGAGTTCGAGAGCGTCGTCACGGTGCCGACGCTGGAGCGCGAAGTCGCACCGCCGCGCTTCTGCTGAAGGGCGATCGCCGGCGGTAGGCCGGTGATGTCGCGTACCTTCGGCGCGTCCTGCTGGTCGAGAAGGCGCCGTGCGTACGGCGTCACCGACTCGAAGTAGCGTCGCTGCGCCTCTGCGTAGATCGTCCCGAATGCGAGCGAGGACTTCCCCGAGCCGGACACCCCGGTGAACACCGTCAGCGCGTCGCGCGGCGCGTCGAGATCTACGGCGCGGAGATTGTGCTCCTCCGCCCCGCGTACGGAGACGAAGCCGTCTCGGGGATCGGCTGCGCCCGCCCGCACCCGACCGCCCTACTGTGGCGGCTTCTCGGCAAGGACGTCCAGCTGCTCGACGTTCGGCTGCTCGAACAGCTCACCCGCCTTGTCGGCCAGCGCCTTCCCGACGGCGCCGTTGAGGTGCGCCTGGCGGCCGCTATCGTCGGGGAACGCGTCGAAGATCCCGAACGACGAGGGCCCGAACCGGACGGCGAACCAGCGGTCCGTGTCCGGCTCCTCTTGGACCAGCGCGAGGCCCTGGTCGAGGAAAGCCGCGACGTCGTCCTCCTTACCCGGTAGCGCCTCGAGGCGTACGAAAAGTCCGACGTTCACTTGAGTGGCCATGAGTGGATGACGCTCCTATCTGAGTGGGTGGCCGCGGCTGAGCTGCCGTTCTGACCCGGATGCAGGACGACCATCGTCCAGCCGGTCGCCGGGGCGAAAAGGCGCTAGTAGGCATGCCGCCCAGCGCGTTCGCCATGGCTTCCTTCGCTCGCCTGCGTAACCGTTACTCGTACCCGTACTCGCGAGCGGCAAACTGGTTCGGATCATTGCCACACGTCAGGCTAAGCGGCGACCTAGAGGGCGACTATGTCGTCCTTCAGCACCATGCCGGCGGGGTGCTGCGCATCGCTCCCGAGCAGCCCAAGGGGCGGCCGCGCTCGCCCATGCAGTTATGAGTGCAGACAAAAGATTGTGTTAGCTTTACGATGAAGGCAGCATCTGCAGGGAGCCCTCCCCGTTGTGATCTGAGAGAGTGAAGAACCCTCTCAGATTTATCTGATACCTTGATCCCATGACGCGTTTGAGCGCTACGGAAGTTGCCCGCGAATTCTCTGCCGTTGTCAATCGCATCGGTGCCGGCGAGGAGATCGACGTTGTTCGCAACGGAGTGCCGGTCGTGCAGATGCGGCCGATCGGTCCGGGGCACCTTGTCTCGGCGGCAAGGTGGCGGGAGCTGATGGACTCTGCGCCCACGCCCGATGAGGACTTTGCGGCCGATGTCGAAGCCGGGCGCGAGGCAATCGGCCCGCCGAGCGGTGCATGGCCGTCCTGATCGACACCACGGTTCTGGTCAAAGCCGAGCGACGAGGAGAGTCCCTCGACCGAGCCGTCGGAGACCAGGATCGTGCGATCAGCGTCGTCACGGTCAGCGAGCTCTTGCATGGAGTACACCGGGCTCAGACGGGAGCGGTAAGGGCTCGCCGCGCGGCGTTCGTCGAGCACGTCATCTCTGCGATCGAGCCGCTGCCGATCACGACTGTAGTTGCTCGGGCCCACGCGGAAATCTGGGCGGGGCTCGAGACCGACGGCAACCTGATCGGAGCTCACGACCTTTGGATCGCCGCCACTGCTCTAAGTCATGGGATGGACGTGGCCACCGCCAACGTTCGGGACTTCGGCCGAGTCCCCGGCCTCAACGTAGTGCCCGTGTGAGGCGGGGCTAAGGCAGGTACGCAGCCCACGCAGCTAGGAAGAACAGGAGCGCGATTGCCACGACCACTGGCTGGAGGCCTCGTGAAGGTCGTGCGGCGGACCAAGAGAGAGCAGCCGCGAGGGCGAGTGAAGCGACCCCTATCGGCCACGTCTGCATCGGCTTCGAGGGGAAGTCCTCCCGGTGACCTTGGAGCGAAAATGCGCCATAGCTCACGACGATCAGGGCAGGGACAATCACCACGAGGAGGCTGGCACGTAGGAACAAGCGGCCTCTCGCGTGTGGGGGTTGGGCTCTGCCTTCCGGAAGGTTCACCTTCATCACATCGGCATGGACCTCGGTTGCTTGAGCAAAAGGCCTGCGCTGCCTAGCAGTGACAGGGGGCGACATCTGAAACGCTGCCGAGGATGGTGAATCTAGGCGAGCCGAGGGATCTGAGGTCATGGCCACATCAACTTCGACCATGCCGATTACGACGCCAGTAACGATGTGCTCTACCTGCACGTTGGAGAGGCCCAAGAGGCGGAGGGGGAAGAGACGCCGGAGGGTCATGTGCTTCGCTACGGGCTGGACAGTCAAGGCATCGTGGGCCTGACCGTCCTCGGCGCTCAGCGCATCCTCGATGACGAAGGTGAACTTCGGGTGACTCTTCTCGAGACGCGCTCGGACGACCCCCTCATTGCTCTTGACGAGATGCCTGCGGGCTCCCCTTTAATCTCACTCGCCGAGATCAAGCGCGAGTTCGGCATCGAGTGAGTCGATGACCGCCGACGGGAATCGGTGGCCCACCGCACGGTGATGAATGAAGCGATCGATCTCGCTATCGGGGGACATTCGCCCTATCCCGAGCGTGCCGCCTTTGTCGACGCCGACGCGCCATCGGCCGGCCATGACACCGAACGTGCCGGGGACGAAGGTCTCTCGGTGGTTCTGGTCTCAGCTAACGGGAGTACTCGGGTTCTTAAGCCCGATCTCCAGCCGCACTAATTCAACGACCTGCTGCACGTCGGCAAGGTGCTCACTCGTCGCGATCTCCCCCGTCAGGGTGCTCTTGCCCACCTGCCTCGCACCCATGACGTAGACGACGCGGGTATCGGCCAAGGCTTCCAGAATCGGCGCGCGACTGTGCCTGATGAAGTGGGATGGCATCGTTACGAGGGTAATGCAAATTGGGAAAGCTAGCTATGTAATTTGGGAAGTGTTCTTAGGGAGTATGGGAAAGCCTTAGAAGATAAATGGGAAGCCAAAGAAGTCGACGTGACCCTTATGGGGGATTCGTCTTTCTAGAGTGGATCTCAGATTGGTGGTCGCATCCCGGTCACATCCGGTGCCGATAGCCTCGGTTCATGCCCTGGGGACCGCTTCACGCCGAGGGACACCTCAGCTTCCGCTCGAACTGGCTGCGCGCTGCCGTTCTTGGCGCCAACGACGGCATCCTCTCGACCTCCAGCCTCGTCCTTGGAGTGGCGGCGTCGGGTGCTTCCCGCAGTGCGATCCTCACGGCCGGCATCGCCGGGCTGATGGCCGGGGCCGGCTCGATGGCGGCCGGCGAGTACGTCTCGGTCAGCTCCCAGCGCGACACCGAGGACGCCGATCTGCGCCTCGAGCGGCACGAGCTCGCGACCGACCCCGAAGGCGAGCTGCGGGAGCTGGCAGGCATCTACGAAGGCCGGGGGCTGAAGCCGGAGCTCGCCGCCGAAGTCGCGCGCGGCCTCACTGAGCACGACGCGCTCGAAGCACATGCGCGCGACGAGCTCGGCCTGCCGGAGGACCGCCGCGCCCGGCCCCTGCAGGCGGCCGGCGCCTCGGCCCTCTCATTCGCCGTCGGCGCGATCCTGCCCCTGATCGCGATCGCCGTCTTCGGCTCGTCGAGCCGGGTCCTCGCCTGCATTCTCGTGACCCTGTTGGCGCTGATCGGGCTGGGTGCCCTGGGCGCCAGGCTCGGCGGCGCGCCCGTCCTCCGAGCCGTCCTCCGCGTCGTTTTCTGGGGCGCGACCGCGATGGCCGTGACCGCGGGCGTCGGCGCCCTGGTCGGCGGGGCGGTGTAGCGGGTTTTGGCAGTGGAGCCTCTGGGCCGCTTAATTCAAGGCTTCCAGGGATGAAAGATCTGTTGATATAGCGACGTTGATTGCTCGAATGGAGGTTGGGGAGCCTGGCGGAGGGGCATCGGGGAGAGGCGTGGAGGTGTGCCCGCCGTCGTGCATCTACGCGCAGGATCTTCGGCCGCCGCGAGTCTTCATCAGCTCGACCTTTGAGGATCGTCTCCTGGAGATTCGCTTCCAGATCAAGAAGGCGCTGGAGGAGTTGAGGGCGGAGCCGGTGATGAGTGAGCTTGACGGCTTTCCCACGATGGGCGACAGGCTCTACGAAGACACGATCGCCGCCGTGCGGGGCTGCCAGCTCTTCATCCTCATCGTCGGCCACAGGTACGGGAGCAAGCACCCGGAGATGGGCGAGTCGATCACCCGGCTCGAGTATCGGGCAGCACGGGACGCCGGAATGCGGACGATGGTCTTCGTTGAGGACTCGCTGTGGCAGATATTCCAAGACAACCGCAGAACGGGCAGCGGGGGTGGCTCTACCGCACTGGAACGAGGAGAGGTCTTCGGGTTCTTGACGGAGATCGCGGAGGAGGACAACTGCAACTGCGTTGCCTTCAGGCACGCTGATGAAATTCTCTCCAATCTCAAGCACCAGACCGCGAACCTGCTCGGCGCATATCTGCGGTTCCAGGAGAAGGCAGCCGATTGGATTTGGACCGAGCGCTACACCCACCGCATAGAGAAGTATGCGCGCCTCGCGTGGATCCTCACCCCAGACTTCTACTGGGACTACGCGGACGCGGAGTTCGCTCGTCTGGTCCGTAAAAACGTCGAACGGGGCATGAAGTACTTCTACCTCTACAGGCACAACCGGAGTGCGGCGGAGCGGATCGCCGAGATGACCGCGGAGTACGAGGAGAGTTGCGGGGACAGCTGGAGGGACTCGGTATTTTTCGCTGGGATCCCGGAAGAGAGCTTCTTCTGGTGTGCTGAGCAGGTGTTGTACAACCCGGGGCACCCCCAGCTCGAGCGGGCAATCTTGGTCGACACCATGGACGGCAGGAACAAGGAGCACAAGTTCGACGTCGAGCTGGGGCGGGACCGCCGCCTCGAGTTTCGCCGCCACTTCCAAAGCTTGTGGTCCCTTTATTCCGATCAGCCGTTGGTAAAGCTTGGCGCCGCCGAGGATCGGACCGCACTCGAAGTGGTCGGGGCGAAGGATGGCTGAGGGGCAGGAATCCACGCTGGATGGGCACGAAGTACAGCGGCCTGTCAGCCGGCCTCCAATCAGGGAGAACATCCTTGGCTACGACGTGGTCAAGGCTGCATCGGCCTACTCGAACGCCACCGGTCTAGTGTCCGGGTTCGCCCTCGCGGCGGTTGTTCTGGTCTTCACCATCGCCGCCACCGTCAGCGATCTCGATGATGCGCAAAGGGTCGACCTGGGATTTGCCACCTCGCTGTTTGCCTTGGGGTTTGTCGGCTGCCTGCTCGGCGCCTATGCGTTTGCTTCGCTCGGGGGTGAGGAGAACTCGCCGGCCACCATGACCTACTCGATGCTCGTCGGATCTGCCGTTTCCATCGCTGTGATCGCCGTCTTGGGAGGATTCGAGGCCTTGGCTGAGGCGTTTCTCGCTGAATCGGCCGTCGTGTTCGAGATTTTCACCGCGATGGGTGCGGCGATAGTGCCTCTGTTCGTCTGGTTCCCGCAGTGGGACATAGTCCAGAGATTCGGTCCGCCCAGGTACGATGGGCCACCGCGCTCGACCGCCGAGGCGGAACGGCTGATCAGACGCCTGGGGGCCCTCGGACTCCTAGCCGCGGCGATCGGCACCGCGTTGCATTTCACCGCCCTGTTCGGAGATCCAGAGCGTTGGGAGTACCTCGTACTCACCTTCGGGGGATTGCTCTACGTGGGCGCAATGGTGGCCACGGCGCTGAAGGTCTCGATGCATGAGGGCCGGGGACGTGCGACGACCAGGGAGACCTGGGTGCTGGCCATCATCCAGTCGCTTATGGTCATGGTGACCCTGGCGCTGCTTCCGTGAACCGAGGGGAATGGACCATCCCGACGGAGGAGCGAGGCAGCCGACCTCCCGCCTACGACTTGCGGCAGACCGTCCGGATCACGGCACCGATCATCGGCGGCATCGGCGGCTTTGTAGTGACCGCAATCGTGTTGGTTCTGCAGAAGTCCCCGAGCCAGCAAGGGCAGGCGGCGCAGGTGCAGCTCGCCGCTGGACTGCTGGCCCTGTCCCTCAGCGGGTGCCTGGTTGGTGCGTTCTCACTGGCCTCCCTTGCCGGGGAGTCAAAGCAAACCGTCAACCTCCAGGCAGCGGCGATGTACATGGCGGTCGGGCCCACGATCGCGATCGTCGCCATCTTGGCGGCCTTCCATGTCTTGGCGAAGCTGTACATCCCTCAGGCCAGCGACCTTTTCGCGGCGATGGCGGCAATGGTCGGCATTGCCGGGGTCGTCTACAACTCCACGGGGATCATCGACGAGTGGGACACTTCACCCGGCAGCAGCCGCTGGGTCAGGTCTCGCCATCATGCCGAAGCCTGGGTCACTTACCTGGTTGCGGCCGGCTCAGTCCCGGTCGTGGCCGGCGGCGTCCTACTCGCCATGGGATTCACGCTCCACCCGTCGAGCGGGGCTGTGACGTGGCACATGCTCACCGGGATGGCCATCGCCGTAGGGGGAGGAGTGATGGGTCTGTTCAGGTCCCTTCACTCCGTCAGCGGTAATGACCCTGGGATCGAAAGGTGGGAGGCGATCGGACTTCAGCTTGTGATGGGCTTGTACATCGCGGCGCTTATCGTGATCTTGCCCCGCTAGGGGTGGGTCGCTGACGCCTCCACTGCTTTGGTTGTCATTCCCCCCTTCCTGCCAGCGCCTCTCCCAAGTTGTCCAATGCATTACCCCAACCTCCTTCGTGGGAGATCGCGGCTTCTTGGTCGCGGAGGCCGCTGTGGGTGAGGGTGACGGTGGTGGCGCCGGCGGTCTCCTCGAAGTCGAGCTCGATCTGGGTCTCGCGGTCGGGCTCTCTGTCCCAGGTCCAGGTGAAGGCGAGGCGGTGGGGTGGGTCGATCTCGGTGTAGTGGCCACCGCCGCCGTGGTCCTCTTCCGCGACCGGGTCGCGCATTACTACGCGGACCTTGCCGCCCAGGCGGAGGTCGACCTCGGCGTGGGGGGTCTGCCAGGCGTGTTCACCGTGGAACCAGCGGCGCATCACCTCCTCGCTGGTCCAGGCGTCGAAGACGGCCTGGGCGGGTGCTTGGAAGGTGCGCTTGATCTGCATCGATGCGCCGGTGGTCATCGTGGGTCTCTCTGATGATGGCGGCGGAGGTGGCGGTTGAGCCAGAGGCGGGCCGCCAGCAGGCTCGCGCCCGAACTCGCCAGGGCCGGCACGAACTCCTCCAGCGGCACGCCGCCGACGTGGGCGAGCGGGATCACGTGCTCCTCGCCCCACGCTGGGAGGCGGCGGCGTCGGAGAGGGCGTGCTCGAAGCGGGTCGGCTCGTCGTATTCGTCGTGACGGTTCCACCACACGTACGCCTGGGTCTGCGGGTATCCCTCCGGCGAGTCCTCCCAGATCTCCTGCCGCCCGAACGGGGTGATGTCGAGGTAGTTCCAGGTGATCCCCATCTGCTCGTCGCCGCGCTTGTCGATGAAGTAGGTGCGGAAAATCCCGCCGTCCTCGTCGCGGAGGAAGACGTTGGTCCCGTGCCATTCGGCGACGTCGTGGTCGGCGTCGAACTCGTCGGTGAGCGTGAACCAGGGGATCTCCCAGCCCATCCGCTCCTTCAGCCGGGCGATGTCCGCCTGCGGCGCCCTGGAGACGAACACCAGAGTGGTGTCGCGGGCGTTCAGGTGTGACAGGTGCGCGACCTGGTCGGCGACGAAGGAGCAGCCGGGGCAGCCCTTATCCGGGAAGCCGTTGACGCCCTCCTCGAAGAAGAAGCGGTAGACGATCAGCTGGCGGCGGCCGGCGAAGAGGTCGCGCAGGCTGAGCGGCCCGTCGGGCCCCTCGAAGGAGTACTCCTTCTCCACGGTCAGGCGGGGCATGCGGCGCCGTTCGGCCGCGAGCGCGTCGCGGGCGCGGGTCAGCTCCTTCTCCTTCGCCAGCAGCTCCTCGCGGGCGGCCTTCCACTCCTCGGCTGAGACAACGGGCGGCAAGTTCATCTCGGTTCCTCCTTCAGGTACTCATCGACGACGTCGAACATGCGCTCCCAGAGGGCGCGCTGGCGATCCATCCACTCGGCGGCCTCGTCCAGCACGCCTGCTTTGAGCGCGATCCGGTGCGTGCGCCCCTCGACCACGCGCGTGATCACCCCCGTCTCCTCGAGCACCTTCAGGTGCTTGGAGATCGCCGGCTTGGAGACCTCGAAATCGCGCGTGACTTCGCCGACGCTCGCCGGCCCGGAGGCCAGTCGTTCGACGATGCCGCGGCGGATCGGGTGCGAGAGCGCCTTGAACGGATCATTAACCATTTGGTTAACAGTAGCACCCGGGCGAGCTCGCTCCCCGCCGTTAAGGTGAAACGGTGAGCGAGGGGAGGTTGCAGAGACGGGGCGGCGCGCGCTCGACGGAGGCGCGGTCGCTGCTGGCGGAACGGCTGCGGGAGCGCCTGCCGGAGCTGCGGGGCGCGATCGCGACCCGCGTCTACGCGATCTCCGACCCGCGCGACGTCGCTGACCCCGGTTACCTGGAGCGGCTGAACGACGCGGTTGCCGCTGCGGTCGAGTACCGGCTGTCGGTGCTCGAGGCCGGTGAGCGGAACGCGCCGCCGGTGCCGGCGGTCCTGCTCGGGCAGGCGCGGCTCGACGCCCGCGACGGGGTGCCGCTGGACACGGTGCTGCGCCGCTACTTCGCCGGCAGCTCCCTGTTTGGCGACTTCCTGGTTGAAGAGGCGGAGCGGGCCGAGGTCTCGAGCGCGTCGCTGCGCCAGCTCCTTGCGGCGCAGGCGACGATCGCCGACCGGCTGATCGCCGCGGTCAGCAGCGAGCACGCCCGCGAAGCCAAGAGCCGGCCGACGAGCCCGGCCGAGCGACGGCGGGAGTGCGTCAAAAGCCTGCTCGCCGGCGAACTGGTCGACCACTCCGACCTCGGCTACGACCTCGACGCCCACCACCTTGCCCTGATGGCGAAGGGACCGGGGGTGGAGGAGCTGGTGCGGACGCTCGCCAAGCAGCTCGACCGCCGGCTGCTCGCGGTCGGCCGCGAGGAGGAACCGGTGTGGGCCTGCTGGCTCGGTGGGCAGCGGCCGCTCGCGGCCGAGGATGCGCTCGCGGCCGTCACACCGCTCGTCCCGGGCGGTGCCTTCGTCACCGTCGGCGAGCCTGGGGAGGGACTGGGCGGCTGGCGCTTCAGCCACCAGCAGGCGAAGGCGGCGCTGCCGATCGCCGAGCGCAGCGGGCGCCCGGCCGTTCGCTACGCCGACGTCGCCGTCCTCGCCGCGATCGACCGCGATGAGATGGTGGCGAAATCCCTGCGCCAGCTCTACCTGGCGCCGCTGGCGGCGATGCGCGACGGCGGCAAACTCGCCCGCCAGACCCTGCGCGCCTACTTCGAGGCCGAACGCAACGTCTCCTCGACCGCGGCCGCGCTCGGCGTCGACCGCCGCACCGTCCGCAACCGCCTGCGGGCGATCGAAGAGCAGCTCGGCCGCCCGCTGACCGGCTCCCTGGCCGAGCTCGAGATCGCGCTGCGGCTGGCGGAGTAGCCCCCGCTTTTCCCAGATCGGCGCATCGGCGCCCCCGTTCGCTCCAAATCGGGGAAGAAGAGGATGCCCTCCGCCAGCGAGCATCGGTGGATGAACAAAGCCCTGATCCGAATCGTCCTTCTCGCCACCTCTCTCCTCCTCATTCTCGCCGCGACCGCCGCCGGCGATCGCAAAGTCGAGTGCGCCGCGAGCCTCTGCCTCACCGACGACGGCGGCATCCTGCCGATGAAGTTGCCGCGGCACGGGGCCGCGCCGATCACCGCCCGTTTCTTCGGCGAAATCGAGACCCGCGACGGCAGCCACCCACCGGCGCTGCGCACTGCCGACATCGAAGTCGACAAGACGATCAAGCTCGATGCCGTCGGCCTGCCGACCTGCCGACTGGGCCAGCTGCAGGCGACCAGCAGCGAAGTCGCCAAGCGCGCCTGTAAGGACGCGATCGTCGGCTCGGGCACGGCCAAGGTCGAGGTCTCCTTCCCCGAACAGGCGCCGATCGTCTCCTCCGGCCCGGTCCTGATCTTCAACGGCGGTGTCCACGGGAAGACGACGGACGTCTTCGTCCACACCTACGTAAACGTGCCGGCGCCGACGGCGGTGGTGACCACGGCCACGGTGACGCGCATACACCGCGGGCCGTACGGCCTCGAGATCAAGGTGAAGATCCCCGAGATCGCCGGAGGCGCCGGCTCGGCCACCAGGTTCGACCTGAAGATCGGCCGCGAATACACCTACAAGGGGCAGAAGAAGAGCTTCCTCGAAGCCGGCTGCCCGACCGGTCGCTGGCAGGCCCGCGGCAAAGCCGGGTTCAGCGACGGCACCCGCATCGCCCTCGCCCACGTCTTCCCCTGCACGCCGATCCGATAAAAGGAGGGCATGCGGCTGACGGGGGCGACCAATCCGAACTGCATCAAATTTCCCCTCTGGCAGGGAGGAAATTTGATGCAGTTCGCTCGGGCGACGGTTGTTGGGCTTGTCTTGGCGCTTGCGCTGGCCGGATCTGCCGCTGCCGCGGGGGAAGCTGGGCCGAACATTCGGCGCACGCCGGGGGACTCGGCTGCGTTCACGCTCGCGGGCTCCAATGGCTACCGGCTCTACTTCAAGAGCGAAAAAGGGGTGCTGACGATCACCGCCACGCAGACGCGGCCGCTGGTGGCGACGGTCTCAGCTGACGGCAAGTTGGTCCCGGGCAAGCGCGGGGCGGCGAGCGAGAGCGTCTACAGCACCCGCGTCTCCCGCGACCCGACGAAGATCGAGGCCGACTTCGGCGAGGCCGGCGAGGTCTCGCTCGCCTTCCACCCCTCGGGGGAGAAACGGGTGACGACGATCGACCTCGGCTCGAAGAGCGAAGACTGCTTCGGTGCGACGAAGGTGACCCGCCGCCTCGGGGATTTCGTCGGCAGCGTCAGCTTCCAGGGCGAGAACGGCTACACGACGGCAGCGGCGATCAGCGTCCCCGGCACCGTCGGCACCTCGCCCTTCCGCAACTGCACCACCCGCAACGCCGGCGATGAGGGAAGTGCCGCCGAGCGTGCCGGCCGGCGACCGCCACCGCTGCAGGCAGCCTTCACCGTCAACGCCCCCGCGGCGAGCTTCGCCGCCTTCCGCTCTGCCGAGCAGACCACCTTCTACGCTTTCAACAGCCAGGAACTAGCCGACGGCTTCTTCGTCTTCCACACCGCCCAGGCCACCGGCGCCCCGGGTCTCTTCACTTTCCGTGGCGACGGCCTGCGGGCGCACCTGGCACCGCCGGCGCCGTTCTCCGGCGCCGCCAACTTCGCCGACCCGGCCGGGGGACCGCGCACCTGGAGCGGCAGCCTCGCCGTCAGCTTCCCCGGCGAGGAGCAGCCGCTGACCGGGAAGGGGATCCAACGCCCCAGCCTGAGGCTGTACCGCCACGCCGCTCGCTGAGCCGCGCCCCGTTCAGATCCCGAACTCGACCCAGAGCGGGAAGTGGTCGGAGATCCGGAACGATTTTTGCTGCGCCGTCAGGCCCGAGTTCGCCAGCGCCGTCTTGCTCCAGTCGAAGAGCCCGGCGCTGCCGTCGAACTCCATCGCCAGCAGCGGCCGTTCGGCGCCGTCTTCTTCGCTCGTGAACCAGGCGATCTGGTCGTAGAAGCCTTTCAGCGGTTTGTTGCCGACCAGGCGCGGCTGGGTGAGCTGATCGGGAACGGTGAGGCCGGTGCCGGTGAAGGCCTTCCAGAGCGGGCTGTCCTTGCGGTCGATGTTGAAGTCGCCGAGGCAGATCAGGTTCTGGTCCCAGCTATTGACGTCCTTCGCCCAGGAGCGCAACCAGGTGGCGATCGAGCTCAGCTCCTTGCTGCGTTCGCCGAGGTCGGCCTCGCCGGAACCGGACCAGATCACGTGCAGGGTGACGAGGATGAAGGTCGCGCCGCCGCGCTTGAAGGCCACTGCGTAGGGGGTGCGGGCGAACTGGCGGTCGAGGGCGATCTGCGGGATCCCCGTCTTCGGCTTTTTCTTCGTCGACCAGTTGAGCGGGACGACCAGCTCGCAGGCGAGGCCGGAGACGGCGATCCGCTCGCGGTCGAAGACGAAGGCCAGGCGCTCGTTGTCTCCCTTGTCGTCTTCGACGGCGTCGGTGAGGATCACGGTGTAGCCGTCACCGAGGACCTTGAGCAGGTGGCGCAGCGCCCGGATGTCCGCCTGCACCTCCTGGATCGCGACGACGTCGAAGCGTTTGACCACCTCGGCGATCCGCAGCAGGGAACCGAGGTCGCGCTTGGGGGTGTCGCCGCTCGCCGACTCCCATTTGTCGGTGAGGCCGCCGAACTCGCGGATGTTCCAGGTCGCGATCAGCAGGTTGTCCTCGGTCTTCTTCGGCACCTCTTTGCCGAGCTGGCGCCGCAGCGCCTTCAGCTCCTCGCCGATCGCCGCCGAGGGCTTGTCGGTCACCTCGGGCATCGGCTCAGCTGTAGGTGACGAGCATCAGCTCGTCGAAGCGCAGCGGCTCGTCGCTGCTGCCGTTGGTCCCCACGGGCCAGGCGAGGATCGTCACCCGCACCTGCTCGTCCTGGGCGAGCTGGGTCAAGGCGTCGGTGATCGGGACGGTGACGTTGGCCGGCTGAAAGGTGGACTCTGCCCGCTGGTCGAAGGGGCTGACGGCGTCGGGCAGCTCACAGTGGCCTTCGTCGCCCCAGCAGTCTTCGCCGTGGCCGAAGAAGGCGAACGTGGCGGCGTAGCCACGGCCCTCGGTCCCCGCGTCCTCGGGCACTTTGGGGTTGTTGAGGTAGACGTTGGCGGTGAATGAGGGAACGCGCTGGTCGACCCCGATCAGCTCCAGCGCCGCGCCTTTGATCGGCGCCCGGGGGTCGTGGTGGAAGCGCAGCGGTTTCGAGGTCCAGCGCTGCATCAGGCGGTCCCCGGGACGGTTGCGGCCGACTGTGCGTAGTCGTAGCCGAGCTGCTTGACGTCGAGCACCTGGCGGACGGTGATCGCTCGCGGCCGCAGCGGCTGATCGAGGTAGAACGCCGGCGGCAGGGCACCCGGGTGGTGGTGCTGCCAGATCCTCCAGGCGCGGTCGACCATGCAGTGGTGGGACCAGAAGAGCGGGTCGTAGGCGGCCCAGGCGGGGTCGGACATGGTGCCGCCGGTCCAGACGTGGACGAGATCATGGGCTTCGGTGATCCGCTCGTTGAAACTGGTGAAGCTCGGCGCTTCCATCGCTTCTTCGTAGAGGTTGCGATAGGGGAGGGGCGGCACGCGCGGGTTTTCACCTGGCGTGCGGAAGGTCCGGTCCGGCCAGTTCGAGCGGCGGACGCTGGTGAAAGGTTTGATCGGGGCGGAGGCGAGGGCGCCCGTGCGGAACGGTTTCGGCACGTCGTCGAGCGCCGTCCAGTCCCACCAGGGCAAGGTCACCTCGGGGTCGATCCTCTGCAGGGACAGCTCGAAGAAGTAGAGGTAGGCGCGGTGCCAGGGGAGGAAGAGCGGATGGTGATGCCAGCACCATTCGAAGGGAACGCCGTGCCAGCCGGCGTAGTACTGGTAGCCGCGGTTGTCGGAGATTTTCAGCGCGGCTTTGATCGTTTCCCGCAACCGTTTGACTTCCGCGTCGGTGAGTTTGTGGGCGGCCTTGCGGTGTTTCAGCACCGCCCGCACCGCGCGGGGCTGGACCCGGGCGACGACGGTCATCGCGCCAACCTCCCGCGGCGGCTGCCGCGGACGCGGGGGAGCGAGCGCAGCAGGCGAAGTGCCCCGGCGAGGACACCGCCGAGGCCGAGCGCCGCCACCGGCATCAAGCCGAGTGCGGTCTCCTCGAGCGGCATGCCGGCGACGTGAGCGAGCATCGCGGCGACACTCCCACAGCCCGCCCTTTAGAGCAAAAACATCTAAGTATTTAGAGGCTCTATTAGGCGCGGAGGCGGTCGGCGAGCGTCGTCAGCTCGCCGACGGTGGTTCCGAGTGCGCCGGCCAGGCGCAGCAGCGTCGTGTAGCTGGGGTTGCGCACGCCGCGCTCGACGCCGCCGACCTGGGTCAGGTCGGTGTCGGCCCGGGTCGCGAGGTCCTCCTGGGTCAGCTCGGCGCCGACGCGCAGCCGTCGCACGGCCTCGCCGAGGGCGGCGTGCTCGGGCGAGCGGGGTTTGACGCGACGGGCGGGGGGCACCTCCTCCCGCACCCTCTCGATTTACAAACCCGAGTGTTAGAGCATTTATGACCTAACATAATCGACCGCCGGGCCGCTTTCGAGCGCTCCTTCCGGTACTCACATGGCCCCTTCTAGTTCAGAGCTGATCAGCGCCGTCCGCCACCCGACCCGGCGGCGAATCCTCCGTGCCTACTTGGAGCGGCCGAACGAATGCGTCTCTGCGCGGCAGCTGGCGCCGACAATGGAGCAAGCGGTGGGGCAGGTCGATTACCACCTGAAGACGCTGGCGCGGTACGAGATCCTGCGCCCCGTCCGCAACGGCGATGGGCCCGATGAGCACGCCTACGGCTGGGCACTCGACGTCGAAGCGGAGTGGTTGCGGCTTGTTCTCGACGTCTGGGTCGAATCGGAGCGCTCGCGGTGAGCTTCCGCTCACCCCTCTTCGAGGATGCGTTCGGCAGCCGCGACGACGTCGCCCTGCCGCCGCCGGTCCCGCTCGGACTCGTCGACCGGGTATTGCGTCAGGTGGTGGAAGGGCGCCCGCAGCCGGCCGCGCAGATCCGCGACCGCGGCGGCGCCCTCCCCGGCCGTGCCGGTGACGAGGAAGACCTCGGTCGCGGGGTAGTCCCGCAGCTGGTCGGCGACGGTCTGGACGACGTCCTCGTCGCCGATCCGCGCCTTCGCGTCGACGCCGGCGCGGGCGAGTGAAGCGAGCGTGATCACGAGGCTGCGCTGAGCGCGGTCGCGCGCCCGGCGGGTGTCCGAGGCCCAGCGGTCGAGGAAGCGGGTGTGGGTGGG
Organism: Solirubrobacterales bacterium; assembly: GCA_035688955.1. Classification (GTDB taxonomy): domain Bacteria; phylum Actinomycetota; class Thermoleophilia; order Solirubrobacterales; family 70-9; genus VAYN01. Next base: position 11,564 of record DASSMJ010000047.1, on the reverse strand, counting down.
AGCGACGACGCGCACCTCCGGCTCCGGCTCGGCGGGATCGAGCGGGGTGGAGGCGGCGGCGACGCGCTCGACCGCGGTCGGGTCCTCGAGCGGCTCGTCGACGACGACCAGCAGGTGCTCGCGGCGGTCCCCGGCGGCGGCGGGGACGATCGGGTGCAGGGGCGGGTTGCGGACCGCCATGACGACGATCACGCCGGCGACGAGCGAGCCCTCGGCCATGCCCATCCCGGGGCCGCCGATGTAGAAGGCGCCGACGATCGAGACGGCGATCGCGACGACGATCAGGGGGAGCTTCCATGCCGCTAGTCCCTGATCACCCATGGCTTCGACCATAGAGGCTCGGCGGCCCGAGTCAATCCCCTTGTGCGGCTGGCCGAGTCTACGACCCGCCGGGTGCGGAGGTCCGCCTCTGAGCGCGGCCTAGACTGGCCGCGTGCCGTCGCTGCTCGAACGCCTCGGGGTTGAGCTGCCCGTCGTCCAGGCGGGGATGGGCGGCGGCCTCAGCCGGCACGAGCTGGCGGCGGCGGTCTCCGCGGCCGGGGGGCTGGGGACGATCGCGGTCAACGGCGCCGGAGCGATCCGGCGCGAGGTGGCGGCGGCGCGGGCGCTGACGGGGCGACCGCTCGCCGTCAACGTGCTGCTGCCCTTCTCGCGGCGGGACTGGTTCGAGGCGGCGGCCGCGGCGGACGTCGTCGTCACCTTCTGGGGCCGGCCGCGGCGACGGACCGGCGGCGTCTGGCTGCACCAGTGCGGCTCGGTTGAGGAGGCACGGCAGGCGCGGGCGGCGGGGGCCGACGGGGTGATCGTCCAGGGCGTCGAGGCCGGCGGCCACGTGCGCGGGACGACGCCGGCGCTGCAGCTGCTGGAGGAAGTGAAGCGGGCGCTGCCGCGGGACTATCCCGTCCTGCTGGCGGGAGGGATCGCCGAGCGGGCTGACGTCCAGGCCGCGCTCGCGGCCGGAGCGGAGGCGGCGCTCGCCGGCACCCGTTTTCTCCTCTCCGAGGAGAGCCACGCCCACCCTCTATATAGAGAGCGCCTGCTCGCGGCTGACGAAACCCTCCTCACCGAGCTCTTCGGCGCCGGCTGGCCGGCCCCGCACCGCGTCGTTCCCAACGCGGCGACGGACCGCTGGGGAGAGCCGCCGCGCCTCAACCGCGCTCTGAACCACCTGCTCGCTCCGGGCGCGCGATACGCCCCGCCGGGATTGCAGTTGCGGATGATCCGGGCGCAGCGGCCGGGGAGTCGCTTGCTCTCGCCCGCCGGGCCTACGGACGATGGGCCGGAGACGCTGATCGATGCTGGTGCCCTCTACGCGGGCGAGACCGTGACCCGCATCGACGACGTCAGACCGGCGGCGGAGCTGGTGGCCGACCTTACGCCGTAGTCACGCATAAAGATGATGCTCAACCTCCCGGGGCTGGGTATTTCCAGGGACGATGTGAGCGGGCGGGCCGAAAAGCGCTTCCGAGCCGCCATCCTGGCGCTCGTCGCCGCGTCTACGAGGGCGAAGGCGCACTGGGAGGACGGCATCGTCGTCCGCCGCTGACCCCCGAACTGCATCAAATTTCCTACCTGCGGGAGGGGAAATTTGATGCAGTTCGGCCGAGGGGGCGCGCCTGGGACAATGGGGCGCATGGCGGGGGGGCAGATCCTTCAGATTGCCGAGAGCTCTAACGGGGCCGGGCGCTGCGAGGTGCGGCTCGAGGGCGAGCTCGACCTCTGGAGCATCGAGCGCCTGCAGGCGGTGCTGCAGCGAATTGCCCGCGATCACAAGGCGATCGTCGTCGGCCTCGAGGAGTGCAAGTTCGTCGACTCGACCGGGATCGCCCTCTTCCTTCAGGTGCGGCGCCAGCTCGAAGACCAGGGCGGCCGGCTCGTCATCTACGGCTGCTCGGACCAGGTCCTGCGCATCTTCAGCGTCGCCGGCCTGACCGACGCCGGCATCGTCTTCGACAGCCGTGGCGATGCGCTGCAGGAGCTGGCGGTGGTGGAGTGAAGCGGGCCCTGATCCTGGCGCTGGTCGTCCTGGGCTGCGCGGCGCCGTCGTCCGCTGCCGCGGCTGAAGCTTGCGCTCCGTACAGCGGGTCGGGGGTCCCAACCATCAGCAGTGCGGAAGGGCCGGAAGACTTCTGCTGGGAAGTGCCGCTGAACGCAGGGCAGGAACTGGTTCAGATCGATGAACAGCATGTCGGCGTCCTCTCCAAAACGGGAGAGATGGCTTGGGTGATCACTGCCGGACCGGCCCGCGACGCCGAAGGATCGGCAGTACCGACCTCGATCGCTGTCGCCGGGCCACGCGAAGTCAAGTTGACCGTCCACCACCGCGCCGGTAATCCCGCTGAGGGCGGCGCGCCGTTCCGTTACCCGATCGACCAGGGAGCCGCTTACGAGACTGGGCATGCGACCGTCACCGCGAACTACGACACGCCTGATCCGCCGCCCCCGCCCCCGGTAGCCGCGTCCGCTCCCACCTGCACCGTCCCCAGCCTCCGCCACCGTTCCCTGAAAGCGAGCCGCGAGATCCTGCTGGCCGCCGGATACCACCTCGGCCCCGTCCGCGGCGAGCGTCGCCGCGGCTCCAAGGTTGTCAGGCAATACCGGCCGCCCGGCACCGTCCTTCCCGCCGGTACCGAAGTCGGCGTCAAGCTCGGCTGACGGCGCCGCCGCGCAGCCGCGCGCACCAGAGCGCGAACAACGCCACCGCCAGCACCGCGCCGGCCCAGTGGACGCCGATCACGACCGCCAGCACGCTCGGCAGGCCGGCAAGCGCCGCGCCGAGCAGCGCCGGCCACAGCGGCAGGCGCAGGACGCGGGCGGTGAAGGCGGCGCAGAGGAGCCAGGCGGCCGGACCGGCGAGCCAGCCCCAGTCCTCGAAGAAGTCATGCGGTAGCGCCGCGGCAAGGGCGATCGAGAGGATGGCGACGGCGAGCAGCTGCAGCAGCGCCGCGCGCCAGAGGGTGGGGAGGTCCATCGCCGCCGAGGCTATTCGACAACGATCGTCCCCTTCATGAACGGGTGGATCTTGCAATGGAAGGCGAAGGTCCCCTTGCTCCCGAGCTGCACCGTCGCCGACTTCCCGGGTGCGATCCGCCTGGTGTCGAAGGCGGTCCCGCTGGCGGTATGGGTCGTGTTGCTGGCGTTGGTGAAGGCGACCTTCGTTCCCCGTTTCACCCGCAGGGTCTTGGGCTGGAAGGCGAAGCTGACGATCTTCACGGCCTTGGTAGCGCTCGCGCCCGCCGTCGCCCCGGTGGCATCGCCACCGCGCCAGCCCGCGAGGGCAAGCACCGCGACCGCCATCAGCAGGACAAAGGCCCAGCGCCGCCGCCAATCGTTCGAGTAGGTCATGGGCGGGGATACGGGGGCGGGCGGCAGAAGGTTCACGCGCTCGCCGAAGCGAGCCATAATGGTCCCTCCCGGGCGGTTAGCTCAGTTGGGAGAGCACTTCCCTTACAAGGAAGGGGTCACTGGTTCGAGCCCAGTACCGCCCATTCTCCGCCGCACGCTTTCGCGTCGGGCGGGCCGACCGGGAAGGCGACCCGCCCGGTTCAGGTCACGACGTCTTGGTCAGGCTGACCGCCGGCGCGACGTGGGTCGTCTGGATCTTCACCCTGCTCACCCCCTCCCTCCAGTCGTGGTCTCCCTTAGGGAGAGGGCAGAAATGCTCTAACCGTTTGCAGCGGATTGGCAGACTCGCGCAATTAACGAGGAAAGATTGAGGTACTTATGCTCTATCGCTCAGTTCGATCCAATGCATGGGAGGCGGAGCGTGGCGCGGAAGAGGCGGAAGGTCACGAGGCGGCAGCGGAAACTTGGGAAGTCGCCGCAACAGGTTCTGGTCAAGGCCCTCAACCACCCGGTCAGGGTGAAGGCGCTGACGATCCTCACCGACCGGACCGCGAGTCCCAAGGAAATCTCGGAGCTGCTCGAGGTGCCGCTCAGCAACGTCAGCTACCACGTGCGGGTGCTGGAGGAGCTGGGGCTGATCGAGATCGTCGAAGAAGAATCGGTCCGGGGCTCGGTCGCCCACTTCTACAGATCGGTGGAGCGGCCGCTGATCGACAACCCCGATTGGGAGAAGCTCGACCCGCGGGTCCGCAGCGCCGTCTCCGGTTACGCGATCGAAACCCTGCTGAGCGACGCGGCCGGCTCGCTCGCAGCGGGGACCTTCGACCGCCGCGGCGATCGCCACCTCAGCCGTACGCCGTTGCTGCTCGACGAGCAGGGCTGGCGCAAAGTCGCCTCGATCCAGGACAAAGCGCTGGGGCAGATCCTCAAGGAGCAGGCTGCCGCGACGGCGCGGTTGGAGCGGAAAGGGGAGGCCTCGATCCACGCGGTCGCCGGCCTGATGTGCTTCGAGGTGCCGCCGGAAGAGGGCGACGGCGAGGCCACGGGCGAGGCGACCTAGCCCCCTTTTTTCGCTCGGGACTTGAGTGGAACCGCAAGCTCTTCGGCGACGGGGATCAGCCGAACGCCCGCACCGCCAGCAGCGCCGCGACGAGCAGGCCGACGCCGGCGATCGCGAGCCGAAGGGGGTCGCTGGGGATGCGCCGCGCGTAGTGGGCGCCGATCCGGCCGCCGACGAAGGACGAGACCATGATCGTCACCGCGTAGCTCCAGTGCACAGGGGCGAGGAAGGCGTATCCCACCGCGGCGAGGAGGTTGGCGACCCCGACGAGCGCGATCTTCATCGCGTTGATGTGCTGGAGGGTGTCGGCGACGAAGAGGGCGAGGACCGCGAAGAGGAGGATGCTGACCGCGGCTCCGAAGTAGGCCCCGTAGGCGCCGCAGAAGAGGAGGCCGGCGGTGAGGTAGGGCGAGCGCTCGTCAGCGGCGTGGGCGAAGCGCCGCGTCAGCCGCGGCTGGAAGAAAAGCAGCAGACAGGAGGCCGTGATCAGCACCGGCACGATCGCTTCGAAAGCGGCGTTGGAGGTGAGGAGGAGGGCGGCGGTGCCGACGGCAGCGCCCGCCAGCGTCGGCCACAGGCACCGGACGAAGCGCTGGCCCTGCTCGCGCAGGAGGTCGGCATAGCCCATCGCGCCGCCAACCGAGCCGGGCACGACACCGACCGCGTTGGTGACGTTGGCCGAGAGCGGCGAGAGGCCGAGCGCGACCATGGTCGGGAAGGTGATCAGCGAGCCGGCGCCGGCGATGGCGTTGGCGGCGCCTGCCCCAGCCCCGGCCGCCGCGACGGCAAGCAGCTCGAGCATGGGTTCAAGTCTTGCCGAAGAGGCGGGCGAGGAGGCGCGACCATGGCGATGGCGAGCGCGGCTGCGTCGCCCGCCACTCCTCCTCCGTCAGCAGGCGCCCGGCGCGGCGCGCCTGCAGGACGCACTCGGTGTGGGCGTGGCGCCGTCGCTGTTTGTCGCCTTCCGGCCAGAGCAGCACGTGCTCGCTGAGGGCAGGGAGGTGCTGGCCGCAGAGGGGGCAGCGATAGGTCGCCGGCTTCAGGCTCTGCGCCGGCCGGAACGACCACCAGTTGGGCTCAGCCCCTTCAGGCGGCACTGGTGACGCTGGGCGTCGGGGTGCCGCCGCGGCGGTGCTCGGCCTGGGTGACGACGTCGAAGAAGTAGTCGTTGCGGCCGCGGCGCATCGCTCGGGGCATCGCCGGGCGGGCGCGGCGGTGGGCTGCTGCCACCGAACGGAAGGCCCGCTCGTGGGCGCCGGTCCAGCGGATGCCGAAGATCTCCCGCACCCGCTCCGGCAGCGTCCCCTTGATGATCAGGTTCTGGGTCTCGAGGTTGAAGCGGGCGCCGCGCGGCACCGGCTGGCGGAAGGCGACGAGCGGCGCCATCTCCAGCGCATGGGGCGTGGCGTGCAGGTCGGGCGAAGCGAGTTTGCCGTCGAACCAGGTCTGGAACTCGGCGTAGGTGGCCGGCACTGCGTCACGCGGCAGGCTGAAGAGCTCGCCGAAGCGGACGTAGTCCTGCCAGAGCGCTTCCCGCTCCCGGTCGCTCAGCCGGCCGGCCATCGTCTCGTACATCGCCCGGCCGGAATCGGCGATCACCGCCAGCGTCCACAGCATCAGCTCCGGGTCGAAGGCTGAGTAGGCGGCCCCGGCCGGGTGCGCGCCCGCGGCCTCGGGCAGCTCGCCCTCGATCCGTTCGTGCAGCCGGTGGACGGCCGCCAGCGCCCGGTCGGCTTCGGCCTTGGTGCCGAGGAAGACCGTCTCCTGGATCTTCGCCGTGCGGGCGAGGCGGGTGAAGGGATGGTTGCCGGCGGCGGTCGAAAGCATCGTGCCGGTGTAGGTGAGGGGTTCGAGGGCACCGATCAGCAGTGCCCGCTGTCCGTATAGGAGACCGACCGACCGCTCGCCATGCACCCGGCGAGCCATCGATCGGCCTGGAGGGAAGTAATGGTCGCTCACTGGCCGTCTAGCCAGCCACTCTAACCAAAAACTGGTAGCACGAGCAAACCTTTAGACCAATCGATCCCGGCTCATCGCTACCAGAGCGGCTCCGGAGCGAGGGGAATCGACGAGGCCGCGCAGCTCGTGGGCGGCGAAGATCTCGTCCAGTTCCTCGCGGGTCAGCGTCTCCCGCTCGAGCGCCAGCACCGCCAGGTGGTCGACCACCTCGAGGTTGGCGGAGATCAGCGCCCGGGCCCGGCGGTAGGCCTCGCGGGCCAGGGTCATCGCCGCCTGGTCGACCTCGCGGCGGGTCTCGTCGGAGACGGCGTAGTCGCTGGTCGGCATCGCGATCGGCGGCGGCCCGTCGTGGTCGACCGCGACCCCCATCCCGAATTCGGAGACCATCTGCTTGCAGACCAGATGGACGCGGTTGAGGTCGTCGGAGGCGCCGGAGTAGCTCTCGCCGAGCACGACCTCCTCGGCGGCGCGGCCACCGAGCAGCGTCACCACCTCGTCGAGCAGCTCGTCACGGGACTTCAGGTAGCTGTCCTCCTGCGGCGAGTGGGCGACGAAGCCGAGAGCCGGCCCGCGGGGGACGATCGAGAGGATCTCCGGCGGGTCGAGCCCGAGCAGCTTGCGGCAGAGCGCGTGGCCGGCCTCGTGGTAGGCGACGATCCGCCGCTCCTTGGCGCTGAGTCGGCGCGCCTGCTGGGAGCCGACCGCCTGGCGCAGCAGCGACTCGTCGAGGTCCTCGCGGGTCATGTACCAGCGGCCGGCGCGGCCGGCGATGATCGCCCCCTCGTTGAGGGCGTTGGCGAGCTGGGCGCCGGTCAGGCCGGTGGTCTTGCGGGCGACGTCGGCGAGGTCGAGGTCGGGAGCGAGCGGCTTGTTGCGGGCGTGGCTGCGGAGGATCGCCTCGCGGCCGGCGCGGTCGGGCGGGGCGACGAGGACGCGGCGGTCGAAGCGGCCGGGGCGCAGCAGCGCCTTGTCGAGCTTGTCGACGTGGTTGGAGGCGGCGATCACGATCACCATCCCCGGGTCCTTCTCGAAGCCGTCGAGCTCGACCAGCAACTGGTTCAGCGCCTGCTCGCGCTCGCTACTGCCGCCGTCGCCGCCACCGCCACCGCGGGAGCCGCCGATCGCATCGAGCTCGTCGATGAAGATCACGGCGCGTCCCGCCTTGCGCGCCTCCTTGAAGAGGCGGCGGATGCGGGCGGCGCCGCGGCCGACGAACATCTCGACGAAGCTCGAGCCGGAGGCGGCGAAGAAGTCGACGCCGGCCTGGGCGGCGACGGCGCGGGCGAGCATCGTCTTGCCGGTGCCGGGCGGGCCGTAGAGGAGGACGCCGCGCGGCGCCTGGGCGCCGAGGGCGGCGAAGCGGTCGGGGTCGCGCAGCCAAGCGGTGACGTCCATCAGCTCGTCTTTGGCGGCGTCGACGCCCTGCACCTCCTCCCAGAGGACGGGCGCGGTGCGGGTCGCCTTCGTCGTCTCCGGCTTCGTCGTCCCCATCATCCCCCGCATCATTTTCAGGAAGACGAAGCAGAGGATCGACATGAAGAGGACCCCGAAGACCGGATACCAGTTGAAGAAGAATTCCTGGATTTCCGTAGTCACCCGTTCCAGTGTGGAGACAGAGCCGTGATATCTACATCGCACATTCGTCCAAATCAGGGCTGAGAGCTAAAGATCGCCGCGTGGGAATCCAAGCTGAAATTTTGCTCAGAAAGTCTTGACTCGCTTTCTTTGGCCTGGTACCAATTGGGAACGGTCCGATATTGGACCGAGCGGAGACGGCACTGGTCCGAGGAATCCCTGGGCAGCAAGGTCGCCGCTTTGTCCATCAAGGAGGAATCTCATGGCGATTCTCAAGACCGTCGGTCTTGCCGGCGCGATCTCGGTCATTCTCATGACCTTTGCAATGACGGCCTCGGCGACTCGGTTCACATCCCCTGCGGGGACCCTGTACACAGGGACGATCAAAGCCGAATCGACCAACCTCACCCTCACCAACTCCTCGACGATAGGCACCATCAGCTGCGGTAAATCCTTGGCGGAAGGGACCAACAACTCACATGGAGTAGGTGTCACAGACATAGTTATAGTGACTAACTGGTGGATCACATCCTGTACGGGTGGTGAATCGACACATTCGACCCAGAGAGGTAGTTGGGAATTCCACCTGACCACCGCTCCGAACGGCACATGGACAAGTAACGGCTGGGTCTGGACCATCCACAAAACCATTGTCGGCACCTGCACGTTCGCAACGAAAAATACCGACCTCGGAACGTTCAAAGGAGGCACGCCCGCAAAATTAGAAATCGGCTCGTCCCCGATCCCCCAAGAAAGCGGCAACTTCTTCTGCCCTTCGTCGGCGACGCTCTCTGGTACCTACACGATTACCAGCCCTGGCACTCTGGTGGCCAGCTAAAGCTCAAGACACCGTTGATCGCGCAGCCTCCTCAAAGGGCTGCGCGATTCAAGCAAGCAGCCGTAGGAGTCCAGACTAGATTCTCAGGATATGTTGAGCAAACGCGCCCTGCTGCTAGGGATCAAACGGCCGGGCGCAAGCCCGCTGTGCAAGCGGCGACAAGGTCGCCGACACGTCACTCAAGGAGAAAGACTCATGCCTCACCTCAAGGCCTACGGCCTCGCCGTCCTCTCGCTCGTCCTGCTCGCCTTCGCAGGGACGGCCTCCGCGACCACTCTCACATCCCCTGCGGGAACCGCCTACACAGGCACGATCAAAGGTACATCCAGCAAAATCACCCTTACCAACTCATCGACGTTCGGGACGTTTCAGTGCGAACATTCCGAAATCGAAGGAACCCCCAGTTCTCATGGAAGCGGCGTCACAGCTGTTGCGATCGTCGGTAAGTGGACCTTCAGCAAATGCACCGGCGGCAAACCGACAAGTCCGGTGGCCAAACCCGGCAGCTGGGAATTCCATCTGACCACGGCTCCAAATGCCACATGGACAAGCAACGGCTCGGAATGGGTCTGGCACGAAACGCTTGTCGGCACCTGCATCTTCATAACGAAAAATACGGATCTGGGGACCCTCAAAGGGGGAACCCCCGCGAAAATAGAAATCGGCGCCTCACCGCTTCCGCAAGAAAGCGGCAACTTCTTCTGCCCTTCATCCGCGACCCTCGGCGGCAGTTACACGATCACCAGCCCCAGCACGCTGCTGGTCAGCTGACCAGCAGCACCGTCAGCGCAGCCCCTCCGGGGGCTGCGCTTTCGGCCGGTCTCAGCCGCGCTCGACCTGCGAGCCGCCGACGATCGCGTCCTCGCCGGAGTCTCCGAAGAGGACCCAGGCCTTGTGGCCGCCGTCGTAGTCGGGGGCCCACAGCTTCAGGGTCGCCGGGCGGCCCCAGACAGTCACCTGGTCCTCGCCGGTCGAGTCGAGGCCGCGCCAGATCCGCACGAAGGGGTTGTGCTCCCGCTCCTCGGCGATCGTGGTCGGCTCTTTGTGGCCGGGGTGGACCTTGGTCTCGGGGGGCAGCTCCAGCAGCCGCATCACCGAGGCTTGGAGGTCGGCGAAGCCGCTGGCGCCCGGAGCCATGGTGCCGCCGACGGTCCCCTTGAAGAGGACGTCGGCGGTGAAGACATCGCTGCCGTCGATGAGGAAGGCGAGGTGGCCGGCGGCGTGGCCGGGGGTGTAGAGGGCCTCGACCTCGAGGCCGCTGGCGTCGAGCTTCTCCCCGTCGCCGAGGATGATCTCGACCTCCTCGTCGAGCTCGGCCGCGCAGGCCTCGTGGGCGACCAGCGGCGGGTTGCCGAGCTGCGCCCGCGCCTCGGCCAGGCCGGCGATGTGGTCGGCGTGGGGGTGGGTGACGAGGACGTGGGTGATCTCGATCCCGTCGCGCTCGGCGCGCTCCAGCAGCGGCCCCAATTCTTCGTTGCCGTCGATCAGGACGCCGGTCTTGCGCTCGGGGTCGGCGACCAGGTAGGCGTTCGACAGCCACATCGGGTTTTCGGTTCTCTCGATGATCATGGGCTCAAGGTTACGGCGCTGCCCTCGAGCAGCGTTTGCGCCACCAGCTCCGGGTCGTCCCAGGTGGGCGTGTGGCCGACGTCGGGGAGGACGAGGAAGCGCGCCCCGGCGGGGCGGCGGTGGGCTTTCGGCGGGCCGAGCAGGCGGTCCTTCTCGCACCAGGCGATCGTCACCGGCACGTCCTCGGGGTAGCCTCTCGGGTCGAAGACGTGGTTTCGCATCGCCCGGTTGGCGGCGTCGTAGCCCTCGCCGTCGAGCCAGCCGAGGACGAGGGCGCGGGCGGCATCGGCCGGGATCCGCTCCGGATGGGCGGCGATCGACTGGAAGGCGGCGTGGCGGGTCTGCGGGAACTGGAGGGCGACCGCGAGGAAAGGGCGCGCCGCCTTCACCCAAGGGGAGCCGCGCAGGAGCATGCGGGCGCCGCCGCCCGACGGCTCGCCCAGCGGCCGCGACCAGAGGCCGGCGGGGGAGAGGGCGGTGACCGAGGCCGCCCAGCCGAAGCGGCCCATCTCCAGCGCCACCCAGCCGCCGAGCGAGTTTCCGGCGACGTGGGGTCGCTCGACCCCGTTGCGGACGCACTCCTCGTGGACGGCGCGGGCCAAGTTCGCCGCGCTCGCCTCTTCGCCCTCGGGCAGCGGCGGCGTCTCGCCGAAGCCGGGCATGTCGATCGCGTGCACCTCGCGCTCGCCCTCGAGCAGCGGGATCACCGGCTCCCAGATGTTGCGCGAGCCGCCGAGGCCGTGGATCAGCAGCAGCTGCTCGCGCTCGCCTCCTCCCTCCGCGGAACCGCTCATCGCGCCTTCGGTTTGGCGAAAAGCGCCTGCACGTCGCCGATCCGGCGCTCGCGGAAGCCCGCCTCCGACGAGGAGAGGTAGAAGTCCCAGAGCCGGCGGAACCGCTCGTCGTAACCGTGGTGGCGGAGCTTGTCCCAGGCGCCGAAGAAGCGCTCTCGCCAGCTCGCCAGGGTCGGCGGGTAGTGCGCGGTGATGTCGTCGAGCCAGACCTGGCGCAGCTCGGTGACGCTGGCGATGCTGTCGGCGATCCGCTGCATGGACGGCAGGCAGCCGCCGGGGAAGATGTGGGTGTTGGCGAAGCTCTGCGAGGCCTTCTCGAGCTCGTAGAGGCGGTCATCGACGGTGATCGCCTGCAGCAGGAAGAGCCCGTCCCCGGTGAGCAGCCGGTCGCAGGTCTGGAAGTAGTCGTCGAAGTACTGCCAGC
>DASSMJ010000046.1:0-9532 GCA_035688955.1 Solirubrobacterales bacterium | reverse complement strand
CGAGATCAACCGCGTCGCCAAGGTGGTCAAGGGCGGCCGTCGCTTCTCCTTCACCGCGCTCGTCGCCGTCGGCGACGAGGAGGGCGTGGTCGGGATCGGCTACGGCAAGGCCCGCGAGGTCCCGCTGGCGATCCAGAAGGGTGTCGAGGACGCCCGCAAGAACTTGATCCGGGTGCCCAAATACGGGAACACCATCACTCACCGCATCATCGGCCGCTTCGGCGCCGGGCACGTCGTCCTGCGCCCGGCCAGTCCCGGTACCGGCGTCATCGCCGGCGGCGGCGTCCGCGCCGTGCTCGAGCTCGGCGGCGTCCGCGACGTGCTGACCAAGAGCATCGGCACCCAGAACCCGATCAACCTCGTCAAGGCGACGATGGACGGCTTGGTCCGCCTGCGGCGCCCCGAGGAGGTCGCGGAGCTGCGCGGGCTGACCATCACTCAGGTCTTGGGGATAGACGGCCAGAACGGTGGTCAAGCCACGGAGACGATCTCCGCGGAGGCGGAGGAGAAACCCGCCGACGCCGAGCCGGCGGCCGGCGACGAGGCTGCTGAGGAGAAAGCTTCGGAGGGAGCTGAGGCTGAGAAGCAGGAGAGTGGGTCGTGAGCAAAGTCAAGATCCGCCAGACCCGCTCCGCGGCTAAGACGAATCCGAACCAGAAAGCGACCCTGAAGGCGCTGAAGCTGGGGCGGATCGGCAAGTCGGTCGAGCTCAAAGACTCCGACCAGCTGCAGGGTCAGCTGCGGGTCGTCTCTCACTTGGTCGAGGTCGACGGTGGCTGAGAAAACTCCCTCAGAGAAAGCACCTAAGGACAAAGAGGCCGAGGTCTCGGAGCGCACGAAAGAGATCGGCCTCCACAACCTGAAGCCGAAGCCCGGCTCGAAAAAGCCGCGCAAGCGGATCGGGCGCGGCGAGGGCAGCGGCCTGGGCAAGACCTCCGGTCGCGGCCACAAGGGCGCCGGCTCGCGTTCGGGCCGCAAGCGCAAGGCCGGCTACGAGGGTGGGCAGAACCCGATCCACATGCGGATGCGAAAGCTCCGCGGCCCGCACAAAAAGCAGTCGATGCCGTTCGAGAACTTCCGCACCAAGACCCAGGCGGTCAACCTCTCCGACCTCGAGGAGCGCTTCGACAGCGGCGCTGAAGTCACCCCCGCGAGCCTGAAGGAGAAGGGGCTGGCAAAGCGGAAGGACCCGGTAAAGGTCCTCGCCCGCGGTGAGATCAAGAAGAAACTCGAGGTCCACGCGCATGCCTTCAGCGCGGCCGCCAAGGAGCAGATAGAAGCGGCCGGCGGTTCCTGTCACACTCTGGAGCCGTAATGCTCAGAACTATTCTCAACGCGTTCAGCGTTGCCGAGATTCGCAAGAAACTTGCGTTTACGGCGGCGATCCTGGCGCTGTACCGGCTCGGGGCCTACATCCCGGCCCCCGGCGTCGACGTCAGCGCCGTGAAGGAAATCCAGGACAACTTCGGCGGCGCCGGCATTCTCGGCTTCCTCAACCAATTCTCGGGAGGAAGCCTCTCGCGGTTGAGCATCTTCGCGCTGGGGATCATGCCCTACATCACGGCCTCGATCATCCTGCAGCTGCTGACCGTGGTCGTCCCCTCGCTCGAGCGCCTGCAGAAAGAGGGCGAAGTCGGGCAGCAGAAAATCACCCAGTACACGCGCTACCTCACCGTCGGCCTCGCCTTCGGCCAGTCGCTCGGCTACGTCTTCCTCTTCCGCTCCTTCGGCAACTCCGCCGGGGCCGACGTGGTCGGGACCCTGACCTTCCCCAAGCTCTTCCTGATCGTGATGTGCCTGACCGCCGGTTGCACCTTGCTGATGTGGATGGGCGAGCTCATCACCCAGCGCGGAATCGGCAACGGCATCTCGCTGATGATCTTCGCCTCGATCGCCTCCTCGATCGTCCCCGGGCTCTCCAAGTGGTGGAACAACCCGGACCAGGTCTTCATCGTGATGATGCCCTTCATCGCCCTGGCGGTGATCGTCGCGATCGTCTTCGTCCAGGAGGGTCAGCGCCGCATCCCGGTGCAATACGCGAAACGGGTGGTCGGGCGCAAAATGACCTCCGGAGGCTCGACCTACCTGCCGCTGCGGGTCAACATGGCCGGCGTCATCCCGGTGATCTTCGCCGCCTCGATCATGGCCTTCCCCTCGACGGTCGGCCAGATGCTGAACACCAATGCCGCCCTGGACTTCGCCGCCTTCTTCGGGCCGAACACCTGGGCCTACGTGGTCGGCGAGGTCTTCTTCATCATCGTCTTCACCTACTTCTACACCGCGGTCACCTTCAACCCGGTCGACCAGGCGGACAACCTGAAGAAATATGGCGGCTTCATCCCGGGCGTCCGTCCCGGCCGGCCGACCGCCGAGTACCTGGACCGGATCCTCTCCCGGCTGACCTTCCCGGGGGCGCTTTACCTGGGGGCGGTGGCAGCGCTGCCGACGATCCTGATCAGCCAGACCTCGGCCAACTTCTATTTCGGCGGGACCTCCATCCTGATCGTGATCGGCGTCGCGCTGGACACGGTCAAGCAGCTGGAGGCCCAGCTGATGATGAGAAATTACGAGGGCTTCCTCAAATAGGCTGAGGACGTTGCAAACCTGCGCATCTCGGGGTCCTCGGTCGGCTCCTCGGGTCACGCACTAGAGTGCGCTCCCCTCGTCGCCTTCCCTGCGTCCCCCGACCTGCTTGGTTTTCGCGCCCTCACTCCTATTTGAGAAACGGGGAATCGTCCAAATGTCTGAGCTAAATCTCGTCCTATTAGGCCCTCCCGGTTCCGGCAAGGGGACGCAAGGGGAGCGTCTCAACGCTGACCTGCGGCTGCCCTACTACGCGACCGGGGACATCCTGCGCGGTGCCGTGCGGGACGAAACCGAGCTCGGCCGCACCGCCAAGGAGTACATGGACCGCGGCGATCTGGTTCCCGACGAGGTGATCGTCGGCGTGATCGCCGAGCGGATCGACTCCAGCGAGGCGCTCGACGGCTTCATCCTCGACGGCTTTCCCCGCACCACGCCGCAGGCCGAGGCTCTCGACGCGAAGCTGGGCGAGCTGGGGCGGGCGGTGACGGCGGTGCTGCTGATCGACGTCTCCGACGACGAGGTGGTGCGGCGCCTCGGCGGCCGCCGCACCTGCGAGGCCAACGGCCACGTCTTCCACGTCGAGTTCGAACCGCCGAAGGAGGACGGGGTCTGCGACATCGACGGCTCGGCGCTGATCGTCCGCGACGATGACAAGCCCGAGGTGATCCGCAAGCGGCTCGAGACCTACCACGAGAAGACCAAGCCGCTGGTGTCCTACTACGACGACCGCGGCGTCCTGCGCCGGATCGCCGGCGAGGCGCCGCCGGACGAGGTTGCCGAGAAGGTGCGCCGCACCCTGGCGACTCTGCGCCTGGAGCAGGACGAGACCGTCTAGGTCGTCGTTGCGGCCGCTTGAGGCCGGCTGACCACTAGCGTGTACCGGATGATCATCAAAAAGACCCCGGAGCAGGTCGACAAGATGGCGGCCTCGGGTGAGGTCCTCGTCCGCTGCCTGAAGATGCTGGCTTCGAAGGCGCGACCAGGGATCACCACCGAGGAGCTCGACGCCGCCGCCGAGAAGTTCATCCGCTCGCAAGGGGCCGAGCCCGCCTTTAAGGGGTACCGCGGCTTCCCCGGCTCGATTTGCGCCTCGCCCAACTCGATGGTCGTTCATGGCATCCCCGACGGCTACCAGCTGAAGCGGGGCGACATCCTCTCGATCGACGTCGGCGTGATCAAGGACGGCTGGGTCTCCGACGCGGCAATCACGGTTCCGGTCGGTCCGGTCGGCCCGGAGGCGCAGAAGCTCCTCGACGTGACCAAGGCCTCGCTCTTCGCCGGCGTCGAGCAGATGCGCGCCGGCAACCACCTCGGCGACGTCTCCGCCGCGATCCAGCGCTCGGTCGAGCTCGAGGGGCTCTCGATCATCCGCACCCTCGTCGGCCACGGGATCGGCAGGGACATGCACGAGGAACCGCAGGTCCCCAACTTCGGTGATCCCGGCAAGGGGCCGGAGCTGGAGGAGGGGATGGTGCTGGCGATCGAGCCGATGGTCAACGCCGGCGGCCCACTGGTCCGGATGGGCGACGACGGCTGGTCGGTCTTCTCCGAAGACGGCTCCCTTGCCGCTCACTTCGAGTTCACCGTTGCGGTAACGCCAGAGGGCCCCCGGGTCCTCACCCCCTGGCACCTGGACGACTAGCGCGGAGCCGAACCCCGACTGGCCGCGCGGTCAACCGGGTAGAGTTTCCTTTGCGGTGGGGCGCCGCAAATGGGAAGGAGAGGTCCTTGCTGGTTCGAGTCCACCCCTGTTTCGGGGTCGCCCTGATCGCCGTCCTGGCCGCGTTGCTGGCGCTGTCGCCTGGCGCGTTCGCGGCCACGCCTGCTCCCTACGGAACCAACGACGCGGGCGGTTTCCGCAACGTGCTGCCGCCGGGGGAGAACGGGACCGAGACGCTGCAGCAGGTGCTCGAATTCAAAGGGCCTGGCATCGTGCCGCCGCATTTCGCCGACCAGCAGCCGCTCTATGAAAACCTCCTGTACGCGGCGCCGACGCTTACCGAGTCGCAGATCCCCAGCTATTTCAAGGACGCCACCTTCGGCGTCTCGGCAGGTGAGGTCGAATCGACGATCGAACCGCGGTCGGGCGTCGTCATCGTCCGCGACAAGGGCTACGGGATTCCGCACGTCTACGGCGACACCCGGGCCGACACGATGTTCGGGGCCGGGTTTGCCGGGGCGCAGGACCGCCTCTTCCTGATGGACGTCCTTCGCCATACCGGCCGAGCCGAACTCGCCTCCTTCCTCGGCGGCGCCAACGCCGGGGCGGACGCCAGCCAGTGGGGCTTCGCGCCCTACACGGAAGCCGATCTGGAACAGCAGCTGGCGCAGGCGCC
Source organism: Solirubrobacterales bacterium (assembly GCA_035688955.1). Lineage (GTDB taxonomy): Bacteria > Actinomycetota > Thermoleophilia > Solirubrobacterales > 70-9 > VAYN01. The sequence goes on along the minus strand of DASSMJ010000046.1, from coordinate 4,610 downwards.
CAAGCAGCACGGCCAGGCAGGGCAGCAGGCGGTGGACGACGTCTACGCCTACGTGGAAGGCATCAACGCCTACATCGCCGCCGCCAACTCGAACCCGAAACTGAAGCCGGCTGAGTACACGCTGCTGAACAAGCCGATGGAACCGTGGAAGCCGACCGACGTGATCGCGATCGCCTCGCTGGTCGGCGGCATCTTCGGACAGGGCGGCGGCAACGAGCTGCGCTCGGCGCTGACGATGCAGGCGTTTGTCGACCGTATGGGGAAGGCCGCCGGGCGCAAGGCCTGGCTCGGCTTCCGCTCCAAGAACGATCCCGAGGCTCCCACCACCGTCGCCAAGCGGTTCCCCTACGAGACCCGCAGCGCCTTCGCCAAGCGCGGCCTGGCCCTGCCAGATCCCGGCAGCGTCCGCTTCACCAGCACCGCCAGCGCGTCGACCGCGCCCGGCGCGACGAAAGGCCTCGGCACTCTCGGCGCCCGCCTGCAGGCCGCGCTGGAAGCCGCCGGCCACGCCTCCAACTGGGAGCTGGTCTCGGCGAAGGAGTCGACCAGCGGCCACCCGATCGCGGTGATGGGTCCCCAGGTCGGTTACTGGGTGCCGCAGATCCTGATGGAGGAGGACCTGCACGGTCCCGGGATCGATGCCCGTGGCGCCGCCTTCCCCGGAGTCAACCTCTACGTCGAGCTCGGCCACGGCCGCGACTACGCCTGGAGCGCGACCACCGCCACCTCCGACAACGTCGACACCTTCGCCGAGGTCCTCTGCCGCGACAAGTTCCACTACCGCTACCGCGGCAAGTGCCTGGCGATGGAAAAGCTGGAAAAGACGGAGAGCTGGGCCCCCAACGCGGTCGACTCGACCCCGGCGGGGTCGCAGACCCTGGTCGCTTACCGGACGGTGCACGGGCTCGTCTACGCCCGCGGCAAGGTGCGGGGGAAGAAGGTCGCCTTCGTCCGCCAGCGCAGTACCTACTTCCACGAGGCCGATTCGGTAATCGGGTTCGGCCAGCTGAACGAACCCGGCGTCGTCACCGACCCGCAGGGCTTCAAGAAAGCGGTCGACAACATCAACTTCCTCTTCAACTGGTCCTACATCGACGCCGACCACATCGCCTACGCGCTTTCGGGCTGGATGCCGCAGCGGGCGCGCGGGACCTCGCCGGACTTCCCGATTCTCGGCACCGGCGAGTTCGACTGGCAGGGCTACAAGCCAGGGCCGCACACCGCCGACTGGCTGCCGTTCGACAAACACCCGCAGGCGGTCGACCCGGCCTTCCTCGTCTCCTGGAACAACAAGCAGGCACCGGGCTGGGCGGCGGCCGACGACAAGTACAGCTACGGGCCGCTGTTCCGCTCGCAGATGATCGCCGACAAGGTGAAGGCGGCGATCAAGGGGCCGAAGAAGATGACGATCGCCCAGCTGGTGCAGGCGATGGAGGAACCGGCGACCCAGGACCTGCGCGGCTACCGGCTGCTGCCGACGCTTTTCAAGGCGATCGGCGAACCGAAATCGAAGCCGCTGCGTCAGGCCTTTGTGACCCTGCGCACCTGGCACGAACACGGCGCCCACCGCCGCGACCTCGACCGCGACGGGGTCTACGAAGAAAACGATGCGGTCGAACTGATGGACGCCTGGTGGCCGAAGCTGGTCGAAGCGGAGTTCAAGCCGGTCCTCGGCGGGCGCGCCTACGGGCGGCTCGAAGAAATGGTGCGGACCGGCAGCTACACCGGCGGCTCGCCGACCGAACCGGACTTCAGCGACGGCTGGTGGAGCTACGTCTCCAAGGATCTGCGCGACCTCTTCGGCCCCAAGCCGGCCGGCGCCTGGAGCCGCGTCTACTGCGGCGGCGGCTCGAAGGCGAAGTGCCGCAAGGCGCTGCGGCGTTCGCTGGCTGCGGCGCTGAAGGTGACCCCGCAGCAGCTCTATGGCGGCGGCGACGGCGCCTGCGCCACCAACCCGCAGCCAGCCTGCTTCGACCAGAACCGCCCCCAGGTGACCGGCGGCATCTCCCTGCCTCCGTTCCCCTTCCAGAACCGGCCGACCTTCCAGCAGGTGGTGACGCCGACCCAGCGGCTGTCACGATAGTCCAAAGTCACAGTTTTGTAGCTGATTCGTTTCTGAATTGTTTGTCTGAGGTGTAGTCTCGTGCGTTGTGGACTGGGACGATCCGGCTGTGAACCGGGAGCGGATAAGGCGCAACATGGACCGCCGCCTGGCCAGGGGGATCGAGGAGATCAACCAGCGCACGAGGAAGGCAGAACGATGCTGGGAAAAGGAAGAGGAGGATCGCCGTCGTGAGTGGGAGGAGCTGGCGGGGCGATTGATGACGGCCGAGGAGGCAAGCCGCCACTACCACGACGGGTTGCTTCGGAAAATGGATGTCCTAACTCAGGTGCAGCTCAACATCCTCCGGGAGATCAGCGAGAAGATGGAGCACCAGTACACGGAAACCTTGGCTGAAATGCGCGCCAATCGGGAAGCGACGTTGAAGATGCTTGACCGCCTGTCTCCGAGCGACGACGGCTGATGGATCCGGAGACCTTCGCAGCCGTAGACAAGTTCATCGCCGAGACGATCGTCGAGGAGGACGAGGCGCTTCGCGGGGCGGTTGAGGCGGCCGAGGCGGCGGGGCTGCCGTCGATCCAGGTCTCGCCGGCGCAGGGGAAGCTGCTGCAGCTGCTCGTTCGCCTGGTTGGGGCGAAGACGGTGCTGGAGTTTGGGACTCTCGGCGGCTACAGCGCGATCCTGATCGCACGAGCGCTGCCCGAGGACGGGCGGCTGATCACGCTCGAGGCGAAAGGGGAGTACGCCGAGGTGGCGCGGCGCAGCATCGATCGGGCGGGAGTGGGGGAGTGGGTCGAGATCCGCGTCGGGCCGGCGCTCGAGGCGCTGCCGGAGCTGGAGGAGGGCATCGGCCCCTTCGACCTCGTCTTCATCGACGCCGACAAGGTCAACACGCCCAATTACTTCGCCTGGGCCCTGGACCGGGTCCGTCCCGGCGGCCTGATCATCGCCGACAACGTCGTCCGCGGTGGCACGCTCGCCGACGCCCAGGACCCCGACGAGGCGACGAGGGCGCAGCGGCGTCTGCATGAGATGCTGGCGGAGGAGCCGAGGATCGCTGCGACGACGATCCAGACGGTCGGCGTCAAGGGCTACGACGGCTTCCTCATCGGCCTCGTCGAGCCTGCCTGACCGGCGGTCCCTGGAGCACCGTCCCTGCTATCTTTCCTCGTCGGCCTTATTGGCCGGTTGGTTCGTCCTGCCGTCCGATTCATGGGGCGCGCAGGAATCCTGTAGTCAACACGAGATCCGGAGCGATGAAGGTTCGAGCTTCCGTCAAGCCGATGTGCGAGAAGTGCAAGATAATCCGCCGAAACGGGGCGGTCCTGGTGATCTGCCAGAACCCGCGCCATAAGCAGAGGCAGGGTTAGTCGTGGCGCGTATCGCGGGCATCAACATCCCGGTCAATAAACGGACCGAAATCGGGCTCACCTACATCTTCGGCATCGGCCGCTCGACGGCCCAGCAGATCCTCAAGGAGGCGGGCGTCGACCCGGACACCCCGGTCAAAGACCTGACCGAGGACGAGGTGATGAAATTGCGCGAGGCCGTCGAGAACCGCGAAGTCGAGGGCGATCTTCGCCGCGAGCGCTCGCAGAACGTCAAACGGCTGATGGAGATCGGCTCCTACCGCGGCCTGCGCCACCGGCGCGGCCTGCCGGTCCGGGGTCAGCGGACGAAGACCAACGCGCGCGGCCGCAAGGGTCCGCGGCGCCTCAGCGTCGCCGGCAAGCGCAAGGTATAGGTGAAGAGGAATGGCTGAGAAAAAACCCGGCAAAGGGCGCACGCGCCGCCGCGTCAAAAAGAACGTCGCCTACGGGCAGGCACACATCAAGACTTCCTTCAACAACACGATCGTCACCCTCACCGACACCGACGGCAACGTGATCGCCTGGGAGTCGGCCGGTTCGGCCGGGTTCAAAGGCTCGCGCAAGTCGACCCCCTTCGCCGCCCAGGTGACCGCCGACGCGGCTGCCAAAAAAGGCATGGAACACGGGCTCGAAAAGGTCGAAGTGTTCGCCAAGGGCGCCGGGTCGGGCCGCGAGACCGCGATCCGCTCGCTGCAGGCCGCCGGCCTCGACGTGACCACGGTCAAGGACGTCTCCCCGCAGGCCCACAACGGCTGCCGGCCGAAGAAGCGGAGGAGGGTCTAATGGCTCGCGATACCGCCCCGCAGTGCAAGCAGTGCCGGCGCGAGGGCCAGAAACTCTTCCTCAAGGGCGAGCGCTGCTTCACCGACAAGTGTGGCGTCGAGCGGCGCAGTTACCCGCCCGGTGAGCACGGGCGCGGCCGCCTGCGGCAGTCCGAGTACCGCGTGCAGCTGCGCGAGAAGCAGAAGACCCGCCGCTACTACCAGGTGCTGGAGAAACAGTTCCGCGCCTACTACGACAAGGCCTCCCGCCAGGAGGGCGTCACCGGCGAGAACCTGCTGCGGCTGCTCGAGTCCCGCTTCGACAACGTGCTCGTCCGCCTCGGCTTCGCCGCCTCGCGGCGCCAGGCGCGGCAGCTGATCACCCACGGCCACTGGCAGATCAACGGCCGCCGGGTC
>DASSMJ010000045.1:0-72835 GCA_035688955.1 Solirubrobacterales bacterium | reverse complement strand
GGATTTCGCCGATTTGGCCGCTTTTTTGCCGGCTTTCAGGCTCGTCACCTCGAGCTTGGTCAGCTCCGAGCGGTGACCGGCACGGCGCCGGTAGCCCTTCTTCGCCTTGTATTTGAAGACTTTGATCTTCGGGCCGCGCAGGTGCTCGGCGACTTTCGCCTCGACTTTGACTTTCTCCAGGTCTTTGGCGCTGGCGACGACGTCGTCGCCGCGGAACAGCACCGGCCGCAGGGCGACTTTGTCGCCCTCTTTGGCGTCGAGCCGATCGACGAGCAGGGACGTGCCCTCCTCGACTTTGTACTGCTTGCCACCGCTTTCGATTACCGCGTACGTGCTCATCAGTCTTCCTTGCTGCCTTGACTAGCGCGCGAACGCCCGCGACCGCCTCGGCGGCCCCTGCTGCGTTTGCGCGAAGGAGCGTCGGAGTCTAGCTGGGAGCCGTTTTTCTCGCCTCCTGCGGACCCGTTTGACGACTCGCCGCCGAGCAGCGAAGCGATCGCCGCCGAGCGCTCGACCTCGTCGATCCGCACCATCTTGCGCTCGCCGACGAACGGTCCGCCGCCGGTGACGCTGACGATGTAGGAGTCGATCCGGGCGACCGCGTCGTCGGCGTTGTACATGTGCGGCTCGTCGATCTGGACCAGCACCTCCTCGCCGACCTTGAACGGCAGCGCCCGCTCCTCGATCTCGCCCCGCTTGCCCTGCTCGACCACGGTGAAGGTCTCGATCGGCAGCGCCTCGCCGCCCTCGAAGTGGAAGCGCTTGCCGGTCTCCTCCTCGAACTCGGTCAGGCCGCTGTCCTCGTCGGTCAGTTCGTGGGCGACTTTCGGGTTGACCCGGATCAGGAAGGCCTCCGTGTCGGGGTTCTCGGCGACGATGTCGCGCATCTTCCGCAGCCCCTCCAGGGCCACGGTCTCGGCCGAGAGGACGACGCCCTCGCCCTCGCAGGTGGGGCACTTCTCGGTGAGGATCTCGCGCACGCCGTCGGTGACGTTCTGTCGGGTCATCTCGACCAGGCCGAGCGGCGAGACCTCGACCACGTAGCTCTTCGACTTGTCGGTGTCGAGCGCTTTGCGCATCGTCTTCAGGACCTTGTCGCGGTTGCTGGCCCGCGCCATGTCGATGAAGTCGATGACGATGATGCCGCCGATGTCCCGCAGCCGCAGCTGCCGCACCGCCTCCTCGGCCGCCTCGGTGTTGACTTTGGTGATCGTCTCCTCGAGCCCGCCTTTGCCGCGGCCGGTGAAGGAGCCGCTGTTGACGTCGATCACCGTCAGCGCCTCGGCGTAGTCGATGATCAGGTAGCCGCCGGAGGGCAGGTCGACCCGCCGGTTCAGCGTCGACTCGATTTCTTTGTCGATCCCCCATTTCTCCAGCAGAGGCTTCTTGCCCTCGTAGAGCTCGACGCCGTCGACCAGCTCCGGGGCGGTTCGCTGGAAGAAGTTCGTCACCCGCTCAAACTGCTTGGGCGAGTCGATGATCGCCTTCTCGAACTCGCTGAGGAAGACGTCGCGCAGGACGCGGATCGAGAGATCGGCCTCCTGGAAGACCAGCGACGGCGCCTTCGTCGAGGCGGCGCGGCGATCGAGCACCTCGTTCAGTTTGTCCAGGTACTTGATCTCCCGTACGAAGTCGGCTTTTTTGGCGCCGTGGGCGGCGGTGCGGACGATCAGCCCACCCGGCCCTTTGTAGGTGCGGTCGACCATCTTGCGCAGCCGGTCGCGCTCTTTGTCGGTGAGCCGGCGGCTGACGCCGACACCGCTCCCCTGCGGGGCGAAGACCAGATAACGGCCGGCAATCGAGACGTTCATCGAGAGCCGGGCGCCCTTCGTCTTCAGCGGGTCCTTGACCACCTGGACGAGGATCTCCTGGCCCGGTTTGATCAGCTCGTTGATCCGCCGGCCGCTGCCGCGCCCGCGCCGGGGCGCCTGCTCGCCATTGGGCATGACGATCTCATCGACGTGGAGGAAGCCGTTGCGCTCGAGGCCGATGTCGACGAAGGCGGCCTCCATCCCGGGCAGGACGTTGTCGACCTTGCCCTTGTAGATGTTGCCGACGATCGAGCGACGACCCCGCCGCTCGATGTAGAGCTCGGCCACGTTGCTTTTGCCGCCCTTCTGCTTTGCCTCGAGGACGGCCACACGGGTCTCGCCGCGCTCGGCGGAGACCAAAATCGTTTTTTTCATTTGTAATTCAGCTCAGTTCGGATAGGTACGCAAGTGCCGGAACCTCATTCTGCGAGATCACCAGGCGAACCTTCCCCTCTGACTGAGATGCGCTTGGACGTTGATGCTCTGAAGAACGCCGACCGCCAAGAAGGTAGCGAGCACGGAGGACCCTCCGTAGCTCATCAACGGCAGGGGAATCCCGGTGATCGGCATGATCCCCAGGTTCATCCCCACGTTGACGAACGTCTGGAACAGCAGCGAGACGGCGATGCCGCCAGCGACCAGGGTTCCGTAGGAGTTCTTCGAAAGCGTCACGATCCGCAGCGCCCGCCAGAAGAGCAGGGCGTAAAGGGATAGGACTAACGCGGCGCCCGTGAACCCGTAGCGCTCACCGATCACCGCAAAGATGAAGTCGGTGTGCCGCTCGGGGACGAAGTCGAGCCGCGTTTGGGTGGCTTTGTCGCCACGACCGGTGAACTGACCGGCACCGATGGCGACTACTGATTGATTCTGCTGGTAGCCGGCGCCCGCTTCGTGCTCGTGCGGGTTGAGGAACGACGTCAGCCGTTCCTGCTGGTACCCGTGGAGCACAGGAGTCCCCACCGCCGGAGCGACGACGAGGACCAGCGCGATCAGCGCGACTACGGCGCCGCCGATGACCGCGAAGTGCGTCCAGGGGACGCCTCCGAAGTACATGACGGCGAGGGTGGCGACCACGAACACCATCGAGGTGCCGAGGTCGGGCTGCAGGAAGACAAGCGCAGCCGGTGCCAGGCCGAGACACAGGTAGCGCACGGTCCGTTGGACCGGCGAGCCCCGCCTGGCGCCATCGATCACGAACCCGGCAAGCGCAAGCACAAGCAGGAGCTTGCCGAGCTCCGATGGCTGAAAGCTGAAGAAGGGAAGTTCGAAGGCGCGCCGCGAACCGCGGGCGGCGAAGCCGAAGACGAAGACGAGGGAGACGCTGGCGCAGAGAAAGGTGTAGATGCCCACCCGCAGCTCGCGGAAGCGCGAGTAGTCGATCCGCGTCAGCAGCAGCATCCCGATTATCCCCAGCCCGGCGTAGATCGCCTGCCGCTCGAGGAAGTAGTTGGGGCTGCCGGGGACATCGTTCTGGGTCGCCTGCCCGAGGGTGAAGACGCTGAAGCAGACCAGGCCGATCGCGGCGAAGGCCAGCGGCCAGTCCATGTGGGCGAGGCCGAGGCGCTCGCCGATGCCGACGTGGACCGCGAAGGGCTCGGGCCGGGCTTGTCTGGTTCGGGTGGCGTACATCTCTCTATTCGGCTCCGCCGGTGCTGCTCACCGCGGAAGCCTGTTTGTCGTAGAGCGCTTCGAGGATCTGGAGCACGGCCGGCGCGGCGGATTCGGCGCCGAAGCCCCCTTCCTCGATGGTCGCAATGGTGACGATACGCGGGTTTGGATACGGGGAGAGCGCCGCGAACCACGATTGATCGGCGTGGCCGGGCCGTTCCGCCGTCCCCGTCTTGCCCGCGATCGGGATCGGGAAGCCGCCGAAGACGCCGGCCGCGGTGCCGTCGCCTTCCTGCGCGGCGGCGTGCAGCCCTTCGAGAATCGCCTGCCGGTAGGCGGGATTGATGTGGACCTTGCGCTGGATCGGGGGGTCGAATTCCCTCTGCACCCGCCCCGCCGCGTCCTCGATTTCGAGCCCTACATGAGGAGTGGGGATGTGGCCGCCGTTGCCGAGGGCGGAGTAAGCGAGGGCCATCTGCAGCGGGTTGGTCTGCAGGTCCCCCTGGCCGGTTGCCAAGAGGATGTTGTCGCCGGCCGACCAGGGCCGTTCGGTGTTGCCTTCCTTGTAGAGCTGGTCGCGCCAGCTCTTGCTCGGCAAGAGCCCTTCGGATTCCTCCGGCAAGTCGAGGCCGCTGGGCCGCCCGATTCCCAGTTTGTGACCCCATTCCTGCAAATCGTTGGTGTCCCACATGTCGAGGCCGAGCGTGTAGAAGTAGACGTCGGAGGAGACCTGCAGGGCCCGCGGCAGGGCCACCGACCCATTGGCGACGCCGCCGGCGTTCTGGAACGTCTGCCCGCCGACCGTCAGCTGCCCCGTGTCGTTGATCGCCTGATCGGGCGTGATCACGCCGTTTTCCAGCGCTGCCAGGGCGGTGATGATCTTGAAGATCGAGCCGGTGGGATACGCGCCTTCGGTCGCGCGGTTGAAGAGCGGCGCCAGGACAGGGTCGCGGTAGAGGGTGTTCACCTCTGCCTGGGTCGGTTCGATCAGCGACGCCGGGTCGTAGGTGGGGAACGATCCAAGCCCGAGGATCTGGCCGTTGTCGATGTTCATCGAGATGAAGCCGCCCGGCAGCCCCCGGGCGGCCAACGCAGCTTCGCCCGCCGCCTGCACGTCGCCGTCGATCGTCAGCTTCAGGTTCTCCCCCGGCGTCGGCGGCGTCGAGACCAACTGCCCGCCCGGCGTCGGCTGGCCGAGCGCGTTGACCTGGATCCGGGTCAGACCGGGATCGCCCCGCAGGAACTTGTCGTAGGTGTACTCGGCCCCCGCCTGGCCGATCTCGTCGCCCGGTTCCAGGCTGCTGTAGCGCTTGTCTTTCAGCTCTTCTTCGGAGATCTCACCGACGCTGCCGAGCACGTGGGCGGCGCGGCTGCCGTCCGGGTAATGGCGGACGAAGACGCGCTGGACCGAGACGCCGGGAAAGTCGGCCTGGTTCTCTTCGAGGTAGGCAATCAGGTCGTAGCCGACGTCACGCCGCAGCGTCACCGGCGCGCCCTCGGCGACTTCTTCGCCTTCGGCGATCGTCTTGCGCACCTTCGGCAGGCTCAGGTGGGCGAGCTGCCCGAGCCGCACCAGCTCGGCCTTTTCGGCGGCCGCACCCTCCGGCAGCTTCATCGGGTTCAGCTGTAGCGCCAGGCTGGCACGGTTGTCGACGAGGACGTCGCCTTCGCGATCGAGGATGTCCCCGCGCGGAGCGATCACTTTGAACTCGCGGGTGCGGTTGTTGGTCGCCTCCGCCAGGTATTCGTCACCGGAGAGGACCTGCAGGTTCCAGAGGCGGAAGAAGAGGACGCCGAAGAGGGCGACGGCGACGCCGCCGAGGACCGCGACCCGCAGCGAGAGGCGGCTGCCCTGAGGTCGGTCGTCGTTGCGCAGGTACATCGCTACCTAGGCTCCCATCACCCGCGGTCGTCTGCCACCCCGGGGGCGCTTTCCCCGCCCGATCTTGAGGCTGCGTGGCCGCCGCCGGGGCCGTACGGTCGGCTCCTCGACCAGCGCCGGGCGCAGCAACCGCCGCAGCAGCGCGTAGATCCCCCAGCCGAGGAAGAAGGCGAAGATGCTCTTCAGCAGGATGTCTCGGACCACCAGGGCGCTGACCGGCGCGTCGAAGCCGAGCATCAGCTCGACCGCGCCGTAACCGAGCTGGGCGAAGAGGGTGAGGCCCATGCAGAGCAGCGGCGCCACCAGCGAGCTGTGGATCTCGAAACGCTCGCGGAAGAGGCCGGCAAGGTAGCCGACCGCGAGCAGGACCAAGGAGCCGCCGCCGAGCGGCACGATCAGCAGGCAGTCGAGCAGGAACCCGGCCGAGAAGCCGCAGACCGCCCCGGTGAGGGTGCCGCCGAAGAGGCCGAGCACGGCGACCAGCGAGGGCAGGATGTCGGGGCTGACGTGGAAGAGGGCGACCTGGGAGAAGAAGGACAGCTGCAGGATCACCCCGCCGATCACGATCGCCACCACGCGGCCGAGGATGTTGGGGGTGAGGATCACCCGCGCGAACCGCCCGTCAGCACCTGGACCAGGTCGAGCGCGCGCAGGTCGGCGAAGGGACGGACGTGGACCTGCTGCTGGGCCTCCTGCTCGACCAGCGAGGCTTCGGTGACTTCGCCGATCGGCAGGTTCGGCGGGTAGTTCGAGGCGATGTCTTCGCCGCGCCAGCCGGCGGTCACCACCGACTGCCCCTTCCCCACCCGCTTTTCGCTGTCGAGGAAATCGAGGATCAGGTCTTCCGGGTCGCCGACGGAGGGCTTCAGGACTCCCTGGGTGCCGCTGGGGACGATCTTCGCCGAGACCGCGCTGGAGTGGTCGGCGATCAGGGTCACGCGGGCGGTGCCGCCGGTGACGGCGGCGATTTTGCCGACGAGGCCGTCGCCGTTGACCACCGGGTCGTCGACCCCGACCCCGTCGCCGGAGCCGACGTCGATCGTCACGTCGGCGAACCAGACGGTCGGCGAGCGGGCGATCACCCGCCCGGTGACAGGGGTGTAGCCGGAGGGGATGGCGCCACCGCGGTCGAGGCCGACGAGCTTGCGCAACTGCTCGTTTTCGGCCAGCGCCGCCTGCGAACCGACCATCTGCTTGCGGGCCTCTTCGAGTTCTGAGTGCAGGCGCGCGTTGCGGCCCTTCGCGTCGAAGGTCTCGTCGAACCAGTTGACGAGGTCGCGGGCGGGCTTCAAGGCGCGGTCGGCGACCGACTGAAGGGGGCTGAAAATCGCGCTGACGCCGCGTTGCATCCCGTCGGAGCCCTGCCCGTAGGTGACGCTGAGCAGGACGAAAGAGCCGACGATCAGCAGCGCGAGCACCGCCCGGCGGCGGCGGACTTGTTTTCGATACACGGTGGGGTCTTAAGTTCGATGGTTCGCAAGGGGCCGCCGCTAGCGCCGCGGCCGCGCTCCGTTGTTCTTACCGGCGCGATGAATCGTCTCGACCTCCTCGAGGGAGATGCCCGAGCCGACCGCCACGCACGTCAACGGCGACTCTGCCAGTTGACAGGGCATCTGGCACTCGTCGCGCAGGCGCTGCTCCAGTCCTTGCAGCAGCGCGCCGCCGCCGGCGAGGGTGATGCCGCGGTCCATGATGTCACCTGCGAGCTCCGGCGGGGTGCGGTCGAGCGTCTCCTTGACCGCGGCGACGATGTGGCTGACCGGCTCCTCCAGCGCCCCCCGCACCTCCTCGGAGGTGAGTTCGATCGTTTTCGGCAGCCCGGAGACGAGGTCGCGGCCGCGGATCTCGGTCCGCACCTCTTCCGGCAGCGGCGAGGCCGAACCCGCCTCGAGCTTGACCTCCTCGGCCGTCTGGGTGCCGATCGCGAGTTTGTAGTTCTGCTTGCAGTGAGCGACGATCGCCTCGTCGAGCTCGTCGCCGCCGACGCGGATCGATTGCGAGACGACGATGCCGCCGAGGCTGATCACCGCCACCTCGGTGGTGCCGCCGCCGATGTCGACGATCATCGACCCGGTCGGCTCGGCCACCGGCAGCCCGGCGCCGATCGCGGCAGCCATCGGCTCCTCGATCAAGTAGGCCTGGCGGGCGCCGGCGGAGAGGCAGGCCTCCTCCACCGCCCGCTTCTCGACCCCGGTGACGCCGGAGGGGACGCAGACGACCACCCGCGGGTGAGCGAAGCGATTGGAGTGGACCGAGGTGATGAAGTGGCGCAGCATCTCCTCGGTGACGTCGAAGTCGGCGATGACGCCGTCCTTCAGCGGGCGGATCGCGGTGATCGTGCCGGGGGTGCGGCCGAGCATCCGCTTCGCTTCGACGCCGACCGCGTGGACCTGACCGCTGACCGAGTCGATCGCGACGACCGAGGGCTCGGAGAGGACGATTCCGCGCCCGCGCACATAGACGAGCGTGTTGGCGGTGCCCAGATCTACGGCCATGTCGCGGCCGCCGAGGCGGATTCGACTGAACATGCCCAATTTCAAGCCCTTTTCGGTTCGCCGGGATTTTCCAGAGCGCGAATGATCGCAGAGCCGCAAATTCGGACCTTTGCAGGGCGGGCTCCGGGCCGTACCATCGACAGGGGGAGGAGTACTCGAAGGATCTCTTTCTTTCGAGGCCACCAGGACATGACAACCACCAAAGCGAGGATTCTCGCGATCGACAGCGATCCGGCCACCCTGGAGATGGTGGATCGAGTGCTTCGGGAGCGCTACGACTGCGAGCTGACCGGCGACGTGGCCGAGGCTCGGAAGAAGCTCGTGGAGGGCGAGTTCAGCGTCGTCCTCTGCGACGTGCAGATGCCGGGAGAGTCGGGGCTGGCCTTGGTCGAGGAGCTGGCGGTCGAGAGTCAGATGACGGCGATCGTCCCGGTTGCCGGAACGGAGGATCCGTCCCTGGTCGGCCACGCCCTCGAACTGGGCGTCTACGGCTACCTGGTCAAACCCTTCTCCCCCGGACAGCTGCTGATCACGACCGAGACGGCCCTGCGCCGGCTGGAGGCCGAAGCGATGGAGCGGGCGCGGCGGCGGCGCCTTCAGGAGACGATCCAGGCCGCTATCGACCGCGCTCCGATCCCGATCTTCGTCAAAGACATGGAACGCCGGTACCTGCTGGCCAGCCAGTTCGCGCACGAAGTGATGAGGCAGGAGCCGGGGGCGATGATCGGGCGCACCGACGCCGAAATGCATTCGCCGGCGACCGAGCGGGTGATCGCCGAGGGCGACATGCGGGTGCTCGAAGGCGAAGAAGCGAGCATCCGCGAGATGACCATCGATCTCCTCGGGCGCGAGCGAACCTTCCTCACGGTCAGGTTCCCCTATGTCGGCGTCGACGGGAATCTGGCCGGCATCGTCGGCGTCTCGACCGAGATCACCGCCCAGCGCGAGGCCGAGCAGGCGCAGCGGGATCTGGCGGGAACGCAGGCCCGCACGGTTCAGGAACTGCTCTCCTCCCGCCAGGAGGCGCTGGAGCGGATGGCGCAGGCGATCGAGCTGCACGACTCCGAGGTCGGTCGCCACGTCCACCGGATGGCGCGGGTCACCTCCTACCTCGCCTCCCAGCTCGGGCTCGGCGCCGAGCAGATCCAGTTGATCCGGGCGGCGGCGTCGATGCACGACGTCGGCAAGGTCGCCACCCCGGAGACGATCCTTCGCAAACCCGGCCCCCTGACGCCGGAAGAGCGGGCGGAGATGCAGCGCCATACCGAGATCGGACACCGGATCCTCTCCGGCTCGGAGAGCCCGCTGCTGCAGATGGCCGCCCGCATCGCCCTGACCCATCACGAGCGGTTCGACGGGACCGGCTACCCGCAGGGCCTCGCCGGCGAGGAGATTCCGATCGAAGGGCGGATAGTCGCCGTCGCCGACGCCTTCGACGCCCTGCTCAGCGAGCGGCCCTACCGGCCGGCGCTCGGCCTAGACGAGGCGTTCGAGGCTATCCGGGCGGGCCGCGGCACTCAGTTCGACCCTGAAGTCGCCGACGCCCTGCTCGCCAACAGCGACGCCGTGGTCGAGCTGCGCGGCTGACTCAGGCGCGCTCGAACAGCTCTGGCGCCAACTCGGCCAGCAGGCCCACAGGAAGACCGACCACGTTGGACACGCTCCCCTCCAACCTCTCCACCAAGCTGGACCCGAGCGTCTGGATCGCGTAACCGCCGGACCGCCCTTCCCACTCCCCGAAGCGGACATAACGGCCCTTTTCCTCGTCGGAGAGCTGCTTGAAGACGACAGTCGTCCGATCGACCCCGCTCCGTTCCTCGCCATCGACGACAACCACGAGTCCGCTCATCACCGTGTGAGCCCGCCCGCTCATCCGATCCAGATAAGCGCGAGCCTCTTCGGCATCGGCCGGCTTCCCGAGCACCTCGTCATCCAGGACCACGTCGGTGTCACAGGCAAGGACGAACTCGCCATTGACCTCCCCCGCCTTTCGCCGGGCGTTCTCGATCACGAGATGCTCGGGGTCGCCCTGGGTCAACTCCTCGACCCCAGGCACAACGACCTCGAACTCCAATCCGAGCTTCTCGAGGATCTCCCGCCGCTGGGGCGATCCCGATGCGAGTACGAGCTTCAGGACAGCTCGGGGAACCAGATGCCGATCTCGCGCTCGGCCGACTCGTCGGAGTCCGAGCCGTGGACCATGTTGAAGGTCACCTCGAGCGCGAAGTCGCCGCGGATCGAGCCGGGAGCGGCCTCGACCGGGTTGGTGGCGCCGATCAGCTGCCGGGCCGCCTTGACCGCTTCGGTGCCCTCGAGCACCATCGCGACCAGGGTGCCGCCGGTGATGAAGGAGACGAGCTCGCCGAAGAAGGGCTTGTCGGTGTGCTCGGCGTAGTGCTCGTTGGCGATCTCCTCCGTTGCCTGCATCGACTTGAGGGCGGCGATCCGCAGCCCCTTGCGCTCGAAGCGGGCGATCACTTCTCCGGTCAGGGCGCGCTCGAAGGCGTCAGGCTTGACGAGGATCAGGGTCCGGCTCACGGCGGGGGCTCCTTTGCTCTTGGGTGGGTTGCGACCCCTCCGGCGCCTCCGGCGGCGCTTTGCGCCGTCGCGGCTGGGCCTGGCGTTGCGGCGCCTGGCGCTCTTCGGGATCTCGACGTTTTCGGCGCGGCCGCTCCTCACCGCCACCGCCGCCGCCCCTCAGATTGGACTCGCAGTAGGGACAGAGGCCCCAGCGCGGGTCGACCGGCTTGCCGCAGGTCGGGCAAGGGTCCTTGAGGCGGCGCTGGCAGTTGGGGCAGCGCAGGTAGTTTTTCTCGATCGGGTACTCACAATTCGGGCAGCTCTGCTCGCTCAGCTGGCGCACCCGCAGCTCCGCGGCTTTGATCTCCAGCTCGCGCTCGTGGGCGTCCTCGAGGAACTCCGGCGGCCGCACGATCGCGTAGACGGCGGTGCCGATGAAGGGAAAGAACGAGGCGACGGTGGCGCAGGCGACCAGGAACGGGTCGGAGATGCGGCGGCGCGCGTCGAGGTAGGTGTAGACGATCAGCGCCAGCCAGAGGACAACCAGCATCAGCAGGAAGAGGGTGGCGACCAGGTTGAGGCCGTCGTTGGTGATGCCGAAGATCGCTAGGGACATGGGAATGGTGGGCGCCGCTGGGGGGCGGCAGTTTACTTCGCCGCCGTCGAGCCTAACCCTGTTCCTAGAGGAACATCCTTCCGAACAGGTAGCCGACGCCGAAGAAGAAGAGGATCACGATCGCGACCACGGCGGCCACCAGCCCCATCATCGAGAGCAGTTCGGAACCGGCGCTGCGCTGGCGATCCATCCCGGAATCCTGCCACAACGCTGCCGACGGGCCGATTTCCCTCCATATAGGGGTACTTACGTCCCGTCGGCGGCTGCGGCGCGCGCCGGGGCGATGGCGTAATGGGAGCCGGTGACCAGCACGAGACCTTCCGGGGGTGCGGAGGCGAGGATGCGCGCTCGGCGCAGCGCCGCCCCGAAGTCCGGCTCTGCCTCGGCCGGAAGCCCCGCGGCCTCGCAGGCGCTCGCCAGCTCGGCCGCCGGGCGAGAGCGGGCCCCGGGGCGACCGTGACCTTCCAGCGCCGCGGTGGGAAGCTCGGTGCAGACAGCGCGCTCGAGGGACGGCGCCAGGGCGGCGACCATCGCCGCCGCGTCCTTGTCAGCGAGGACGGCGAGGCAGCCGACAACCCTCCTGCCGGCCGCGACCGCGGGCAGCGATTCGGCCAGCGCCGCGGCTCCGGCGGGGTTGTGCGCGGCGTCGACATAGACCGGCGGGTGCTCGGAGATCAGCTCGAGGCGGCCGGGGATCGTGACGGCGGCGGCAACCTCTGCGACGGCATCAGGATCGAGCGCCCCGAGGTAGGCCTCCACCGCCGCACAGGCAAGGGCGAAGTTGCGCCGCTGGAACTCCCCCGCCGCCCGCAGTTGCACCTCCGGCCCTGGATCGGCGGGGGCGAGCACCAGTTTCGCGCCTCGCCGGCTGGCCGTCTCCTCGGCCAGCGCTCGCACCTGCTCGGAAACGCCCCCGAGGACCAGGGTCGAATGGTCGCGCAAGACCGCGAGCTTCTCCGCGGCTATCTCCACCTCGGTCTCCCCCAGCCACTCGGTGTGGTCGAGGCCGATCGAGGTCAGCACCGTGACTTTGGAGGGCAGCGTGTTGGTCGCGTCGAGGCGGCCGCCGAGCCCGGCCTCGATCACCGCCGCCCGCACTCGAGCCCGCGCCAGGGCAACGAAGCTGGCCGCGGTCGCCGCCTCGAACTGCGTCACCGCGTCGCCGTCCTCCAGGGTGCGGTTGACGCCCTCCGCCGCCCGCGCGACCTGCCCCACCGCCTCTGCCCAGGCGTCCGGCGGCACCTCCTCGCCGCGGATGAGGGTGCGCTGCGACCAGCGATCGGTGTGGGGCGATACCGAGGCGCCGGCGCTGACCCCGTGCGCCTCCAGCAGCGCCGCCGCCATCCGCGTCACCGAGGACTTGCCGTTGGTGCCGACGACGTGGATCGAGGCGAAGCGGTGTTGGGGGAACCCGAGCGCAGCGCTCAGCTTGCGCATCCGCTCCAGGCCGAGCCGCCAGCCGACCGGCTTCAGCGAATCGAGATCTCTCTCCGGCTCGATCAGCTCAGCTCGGCGAGTTCGTTGCGGTAGCGCTCCAGCTTCCCCCGCTCCTCCTCGACCACCTCGACCGGAGCCTTGGCGACGAAGCCCTCGTTGCCGAGTTTGCGCTCGCCCCGCTCGACCTCGGCCCGCAGTTCCTCGCGCCGCTTCTCCAGCCGCGCGGCGACCGCGTCGGCGTCGAGCTGGTCCGAATCGAGCACCCGCACCGGCCCGATCGAGGCGACCGGCTCGGCGCCGACGCCGTCGAACTCGAAGCGCGAGAGGCGAGAGACGAACCCGGGCGGCTCGACCCCGTCGATCACCGCCGGCAGGGTCGCCCCGGCCGAGACCCCCGCCAGGTCGCGCCAGGCGCGCAGCCGCTGGGTCAGGCGGATACCGCTCTCGACGTCCTCCTCCGCCGCCTCGTCGAACAGCGACTCGTCGGCCGCCGGAAAGGCGTGCACGACGAGGTGCCCCCGCCGCGCCGGGTGGAAGCTCCAGATCTCCTCGGTGACGAACGGCATCAGCGGGTGCAGCAGGGCCAGCACCCGTTCGAGCGCGTAAAGGAGCGTCGCCGAGACCTCCTCCTCGCCGTCGTAGAGGCGCGGCTTGACGATCTCCAGGTACCAGTCGCAGAGGTCGCGCCAGAAGAACGAGTAGGCCTCCTGGACCGCGTGGGCGAAGTCGTAGCTCTCGAGCTTCTCGGTCACCGAGGCGACGGTCCGCTCGAGCCGCGAGAGCAGCCAGCGGTCCTCGACCCCCGTCGGCCGCGGCGCCGGCTCGACCTCGGCGGCGTTGAGGAGGATCAGCCGGCTGGCGTTCCAGAGCTTGTTGGCGAGGTCGCGGCCCTGCTGGACCTTGGCGTCGGAGAAGCGCACGTCCTGGGTCGAGGACATCGCCAGCAGGCCGAAGCGCAGCGCGTCGGCCCCGTGGACGTCGATTTCCTCCAGCGGGTCGATGCCGGTGCCGAGGCTCTTCGACATCCGGCGGCCGTCGCGGGCCTGGATCACCGAGTGGACGTAGACGTCGCGGAAGGGGACGTCGCCGGCGAACTCGATCCCGGTCATGATCATCCGCGCCACCCAGAGGAAGAGGATCTCCCGCGCCGTGGTGAGGAAGCTGGTCGGGTAGAAGGCGCGCAGCTCGGGGGTGTCGTCGGGCCAGCCGAGGGTGGCGAAGGGCCAGATCGCCGAGCTGAACCAGGTGTCGAGCACGTCCTCCTCCTGGCGCAGCTCGCCGCCGCAGGCGCCACAGCGCTCGGGCTCGGCTTCGGCGACGATCGTCTCCCCGCAGGCGTCGCAGTACCAGACGGGGATCCGGTGGCCCCACCAGAGCTGGCGGGAGATGCACCAGGGCCGGATCTCCCGCATCCAGTCGAGGTAGACGCGCTTCCACTGCGCCGGGGCGATCCGCACCTCGTCGCGTTCGACGACCTCGATCGCCGGCCGCGCCAGCTCGTCCATGCGGCAGAACCACTGCAGCGAGATCAGCGGCTCGATCCGCTCGCCGGAGCGGTGGCTGAAGGGGACCGAGTGGGTGTAGGGCTCCTCGGCGCGGAGGCGGCCCTCCTTGCGGAGCGCCTCGACGACGGCCACCTGCGCCTCGGCCGCGGTGAGGCCGGCGAACTCACCCGCCTCCTCGGTCATCCGCCCGTCGGGGCCGATCACGCCGATCTCCTCGAGCTTGTGCTTGCGGCCGATCTCGAAGTCGTTGGGGTCGTGGCCGGGGGTGATCTTCAGCGCCCCGGTGCCGAACTCGACGTCGACGTGCTCGTCGGCGATCACCGGGATGCGACGGCCGACCAGCGGCAGGACCACGTGCCGGCCGACGAGGTCGCGGTAGCGCTCGTCCTCGGGGTTCACGGCGACGGCGGTGTCGGCGAGCATCGTCTCCGGGCGCACGGTGGCGACGGTCAACACCCGGTCTGAGTCCTCGACCGGGTAGTCGATCGAGTAGAGGACATCCTCGACCTCGCGGTTCTCGACCTCGAGGTCGGAGATCGCCGAGTGCGAGCCCGGATCCCAGTTGACCATGTAGTTGTCGCGGTAGATGTAGCCCTTGTCGAAGAGCCGCTTGAAGACGCGGTAAACGGCGCGGACGTAGCCCTCGTCGAGGGTGAAGCGCTCGCGCTCGTAGTCGCAGGAGGCACCGAGCCGCTTGTACTGCTCGACGATCCGCGAGCCGTACTCGGCTTTCCACTCCCAGACCCGCTCGACGAAGGCCTCGCGCCCGAGGTCGTGGCGGCTCTTTCCCTCTTTCTTCAGCTCTTTCTCGACCACCGCCTGGGTGGCGATGCCGGCGTGGTCGGTGCCGAGGATCCAGAGCGAGTTCTTCCCCCGCATCCGGTTCATCCGCACCAACGCGTCCTGCATCGAGCCGTTGAGCGCGTGACCCATGTGCAGCGCCCCGGTCACGTTCGGCGGCGGGATCGCCACCGAGAAGTTCTCCTCCGGCGACCCCTCCGCCTCAGGGTGAAAGTACCCGCCCTCGATCCACTCCCTAAAGATCCGCCCCTCGATCTCAGAAGGGTCGTACCTGGTCGTCTCCTCCAGCCTCTGCCGCTTTGCCGCGTCCACGCGGCGAGTCTAGATAGCCGCTTCCGAGTTTGTACCCACTGGGGTGTGCCGAAAGTCGGAAGCGCTACGCGGTTTCTTCGCTGAGGCCCGTCTCGGCCGGGCCGATGTCCTGCTGGACAGCCTCGGTGACGAGGGTCGGGCGGCGGCCCTCGGTGATCGTCTCCTTGGTGACGACGCACTTGGTGACGTCGCGGCGGGAGGGCAGCTCGAACTGGACGTCGAGCAGGGTCTCCTCGAGGATCGAGCGCAGGCCGCGGGCGCCGGTCTCCCGCTCCAGGGCCTTGTTGGCGATCGCCTCGAGGCTGTCCTTGGAGAAGACCAGCTCGATGTCGTCGAACTCGAAGAAGCGCTGGAACTGGCGGGTGAGGGCGTGGCGCGGCTCGGTCAGGATCGTGCAGAGGTCCTCGCGGCTGAGCTGGTGGATCGCGGTGATCACCGGCAGGCGGCCGATGAACTCGGGGATCAGGCCGTATTCGACCAGGTCCTCGGGCAGCACCTGCTCGAACCATTCGCCGGCATCTTTCTTCTGGCGGGAGGAGATTTCGGCGCCGAAGCCGATGCCGCGGTCCCCGACCCGCCGCTCGATCACCTTGTCGAGCTCGGCGAAGGAGCCGCCGCAGACGAAGAGGATGTTGGTGGTGTCGATCGTCAGGAACTCCTGGTGGGGGTGCTTGCGCCCGCCCTGCGGAGGCACCGAGGCGGTGGTCCCCTCGAGGATCTTCAGCAGCGCCTGCTGCACGCCTTCGCCGGAGACGTCACGGGTGATCGACGGGTTGTCGGCTTTGCGCGCGATCTTGTCGATCTCGTCGATGTAGATGATCCCGGTTTCGGCCTTTTTGACGTCGAAGTCGGCGGCCTGAATCAGCTTCAAGAGGATGTTCTCGACGTCCTCGCCGACGTAGCCTGCCTCGGTCAACGCGGTCGCGTCGGCGATCGCGAAGGGGACGTTGAGGATGCGAGCCAGGGTCTGGGCGAGCAGCGTCTTGCCGCAGCCGGTCGGGCCCAGCATCATGATGTTCGACTTCTGCAGCTCGACCTCGGTCTCGTCGGACTGGGCGATCTGGACTCGCTTGTAGTGGTTGTAGACGGCGACCGAGAGGGAGCGCTTGGCCTCCTCCTGACCGACCACGTACTCCTGCAGGACGTCGTAGATCTCCTGCGGTTTCGGCAGGTTCTCCAGCTCGAAGGCGGGCGGCGCCGTCAGCTCCTCATCGATGATCTCGTTGCAGAGGTCGATGCACTCGTCGCAGATGTAGACGCCGGGGCCGGCGATCAGCTTTTTGACCTGGCGCTGCGACTTGCCGCAGAAGCTGCAGAGGAGCTGCTCGTTCGAGTCTGAAGGACGTGCCAGCGGAATCCCCTCCTAACGGGATGATCTCTTGCCTCCGGCGGCCGCCCCAAAGCTTAGAGGGGGACCCACGCCGGTTCGTGGGGTCGTTTACGGCATCGACATGGCTGTCCCTGCACATGAGCGCAGGCTTGCGTGGCGCTACGGTGGAGCGATGCCCGCCGAGCTCGAGATCGCGCCCGTTGCCAGCGAGGAGTTCGAGCAGCTGCTGCCGCTGATCGCCGCCTACCAGCGCTTCTACGAGGTCGCGGCGATTGACGAGGAGCGCAATCGCGCTTTCTTCCGCCGCTTCCTCGCCCCCAGCGAGGACGGCCTGCTGCTGGGAGCGCGGCGCGACGGCCGCTTCGTCGGCTACGCCTGCCTCTACTGGCATTTCAGCTCCCTGGAGGCGGTCGAGAGTGTGCTGATGAACGACCTCTTCGTCAGCGAGGAGGCGCGCGGCGAGGGCGTCGGCCGCGCCCTGATCGAAGCCACCGCCGAAGTCGCCCGCGAACGCGGCGTCCCCTTCGTCGAGTGGTCCACCGCCCCCGACAACGAGACCGCCCAGCGCCTCTACGACTCCACCGGCGCCAAGCGCTCGGAGTGGTTCAGCTACGAACTGAGGGTCTGAGCGCGTTCAGACCGATCGCAGGTCGGGCGGAGGGGGCGGATGCTGCCGGTCCAGCCGGTCGATCACCCTGAAGATCGCCTCAATCAGAGCTCGCCGCTCGTCTCGTCCTTCTTTCAGCTCGGCGAGGATCGCGTCGGTCTTGCGAGCGCCTTCCAGCATCACCACCCGTTCCTCCTCCCAGCGAGCGTCGGCCTCAGCCCATTGCCGCTCCAGTCTTGCGGTGGCGGCTTCTTGCCGAGCGGTGGCCTCTTCCTGCTTTTTCCTCGCCTCCTCGATCCCCGCCCGCGCGATTTCGGTGCGCGCAGCGCACTCGGCCAAAACCGCAGACAGTTCCTTTCCCGTCATGGGAGGGATTGTGCCAGGTAAATCCGCGCGTATGACGCGCAGATCGTAAAAATTCCGCAACCCGTTAGCGTCGATTCCGTGACTTTCAGCCTGGAGCCGATCGACCGCGAGGATCCGGAGGTGCGGCGCCTCTACGCCGACTTCGTCCGCGAGGCCGACGGGCCGCTGGTCTACGACCGCGAGGGGGCCGGCGTCGACCTCGACGAGGAGATCGCCAAGGGCCCGCCGGCCGACCTGGTGCCGCCCAACGGGGTTCTGCTGATCGCGCGCTCCGTTGACGGCGAGGCGGCCGGCCTCGGCGGCGTCCGCTATCTCGACACCGAGATAGCCGAGGTGAAGAGCATGTACGTCGCCCCGGCCTTCCGCGGCACCGGCCTCGGCCGCCAGATCCTCGCCCGCCTCGACCAGATCGCGCTCGAGCACGGCTGCCGGGCAGTCCGTCTCGACACCTCCGACTACCTCACCCCCGCGGTCGGTCTCTACCGCGCCGCCGGTTACCGCGAGGTCCCCGCCTACAACGAGAACCCGAAAGCCGACCTCTGGTTCGAACGGCGCCTTCAGGAATAGCGATCCCAGCGATGCAGCTCGGGTTCCGGGTTGACGGCGACGCCGCGGACGTGGATCTCGAAGTGGAGGTGGCAGCCGGTGCCGACGGCGTTGCCGGTTTCGCCGACCGAGCCGATCCGCTCGCCCTCCCACACCCGCTCGCCGCCGCGCACGCGCGCCGGGCGGGGCATGTGGGCGTAGAAGTAGCTGCGGCGCTCGCCTTCGCCGTGGATCAGCAGGTAGTTGCCGTAGAGGACGGGGTCGTAGCCGCGCCGCAGCACCCGGCCGTTTCGCACCGCCACCAGCTTCGTTCCGCAGGCAGCGGTGATGTCGAAGCCTTCGTGGATGCGACCGCCACTGCGCGCCGCGTGGTAGGTCCCCACCGCCCCCCGCACGCCGTGCGGGCCCTGAACCGGGAAGACGTGCCCGTAGTAAGGGAAGCCGCCGTCGCGGCCGGCGATCTGAGCGGAGGCGGGGGCCGCCGCGATGACGGCGAGCGCGAGAGCTGCAGCGGCGGCGCGCCTCAGTGGTGCTCGATCACGCGGTCGACGATGTTGTACTCCTTCGCCTCCTCCGCGCTCATGAAGTAATCCCGCTCGGTGTCTTTGGTGACTTTGTCGAACGGTTGGCCCGTGTGATGGGCGATGATCTCGTCGAGGCGGCGGCGGACGTCGATGATCTCTTTGGCGTGGATCTCGATGTCGGTCGCCTGGCCCTGGAAGCCGGCCGAGACCTGGTGGATGAGGATCTTCGAATTGGGCAGCGTCATCCGCTTGCCCTGGGCGCCGCCGCTCAGCAATAGCGCACCCATGCTCATCGCGATCCCGACGCAGATCGTCTGCACGTCGGGTTTTATGAACTGCATCGTGTCGTAGATCGCCAGGCCTGCATAGACGGAGCCGCCGGGAGAGTTGATGTAGAGGCTGATGTCCTTGTCCGGGTCCTCGGACTCGAGGTGCAGCAGCTGGGCGACGATCAGGTTGGCGATGTCGTCGTTGACCGGCGTGCCGAGGAAGATGATCCGCTCGCCCAGCAAGCGCGAGTAGATGTCGAATGCACGCTCGCCGCGCGAGGTCTGCTCGACCACCATCGGGATCAAGGGGCTCATCGCTTCGGACTCTATAGAAGGGGTCAGGCGTCGCCGCCGGGCGTCCAAAGCTCGCCGGCTTTGGAGCCTTTCTCGCCCTCGGGGGCCAGCAGTTTCTCCCGCGCCTCGGCTTTGCCGGCGCGCTCGTCGGCCTCCTCCTTGGGAATCGGCTTGGCCGCGTCGGCGACCAGCTCGATCGCCTTGCGGGCGCGGATGTCCTCGCGGACCATCGCGTCGCGGCCGCTCTTGCGCAGGCGCTCCAGCAGCTTCTCGGGGGTGGTGCGCTCGTGTTCGGCGCTGTGCTCGAGCGCCTCGACCATCTCCTCGTCTGAGACATCGATCCCCTCGACCTCGGCGATCGCGGTGACGACCGCCTCGCGCTGCAGCTCCTTCTCCGCGTCGGGCTTCGTCTCCGCGATCAGCTCCTCGCGGGTTTTGCCCTGCATCTGCAGGAAGGCGTTGGGGTCCATGCCGCGACCGGCGAGCTGCCGTTCCATCCGCTCCCAGCGTTCCTCGGCCCGGGCCGTCGCCAGCTCCTCGGGAACCTCGACGGTCGCGGCTTCCACGGCGGCGTCGATAGCGGCGACGCGGAAGTCCTCCTCGGCGCGACTGCCCAGCGCGGTGCCGACTTTCTCGCGGATGTCAGCCCGCAGCTCCTCCAGCGTGTCGAACTCGGACGCGTCGGAGGCGAACTCGTCGTCGAGCTCCGGCAGGACTTTCTCCCGCACCTCTTTCACCTTCACTTTGAAGACCACGTCCTTGCCGGCGAGGTGCTCGGCCTGGTAGTCGGAGGGGAAGGTGACCTTGACCTCGCGCTCCTGCCCGGCCTCGGCGCCGGTCAGCTGCTCCTCGAAGCCCTCGATCAACTGGCCCGAGCCAAGCGCCAGCAGGTAGTCCTCGGCGGCGCCTCCCTGGAAGGCGGAGCCGTCGACGAAGCCCTCGAAATCGATCAGCAGTGAGTCGCCCTCGGCGGCGGCCCGCTCGACCGTCTCCAGGCGCGCGAAGCCCTCACGAATGCGGTCGACCTCGGTGTCGACGATTTCGTCGGGGACCTCTTTCTCCTCTTTGCCGACCTCGAGCCCTTTGTAATCACCAAGCTGGGCCTGCGGGCGCACTCCCACCTCGAACTTGAACTCGAGCGGCTGGCCCTCGCCCTCCGGCGTCGCGACCATCTCGATGCTGGGATCGCCGATCGGGTTGACGCCGGCGTCGAACAGCGCCCGTTCGTACCACTCGGGCAGCGCCTCGCGGATCGCCTCCTGCAGAACGGCCTCGAAGCCGAGGCGCTGGACGATCAGCGAGCTCGGCGCTTTGCCGGCGCGAAAGCCCGGCATCCGCATCTCTTTTGCCATCGCCCGCGCCGCCCGCGAAGTTGCCTTCTCCACGTCCGCGGCGGGGACCTCGACCTTGATTTCTGCGCGGCTGCTCGGCAGCTCTTTGAGGGTGGTCTTCATCGGACGGGTGACCCTAGAGGATCGCTCATCGCCGCTGCGCCAGCATCGTTTTCAGCGCCACCGAGAAGTCGACGACGAAGGAAAGCCCGCGCCCCAGCGGGCCGGTGACGAGCCAGGCGCGCAGGCGCTCGACGAAGCTTCTCATTCGGCATCCCCCTGCCCGGTCAGCTGCCGCTCCAGGCGCGCGCCCTGGCCGGCGGCGACCGCCCGCTGCGCCCGCGCCTCGTCGAGCTCCACCCCGCGCTCCAGCGCCAGGTCGAGCAGCCGCTGCTTTTCGATCCCCTCGCGCGACGCCTCGAAGAAGAACCAGGCGATCAAGCCGAGGCCGAGGAAGGTGCCCTCGACCATCATCACCACCCCGGCGGTGCTCTGGTCGGCGAGCGGCGAGATCCCCCAGTAGCGCTCCCCCGCCGCGTAGACCGGGTAGAGCACGGTGCCCGACCACATCAGGACGTTGCCGAGGATCGCCCCGGAGAAACGCACGACGATCACGTAGCCGACCTTCCACGGCGCCGTGAACCAAACGGGCTTCGGCAGCGGCCCGAAGACCGGCATCCACATCAGGCAGCCGAAGAAGATGAAGCTGGTGTGCTCGAGCGCGTGCGCCGGCGCCGCGCCATAGGCGGCGTCGTAGAGCGCGGGGATGTGCCAGAGGTAGAAGTTGAGCGCCCAGAGCGGCAGGGCAACCAGCGGGTGGGCGAGGATCCGCAGCCGGTCGAAGAAGCGGATCGCCAGGATCGGCTGCAGCAGCGGCCCGGTCAGGCCGAGGACGAGCAGCAGCGTCGCCAGGTCGCCGAGCATCAGGTGCTCGACCATGTGCGCGATCACCAGCTCCTCGGCGATGTGGGCGATCGGCGAGACCAGCGCGATGACGATCAACAGCAGGCCGCCGGCGAAACAGAGCTGGCGCCAGATCGGCAGCGGCCGGCCGCGATCGGCGAGCGTGATCGCCCGCTTCGCGTAAAGGACGGCGGCAAGCAGCAGGGGCAGCAGCTCCAGCGGGGCGAAGACGCCGGCCACGTGGGCGAACGGCAGGTTCATCGAATTCAGCGTAGCCCGCTGGTAGCTTGGCATCGCCCGTGAGCTCCCCAGCAGACCGCTTTCCTCCGATCGGGAGCTACGGCTTCCTCTCCGACTGCCACACCGCCGCGCTCGTCTCCTTCAGCGGCAGCGTCGAGTGGCTCTGCTGCCCCCGCTTCGACTCCCCCAGCACCTTCGCCGCCCTGCTCGACCGCGACGCCGGTCACATGAGCCTGCGCCCGCGCGGAGTGGTGGTCCCGATCAGCCGCCGCTACTCACCCGGGACGCTGGTGATCGAGACGACCTGGGTGACCGACACCGGCTGGGTGGTGGTCAAGGACGCGCTGACGATCGCCGACTGGGTCGCCGCCGACGGCGACGAGGAGCACCGTCGCGGCCGCCCGGATACCGAGCACGAATCGGATCGCTCGCTGCTGCGGACGATGACCTGCATCGACGGCGAGGTCGAGATGGAGATGGAGTGCCTGCCGCGGTTCGGTTACGGCATCGAGGGGGCTACCTGGAGCGGCGGCGAGCTTGGCGAAGCGGTCGCGACCGCCGCCGACGGGTCCGAGCTGCTGCTGACCAGCGACCTCGAGCTCGAGCTCGCCGACGGCGCCGCCCGCGGCAAAGTCACCCTGCGCGAAGACCAGACCGCCTTCTGCGCCCTCACCTGGAGCGACGGCGAACTCGGCGGCCCGCGCAGCGCCCCCGAGGCGCTGGAGCGGATCGACTCGACCGAAGAGTTCTGGCGCGAATGGCTGCGCGACGGCAACTTCCCCGACCACCCCTGGCGCATCCACCTGCAGCGCTCGGCCCTGGTCCTCAAGGGGCTGACCTACACGCCGACGGGGGCGATCGTCGCCGCCCCCACGACCTCGCTGCCGGAGACGCCGGGAGGCGAACGCAACTGGGATTACCGGTTCAGCTGGATCCGCGACTCGACCTTCACCCTCTGGGCCCTGCACACGCTCGGCTTCGACCACGAGGCGCGGGACTTCATGCGCTTCATCGTCCAGGTCTGCCGCGACCACCCCGATCTGCAGATCATGTACGGGATCGGCGGCGAGCGGGATCTGGAGGAGAGCACCCTCGACCACCTCGACGGCTACGGGGGCGCCAAGCCGGTGCGAATCGGCAACGGCGCCTACGACCAGCGCCAGAACGACGTCTGGGGCTCCCTGCTCGACTCGATCTACATCCACGAAAAGGCGCTGCGCGGCACCGGTACCCCGGCCGACCGCGAGCTGATCCGCTACCAGGTGGAAGCGGCGATCGCCGCCTGGCCCCACCCCGACCAGGGGATCTGGGAGGCTCGCGGCGAGCCGCGGCACTACGTCTCCTCGAAGCTGATGATCTGGGTCGCGGTCGATCGCGGTGCCCGCCTCGCCGGCAGCATCGGGTTCGACCACCTCGCCGACGAGTGGCGGGCGAAAGCCGACGAGATCAAGGCCGAGATCCTCGAGCGGGGCGTCCGCGACGGGGTCTTCCGCCAGCACTACGAGACCGACGCGCTCGACGCCTCGCTGCTGTTGATCCCGCTCTTCCGCTTCCTCCGGCCCGACGACCCCCGCGTGCGCGACACCGTCAACGCGATCGCCACCGATCTGACCGAGCATGGCCTCGTCTGCCGCTACAAGGTCGACGAGACCGACGACGGGCTGCAGGGGAAGGAGGGGACCTTCCTGATCTGCTCCTTCTGGCTCGTCTCGGCGCTCTCGGAGATCGGTGAGCCGCGGCGGGCGAGGGAGCTCTGCGAGCGCCTGCTCGAGGCAGCGGGCTGGCTCGACCTCTACGCCGAGGAGCTCGAGGCCGAGTCCGGCCGCCACCTCGGCAACTTCCCGCAGGCCTTCACCCACCTGGCGCTGATCAACGCCGTCTCCCACGTGATCGCCGACGAGAAGCGGGGTGACGGTGGCTACACCGCCGTCTTCACCGAGATGGGCGGCATCCGCGAGGACGCCTGAGCCTCACCTTCCCGCAAGAACTCTCGCAGACAAAACAGCGACAGACATCGCGTCTCCCCGGGGTTCTATATTCACGAGCGTGACGGCACCATCCGATCGCTCCCAGGACGAGGCTCTGCTGGCCGCCCTCAGCCACCCGCTGCGGCTGCGGATCCTGCGGGCGATGGCGGACGGCAAACCGATCAGCCCGCGCGAGCTGTCGACCGCCCTGCGCCACCCGCTGGCGAACGTCAGTTATCACGTCCGGGTGTTGGCGGATTGTTCTGCCGTGACTTTGGTGGAAACGAGACCCGCCCGCGGCTCCGAGCAGCACTTCTATCGCTGCAGCGTGACCGCACCATGGGCACGGCAAATTCTTGGCACGGGGGGCCGATGATGAAAGAAGAGAGAAGCGCGATCACCTGGAAGGAAGACGAGACGGTGGAGGCCGCCGTCCTGCGGCAGCTGCTCGACCTGCATCCGGCGCAGTTGACGCTGCCGGAGCTGACGCGGGAACTGACCGTGGGCGACGGTTTCGCCGAGCGCGACGCGGTCGAACGGGCGGTCCGGGACCTGAGCTCCGTCGGCCTGGTGCATCGGGCAAGTGAATTCGTCGCGCCGACGCGGGCGGCGGTGCGGTTCAGCGAGCTGCTGGACCGGTAACGACGTGGTGAAAGCCGGCGCGCAGGCGTGCCTCCAGTTCCCGGGCAGCCTGTGCCGCCGCCTCGTCCCCGTCGCTGACCAGCACAACCTCTGAGGCCGGGAAGCTCCCGAGCTGGTCTTCGACCGCCTGGACGACGTCCTCGTCGCCGACCCGCGCCTCGGCCTCCACGCCGGCGGTGGTCAGGGCGGCAACGCTGACGACGAGGCGCTGCTGGGCCTCGTGCCTCGCCCCCTCCACGTCGGAGGCCCAGCGATCCAGAAAGCGGATCCGGGCCGGTGCCAGCACCACCACCTCGCCCCCAGCACCGCCTCCGGCGTGCGCGATCCGCGCAACCTGCTCGACCGCCCGCGGGTCCTCGAGCCGCTCGGCCAGGACGACCAGCAGGCGCTGGACGTCGGAGCTCGGCGGCGGCCCGATCGTGCCCCGCGGCCGCTGCTGCGCGGCGACGGCGATGATCGCGACGCCCGCCAGGGCTCCGGCGGCGACGCCGACCGCCGGGCCGGCGAAGAGAAACGCGACTGCGATCGGGACGGCGATCGCGGCGACGATCAGAGGCAGCTTCCAGGAGGTCACCCTCCTAGCTTCTCAAGCGCCCCGATCGCCGTCCCAAACAGGCTTAGGCGCCCTTGCGAATAGCCGTCGGGCTGACAGCCACAGAGATCCCCATCTGCATTGGACTCCACCTCCCCTTCTCCCTTGAATGCGCGGCCGCGGTTCCCTCGCGGCATTGCTTTGAACTCAATTGAGCAACTATTACTTTAATTGGTTCCAGTAATCAAGGGACGACCAGTAAAACTCGTCAATATTCGGAAAAAGCGGGAGCGTTGTGAAATTCCTGATTGACAAGCTGTAAAGTCTTGTTATCGGCCAATACCCCTGGAACCGAACCTAAGGACCAAAGGCCTTGCCGAAGACGAAAAACAAAAAAGACGGCGTCGAACAGATCGTCGCCAAAGCGTTCGCACACCCGCTGCGAGTGCAGATCCTGATCATTCTCAACGAGAAGGTCGCGAGCCCGAACATGCTCTCTCAGCAGCTCAACGAGAGCCTCAACCTCGTCGCCTACCACGTGCGGGTGCTGGAGAAATACGACTGCATCGAGCTCGTTGACACCAAGCAGCGGCGCGGCGCCACCGAGCACTTCTACCGCGCCACCCGTCGCCAGCTGCTCAGCGACAACGATTGGGCTCGCATGCCCGCCAGCCTTCGACCAGGAATGACCGCGGCGATCCTCAAAAGCATCTTCGAGGACATCGAGGTCGCTTCCAAAGACGGAACCCTCGACGAGATCGATGATGCCCACATCAGCCGCACGCCGATGGTCCTCGACAAGCAGGGCTGGTCCGATGTCTCCGACCTGCTGGCCGAGTCCCTCAACCGGCTGCTGGAGATCCAGACCGAAGCCTCGGACCGGATCGCCCAGAGCGGTGAGGCAGGAATTCTCGCCAAGGCCCACCTCCTCCACTTCAAGTCGCCCGACGCGGAGGCGAAGGCCTCCTAACTAAGGGGTTCCGGTTCCAGCCCCGGCGCCGCCTTTCCAGTCGGGCGGCGCCGGCGGCCGCGGAGGCTTCTGGAAAGCCCGTAGGACCCGCTCGCTATGGTTGTGGCGACGGTGAAAGCCGTCGTCGCGCTGCACAGCTTCGGACTGACGCTCTTAGGGCAGCGACGTTGGTTAAGTAACGCCGCCTAATAGATCAAGTGCTGTGAACAGCGATACGCCGCCGAAGAGCGAAGACCAGTCAAGCCCGGGCCCCGGCGAGGGCCTGACCAACGAGCGCATCCTTTGGGAGCGCTTCGTCAAAGATCGAGATCCCGCGATCCGCGAGGAGCTGGTCCGCCGCTACCTGCCGTTCGCCAAGAACCTCGCCCTGCGGTATCGCGGCGCCAGCGAGTCCTTCGACGACCTGCTGCAGGTCGCCAGCCTCGGCCTGGTCAACGCGATCGACCGCTTCGACCCCGACCGCGGCGCTCCCTTCACCGCCTTCGCCTCGCCGACGATCCTCGGCGAGCTGAAGCGCCACTTCCGCGACCGCGTCTGGACCGTGCGGGTGCCGCGCGGCCTCCACGACCGCATGGCCGAAGTCGAGAAGGCGATCTCCGAGCTGACGGTCCAGCTGCAGCGCTCGCCCTCGGTCGGCGAGATCGCCAAGCGGCTGGAGATCGACCCGACCGAAGTGCTCGAGGTGCTGGAGGCGAACCACAACCGCCGCCCGCTCTCGCTGGACCGACCGGTCGGTGGCGAAGACTCCGAAGAATCCCCAGCGGCGGAGTGGGTTGGCGACGAGGATTCAGGCTACGAGCTGGTGGAGGACAAACTGGCGCTCGAGGGCGCCCTCCCCCACCTCGACGAGCGCGAGCGGCTCGTCTTGCAGCTGCGCTTCGTCGAGGACCTGACCCAGTCGCAGATCGCCGAGCGGATCGGCCACTCGCAGATGCACGTCTCACGGATCCTTCGCCGCACCCTGGAGCGGATCCGCGCCGAGGTGGCGGAGCAGAGCGCCGCCGCCGGCGACGAGTCCTAGGCGAACTGCCGACTTCGAGCGGGTTTAGCTCGCCGAGAGCGAGGAGATCGCGACGACGAGGTATTCACCTTCGTCGCCATCTTCGACCCGCAGATCGTCGGTCAGCGCCTCCAGCGAGCCGCCCACCTCGGGCAGCTCGAAGCTCTCTCGAAGGCGCTCGGCACCGCCGTGGGTCATCGGCCCAACCTTGAGCTCGATCCCTTCGGGCAGCTCGGCGATGCTGAGCGAGACGTGGCCGTCGGTGAAGCCCTGCGGTGCCCGGGCGGAAATCGCGTCGGATAGCAGCATCGTGTCGGAGAGGCGGTCGACGCTGATGTCCTGGCGGGCGGCGAGCGCAGAGAGCGCCCGGCTGAGGACCGGGCCGACGATCTCCGGCGGGCCGACGCGGATCCGCGTCTCCTCGCCGGCGGCGACGGTGAAGGTGGAACTGTCGACCGCCCCGTTCTCGCGCGCCTGCAGCGGCACGTGCATGCGGATCTCGGTGCCTTTGTCGGCGCCCCCCTTGATCTCGAAGCTGCTCGAGAGGGCGGCGATCAGGGTCAGGCCGATGCGCAGGCTGGGGCGTTCGACGTCGGGGCGCGGGCGAATGCCGCTGCCGTGGTCGCGGATCACCACCGTGAGGCCGCTGCCATCGCTTTCGGCCTCAACCTCCAGCGGGCCCGGCTCCATGCCCGCGTAGGCGTGGACGACGACGTTCATGCAGGCCTCGGTGACGACCGTCTTCAGGTCGGCAAGCGATCCCTCGTCCATCCCCAACCGTTCGGCCAGACCGGCGAGGGCGTGCCTGACCACGGCGACGTTCTCGGCCTTGGCCGGAAGGGACATCTGAAGCCCCGAGTGATCATTGGTTGAGGTATTCAATGTTGCGGCCTGCCCCCGTGCCCCGAGGCTCGTGGATTTCAGCGCGAGCATATCCGGCTGCTTCGCGTCAAAGGGTGCTTACCCCTGCGAGAAGGGCGCAAAACAGCTTGCGGCCAGGTGGTCATCCTGCGGTAGCATCGTGCCGTGAATCCCGCCCCGTTCGAGGTAAAGGTAGGAGAGCCCGATCGCGGTGTCCGGACCATCTCGGTCCGGGGGGAGCTCGACCTCAGCACCGCCCCCGAACTGGAGGGCCCTCTGGAGCAGGCCCTCGACGGCGGCGAAGGGTCGCTGCTGATGGATCTCTCCAGCTGCGAGTTCATCGACTCCACCGGAATCGCCCTCATCGTCCGTGCCTGGCAGCGCCTGGACAGCGGCGAAAACGGCCGCTCCCTGGTCATCTGCAGCCAGAACGAGCAAGTTCGCCGCGTCCTCGAGATCACGGGCCTGGAGCTCTCGATCCCGGTCCACGGCACCCGCGACGAAGCCCTAGCCGCGCTCACCGCCTAGCCGCACCTCTGCGCCTTAGGCGACACCTGCCGAACGCGAGTCGCCCGTTTGATCCCGTGGTTCCTTTTGCACTCGTCTCGTGCAAAAGGAACCGCGGAACTACGGAGGCGTCTCCCAGAGAGGGGGTCGGTGCCCTCCGCAGGAATGTTCGGCGATATGCAATCTGACTCTTGCGCCGGCGCAGCCGGCGCAGCATCTTCTCCCCGCAGCGCAGCGAAGGGGAGGTCCATTCCGGAGGAGGGCACCGACCCACTCTCCCGCAACGACCTGAATAGGAGGCGTTGCGCGGGGTAGCTGATGCTGGATGTCCCCTCAACCTCGCCGTCCGCGCCTGCCGCGGGAGTTGTTCGAGACCCGCAGCCATGCCTGGCACTCGCTTGGGCTGGGCGACGAGCTGGCGCCGCGGTTCAGCAAACGGCAGTTCGGCGGGCTGCTGGCGGCGCTGCTGCTGATCATCGGCACGCTGTTCGTCTACTACCACCGCAAGGACATCGCGCCGGGGTACGGGCAGTGGATCCGCGCGGGGACGGTGGTGATCCTGATCGTCGTCGGCTCGGCGGCGACGCACTGGCTCGCCCGCGGCCTCTCCCCCC
This sequence comes from Solirubrobacterales bacterium, assembly GCA_035688955.1. GTDB lineage: Bacteria > Actinomycetota > Thermoleophilia > Solirubrobacterales > 70-9 > VAYN01. Next base: position 44,345 of record DASSMJ010000045.1, on the reverse strand, counting down.
GCCTCTACCGGCGCCTCGATCCGGCCACCGCCGGGACCACGGGCTTCGTCGTGCGGCTGCTGGCGATGACCGCGGTCGTGATTCTGGCGCTGCGGATCGCCGGCGTCACCGCCAGCACCCTCGCCGTCGGCGGCGCCTTCACCGCCGTCCTGCTCGGCCTCGCCGCGCAGCAGGCGCTGGGCGGGATCTTCGCCGGCATCGTCCTGCAGAGCACGCGGCCGTTCCGGGTCGGCGAACGGGTGCGGCTGGTCGGCGGCGCCCTGGCCGGCTCGATCGAGGGCACCGTCTCCTCGCTCGGGCTCTTCTACACCACCCTCAGCCAGGGGGCCGACCGGCTGATGGTCCCCAACAACGTCCTGCTCACGCTCGTCGTCGTGCCGCTGCGCGAGCCCGACAAAGTCGACGTCCGCGTGCGCTTCCCGGTCCAGACCAGCCCGCGCGAGGTCGAGGAACGGCTGATCGGGGCGATCACCGTCCCCACCCGGTACAAGCCTGCCGTCTCGCTCGAGGAGGTCGACGGCGACGGCGTCGTCTTTCGCGTCAACGCGACGCCGCTGCGGCCCGAAGACGGCTCGCAACTGGCCGAGGAGGTGCTGGAGGCGCTGCGGCGGGAGGAACCGGCGACGGCGGAAACCGGCCGACCCTGAGCCCGGCTGGTCGACCTTCTAGTCGGCGAGGACCAAGATCGCGAGGTTGATCGCGATCGCCAGCGGCGTGATCGTCAGCGCCAAGGTGCGGAAGAACTTGGCGAAGCCGCCGCGATAGCGGATGCTCTCGAAGATCGTCAGCCCGACCACGTGGGCGAGGTTCGCCAGCGCCACCCCGATCGCGATCAGGATCGCCACCGCTTCCCAGCCGGACTCGTGGCCACTGCCACCGGCGACGGCCGCGGCAAGGATCGCAACGATGATCGTGCCGAGAATGCCGGCGACCATCCCGGCGAAGTCGGAGCGGGTCATCCCGGGGACGTAGGCGCCGCCGGCGATTTCCTTGCCCTCCAAGGGGTTGACCGTTCCCTGGCCCGTCTCCTCGACGTTGACGACGTGATCGGGCTGCCCGTCGGCGCTCTCGAGGAAGACCATCCGCAGCGGCGGCTCGATCGATTCCTGCGCCCGCTCCAGCAACCCGTTCTCGTACCACTGCGCCTGCGCTTCGCAGTGCTCGAAGATCAGCACCTCGTCGGCCGGGCCTTTGAGCAGGGCGTCCTGCGCGGCCTGCACCGGGTCGGGATCGCCGACCTCGCCGCTGACCGGGAAGTCGCTTTGACGCAGGACCCGCAACGCCCGCCCGAGCCGCTCCTCGGCCCGTTCGCGGGGCTTGTCGATGTCCCCGAGGGTGTGCTCCATCGGCCCCGCCTCGACCGCGGGGACGACGACCCGCACCTCGACGCCGTCGCCGTCGGCATGGGCGCGGATCTGCTCGGCCGGCTCGCTGCCGTGGAGCTCGTCGGTGACGACTGCAATCACTCGGCGGGGCATCCCGTACCTCCTACTCCTCTTTGCGGATCGCCTCGTCGGCGTCCTGCGGAACCTCTTCGTCGGCTTCTCCGAACGCGGCCTCGGTCGGCTCCTCCGGGCGGCCCGCAAGCCGGCCGGGGAAGCGGTGCTGGTCGCCGTGGGAGGCGATGTCCTCGAGATCCTCCTCGGCCAACTCAAAGCCCTCGGCCACTCCCTCGCCACCCTCGATCACCGGCTGCTGCGCCGGGTCGTCAGTGTCCGGCGGGACGTCGCCGCCGATCTCGGCGGCTTCCGCGGCGGCGGCCTCCGCCTCTTCCTCGGCGATCGGGTCACGCTCTTCCTCGGGGCGATTCGCCTCTGCTGCGCTCATGACGGGCGACGCTCCCCCCAGAGCCCGGTGGGCGTCTCGTTCTCGTGTTGGGGCTGGCGGCCCGGCTGCTCGGGCGGCGCCAGTTTCTCGTCGGCGCGCGGTTTCAGGGCGACGAAACCGAGGAAGGCGACGAAGCCGATGGCGAAGAAGATCAAGGCGAAGATCGGCGACCACGCGACGGCGATCAAGGCCAGGATCACGAGCAGGACAATCGGTATCAAGTACATGCCCGGCGGTTACCCCTGCCGGCCAGGCACGAAACTCGCGTTCTCGTTTTCCCCCTCCTCGCGAATGGGTACTCGCAAGGGTGAAAGAGGAAACGACCCGAAGGAGTGAGGATGGGTACTCAGGAGGCCGGCAACGTAACCGGCACGAAGGACAAGGACTACAACGTCATCTGGTTCGTCGAGCAGTGCCTCAGCAACGTGCTGCGACTCGAGACCTACGTCGAAGACGCCGAGCGCGACGGCGACTCCGACCTCGCGGACTTCTTCCGCCGCGCACAGGAGACCAGCCGCAAGGGCGCCGAGCAGGGCAAGGACATGCTCCGCCAGCGCCTCTCCTCCTAAGTAGAGAGGGACGACCGTCCCTCGGTCGGCCCGGCTAGGAGCCGGTGCTGACCGAGGCGGTGCTGGTTGCGGTGCGCGCGGCCATCCAGCCGGCGGCAGCCCCGAGGGCACCGCCGACGCCGAGCAGCGTCGCGGCCCGCATCGGATCCCGCTTCAACTTCGAGGCGGTCCCGTGGGCGGTGTGCTTGACGGCCACCTTGGCGGCCTTGCGGGCAATGGTGTTCTTAGCTGACATGACCGACCTTTACCCGGCGCCCCGGCCCCTACACCAGCGCCCGCTCGGCGATCGACAGCCCCTGGCGCAGGGTGAGGGCGTTGGGCGGGGCGAATTCCTCCCAGTCGTTGTTGAGGTAGGCGAAGACCTCGCGGCGCGAGCGCCAGGCGGCGATCCGCCGCCGCCAGTGGTCGAGCTCTGAGCTCGAGTAGTTGCCGTTGCGGCCGCGGGTGCCGTGGTGCAAGCGCAGGTAGGCGACCGCGCCGACCGGCCGCGCCTCCGGCAGCGGGCGCCGGCCGTCATGCGGGATCACCAGCGAGGCGCCGTGCTCCTCCAAGAGGCGCATCACCGCCGGAGCGAACCAGCTCTCGTGGCGGAACTCGAAGCAGTGGCGGGCCGGCGGCAGCTGCTCCAGCGCCGCCCCGAGAACCGCGTCGTCGCGATGGAAATTCCCCGGCAGCTGCCACAGCACCGGGCCCAGCTTGCCGCTCTCGCGCAGCGGCTCCAGCGGATCCCAGAAGCGCGCCAGCCCCTGCTCGATACCTTGCAGCCGCTTCAGGTGAGTGAGGTAGCGGCTGCCCTTGACCGCGAAGAGGAAGCCGGGCGGCGTCCGCTCCACCCAGCCTTCGACCACCTCGCGCTTGACCAGACGGTAGAAGGTGTTGTTGACCTCGACGGTGTCGAACACCTCGGCGTAGCGCTCGAGCCAGCGCGCCGGCGGCACCCCCTTGTAGATGCCGCGGCGCCAGGAGTCGTAGACCCAACCCGAGCAGCCGATCCGCACATCTTTCATCGCCATCTGGGTACCCCGTTGCCATGCGACTGAACGCGATCCTCGACGTCGACGGCACCCTCGTCGACACCAACTACCACCACGCCCTCGCCTGGCACCGGGCCCTGCACGCGCACGGACACAAGGTGCAGATGTGGAAGGTCCACCGCCACATCGGCATGGGCGGCGACCAGATCCTCGACGCCCTGATCGGCGAGGAGAAGGCGGCTGCCGACGGCGAGGCGATCCGCGAGGCGGAGGCCGAGGCCTATGGCGAGATGATCGGCGAAGTCGACGTGATGGAGGGGGCGCGGGGGCTGATCGCGAAGCTGCGCGAGGAAGGCTCGACCGTGATCCTCGCCAGCTCGGCCAAGGAGGAGGAGGTCGACCACTACCTCGACCTGCTTGACGCCCGCGACCTCGTCCACGGCTGGACGACCTCGGCCGACGTCGAGAAGACCAAGCCCGAGCCCGACCTCGTCCACGCGGCGCTGGCCAAAACCGGCAACGACAACCCGTCGGTGATGGTCGGTGATTCCGTCTGGGACGTGAAGGCGGCGAAGGCGGCCGGCATCCCGACGTTGGCGGTTCTCACCGGCGGCTTCTCCGAGGAAGAGCTGCGGGAGGCAGGCGCCGCCCAGGTGGTGGAATCGATCGACGACCTGCGGATCGACCGCGGCTCGCTGGACGAGTTGGCGCGCTAAGGCCCCGCATTTTCCGCAGGACGGTGAGGGCGGCCCAAATAATTGGGTTGACCCGCGGTTCCCGGATCGTAGAGATTGCCGCAACCATGGATCAGGAACTCGTGCAGGCGTTGTCGCATCCGATCCGGCTGGAGATCCTGGCGGCGCTGATGGACCGGGTGGCGAGCCCGGTCGAACTATCGGACGAGATCGGCGCCAGCCCCGGGGTGGTCTCCTACCACGCCAGCACCCTGGTCCGCTGCGGCTGCCTCGAACTCGTTCACAGCAAGCCGAAGCGGGGCGGGATCGAGAACTTCTTCGCGCTCACACCCCGCGGCTTCCTCAACCCGCGCGACTGACCGCCTTCTCCAGTTCTTTCTTATTCATCTGCGAGCGGCCTTCGATGCCGAGCTTCTTGGCGTCGTTATAGAGCTGTTCGCGGGTTCGCCCGCCCGGGCCTCTGCCGGACTGCTTGCCGCCGCGGCTGCTCGCCGAGCGGCCGCTGGTCGAGCTGCGCGAGGAGGATTTGCTTTCGCCCGACCGCGCCTTTTCCTTATTGACGGCGCGGGCGGCGATCTCCTCGGCGTGTTTCTCCGAGCGACCGGATTCCTTCTCGCTCTTTTTGATGTGTTTGTACTGCCGGTCGCGTTTGCTGCCTTTTTTAACCCCGCGTGGTGGCATATCCGAACTCCTCGACGATCTTGTTGTTGAACGCCTCCAGGTCATCCGGTTTGCGGCTGGAGACGAGGCCCTGGTCGACGTGGACCTCCTCGTCGACCCACTCCGCCCCGGCGTTGCGCAGGTCGGTCTGCAGGCTGGGCCAAGAGGTGAGCGTGCGCCCCTCCAGCACCCCTGCCTCGAGCAGCGTCCACGGGCCGTGGCAGATGACCCCGACCGGCTTGCCCGCCTCGAAGAAGCCGCGGACGAAGTCCAGCGCCTCCGGTTTCGTGCGCAGTTGATCCGGGTTGGCAACCCCTCCCGGCAGGACGAGCCCGTCGAATTCGCTCGCGTCGGCCTCGCCGACGGCGCGATCCGCCGTGAAGGTGTCTCCCTTATCGAGGTGGTTGAAGGCCTGGACCTCGCCGGCTTCGGGCGCCAGCAGTTCGGCTTCGGCGCCGGCGGCGCGGACGGCCTGCAGCGGCTCGGTCAGCTCGACCTGCTCGACCCCCTCGTTGGACGTCAGAAAGGCGATTTTCTTGCCATTCAGGTGCTCGGACATTGGCTGCCCCTTTCCTCGTCTCGCTTCAAGTTGATTCCCACTCGGGCTACCCGAGAGCGGTGGCGGCAAACGATCTTCAGGCTGCGTCGGGGGCTAGGAGGGATTAGCGAAACTCCGCACGCCGCTCTGCGTGCGGGTTCGCGGGGTAGCGGTCGGCGATACCTCGCATCGCCGCCGGGTCCCCCACCGTCCCTGTCTTCAATCGAGCGGCGGTAAGGGTGGCGACTCGAAGCCGAGGAACGCAACGGTGGTCGGGATGACCTCGCCCTCGCCCTGAGGAATGCGCTTGGCAGCGGCCTCCCGGATTTCTTCCGCCTTGAGGAAGGCGTCGTCGAGGTGATCCATCATCTCCTGCCAGCCGCGCTCGTCAAGGTGCATCGCCCGCCAGGTCAGCTGGCGGTTCGTGTGGCTGTCGAAGGTGCCGTGCCTGATCGCGCCATCCGTCCGCGCGACGATCCCTTGGAACGAGGTCCGGCTGAGCGTGGCGCGCTCCTCGAAGGGCATGTTCTCGAACTCCTCCGTGGTAAAGAACACGCGGCTGCATCCGCGGTAGATGTGTTCGGTCGCGCCCCGGCGCTGGACAGTCTCGATGACCTCGATGCAGCCCGCTTTCTCTAGCTCCCGGAAGTGATAACTGAGATACGAGAGGCCCTCCTGCTTGCTCTTGAACTCGCGGAGGCTGTAACCGCCCTCAAGGAATCTGATCGGGGACATCGGCGCCTCATTGATGACTTCGAGGATACGGACCCGCATCGGGTGTTTCAGCGGGTCGCAGAGGGAGCTTCCCACCATCGCGCCACTGCTATGCCCACCTTCAGTCTCAGCCACTTGTTTGCCCTTCCGCTCAGATTGGTCTGTGTAACCGGATCACTCTAACTCTCTTTCTACACTTCTCAGGACCTAAGAATGCGGCCGTACTGCCTATTACTTGGGTGGCGCTCTTTTAGTGGGTCCGGTCTTATTGGTCCTCCTGCCAGCAAGTGAGGGAAGGAGGGACGGCTATGCAGCTCGTGCTGAGCAGCACGGTGATTCCGTGCGCCGCAACCCACAAGGGCAACTAGCCCGTAGTGGCGGCTGGCAGCCAGTCGCCAGCCGCCGACCTGCTCGGCGCCACGAAGACCCACCCCCCCTGAAGGGATATTTGCCGGGCCTGGATCGACCCCTTTCTCCAAGAGGACCGCTGAAATTCTCCGCGCTGCTCGCGGTCGAGGTCCGGCACGACCGGCCCCTCCTAGGCGGCGGCTTGAACCTGTGAATCCTTCGCGGCGGTCGTGGGCGCTTCCGCGCGGGCGGCGCGGCGTTGCCAGCCGAGCTCGAAGCTGAGGGGGACCTGGACCTTCTCTTTGGCCAGGCAGCGGGGGCATGAAGTCCAAGATGAGGCCGCCTGGGCCGAGTAGCCGCTACCGCAGTTGTCACACCGAAACATGATTTCTCCCGTCCGTATAAACCCGTCGAACGGTTGGGTACCCTTGGGCGAAGTCGACAAACCCTCCTTTACAGAGGTGTCACCCGCTGCCGGCGATGGCGTTCGAAGCAGGTAGCTTTGAGCGGGATGCAAGAGCCCCAGGAACTGGAGCTGTGGCGTTATCTGCAGAGCCAGCGTGAGCTCGCCGCCCGGCTGATCGAGGGAGGTTCGCTCGAGCAGGTGGCGCCGCGGTTCCTGGAGATCGTCGCCGACCTCCTGCGCTGGGAGGCGGGAGCGATGTGGGAAGTCGTCGGCGAGGCGGAGCCGTTGCGGCTGGTCTCCGGCTGGAGCACCTCCGAGCTCGACGCCCGCCCGCTTTGGCGCCGCAGCCGCGAGCTGACCTTCCGCCGCGGCACCGGCCTGCCGGGCGACGCCTGGGACACCGGCCAGATCGCCCTCGCCCCGAACTACCGCGACTACCCCACCCCCGCCCCGCGCTACGACGTCGCCACCCAGCTCGGGTTGGAGGCGGCGCTGGCGATCCCGGTCCCGATCGGGGCGCCGGAGAACGTGCTGGCGGTGGCCGAGTTCCACACCGTCTCCTTCGCCGCTCAATCCCAGGAGCTGCTGGCCCTGCTGGCCAGCTTCGCCGACCAGCTCGGCACCTTCATCGCCCGCCGCCGCGCCGAGGCCAAGAGCGCCGAAGCCGAGCGCTTCCGCCAGCACCTGGCCGAGGTCGTCCGCGGCACCCAGGACGCGGTGCTAAGCAAGGACCTGGACGGGATCATCACCACCTGGAACCCGGCCGCCGCCCGCCTCTACGGCTACACCGCCGAGGAAGCGATCGGGCGCCACGTCTCCTTCATCGTCCCGCCCGACCACAAAGACGAGGAGATGGTGATCCTCGACCGGATCAAGCGAGGCGAACGCCTCGACACCTACGAGACCGAGCGGATCCGCTCCGACGGGGCGCGGATCTCCGTCTCGCTGACGGTCTCGCCGATCCGCAGCCCGCTGCGGGGGTTGATCGGCGCCTCGGTAGTCGCCCGCGACATCACCGCCGAGATGCGGCGCCGCCGCGCCCAGGAGTTCCTCGTCGCCGCCAGCCGCCTGCTCGATACCTCGCTCGACCCCGAGGAGACGGCGCGGACGATCGTCAACACGGCGATCCCGGAGCTGGCTGAGATCTGCCTGATCGACTTCCGCCGGCCCGACGGCTGGTACGGCGAAAGCGTCGTCGCCGGCGCCAACCAGGAGATGGCAGAAAGGCTGGAGCGGATCCGCCGCGAAGGCCCGCTCGACCCCGGCGGCGAGCATCCGGTGGCGCAGGTTCTGCGGCTGAACCAGCCGATGATCTGGCGCGACCTGAAGGCGCCCGACGTCGTCGACAAGGTCTCGCAGAGCTCAGAGCACCTGCAGCTGATGCAGGAAGCCGGCTACAACTCGGCGGCGGTGGTGCCGCTGGTCGCCCGCGGTCGCACCCTCGGCGCCCTCTCCTTCCTCCACGCCCACCGCGACCTGCGCTACGACCCCGGCGACCTCGACTTCCTCTCCGAGCTCGGCGAGCGGGCGGCGCTGGCGCTGGACAACGCCCGCCTCTACCGCGAGCGTGACCGCATCGCCAAAAACCTGCAGCGGGGGTTGCGGCCGCCGCGACCGGCCGAGGTGGACGGGCTCGAGATCTCGGTCGTCTTCGAGGCGGCCGGCGAGGGGATCGACGTCGGCGGCGACCTCTACGACGTCCTTCCCTGTGAGGACGGCTGCTGGATCCTGGTCGGCGACGTCGCCGGCAAGGGCAGCACCGCGGCGGGGGTCTCGGTCGCCGTCCGCCACTCGGTGCGCGGGCTGACCCGGGAGATCGACGAGCCCGAGGAGGTGCTGCAGCGGGTGAACGAACTGCTGATCGCCGGCCAGAGCCTCAACGACTTCGCCACGGTGATGCTGGCCCGGCTGCAGCGCGAGGGCGAGGGCTGGCGCATCATCCTCGCCTCGGCCGGTCACCCGCCGGCGGTGCTGACGGGCGAGAGCGAGGCGGAGCTGCTCGGCGGCGGCTCTGTCCTCGGCGCCTGGAAGGACGCCAACATCATGCGCCACGAGGAGATTCTCGGCCCGACCGCGACGCTCGCGCTCTGCACCGACGGCTGGCTGGAGGCGGGACCGATCACCACCCACCAGGGACCGGAGAGCTTCGCCGCGATGACGCAGTCGCTTGCGGGCCTGGAGCTGGACGAGCTGACCGAGCGGCTGCGCGCCGACGCGGTCGGCCGCAGCTCGGGCACCCTGCGTGACGACCTCGTGGTGCTGGCGGTCCGCCCCCGGGCGACCTCGGACACCGCCGAGGCGCCACGGGGGCTGGCGACCAGCGCCGGCTAAAGCTCTAGCTGGCTTTCCGTTTAACGCTGGTTTTCCGCGCCGAGGTTTTTTTCACGCCGCCGGTGCTTTTGGCCGGCGTTTTCGCCCGCGAGGATTTTTTGGCTTTGGTTTTGGTGGCTGGTTTCGCTGCGGCTTTTTTGCTGCCCGCGGCTTTTTTGCCACCGGTCGCGGCTTTTCTGCTGCCCGCCGTCGCTTTTTTACCGCCGGATTTTTTGGCTTTGGTGGCGGAGGCGGGGCGGCGCAGTTTCGCCGGGATGTCCTCGCGCACAACCGCGTTGGTCAGCTGCTTGATCTGACCCTGGAGGAAGGTCGCCATTTTTTCCTCCTCGCGGCGGATCGCTTTCGCGAGTTTCGCCGTCTCGGAGTCGCGGACCTTTTCCGCGAGCGTCTCGATCGCCAGGTAGGTGGCGATCTCCTCGTGCTCGTTGAAGTACTCGGTCTTGGCGTTCTTCAGCATTTTCTCCTGCTCGCCACCACCGCGGATCGCGTGCAGCGGCCCCTTCGCCACGGCCTGGAGTTTGCCGACCGCACCCTGAAGGGTCTGGCCGCCGCCGCCGAGTTTCTTGATCCGTCGCTCGACCTGTTTGGCGTGCTGTTTCGTCTCTTTGAGGTGCTGCTGCAACCGTTTTTTGTACGGGCCTTTGACGGTCATCGCGATGTGAGCCTGTAGTGCAGCCTCCAGTTCGCGCTCCTTGCCGTAGGCCTCGCCCAGGTACTGCACCAACTTTGCGTCGCGCTCGTTCATATCCGCCATCGCGATCTGCGCCTCCTCCTTTGGAACCAATTGATGGATTCGTCTACCCAGCGCATTTAGCGTGAAACTGGGCCGCGGGAGGGTAATGGCTCGGCGTGCGAATGCTCGCCCGCCTCATCGTCGCCCCCCCGCCCTGGTCAGCCTCTTCGGCCACGACTAGCGCGAACTGCATCAAATTTCTGCCCCAGCAGGTCGGAAATTTGATGCAGTTCGGGGGTGGGAGCTGCTGCTGCGCTCATATCGGCCGTGTTGCTTGCGGCTTCGCCGGCGCCGCGGCCGGCGATTACGTCGTGGCCGATTCCGTACGGGCAGAAACGCAAGCAGGAGATGGCTGCTTACTCGCAGCGGCATTACGGGGAACGGACCTGGCGGCTGCGGCACCCGCGGGTGATCGTCGAGCACATGTCGCAGACGAGCACGGCTGCCGCCGTCTACAACACCTTCGCGCCCGACCGGCCGGACATCGAGCTGCACGAGCTGCCAAACGTCTGCTCACATTTCGTGATCGGCTCCTCGGGGAGGATCTTCCGCCTGGTCAACCTGCGCACCCGCTGCCGCCACACGGTCGGGCTCAACTGGACCGCGATCGGGATCGAGCACGTCGGCTACGGCGACGGCGACGCCCTCGGCGATCGGCGACAGCTGCGCGCCTCATTGCAGCTGACGCAGTGGCTGCGCTGCCGGTTCCACATCCGCGTCGGCGATGTGATCGGCCACGCGGAGAGCCTCAGCTCGCCCTACCACCGCGAGCGCGTCCCCAGCTTGCGGCGGCAGACCCATGGCGACTGGAGCCACACTTCGATGGGGGTCTACCGGCGCAAGCTGCGGCGTCTCGGCCGCTGTCCGCGGCCATCGGTTCGGGCTAAAGCCGGCCGAGGAGAAGCAGGACCAGCAGGATGATCGCGATCACCCCGAGGATCCCTCCGGCGACGGCGACCTTCAACAGCACCAGCACCAGCGCGATCACGATCAGGGCAGCGATCAAAAGTTCGAGCGCGATGTCGATTTGCGCCGCAGGCGTTCGTCGTCAGGTAAAAGGGCGGGACCGCCGCCCCCACTCCAAGGAGGACCAGATGCGCTTCATGATGTTCATGTACCCGCAGATCGAGGAGGAGGACTGGAACCCGACTCCGGAGGCGGTCGCAGCGATGGGTCGCTACAACGAGGAGCTTCAGAAGGCCGGGATGCTGCTCTCGCTCGACGGGCTGCGTCCGCCCAGCGACGGCGGCAACGTCCTCTTCGACGCGGAGTCCAAGGCGACGATCGTCGACGGCCCCTTCACCGAGGCCAAGGAGGTCGTCGGCGGCTACTGGCTGATCCAGGCGCGCTCGAAGGAGGAGGCGTTGGAGTGGGCCAGCCGCTGCCCCGACAGCAACTGCCGGATCGAAGTCCGCCGCGTCTTCGAGATGGAGGACTTTCCGCAGGAGGTGCAGGACGCCTACGAGGGTCCGTGAGACCGCGGTGACCGAGGCCACGCGCGCGATCGAGGCGGTCTGGCGGATCGAGTCCGCCCGCCTGATCGCGGGCCTGGCGCGGATGGTCGGTGACGTCGGCCTCGCCGAGGACCTGGCCCAGGACGCGCTGCTGGCGGCGCTGGAGAAGTGGCCCGGCGACGGCGTCCCCGACAACCCCGGCGCCTGGCTGATGGCGACGGCCAAGAACCGCGCGATCGATCGGCTGCGCCGCGAGAAGACCTACGAGCGCAAGCGCGAAGAGATCGCCTACGAGACCGGGGCGCTGTTCGCGATGGAGCGCTCGGATTTCGAGGCGGCCGCCGACGAGGAGGTCGGCGACGACCTGCTGGCGCTGATCTTCACCTGCTGCCACCCGCTGCTCTCGCGCGAGGCGCGGGCGGCGCTGACCCTGCGGCTGCTCGGCGGCCTGGCGACGCCGGAGATCGCCCGCGCCTTCCTCGCCTCCGAGGCGACGGTCGCGCAGCGGCTGGTGCGGGCGAAGCGGGCGCTGCGCGAGGCGAAGGTGCCGTTCGAGGTGCCGCGCGGCGCCGAGCTGGAGGAGCGCCTGCCCTCGGTGCTGGAAGTGATCTACCTCGTCTTCAACGAGGGCTACGCGGCGAGCGCCGGCACCGACTGGGTGCGGCGCGACCTCTGCGAGGAAGCGCTGCGCCTGGGCCGGATTCTCGCCGAGCTGGCGCCGCGCCAGCCGGAGGTACACGGACTGATCGCGCTGCTGGAGATCCAGGCCTCGCGGCTGGCGGCGCGCCACGGCCCCGGCGGCGAGCCGGTGCTGCTGCTCGACCAGGACCGCGCCCGCTGGGACCCGCTGCTGATCGTCCGCGGCCGGCGGGCGCTGGAGCGGGCCGAAGAGCTGCCGGGACCGCTCGGCCCCTACGGGCTGCAGGCGGCGATCGCCGCCTGCCACGCCCGGGCGCTGCGGGCAGAGGACACCGACTGGGTGCGGATCGCCGCGCTCTATGACGTGCTGGCGCAGGTCCAGCCCTCGCCTGTGGTCGAGCTCAACCGCGCGGTGGCTCTGGGGATGGCCTTCGGCCCGGAGGCGGGATTGGCGCTGCTCGACGAGCTCGCCGGCGAGAAGGAGCTGGCGAACTACCACCTCCTCCCCAGCGTCCGCGGCGATCTGCTGGCGAAAGCGGGACGCGAGGACGAGGCGGCGGCGGAATTCCGGCGCGCCGCCGAGATGACCGAGAACGAGCGCGAGCGCGAGCTGCTGCTCAGTCGCGCCCGGCGGCCAGGCGGCTGATCCCGTCGCGCTCGAGGCGGTGGACGACCCAGTCGTCGAGGCGGTGAGCGCCGAGGCCCTCGTAGAAGTTCAGCGCCGGTTCGTTCCAGTCGAGCGCGACCCACTCGAGTCGGACGTGGCCGCGCTCCTCGGCGATCCGGGCAAGGTGCTCCATCACCGCCCGGCCGATGCCGCCGCGGCGGTGCTCGGGACGCACGTAGACGTCCTCGAGCCAGATCCCCGAGCGGCACTCGAAGGTCGAGAAGGTGGTGAAGAAGATCGCGTAGCCGAGCTCTTCGCCGTCGGCTGTCTCGAGCAGCAGCGCCTCCGCCGCTTTCTCCTCGAACAGCGAGCGTCGCAGCACCTCGGCGTCGCCCGCGACCTTGTCGCTCAATTTCTCGTACTCGGCCAGCTCGAGGATCAGGTCGAAGAGCAGGGGCACGTCCTCTTCGATCGCCGGCCGGATGCGCAGGTCGTTGACGGTCGCGCTCACCGCTCCTCCACCTCGCCGAGGACGGGCTTGAGGTCGAGGACGGGGGTGCCGTCGATCGCCTCGAGGTCGGCGACGTGCAGCTCGCTCTCCTCGACGGCGAGGACGCGCACGCGGTGCAGTCCGATCGGGTTGGGCCGGGCGGGTGAGCGGGTCGCGAAGACGCCGGTCGCCGGGCGGGAGAGATCGCCGCGCGGGTGGACCGAGAGGACCTCGCGGTCAGCTCGATCGAGCCAGGTGAGGACGACCAACTCGTCGCCCGGCGCGATTCCCGCGAGAGCCGGTGAGAACTCCGCCTCGATCGCGATCCTCGCCTCAGGCGCGCCCTCGTCGCCCTGCTTCGGCGCGTCACCGAGGTCGGTCAGCGGCGAGCGAACGGTTCCGATCCTCTGCAGCTCCATCCCCTGGCAGCCTAAGTCAGGCTGCTCGCTGGAGGCGCGGCAGCACCTTCTGCTCGTAGGTCTCGATCGCGGCCAGCGGGTCGGCACCGGAGTTGTTCATCAGGGCGACGGTCGTCGCCCCCATCTCCTCCACCTCCTTGATCCGTTCGAGGTGGACCTCGGGGTCGGCGGAGACGATCAGGTCTTCCTTTAGTTCCTCGTCGGAGACCTGGCGCTCGCCCTCCTCGTACATCGCCTTCGGGTCGTGCCAGTCCTTCGTGTAGAACTCGTCCGGCTGCGATCCCTTCCAGACCCGGCAGCCCTCCAGCGCGGCGTCGTCCTCCTCGGCCCAGGAGAAGGCCGCCTGCAGGACGATCTCCCCCGGCTCGCGGCCGGCGTCCTCGGCGGCGCCCTTGTAGGCGTCGATCAGGTCCGGCACCGATTCGGGGTCGGCGAGGGTCCAGAGGCCGTCGCCCTGCCGGCCGGCGACCGCGGCGGCCTTCGGACCGAAGGCGGAGACGTAGAGCGGTGGCCGGCGATCCTCGGGCAGCGTGTGGAGGTGGGCATCCTTGGTCGGGAAGTGGCCGGCGCCGCTCAGCCGCTTGCCGTCCCAGAGCGCGCGGATCATCTCCAGCGCCTCCTCCATCCGCTCGACCTGCTCCTTCGGCGCGGGCCACTCGGCACCAAGCGGCACCTCGTTCAAGGCCTCGCCGGAGCCGACGCCGAGGTAGGGCCGCCCCGGGTACATCACCTCCATCGTCGCCCAGGCTTGGGCGATCAGGACCGGGTGGTAGCGCGGACCCGGCGGCGTCACCGCGGTCCCGAACAGAGCGCGCTCGGTCGCCTGTGCGGCGGCGCCGAGCCAGACCCAGGCGTGGCCGGCCTCGCCGCCCTCCCACCAGGGCTGCAGGTGGTCGCTGCAGCCGATGCCGTCGAAGCCGGCGGCCTCGGCTGCGACCGCCTGGCGCAGCAGCTGGTCGGGCGGGAACTGCTCGTGGGCGCAGAGGTGGAGGTACCTGATGACTAGGCCTTGCCCTCGAATTCGTACTCGCGCAGGAAGCCCTCGAAGAGACGGCGGTGGCCCTGCTCGTCGCGCAGGATCGCGATCACCATGTCCTGGGTGACCGGGTCGACGCCGTCGGTCTCCTCGACGATCCGCGTGTAGTGCTCGATCGCGCCGGTCTCGGCTTTGATCACGCCGCGGATGACGGAGACCACGTCGGTCTGGTGCTCGAGCCGCTGCAGGAAACTCTGTTCGGGGCGGAACTCTTCCGAGCCGGGGACGACGCCGTAGAGCTCCTTGATCCGGTTGGCGAACTCTTTCGCGTGCCCGAGCTCCTCTTCGACGTCGGTGGCCAGGGACTCGCGGATCTCCTGGGCGCGGACGCCGTCGAGGTTGGTGGAGGCCGCGATGTAGCTCATCACCGTCTCGATCTCCATCCAGTACGCCTTCGTCAACAGCGCCACGATCTCTTCGCGGGTGCCGGAGCTCTCTCCGCTGAAGATCCCCTTGTCGGCACTCCTCGCCTCCATTGCTTTCCTCCTGGTCGTCTTGCTTTCGCTGGTCGAGATCCTTGTCGAGCGGCTACCCCGGCAAATGCGCAGGGAAACCGTGTCCCGGTCCGGCTAGTCTGCCGCGCCATGGACACGATCGACGAGCTTTTCGAGAACAACGACGCCTTCGCCGCCGGCCTCGCCGAGCGGCACCTCGACGTCGAACCGCAGCGCCGTCTGGCGATCGTCACCTGCATGGACTCGCGGCTCGACGTCTTCGCCGCCCTCGGCCTCGGCCAGGGCGAGGCGCACGTGCTGCGTAACGCCGGTGGGATCATCACCGACGACGTGATCCGCTCGCTGGCGATTTCGCAGCGGCGGCTTGGGACGGAAGAGGTGATGCTGATCCACCACACCGACTGCGGCATGCAGAAGATCACCGACGACGGCTTCCGGATGGAGCTTCAGGAGACGACCGGGATCGCGCCCGCGTTCGCGATCGAGTCCTTCAAGGACGTGGAGGCCGACGTGCGGCAGTCGATCCGCCGGGTCCGCTCCTCCCCCTTCCTCCCCCACCGCGACGTCGTGCGGGGCTTCGTCTACGACGTCGACACGCACCGGCTGCGCGAGGTCGAGGCGGAGGAGTAGATGGCGACCGTCGCCCCCTACGGGTCCTGGTCCTCGCCGATCGAGGCGGAGACCGTGGCGCGGGCGGGGCGGCGGCTGGCTTTTCCGGCGATCGCCGCGGACGGCGCGGTCTGGTGGGCCGAGGGGCGGCCCGACGAGGGCGGTCGCGTGGTGCTGATGCGGCGACCGCCGGGCGGTGGCGAGCCGGAAGCGGTGACGCCGGCCGGGATGAACGTGCGGACCCGGGTGCACGAGTACGGCGGCGGCGCCTGGCGCCTGGCCGCGCCGGACCTTGCCCTCTTCGTCAACTTCGACGACCAGCGGCTCTACCGGCAGCGCCTGGGCGAGGAGCCGGTGCCGATCTCGCCCGAGCCCGATGAGCCGGGGGCGCTGCGCTACGCCGACCTGGAGTTGACGCCGGACGGCGGCACGGTCGTCTGCGTGCGCGAACGGGACGTGCCAGGCGAGCGCGAAGCGGTGAACGAGGTCGTCTCGCTGCCGCTCGACGGCGAGGGCGAGCCGCAGGTTCTGGCCGGTGGGCGCGACTTTTACTCCTTCCCGCGGGTCAGCCCCGACGGCGCCTGGCTCGCCTGGACCTGCTGGGACCACCCGAACATGCCCTGGGACGGGACCGAGCTCTGGGTCGCCCCGCTGGCCGACAGCGGCGAGGAGCGGCTGGTCGCGGGCGGCCCCGAGGAGTCGATCTTCCAGCCCGACTGGGGGCATGACGGGCGGCTTCACTTCGCCTCCGACCGCGATGGCTGGTGGAACCTCTACCGCGCCAGCGAGCCGGGGGCCGAGCTCAGCGGCGAGGCGGCGCCGTTGGTTCAGCTGACCGAGGAGGAGGCCGATTTCGCCCACCCGCAGTGGCTCTTCGGCGGTTCGACCTTCGCCTTCCTCGAGAGCGGCGCGATCGTCTGCGTGCGCACCGTGCGGGGCGAAGAACGGCTGGCGCTGCTGGAGCCGGGCGGCTGGCAGCCGGCCGACCTCGGGCTGCCCTTCACCTCTTTCGGCTACCCGTCGCTCTCGGCCCAGGGGAACCGGGTGGCCTTCGCCGCCGGAAGTCCGGAGAGCGGCGCGGCGATCGTCGTCTACGACGCCGACAGCGGCGAGACCGAGATCGTCCGCACCTCCAGCGAGCAGCCGGTCGACCCCGCCTACGTCTCGCGGCCACGAGCGATCGAGTTCGAGACCGGCGACGGGGCGCTCGCTTACGGCTTCTACTACCCGCCGGCGAATCCCGAGTTCGAGGCGCCGGAGGGAGAACTGCCGCCGCTGATCGTCGAGAGCCACGGCGGGCCGACCTCGCACTCGGCGCCGGCCCTGGATCGCGAATTCCTCTACTGGACCAGCCGCGGGATCGGGGTCGTCGACGTCAACTACCGCGGCTCCAGCGGCTACGGGCGCGCCTACCGCAACGAGCTGCGCGGCACCTGGGGCGTCGTCGACACCGAAGACTGCGTCAACGCGGCGCTGCACCTGGCGGCGGCGGGCGACGCCGACCGCGAGCGGCTGGCGATCCGCGGCGGCTCGGCGGGCGGCTACGCCACCCTCTGCGCGCTCACCTTCCACGATGCCTTCGCCGCCGGTGCCAGCTACTACGGCGTCGCCGACGCCGGCGCGCTCGCCGAGGACACCCACAAGTTCGAGTCCCGCTACCTCGACCGCCTGATCGGCCCCTATCCCGAGCAGGCCGAGCTCTACCGCGCGCGCTCGCCGATCTTCCACGCCCGGCAGTTGCGCTCGCCGGTGATTCTCTTCCAGGGACTGGAGGACAAGGTCGTGCCGCCGAACCAGGCGGAGACGATGGTGGCGGCGCTGCAGAGCAACGGCGTCCCCCACGCCTACCTCGCCTTCGAGGGCGAGCAGCACGGCTTCCGCAAGGCGGAGACCAACATCCGCTGCCTCGAATCCGAGCTCTACTTCTACGGCCGGATCATGGGCTTCGAGCCGGCCGGGGACCCCGAGCCGGTCGAGATCACCGGCCTATGAGTGGTCACTTGAGCCGCCTATAGCGTGCTCAACTGACCACGCAGTTGTGCGACCCGCCTTCGGTTTCGCCTTTTTCCGGGAAGGCGTGGGCGAGCGCGAGGGCGATCAGCTGGGCTCGGGCGGCATAGCCGGGCGAGGTGAAGTGGATGCCGTCGGGGATGAACCAGTCGTCTTTGACGTCGGAGGCCCAGTCGTAGATACGCATGTTCGGGTAGGAGGCGCAGGCGCGTTCGAGTTCTTCGTCCCACTCCTCCATCCCTTCCTTCGAGTAGGGGTCGCCCTTTTCGACCAGAGAGCGCACGTTGACCCAGAGGGCGGGTTCGTCGCCGATGATCGCCATCATTTTTTCGATCCGTTCGCGCTCGGTGACGGTCGAGCCGGCGGCGACGTTGGCGGCCTCGTTGGTGCCGAGCGCCAGCACCCAGCAGCCTTTGAAGCCTTCGAGCTTCCAGGCTTCGGCGACTTCCTGGGCGTTCGGTTCGCCTTCGAACTGCTCTTCGATCGAGCGCGCGCCCTGTACCTCCATGTGGGTTTCTTTCACCCCGACTTCGGCGTAGCGGGCGGGGATGCGCTGCGATTCGATCGGCAGGTATTCGGCGTCGTCGAGGCCCTCGGAGGTCGAGTCGCCGATGTGAACCACCGCTTTGCAGCTCGATTTGGTCGAGTCTTCGGCCTGGGCTTTGGTCAGCGGCGGCGGCTTCGAGGTCCCCCCTGCTCGCGCCTGCTCGACCCGGACGTTTTCCCCCTGCGCGGTCGAGGTGGAGTTGATCCCGGCCATGCCGCCGGCGGCGACGAGGAGGACCAGGCCGGCAGCGACGATCGTCACCCGCATCGGCGGCGCGAAGGTCTCCCATTTCCAGCCGACGGCGCGGCGGCGAGCGAAGAAGCGGCCGATCGCGCCGTGGCGGATCGGCTCCTCGAGGAAGCGCCAGGAGAGGGCGGCGACGGCCATGATCGCCGCCACCTGCAGGAGGCTGCGTACGAGGTTGTCCTCATGCTGGGCGCCGGGGCTGGTGAGGACGATGATCGGGGTCTGCCAGAGGTAGATCCCGTAGGAGCGGACGCCGACCCAGCGCAGCGGGGGCGCCCCGAGGACACTGCCGAGCCGGCACGCCGGGTGAGTCAGCGGCATCAGCACCAGGACCGTGGCGAGCGAGAGGATCATGAAGCCGCCCCGGTAGAGAAAGGGCGAGAGTTCGCCGGTGCGCCAGATCATCAGCGCGATCACCGCCAGGCCGAGGACACCGAGCGCGTCGAGGGTGTTGCGCGCCCCCGGGGCGATGCGGCGGCTGAGTTTGCGGCTCGGCCAGACCATCGCCAGGGCGGCGCCGAAGAGCAGGCCGCCGGCGCGGGTGTCGGTGCCGAAGTAGAGCCGCGAGGGGTCGAGGCTGGGCTGGTAGAGGATCGCCATCAGGATCGTCGAGGTGAGGGCGCCGGCGATCGTCAGCAGGGCGAGGCGGGGGCGGACGCCGGAGGGCAGCGGGCGCTCGCGCACGAGCTTGACTCCTGCCAGCAGCAGGAACGGCCAGAGGATGTAGAACTGCTCCTCGACCGAGAGCGACCAAAGGTGGTCGAGCGGGCCTTCGGCTTCGAAGCGGGCGAAGTAGGAGACGTCGGCGAAGATCTGCTCCCAGTTGTTGACGTAGAAAACCGCCGAGACGACGCCCTTGCGGAATTGGTCCGGCTGGGCGGGGCCGAAGATGGTGACCCAGGCGACGACGATCGCCAGCATCACGAACAGCGCCGGCAGCAGGCGGCGGGCGCGGGCCAGCCAGAAACGTACGAGGTCGATGCGGCCGCGCTGGTTCAGCTGCGCCAGGAGGATGTCGGTGATCAGGTAGCCGCTGAGGGTGAAGAAGACGCCGACGCCGAGCATCCCTCCAGGGGCCCAATCGAGGCCGAGGTGGAAGGCGATGACGGCGAGGACGGCGATGGCCCGCAACCCGTCCAGCCCAGGCATGTAGCGCTGGTTGCGCTTCACGGGTTCTGGCATCGGTGACGCAATGCTAGGGATCGGCGCTGATAGCTTTCGCCGCCGTGAGTCCCGTCCGAGCCTCTTCCCGGCGCCTTGCCGCGAGCCTGCTGTTGGCACTGAGCGCGGCGCTGTCGCTGCTGGCGATCGGCGCGGCTGGACCGGCCTCGGCGGCGACCTGCCCGAGCTTCCGCGTCCTGCACAACGACCGCATCGGCGAGGCGACTCTTCCGGCGGGGAATTACAGCCTCACCGTCGACCCGGGGCTGAGCTGCCAGGAAGCCTCAAAACTGTTCGCCCGCTTCCTCGCCGACTGGGACGGCAACCTGCCGAAACCGTGGCGAGTGGTGCCGACGGGCAACGGCAAAGCCTCCTTCACCCGCGGCGGTCAGCCCGGCTTCGCGGTGGTGCAGGTCGAACGCGCCTCCGACGGCGGCAACACCCTCGTCGGCGCCCTCTGCCCCGGCAGCTTCACCGTCAATGCCGGCTCCCGCGTCGGCCCCCTGCTCTTCCCCAAGGGCCGTTACCTCCTCTACATCCCGGCCAAATCCGCCATCACCTGCCGCCGCGCCTCGGTCCTCTTCACCCGCTTCCTCGGCGCCCCCGGTGGGACCCTGCCGTTCCCCTGGCGGGTGGAAGCCCAGACCGCGACCTTCTTCAAGCCGGCGAACCCGCTGCGGAGCGCGTTCCGGGTCGAGGCGCTGCGGGGCGTTAGTTAGTTCTTCTCCAGGAGTGCACGCAGGTCGGCGGCGATCTGGGTGGGTTCGTCCTCCAGCTGGTTCCAGGTGAGGCGGGTCACCGAATAGCCGGCGACGCGTAAGCGGCGGTCGCGCTCGCGGTCATCGCGGAAGGCCGAGCGGGAGGAGTGGCCCTCCCAGCCGTCGAGCTCGACGATCTGATGCGTGCCCGGCCAATGGCAATCGACGCGGTAGCGCTTCGTGCCGAGGGTGATCGGCTCGTTGAAGCGCGGCATCGGCAGGCGGTGGCGGCGTAAGAAGGGGGCGAAGCGAGGCCCCGAGGCGAGCACAGCCGCCATCAGCCACCCCTCCTTCGGGATCAGGCGGTGGCCGACGGCGTAGACGCCGGGGTGGAGTCGATGCAGGCGCCCTGAGTGGAGCCTGGCTCTGATCGCCGTCCTCCCGAAGCCCATCCCTTCGAGTTGCCGTCGACTCACCACCCCGTGCTGCCGCCGTGCCAGCTCCGCCAGGGCCCGGTCGTCATCACGACTCTGTCGATAGGCACCCTCAAGGTGCTTTTTCACAGAGTCGTGGCGGGCCATGCCTCTCTAAGGGCTTGGCGGGACGGTTTCGCTCCCGGCGGCGCTTGGGTAGCTGGCGCTCATGGCCAGTGCTGCGGAATTTTTGCCGGAGAAGTTGACGCTGAGGGCGCTTGCCGAGGCAGCGGAAGGGTGCCGGGGGTGCGAGACCAATGCGGTCCAGCACTTCAAGTGGCGGCCGCGGGGGAACCGGCGGCTGCACCAGACGCCGCATGCAGGTGAGATCGAGGCTTGCAAGCCGTGGCTGCGGGCCGAGGTGGCGGCCTTCGTGGCCAACCTCGAAGCGGTTGGCGCTGCCGTGGGAGACACGGCCCGGTGAGCTCAATCGCCCCCGCCCCTCGCCGGGGCCGACTGCGCCGGGCCGACTGCGCGGGGCCCGGGATCCGCCGCCGGCGCCGCGGTCGCGGCTTCTCCTTCGAGGACATGGACGGGACCGTGATCGAGGACGAGGAGACGCTGGAGCGGATCCGCCAGCTGGCGATCCCGCCGGCCTGGAAGGAGGTCTGGATCTGCCCCGACCCGTTCGGCCACATCCAGGCCACCGGCTACGACGAAGCCGGCCGCAAGCAGTACCTCTACCACGAGCGCTGGCAGCAGCGGCAGGCGGAACGGAAGTTCGAGCTGGTGCGTAGCTTCGCCCTCAAGCTGCCGAAGCTGCGCCGCGCCGTCACCGCCGACCTGCGCCGCCAGGGCATGCCGCGGGAGCGCGCCCTCGCCTGCGCCGTTCGCCTCCTCGACCTCGGCTTCTTCCGCATCGGCAGCGAGGTCTACGCGGAGGAAAACGAGAGCTTCGGCCTCGCCACCGTGCGCCGCGAACACGTCACGATCGGCCGCAACGAGGTCGTCTTCGACTTCCCGGCGAAGAGCGGCCAGCGGCGGGTGCAGTCGATCCGCGACGCGGCAGCGCGGCGGGCGATCGAGGCGATGCATCGGCGGCGCAGCGGCCCCGACGATCTTCTCGCCTACCGCGAGGGCGGCGAATGGCGCGACGTCCGCTCCGACGAAATCAACGAGTACATCCACGGGCACATCGGCGACGAGTTCACCGCCAAGAACTTCCGCACCTGGCACGGCACGGTGCTGGCCGCGGTCGAGCTCGCCGGGGAGAAGCCGCCCGCCACCGAGGCGGCGGCGAAACGGGCGATCAAGCGCGCCGTCGACGCCGTATCCGACGCGCTCGGCAACACGCCCGCGGTCTGCCGCGCCTCCTACATCGACCCCCGCGTCCTCGACCGCTACCGCGACGGGGTGACGATCAAGACGCCGAGCGCCACCAACGGCCGCATGAGCGCGAAGCAGCGGCTGAAGATCGAGCGCGAAGTGATCGATCTCGTCTCTTAAAGCCGCCAACCCGTTTCGTCTTCTCCGCCTGCGGGGACTCGAAGGACCAGGACAGCTAGGGAAGGCAACGGCTTATGAACACGCAGCAGCGCCCCTTCGCGGTAGTGACGGGGGCATCCAGCGGGATCGGCTTCGAGCTCGCGAAGGTCTTCGCCGAAGAGGGATTCGACCTCCTGATCACGGCCGAGGACGAGGAGATCGCCGCTGCCCAGCGGGAGCTGAACCAGCTCACCGCCAGCGTCGAGTGCACCCGCCTCGACCTCTCCCGCGAAGAGGAGGTCCAGCGCCTCTACGAGCGCATCGAGGCGACCGGCCGGCCGGTCGACGTCCTCTGCCTCAACGCCGGCATCGGCGCCGGCGGCGAGTTCGCGCGGGAAACCGAGCTGCGCAAGGAGCTGGCGCTGATCGACCTCAACGTCCGCTCCACCGTCCACCTCTGCAAGCTGGTCGTCGGCGACATGGTCGCCCGCAACGAGGGCCGGATCCTCTTCACCTCCTCGATCGCCTCGACGATGCCGGGCGCCTACCAGGCCGTCTACAACGCCTCCAAGTCCTTCGTGCAGTCGTTCGCCCTGGCGCTGCGCAACGAGCTCAAGGACACGGGCGTCACCGTCACCTCGCTGATGCCGGGCCCGACCGAGACCGAGTTCTTCGAGCGCGCCGACATGCTCGACACCCCCGTCGGCGAAGAAGAGAAGGACGACCCGGCCGAAGTCGCCCGCCAGGGATACGAAGCGCTGATGGCCGGCCGCGAAAAGGTCGTCGGCGGCAGCTTCAAAAACAAAGCGCAGACGGTCCTCGGCAAGGTCGTCCCCGATTCGGTCAAGGCCGAGATGCACCGCAAAATGGCCCAGCCGGCTACGGCCGGAGACAAGGAGCAACAATGAAGGCTGCCGTCTGGCACGGCCCCCGCGACGTCCGCGTCGACGAGGTCGAGGACCCGAAGATCGAGGAAGGCACCGACGCGATCGTCCGCATCACCTCGAGCGCGATCTGCGGCTCGGACCTGCACCTCTACGAGATCCTCTCCCCGTTCATGACCGAGGGGGACATCCTCGGCCACGAGCCGATGGGGATCGTCGAGGAGGTCGGGCCCGAGGTGACCCACATCGCCCCCGGTGACCGCGTCGTCATTCCCTTCAACATCAGCTGCGGCCACTGCTGGATGTGCGACCGCCAGCTCTTCGCCCAGTGCGAGACGACCCAGAACCGGGAGGAAGAAAAAGGCGCCTCCCTGTTCGGCTACACGAAGATGTACGGCCAGGTGCCGGGTGGGCAGGCCGAGTTCCTGCGCGTCCCTCAGGCGCACTTCGGACCGATCAAGGTCCCCGAGGGCCCGCCCGACGACCGCTTCCTCTACCTCTCCGACGTGCTGCCGACCTCCTGGCAGGCGGTCGACTACGCGGCGATTCCGGAGGGCGGCTCGGTGACCGTCTTCGGGCTCGGCCCGATCGGCCAGATGACGGCCCGCATCGCCGCCCACCAAGGGGCGCGGGTGATCGGCGTCGACATCGTCCCCGAGCGGCTGGAGCTGGCCCGCAAATACGAAATCGAGACGCTCGACCTCGAAGAGCACGAGGAGATCTCCGACACGATCCGGGAGATGACCGAGGGCCGCGGCACCGACGCCGCGATCGACGCGGTCGGGATGGAGGCCCACGGTGCCCCGGTCGGCGAGTTCGCCCAGAAAGCGGCCGGGCTGCTGCCGGACGCGGTCGCCGAGAAGCTGATCGAAAAGGCGGCGATCGACCGCATGTCGGCCCTCTACCAGTGCTTCGACACCGTCCGCCGCGGCGGCACCGTCTCGATCAGCGGAGTCTACGGCGGCATGGTCGATCCGATCCCGATGTTCCAGCTCTTCGACAAGGGCGTGCAGCTGCGGATGGGGCAGGCCCACGTGAAGAAATGGATCGACGAGATCATGCCGCTCGTCACCGACGAGGCCGACCCGCTCGGGACCGAGGACCTTGCCTCCCACAAGATCGGGATCGACGAGGTCCCCGACGCTTACGAGAAGTTCCAGAAGAAGGAAGACGGCGCGATCAAGTTCGTGATCCAGCCATGAGGGAGCGATCCAGATGCGCGTAGTCGTCACCGGCGCCAGCGGCAACGTCGGCACCAGCGTGCTCGAGGCACTGGGGGTCGAGCCGAAGGTGAAGGAGATCGTCGGCCTCGCCCGCCGGGTGCCCGAGGTGGAGATGCCGAAGGTGGAGTGGGTCGGGGCCGACATCACCGAGGACCCGCTGGTGCCGATCTTCGAGGGTGCAGACGCCGTCATCCACCTCGCCTGGGCGATCCAGCCGAGCCGCGACGAAGCGCTGACCGAACGGATCAACGTGCTCGGCAGCCGCTTCGTCTTCGACGCGGTCGGCGAGGCCGGGGTACCGGCGCTGGTCTACGCCAGCTCGGTCGGCGCCTACAGCCCCGGGCCGAAGCAACGCCGAGTCGACGAGTCCTGGCCGACCGACGGGATCAAGACCTCCTTCTACTCGCGCCACAAGGCGGCAGTCGAAGAACAGCTGGACGAGTTCGAACGGCGTGAGCCCGACGTGCGGGTCGTGCGCCTGCGGCCGGGGCTGATCTTCAAAGCCGAGGCCGGGAGCGAGATCCGCCGCCTCTTCGCCGGTCCCTTCCTCCCCGGCTTCCTGGTCCGCAAGCGGCTGGTGCCGGTGATCCCACGGGTGCCGCGGCTGCGCTTTCAGGCGGTCCACTCGCGCGACGTCGGCGAGGCATACCGGCAGGCCGTCGTGCGTGACGTCTCGGGCGCCTTCAACATCGCCGCCGAGCCGGAGATCGGAGTCGAGGAGCTCTGCGAGTTCTTCGGCGCCCGCAGCTTCCCGCTGCCGGCGGGGGCCCTGCGCGGAGCGGCCCAGCTGAGCTGGAAGCTGCGCCTGCAGCCCTCTTCCCCCGGCTGGATCGACCTCGCGCTCGGGGTGCCGATGATGGACACGTCCCGGGCCCGCGCCGAGCTCGGCTGGGAGCCGGCCGTCTCCTCGCTGGATGCGTTCGACGATCTGCTGCAGGGGATGCGCCACGCCGAGGGGGCCCCGACGCCGCCGCTGGAGCCGACCGCGGGCGGGCCGCTGCGGGCGCGGGAGTTCGCGACCGGCGTCGGCCAGACGCAGGGCGTCAATCCCTCCTAGGAGCGCAGACCGCCGCCGGCGATGCGCGACCGAGCCGCGGGCGAGACCAGGTGGACATAGGGACCGTGCGGCCCCGGCGTGAGCGCAGGTTCGGTGCTCGCCACCGGCACGTGGAGCGACGGGTCGACGTAGTAGCCGATTCGCACGCCGTTGTCTTCGGTCCAGTGTTCGAAAACCGTGCCGACGCGGCGACCCTTGTAGACGACAGGCATGCCGTCGCGGACCCACGACGCAGCTCCCGAGCCGTAGCTGACGTACCAGAAGCCCGGTCCCTCGGGCCCTTTATGGCGGTTCGAGCCGAAGATCGCCGCCAGCGCAACCAGCCCGACGATCAGACCGAGCGCGATCCAGGCCCACTTGCGGGTGCGCCGGCGGCCCTTCCCCTTCTTCGCCTCGAACGGGTTTTCGAGGTCGCGTAGCTCGAAGCCTGGCGTCGCCGCGCCGGTCGCGTAGCGGAAGAGGGCGACGCCGAAGACCTGCCTGGTCGCGTTCGCCATCGCCCAGATCGCGATGAAGCCCGCACCCGCCAGACAGGCGATCGCGATGCCGGCCGCGGGATTGTTGTGGGCGATCGCCAGACCGGTAACGCCGATGATCGCCGCCGGCACCATCGCCACCACCGTCCAGGCGCCGATGCCGACCAACCCAGTCAGCCCCTCTCCCCACTTGCTCTTGACAAGGCGGGCCGAACCCTGGACGGCCTCGAGCGGGTCGGCGTCCTCGAGCGTCAGCAGTGGGATCGCGAAGATCGTCCCCAGGTTCCAGGCCGCCCCCAACAGGCGCGCGACGAGGCCGCCGAGGAAGGGAACGCGGGAGGCGATCTCGTTGATCAGGAAGCCGACGCCGACCAGCAGCAACGACCAGACGGCGATCTGCCGCAGGCGGCCGACCGCCTCGCGCAGCGAGCCAGCGACGCCGAGCCAGCGCCCCTCGAGGGCCGCCGCCGCAGCGGCGGTGAGGGCGACGTTGAAAAAGGCGCCGAGAAAGGTGAGCGGATAGACGAAGGCCAGCGAGACCACCCAGAAGTGGCTGCGCGAGTAATCGCCTGAGAAGACTCCGCCGAGGTAGAGCATCAGTACCGCGCCCGCGAGCCCACAGCCGGTGCCGATCAGCGCCAGGGCCATCATCGTCGGGTCCTGGCGCATCAGCTGCCAGGCCGCGACGGTCAGCCGCCAACCTCGGGACAGCCGCGATTCGCGCTGCGATTGCGCCTCCACCCGCTCTCTATCGGCAGGGCCCGGAAGGAGCTGAAAAAGCGACGGGGAAGTGAGGGGCGTTCCCCCAAAATCGGGGATGGATACTCGTTTCCACGTCGAAAAGCAGGGGTACCGAGAGCTCATGGCGCCACCACATCTGAAAACTGTTCCAAAACCGGGAGAGGTGTGGTTGAGCTGCCCGCCCTACCTGATGACGGCCCGGATCGTCGCCGTCGATATCGAAGCCGAGACACCGGTGGTCAGCTACGAGCTCCACGACGATGACGGCTCCCTGCTCACGGCCGTCGAGCACGCGACACTCGACCGCGGTTGGTGGCGCACCTTCCAGCGCCTGGAACCTCGCTTCGGCTGAGCTCTCCAAGTGCGTCGCAGTCGGGTCGCCGGGTACCCTCGATGGGTGACGCTGGAAGACGCTCATGGCCGGCTGCTCGGCGATCTGCGGGTCTCCGTCACCGACCGCTGCAACTTCCGCTGCCGGTACTGCATGCCGGCCGAGGGGATGCCCTGGATCGACCGCGCCGAGATCCTCTCCTTCGAGGAGATCGAGCGGCTGGTGCGGCTCTTCGTCGCCCTCGGCGTCGAGGACGTCCGCCTCACCGGCGGCGAGCCGCTGGTGCGTCGCGAGTTCCCGGCGCTGGTGGCGCGGCTGGCGGCGATCGAGGGGCTACGCGATCTCTCGCTGACGACCAACGGTTACCTGCTCGCCGGGCAGGCCGAGGCGCTGGTCACCGCCGGCATCGGCAGGGTCAACGTCTCGATCGACTCGCTCGCCCGCGGCCGCTTTTTCGAGGTCACCCGCCGCGACGCGCTGGAGCGGGTGCTGGAGGGACTGGAGGCGATCGCCGCCTTCCCGGAGGTGCGACCGATCAAGGTCAACGCGGTGCCGATGCCGGGCTTCGGCGCCGAGGAGGTGGCGCGCTTCTGCGAGCTCGCGCGGCGGCGGGATTTCCAGGTCCGCTTCATCGAGTTCATGCCGCTCGACGGTGACCGCTCCTGGCGGCCGGACGACGTCTTCAGCGGCGCCGAGGTGCGAGCCCTGGTCGAAGCCGAACACTCGCTGCGCGAGTTGCCGCGCGAGCCGCACTCGACCGCCCGCGTCTACGCCTTCGCCGACGGCGCCGGTGAGATCGGCTTCGTCAACCCCGTGACCGAACCGTTCTGCGCCGACTGCAACCGGATCCGCCTCACCGCGGACGGGAAGCTGCGGACCTGCCTCTTCTCCCAGCACGAGACCGATCTGCGCGAGCCACTGCGCGAAGGTGCCGACGACGAGGAGCTGGAGCGGATCGTCCGCGACGCGGTCTGGCGCAAGGAGCTGAAGCACAGGATCAACGAGCCCGGGTTCCGGCCGCCGGCGCGGACGATGAGCGCGATCGGAGGCTGAGGCGGCCGGGACCCGGGGGCACAACTACAACCGCCTTGCGCGATCTCAACGGATCGGTAAAGATTGGTCCATGCAGGCAGGGTTCTTGAGCGTTCGGCGCTCTTTGGGGTCGGGATTCGCAGCGATGCTGGTCATCGCCTGCCTCGCGCTCATCGCCTCCAGCGGCGTCGCGCGGGGCGCGGGTGATGGCGCAACCTCCTGCGGCGCGATGAAGTCGATGTACACCGGCGGCATCCTGGTCAAGCACGTCAGCTGCAAAGAGGCCAAGAGCGTGATCACCACCTACACCAGGCGGATCATCAAGAACCTGCAGCACGATTGGTCGCTGGAAGTCCACGGCCTCAACTGCGATCTCGTCACCAAGTACTACTGGGGCGACATCCACCGCTGCGTCGGCTCCGGCGGGCGCAAAGTCGAGTTCTGGCGCGGCAGCAAACCGCCGCCGCCCACGCGCTACCCGTAGCTCCCATGCTCCCGCTGACGCGGCAGCGGCGCTAGCTCTGCTCAGCGACACCGAGGGCGGCGAGCGCCTCCTCGGCGGTGTCGAAGACGAGCCCGTTCTTGGTCAGGCCGGTCATCGAAAGCACGCGCAGGACCTGATCGACAGGCGCGTAGACGACGAGGCGCTTGCCGTCCTCCTGCATGCGGTTGTAAGCGCGGAGGATCACCGCGATCCCAGAGGAGTCGATGAAGGCGCAGCGCTCGAGGCCGACTAGCACGCGGTCGCAGCTCTCGGCGGCGGCGGTGAGCACCTCGTCGAGTTGACCGGCGACGGCGAGATCGAGCTCTCCCTCGACCTGGATGTCCCGGCACCCGGACGGCAGGTCGCGCTCGCTGACTTTGAACCGCTGCATCATCGAAAATCGTCCCTAGAGTAGTCGGGCGGTGGCCCGCAGATCGGCGCGATCCTAACGAAGGCACTGAACGGAAGCAACGCGCGGGCGCCCTAAGCTGGCGCCGTGCCGACCCGCCCCAAGTTGCCGCCGCCGGAGGACGTAGTGGCGGCGATCGTCGACCTCGCCGACGACGGCTTCTGCCGCCGCGGCGAGCTGGCCCAGCGCTTCCCGCGCCTCGGCGAGCGGGACCTGCGGCGGGCGATCCGCCGGGCCGTCGCGCTCGGGCTGGTGATCGAGCGCCGGGGGCCCGACGGCGCCTGGCACGTCGCGGTCAGCAGCGAGGGTTGGAACCTGCACCGCAGTGGGTAGGTGAAGGCGATGAGCGACACCCCGCCCACCAACGGGACGGCGGTCGACGACGCCCCCTCCCCGATCGCCGGCTACGCCGAGCCCGAGAGACGCCCGCCGTTTCTCCCCTACCTCGGCTTCATGACCATCTTCGGCTCGCTGGTCGCGGCGGCGCTGCTGGTGGCGCGGCGGCAGGGCCGCGAGCTGCCGGAGCAGGCTCCGGCCGGGCAGCTGCTGCTGATCGGCACCGCCTCGCACAAACTCAGCCGCTTGCTCTCCAAGGACAAGGTGACGAGCCCGCTGCGGGCGCCCTTCACCGAACTGGAAGGCAAGGGCGGCCCGGCCGAGCTCGAGGAGCGCTCGCGCGGGACGGGTTTGCGCAAAGCGATCGGCGAGCTGCTGATCTGCCCTTACTGCCTCGGGCTCTGGGTGGTCGCCGGCTTCTCCATCGGGCTGATCTTCGCCCCCCGGGTGACCCGCTTCATCGCCTCGCTATTCGCGGCACTGACGATCTCCGATTTCTTCCAGATCGCCTACAAAGCCGCCGAGGAGAAGGGCCTCTAGGGAACCGGGCGTGCCGCGGCCGCTGGAGCAGGAACGCTTCGGCCGGATCGGCGGCGGCCTTCGCGGCCTATTGAAGAAAAACTTTTGAGGTTTTGACTTCCGACGGGGAGGGGTACCGTCTCCCCAACATGCAGGAGAACAGGCTCGCCTGGATCTTCGGATCGTCCCGCAGCGGCAGCACCTGGCTGCTGAAGATGCTCTCGGACCTCGAGGGCGTCGTCCCGGTCGACGACCCCCACCTCGGTCACCACCTCGGCGTCTGGCGGCCGATCCCGCTCGCCTGGGCCGCCTGCGAGGAGCCGCCCGAGCTGAACACGCTGCTCGATCTCAAGGCCGAGGAGTCGGGGTACTTCTTTGCCGAGCGCTATCGCGAGGCCTGGTGGGAGCCGCTGCGGGCGCTGATCGGCGCGCGCTTCGAGGCCCAGGCCGAGGAGGCGGGGGTTGCTGACCCGAGCGCGGCGGCGGCCTTCGTCGTCAAGGAGCCGGGCTCGCACGCCGCGCCGCTGCTGACCGAGCTCTTCCCCGAGTCGAAGGTGATCTTCCTGCTGCGGGACGGGCGCGACGTCGTCGACTCCTGGCTCGACGCGTACAGCGACGGCTCCTGGGCGATCCCCGGCGGCGCCTTTCCGGTGACGGCGGAGGGTCGGGTGCCCTTGATCAAGTGGCTATCGGCGGTGTGGGCGTACCGCAGCCGCGCGGTGAGGAAGGCCTACGAGGCGCGACCCGGCGGAGCCCGGATCCTGATCCGTTACGAGGACCTGCGGGCCGAGACCGAGACATGGCTGCGGCGGGTCTGCGAGCTGATCGGGATCGAGACCGCGGCGGTCCCCGACGTGGTCGAACGACACCGCTTCGAGAAGCTGCCGAGCGCCGCTCGCGGCCGCCGCAGCTTCACCCGCAAGGCGCAGCCCGGCGGCTGGCGCGAGAACCTCACCCCGGCCGAGCAGCGGGCGATGCACGAGGCGATGGGTGACGCCCTGGCCGAGTTCGGCTACGAGGTCGACGAGCAGCTCGCCGCCACCGGTTGATCGCGGTCATCGCCGACACGCATATGCCGAGGGGGCGGCGTGAGCTGCCGGCTGAGTGCGTGGAGAAGATCGGCGCGGCCGAGGCGCTGATCCACGCCGGCGACTTCTCCGCCGCCTCGGTGCTGGAGCAGTTGGAGGCGCTCTGTCCCGTTGTCCTCGCGGTGCACGGCAACGTCGACGACGCAGATCTGCGGCAGCGGCTGCCGGAGTCGCTGGAGATCGAGGTCGGAGGCCGCACCGTCGCCGTCGTCCATGACTCCGGGCCGAAACAAGGCCGCCTCGCCCGCATGCGCGCCCGCTTCCCGGGGGTCGACGCGGTCGTCTTCGGTCACAGCCACCTGCCCCTGCACGAACAGGAGGGCGATTTCCAGATCTTCAACCCCGGCAGCCCAACCGAGCGCCGCCGCGCCCCCCGCCCCTCCATGGGCCTCCTCCAGCCCACGCCGTCCGGCCTGCGCTTCGAGCACCTCTGGCTCTAAGCAGTTTGCCCGGCGCGGCGCCGTGGGTAGCTGGACCGCATCCACCCCACGACCGAGGAGGCGACGATGGCTGAGTTGACGACTTTGGAGGAGAAGCTGGCGGAGGTGCTGGGGCTTGCCCAGGCGGCCTCGAAAGCGACCGAGAAAGTCGAGGGCCTCGTCGAGGACGAGAGCATCGCCGAGAAATTGCGCCAGATGCGCGAGGAGGCCGAGGAGACGGCCCGTCGCTGCACCGAGGCGGCCGAGCAGCGGGACGGGAAGAAAACGGCGATCCTCGACAAGGCGCAGGAGACCAAAGGCGAGGCCTCGGAGATGATGCAGACCTACCTGGGGGACGACGCCGACGGGCTCGACGGGTTCGAGTTCATGACGATGGCCGAGGCGGGCGAGGTCGGGCACTGGGCCGTCCTGCAGAAGCTGAACGAGCAGGCCGGTGAGGAGCCGATCGCCGAGTTGACCGGCTGGGCGCTGCCGATTCAGGAACGGCACTTCAGCGAGACCAAGGAGTGCGCGCTGCAGCTGGCCGGCGAAAAAGATCCGTACGAGGAGTCCTGAGCCGGCGATGGCCGCGAGCGACGCAGACGCCGGCCGCTTCCTGGCCATCTACCTCAACGACCACCTGGCGGGGGCCACGCTCGGCGTCGAGCTGGCCCGCCGCCTGCGTTCGTCCAACCGCGACGACGCCGAGTTCGGCGAGCCGCTGAGCCGGCTCTGCGCGGAGATCGAGGCCGACCAGGAGACCCTCGCGCGGCTGATGGACCAGCTCGAGATCGGCCGCGACCAGGTGAAGCCGCTGCTGGCCAAGGGCGCCGAGCGGCTCGGGCGCCTGAAGCTGAACGGCCGCCTCTGGGGCTACTCACCGCTCAGCCGGGTGCTCGAGCTGGAGGTCCTCTCCGGCCTGGTCGGCGGCAAGATGCAGCTCTGGAACGCGCTCGAGCAGAGCTTCGGCGAGACCCTCGACGGCTTCGACTTCCACGACCTGGCCGCCCGCGCCGACCGCCAGGGCCAACGCCTCGAAGACCTCCATCTGGCCGCTGCCCAACGCGCCCTCACTCGAACTGCATCAAATTCTCCCTCTGCTGGGTAGGAAATTTGATGCAGTTCGAGTGAGGAGGGCACGGCGGACGTTTTCGAGGAACGGCCACGGATCGCGTTCGAGCATCTTGTAGGTGGTGCGGTGCACGTCGTAGCCGGCGGCGGTCAGCTCGACATCGCGCTGCTTGTCCTTCTCGAAGGCGAGCGGGTCCCCGTGATGGCTCCAGCTGTCGGCTTCGACGATCACCTTCTGCTCGGACCAGAGGAAGTCGACCAGATGGCCCTCGACCAGAACGTTCACGGCAGGCGTCACCATCTCGAGCTCGCGGCAGAGGGCGAGGAAGTCGACCTCCGGCACCGATTTCGTCTCCAGCGCCTCCGGATCGACTTCAAGCGCGATCCGCCGCAGCTTCCCGACCCCCTTGCAACCACGGCGGCGGGTGATGATCCGCCCAAGCCGAGGCCACGAGAACTCGTCGCTCTTGTAGGCCTGGACGAACACCCGCTCGAGCCGTTTCGAATCCAGCCGCCGCGCCAGATCAAGCAGCACCCGCTCCCTGACCACCACCGGGATCCCCCGCTCCACCGTCACTTCATAGGACTCGAGCCGCCGCGTCTGATGCAGCCGCACCCCTCGGTGGCCTTTGGGATGGAAGCCCCCCGACTGCCGCAATACCTCGATCGGCCCATACGACCCACAGATCCCCCAGAGCCGACCGGCGTCGAAGTGCGAAAGCACCGCTCCCGGCCCGCAAGCAAGCACCGCCGCCATCCAGCGCCCCTCGCGGGTCAGATGGCCATACCCAACGGCGCACACGCCTTGATGAATCGGGATGAGCAAGCCACCGACGCGACGATCGAAAAGGAGGCCCTTCTTCACTCCCTGCCCCAGTAACTGCCAGTGAGCGACGACACCGTGCTGCCTCTCGGCGAGCGTCCGGATCGCCTCGGTCGCCCCCCGGTCCTTCACCGGCTCCCCCACCCCACCCGAACTGCATCAAATTCTCTCCCTGCCAGAGGGAGAATTTGATGCAGTTCGGGGCGGGCGGTCTGGGTTCGGGGCATGGCTCGAACCCTGGCGAGGGAAAGCGCACGGGTGGCGCGTGGTTTGTGACTTTTTGGCGCCTTGAGGCGCGCGGATGTGGGACCTCAGGCGCTTCGCGGGCTCCCTAGGCGGCTGACATCGAGACCGACCATTGGTCGGCTACTTGCTGGGCGGCGTTGCGCTCCTCGGTGAGGATCGAGTCGGCTAGGGACACCGTCTCCTGGTCGCCTGCCCGCTCGGCAACGCGTTTCAGCAGCTCGTAGGCGGCGATCTCTAGGTTCTCGACCGCGTAGGAGAAGCCGGCCAGCTTTGCCGGGGTGTCGGGCTGGGCAGCGAAGAACATGCCCCAGTTGAGGGCGCCGAGGCGCAGCATCGCGTCCTTGACGGCCGACGGCGTGGCGCCACGGTCGTCGAGGCGGCGCTCGATTTTCTTCAGGTGGCCTTCGGTCTCCTCGAGGTGGTGCGCGAAGGCCTCGGCCAGCGACGCCGGCACGTCCAGCTCCTTGCTTTTCTCCAGCAGCTTCTTCGACTGCCCCTCCAGCGCGTGCACGTCGGAGAGGTAGGAGTTGAGCTGCCCGTCGAGGTCGTCGGGATCTACTTCGCGCAGCGCCTGCTCAACCGCTTCGTCGAACCCGGCGGCGACGCGGCCGGCCATCTCCCGCTCCTCGTCGGCGATTGCCAGCGCCATCGCCGCGGTCGCCTCGTCGCCCGCTTCGCGCGCCGCCCGCGCCAGCAGCTCGTAGGCCGCCACCTCCATGTGCTCGTAGGAGAAGGCGTGCATCGCCAGCTTGGTCGGCGTGTCCGGCTGCGACTTGGCGAACAGCACCATCCCGAAGCCGCCCGCCTGCCCGGCCACGTCCTTCACCTTCGAGGGCGAGGCGTCGTGCGCCTCCAACCGCTCGCGCACGCGCTGCTCCTGCGATTCGGTCTCCCCCAGGTGCTGCCGGAAGGAGGCCGAGAGCGGGCCCTCGACCAGGTCAGGAGCGCGGCGCATCTGCACCAGCGCCTGTTCCTCGATCGAGTGGGCGTCGGTGAGGTACTTGACGAGCTGGGTCTGCGGATCGTTATCTGGCATGGGCGTCAGCTACCCGCCCGCGGCCCGACCTAGACGAAGGCCAGCTCGTTTTCGGCGACGAGCAGGTGCAGCCGCACCACGGTCCCGCGCTCGCCGGAGCGGATCTGGACCAGGTCGCAGAGCCGGTTCGCCAGCCACAGGCCGCGACCGCCCTCCTGTTGGACGTCGGGGCGCCGCCGCCCGACCAGCGGCTCCTCGATCCGGCCGCGGTCCTCGACCTCGGCAAGCAGGCGGCTGTCCTCCCACCAGAGGCGCAGAATGCCCTCGCCGCCTCCGTGCATGACGCTGTTGGCGGCGAGCTCGCTGGTCGCGGTCACGAGGTCGGCCACGCCTTCGGCGTCGAGGCCGGCACGCTCGGCGGCGGCGGTCACCCGCCGGCGAACCTCGGCCAGCTCCCTCAGGCCGAAACACAGGACCTCGGGATCTTCGGCCGGGGGCGGCAGCTCGCCCGTGAACGGGTCGGCGTGCGGGTCGAAGCCGTAACTCGGCTCGACCCGCCCCTCCCGGTGCAGATGCATATGTGACGCGCCCACCCGCTCGACCACCTCGTCGGGAAGCGAGCCGGCGTCGTAGGGGCAGAGCAGGGAGAAGTTGCCGCCGCCCGCGAAAGCAACGTTGAGCAAGCCCTCGTGCCGGTGGCACTCCTCCAGCGCTTGCGCGCTGCGGGCCGCCCAGACCGGTTCGCCGATCCCCCGCAGGGAGCGGCTGCCATTTTCGTCGACGAAATCGCGCCAGAGCGGGATGATCGAGGCAGGGTTGCGCCCCACCTCTTCCATCGGCAGGAACCGAATCAGCTCCGAATCGCCGCCCAGCTCGCCTTCCAGCTGCTCGGTCTGAGCCGGTCCGACGGCGACCAGCGTCGGTTCTTCCGCCTCCAGCCCCTCGCGCAGGAAGGGGATGGTCCCTGCCAGATAGTCGTCGGCGCCCTCGTAAATCAGGGCCTTATGTTGGAAACCGGCGTGTTTCATGGCTTCGTCCTTGCGAGTCCTCTTTCCCGCCTGACAATCCTTCAAACGGCGTTTTGTCCACCGGGGCAGTGGGTAATCAGACAACTGGCACAACGGTCACAGCACCGCTTGTGTCGGGAGTAGAACCGCTCACTTCTCTCGGCCTACGAGGACTACGAGGAGATTGGGAGAGGTCGAATCAAGCCGCCCGATTTTTCCGAAAGCCGGAGGACCCGATGACCGCCCCGCCCGCACCGCTCGGCAGTAACGACGTCAAGAAAACCCAAGAGGAGCTGCGCGCCTCCGACCTCGGGCCCGCCCTCAAACGCGAGCGACTCCTGCAGCGCGTTCGCGCCGCGCGGAAACGCCTGCCGGGGACGCCCGGCCGTTTGGCCAGCTTGCGTTAGTGCTGTAAAGTCGTTACAGGGTTGAAGTCGGTCCGGTAGCCCGGGCCGGCTGGCTCGCCCCGTCCGAGGCAAGACCGTCGGGTGTCCATCGCGGGCACTCCGGGACTTCCACCACAGACAAGAGGAAGGCCCGAAGTGCCCACTACTGACTTCAAAGTCCATGACGGGCTGCTGACCGTTCAGCAGATGACCGACGACGCGCAGACTAGAGTCGCGCTCCAAGGAGAGATGGATCTCTCTAACCACGGGATCGCCGAGACCGTGCTGCGCGAAGCGCTCACCACCGGCCGGGAGGTCGTCGTCGACCTCGGCAAGCTCGAGTTCATCGACTCGACCGGCCTGGCGATGCTGGTGCGGGCGATGGCCGAAGCCGCAGACGACCGTCTCGGCTTCCTGCCTCCCGAGCAGCGCAGCGTCCGTCGGCTGCTCAGCCTCACCGGCCTCGAGGAGCGGATGCGCTTCGTCTCGGTCACCGAGGTGACCCCGGACGCGATCGGGGACGAGTCCCTGCTGCAGGCCAGCTAGCGGGACCCGGCGGCGCGGGCCACCCGTACCGCCTCCGAGCCTGCTTCCCGTCGCAGCCGGCGCTCGGAATGGGCTGCGATGGGGATCACCGAGTTGCCGTAGCGGACGCCGCCGAAGCGTAGGCGCTGCAGCAATGCCAGCCAGGCGCAGATCGCCCGCTCCAGCACCCAGACCGGTGCCAGCAGTGACGAGGTGAAGGGAAAGAAGGTGGTGCCGCCGGCGCGCCGGCGGCCGAGCTCGGCCGCGGCAACGGAGGCAGCCGCGAGAGCGGCCGCCGGCTCGGGGCGGCAGCGCAGCGCACCCGCCGCCAGCAGCGGCACCAACGCCAGCCAGAGCGTCATCCGCAGCGGCAGGGCGAAGTCGTCGTAGGCCTGACGCGTCCGCTGCCCCCAGAAGTGGGCGGCCGACGGCGGCACCCGCGCCACGTAGAGATCGAGCGGCGAGACGACGCTGCCCCCGTGGGCGCGGACGGAACGGATCAGCTCCAGGTTCTCGAAGAGGACGTCGCCGTCGTACATCCCCATCGCCAGCATCCGCGAGCGCCGCACCGCCAGCGTCCCGGGGTAGTCACGGCCGATGCTGCGGTTGAGCAGGGTGCGGGCGGTGTCCCAGCGGGCGTGCCAGGGCAGGCGGCTGAAATAGTTCTGCGGACGGACGAGGTCGTGGCGTTCGAGCAGCTCCGCGACCCGCCGCAGCGCCTCAGGCTCGTAGCGGACGTCGTCGTCGGCGAGGACAACCCGCTCGTGGGAGGCAAGAGCGACGCCGGTGCGGACGCCGGCGACTTTGCCCATCAGCCAGCTCTCGCTCGGCGCCGGCGGGACGTGGCGAACGTGCGCACCCCAGGCCGCGGCGTTGGCGGCGAAAACCTCAGGCTCGGACCCGTCGACAACGATCACCTCCGCACAGCGCGGCGCGATCCGCTCCAAGTACTCGGCCAGCTCCGCCCGCTGCCCCCCATCCCCCCAGCGGACCGGCACCACATACGAGAGGTCGAGCTGCCCGCTCACGCCGCCGCGGCGACTGGGGCGCACAGTGAGCTTTTGCCTCGCTCCCAGCTGTCCATCAGGTAGGTCGCCCAGCGGGCCTCTACCTGCAGGAGGGCGCGGGCGCCGAAGAGGATGTCGGCGGCTACGGCAGGTTCGTCGGCTGCCAGGCCGCCGGCCAGGTCCCAGGCGGCGATGTTCTCGTGGACGGCGTCGGCCTCGACGTGCTCGTCGTAGAAGTGGGTTGCCTCGCGGCCGAAGCCGAGCCGGCGCAGGGCGTTGCCATAGCGCCGGTTGGGAATCGAGGAAGTCATCTCGAAGCCGGCGAGGTGGCCGACGAGCGCGCCGCGGCGGCGGCGGTGCAGGCCGAACCCGCTCATCAGGTTGACCGTCGCCAGCGTCACCCCTGGCAGCTGCTCGAGGTAGTGACCGTAGGTCGAGTCGAGGCCGAGAGCATCCATCGTCTTGGCGAAGAGCACCGCGTGCATGCGCTCGGCGCTGCCGCCGCCGTACTCGTCCGCCTGGACCTCGAGCAGCGCCGCCTTCGGCCGCGGCCCCAGGCGCGGGATCGCCCACGAGTGGGGATCGGCCTCCTTCAGCTGATAGGCCGAGCGATGGACGACGTGCTCGAGCATCTGCTCCAGCGTTCCCTGCGTCTCGATGAAGCGAGAAAGCGGCGGCCCCGGGTCCTCGGCGACGATCTCCTGCAGCGCCGCGCCCACAGAGACAAGCTCCGCTTCGCCGGCCGGCCGAACCAGCTCGGCGACAGCTGCCTCGAAGGGCGCCTCCAGCGCCGCCCGGAAAGCGAGCAGGGACGGCGCCCACTCCCAGCGCTCGTCGACCCCCTCGATCCCCGTGTAGTGGATCTCGTAGGCGACGTAGAGCGCCAGCTGCAAGTCCTCGTCGGCGATCGGGTCCTCAGCTTCCACCCGCACCACCCCGTCAAGGCCCGTGTCCGGCTCCCCCCGCAGCGCCTCGAACAGCTGCTCGCTCAGCGGCCCGCGCGCCGCGGGCAGCGCGATCAGCCGCCCGGCCATGATTCCGGCCCGCTCGGGGCCTCGAAGCCCACCAGCTTGTGGGTGCCGTCGCAGAACGGCCGCATCCGCGATTTGCCGCAGCGGCAGAGCGCGATCGTCCGCCGCTCGGTCGGCAGCTCGTTGCCCTCCTGGTCGCGCATCACGAAGTCACCGCGGACCAGATAGGGCCCGTCGGGATATGGGGTGATGGTGACCGGGACGGACTGGTCTGGGTGCTCGTCCACCTCCTTCGGTTACCCCGCCGGCACGATGGTAAATCTGCCCATTCCGGGGGTAGGGGATGAGCATGAACGACGATCTATCCACCACCGTCCAGGACGGCGATGCGGTCGAGAGCGCCGGCGGCGCATACGACTCGATTCGGGCCGAGATCTCGCGCGAAATGGTGCGGCTCTACAAGGAGCTTTTCGGGCGCGGCCCGACCAAAGCGAGGACCGAGTTCGCCGGCTCCGACATCGTCATCTGCTCGCTGGAGAACAGCTTCACCCCGGCTGAGCGAAGCCTCGTGGAGATGGGCGAGCACCAGCGCCTGCGGGACACCCGGATGTACTTCCAGGTGGCGGCCGCGGACAAATTCCGCGAGATCATCGAGCGCGTGACGGGACGCAAGGTGCGCGCCTTCATCAGCGGCCTCGACGCCGAGCAGGACGTCTGCTCGGAGGTCTTCTACCTCGAGAACGGTCAGTCGCCGCAGGGCTAAGCGCCCGGCGCGAGTCCGCGAAAAGCGTCGTAGAGCAACACTTTTCGCGGACTCGATCGGACGGAACGGCGGCGGCTAGCCGCCGTCACCGTTTTTTCGCTGCTCCTTCGCGGCTTTCGCGGCCTCCTCCAGCCGCTCGGCCTCGCGCTCGACTGCCGCCGCCTCGGCTTTTGCCTCGACGCTCTCTTCTTTGGCCTCGAGCTTCTCCAGCTGCGCGGTCTTGTTCGCTTTGGCGTTCGTCCGCTTGGCTTTGGTCGCCGCTTTCTTGGTTTTCGCCTTTTTCTTCTCCTCGGCTTTGACCGCTCGGGCCTCGCGCTCGCGGCGCCGTTTCTCGGCCGCCCGGCGATCCTGCTCGGCTTTGCGACGAGCCTCGGCCGCGGCCTCCTCAGCTGCTTCGCTCACCTCGGCCTGCCGCTGCTCGGCCCGGCGCTCCCGCACCTCGGCCTTCTCGCGCAGGGTGGTGGCGCGCTCGCGCTCTTTCGTCGCCAGCATGGCGGCGCGACCCTCTTCGCGCAGCTCTTCGTCGTGGAAAAGGACCCCGGTGGCGCTGCGAGCACCGGCCTCGGCTCGATCGACCAGGAGTTTAACGGTCGAGTCGGAGCCACCGACCGCGCCGATGGCGAGGTCGAACGGCGCCCGCGCCAGCTTCACCGACGAGTTGAAGATCGTCTTCGAGATCGTGGGCATCGACATCAGTTGTTCTCCTTCGGGTCGATCGCGGCAGCAGCCTCTTCGGCGCGGTCGGCTTCGCGCTGCAGCCCAGCTGCCTCGCGCTTCTCCGCGCCTTTCTCGGCCGCGGCCTG
Source organism: Solirubrobacterales bacterium (assembly GCA_035688955.1). Classification (GTDB taxonomy): domain Bacteria; phylum Actinomycetota; class Thermoleophilia; order Solirubrobacterales; family 70-9; genus VAYN01. The sequence continues at coordinate 4,704 of DASSMJ010000045.1, read as the reverse complement.
CTGTTTTTTCGCCTGGGCGCGCTTTTCGCCGGCGATGCGCTCGCGCTCGGCGGCCGCTTTCTCCACCTGCGCCCGCTTCTCCGCCTCGCGCTCCTCGGCGGCTCGTTTGCGCTCGGCCTCCTCTTCGGCCGTGATCTCCTGCGCCTCGACTTCGACCTGGCGGCGCTCGGCTTCGGTCTCGGCACGCTCGGCCTCGATCTCCGCCTCCCGCTCCTTGCGCTCGGCCTCGGCGGCGCGCTCGGCCGCCTCCACCTGGGCGTCGGCTTGGACCTCCTGCAGGGCGCCCTCTCGGTGCAGGTCTTCACGCCCCAAAGCCGATCCGGCCATCTGCTTCACCCGGCCGACCACTTTTCCTAAGGGGCCGCCGGCGACTCTCTCTTGCTCGCTCAAGCTTGTACTCCTTCCAAGTTCCGTCCTCTCGATCCCATTGCCCTCTCCCTACCCGAACGGAGGTTCGAGTGAACCGTGCGCCGGGTCACACTCAGTAGCGGAGGATCGCGGCGACCCCGTCGGCCTCGGCCAGCGGTTCGGCCAGCTCGTCGCGGACGACCGTCACCTGGGCGCTGCCGGCCAGCGCGGCCCGGATCAGCGACTCGGCCTCCTCGCCGATCGCGCCGTCGAAGACGAGGTGGTCGACCCGCCCTTCGGCCAGCGCCTCCCTCGTCTCCTGGATGCCGGCGGAGCCGTGGCTGCCGCCCTTCGCCTCGCCCATCGCCCGCTCGACCAGCGCCCGCTCGCGTTCGCCGTCGAGGCGGTCGATCGCCGCCGCGACGAGCTCGTTCAGCTGCCCGGTCGGGGTCGAGATCAGGTCCTGCTCACCGCCCAGCGCCAGCGTCGCCTTGCCCGAGCCGAAGCCGCCCTTGAAGCTCTCGCAGTCCTTCGGTGGAGCGAAGACGATCAGCTGCTCGAGGCCGTCGGCCTCGAGTCGGCGCGCCGCCAGGCCGCCGCACTCGGCGAGGAAGCGCTGGCGGTTGTGGTCGAGCCGTTCGCCGAACTGGTCGTGGCCGGAGGCGCTCACCCCCTGCGCCCGGGCGGGGTTGTTGGTGCTCTGCGATTTCCGCTCTCGCCAATCGAGGCTGGTGATGCTGAGCTCCCAATCCTCGACTTCCTCCAGGCTCCCTTCCGAACAGCGCAGCAGGCGCACCCGCTCCGAGGACAACAGGGCAACGGCGCGGTCGGCGCCGCGGCGGCTGAGGGCAACCAGGGGCGCCACCATCGGGTCGGCGCCGAACTCGACGCAGGCGTCGGCGAGCGGGGGCGCGGCGGTCCCGAACCAGCGCTCCGCTCCTCCCTTCTCCGCCACCTCGACGAAGCCGGCTTCGCCCCGGGGAGGCGGCCGCAGGTCGCCGTCTTCGAAGCGCTCGAGCACCCGTTTGGCGGTCGCCCGCAGGGCCACGCGCTGGTCGTGCTCAGCTTCCTTGCGCGCCTCGAGCACGGCGTCGAGGCCGTTGCGCAGCTCGGTGCGCCAGGCGCCGCCCCGATCGGCCGGATCGAAGCCCAGGTAGAGGGAGAGGACACCAAGCGGAGGGCGCCATTCGCTGAGCTCGCGAAGTTCCTCCGGGGTCGGTTGGCTCATTGCTCGCTCCTCCTTGATCGGGTTCGCACCGGCTACCCAGCGGCGCGGAAGCGAAAAACACATCGCCCCGCCGAACTGCATCAAATTTCCCCTCTGCCAGGGAGAAAATTTGATGCAGTTCGGGATCGGAGGGCTCCGGGGTAGATGCTGGGGCATGGACCCTCGCCTCGATACGCCCATGCCCGGACCGCCGCAGCCTGATCCGCAGCCGCCTTCGCCGACGCCGGAGCCGGGACCGCCGGGGCCGCCGTCGCCCGATCCGGAGCCGCCGCGGCCTGACCCGGGGCCGCCGGAGCCGCAGCCGCCGATCGACCCGCCCGAGCCGACGCCGCCGGCCCCGGAGATCGCCGCCGCGGCCTAGCTGCAGCGGCGGCTCAAGCCGCCACCGCCTCCTCGTGCGGGAGCACGGCATCGGCCGCCTCCGCTGGGGTGAGATCCGGGTAGAGCAGGCGGATCAGGCCGATCGCGAGGACGGCACCGACGAGCTGGGCAAGCACGAAGGCCGGCACCGAGCTGGGCGCGATGCCGGCGAAGGTGTCCGAAAAGACGCGACCGACGTCGATCGCGGGGTTGGCGAAGCTGGTCGAGCTGGTGAAGAAGTAGGCCGAGCCGATGTAGGCGCCGACCGCCGCCGGCGCCAGCTCGCCGCGGCGGCTGCGGGCCAGCGCGAAGATCACCAGCAGCAGGCCGAGCGTCGCCACCACCTCGGCCAGCAGATGCGGCGGCGAGGCCCGATGGTGAGTGGAAATGCTGACCGCGCTGAGGTCGAACATCGCGTTGGCGAGGACGGCGCCGGCGACGCAGCCGGCAACCTGGGCCGGGACGTAAGCCAGCGCATCCCGTCGGGAGAGGCCGCCGAAGGCGGCATCGGCCAGCGACACGACGGGGTTGAAGTGCCCACCCGAGACCGGCCCGAACATGAGGATGAAGGTGAAGAGCCCGGCCGCGGTCGCGGCGGCGTTCTCGAGCAGCTGCAGCCCGGTATCCCCCGGCGAGAGGGTCGAGGCGGCGATCCCGGACCCGATCACCGCCGCCGCGAGGAAGGCGGAGCCGAGAAACTCGGCGAGGAGCCGTCGAGGCAGGGGAGCTGCGGCCACGGCGGCACCCTATTCCATTGACAGACGTGATTTCAATAGATATACGTAAATTCAATGACGACCGAGCTGGAGCTGGCACCGAAGACGAAGCGCCCCGCCGGCGAGTGCTGCTCGGAGCCCCTCGTCCTCCCCGACATCTCCCGGGAACAGGCAGAGCGGATGGCGGTGATCGCCAAGGCCCTCGGCGACCCGATCCGCCTGCAGATCGTCGACGTCCTGCGCAAGCACGCGGGCAAGGTCTGCGTCTGCGAGCTCGTCCCCCTCTTCGACCTCTCGCAGCCGACCGTCTCCCACCACCTCAAGGTGCTGCGGGAGGCGGGGGTGGTCGACTCCGAGCGGCGCGGTCTCTGGGCCTACTACTACGTCGTCCCGGGAGCGCTGGACTCACTCGGGGAGTGGCTTGGCTAACGCGCTCTTCGTCTGCCTCCACAACGCCGGCCGCTCGCAGATGAGCCAGGCGCTGTTCGAACGCGCTGCCGGCGGGCGGCACAAGGCCCGTTCGGCCGGCACGACTCCGGGCGAGCGGGTCCACCCCGAGGTGGCGGCAGCGATGCGGGAGCTCGGGATCGAGATCGGCGACCGCACGCCCCGGCGCCTCACCGACGAGGACGCCGAGTGGGCGGACGTGGTGGTGACGATGGGCTGCGGCGACGAGTGCCCCTACATCCCCGGCCGCCGCTACCTCGACTGGGACCTGGCCGACCCCAAGGGCCAGCCGCTCGACGCGGTACGCGCGACCCGCGATGAGATCGCCGCCCGCGTCGAGGCTCTGGTGGCGGAGCTCGATCAGCTCCCGGCAGCGCCGGAGTAGCGCAACGACCCGGGGGTATCGAGATCCTCCCCGGTCTCCAGGAGGGTCTTCAGCCCGGAGAGGATCATCGGCCAGCCGCCATACAGTTCGCTGTTGGCGCTCTCGCCGAGCTGGTCGTGCGTTACCCGCAGTCGACAGGAGGTGCCGACCGGCTCGATCTCCCAGGTCACCCGCGAGGTGCCCTCGCGCTGGACGTCCTCGCTCCAGAGCGCGTCGAAGCTCTGGACCAGCCGCCGCGGCGGGTCGACCTCGAGGTTCTCGCCGCCAGCGATGTCGATCACGCCCGGCACCGAAGAGCGGTACTTGCTCCCCTCGGTCCAGTCGGAGGCGGTCGCGACCCCGAAGCTGTAGCGCCTGCGCATCTGCTCGCTGGTGATCGCCTCCCAAAGCTTCTCCGGCGTCGTCTTGATGTAGATCTCGAACACGGTCATCGCGCCGCGCCCGCCGACCACCGCGTAGGTCTGCTCCTCGTTCATCGTTCGTCCTCCTGGTTCTCGTCGTTCTCGATGTCCCGCTTCAGCTCGCTGAGGGCCGAGGCCCAAGGCTGCGCGTACTTGCTGACCCAGCGGTCGTGGATCAGCCGGATCGGGACGGGGTTCAGGTAGTGCAATTTCTCGCGCCCGCGTTTCCGCGTCGTCACCAGGCCCGCCTCCTCGAGCACCTTCAGGTGCTTCATCACGCCGAAGCGGGACATCGGCAACCGCCCCTCCAGGGCGCTCAGCGTCTGCCCGTCCCGCGCGAAGAGCTGGTCGAGCAGCTCGCGGCGGGTGGGGTCGGCCAGTGCTTTGAAGACCTCGTCCATGGGGGTGACTATATGTGACCTATTAGGGCATGTATCCCTTCATAGGGGGTACGACTTTTCCGCTCTGTAGCGCGAAAAATCCGTCCTGACCTAGCCCTACGTTCCCCGGCCCAATCAACAAATGGCCGGGCGACTGCGCAAACAGCCCCCGGCCGTGACACCAAGGAGCGTGACTCCCTGATGCACGACCAGCCTAAGGCAGCAACGAACGCTGCCGAAGACCTGCGAGACGAACAAGCAGTTCTCGTCCATCTCGTAGAGACGTTTCCTCAGACCCTCCGGCTCTCGGACCTGATCCGCGAACTGGGCGGCTCTGAGGACTTCGCGAAACGCGATGCCATCGAAAGGGCGGTGCGGGAACTCGTAGCCGGTGGGCTGCTGTTCCGCTGCTCGGGTGCGGTGCTGCCGAGCAGAGCCG
>DASSMJ010000044.1:0-76068 GCA_035688955.1 Solirubrobacterales bacterium | reverse complement strand
CAAAGGCAAAGTCGTCCGGATCGACAAAGACGAGGTGCTCGTCGACATCGGCTACAAGGCCGAGGGCGTCATCCCGTCGGGCGAGCTTTCGATCCGCAAGTCGGTCGACCCGCACGAAGAGGTCGAGCTCGGCGAGGAGATCGACGCCCTGGTCCTCACCAAGGAGGACGCCGAGGGCCGCCTGATCCTCTCCAAGAAGCGCGCCCGTTTCGAGAAGGCCTGGCGCCGGATCGAGGTCGCTGCCGACTCGGGCGAACCGGTCGAGGGCAGCGTGATCGAGGTCGTCAAGGGCGGTCTCATCCTCGACCTCGGGGTGCGCGGCTTCCTGCCCGCCTCGCTGGTCGACATCCGCCGCGTCCACAACCTCGACGAGTTCATGAGCCAGACGCTCGAGTGCAAAGTCATCGAGCTCAACCGCAGCCGCAACAACGTCGTCCTCTCGCGCCGCGCGGTCCTCGAGGAGGAGCGCAAAGAGGTCCGCGAGCAGATCCTCGGCCGGCTCGAGCCCGGCCAGGTCGTGGAGGGCAAGATCTCCAACATCGTCGATTTCGGCGCCTTCGTCGACCTCGACGGGATCGATGGCCTGATCCACATTTCCGAGCTTTCCTGGAGCCACGTCAACCATCCCTCCGAAGTCGTCTCGATCGGCGACGACGTGCGGATCAAAGTCCTCGACATCGATCGCGACCGCCAGCGCATCTCCCTCGGTCTCAAGCAGACCCAGGAGGACCCCTGGCAGCGCGTCATCAGCACCCACCGCGGCGGCGACGTGCTGGAGGGGACCGTGACCAAGGTCGTCGCCTTCGGCGCCTTCGTCGAAATCCTTCCCGGGGTCGAGGGCCTGGTGCATATCTCCGAGCTTGCCGACCACCACGTGGAGAACCCGAGCGAAGTTGTCGAGCCGGGTTCGAAGCTGAACGTCAAGATCCTCGAGATCGACGAAGAGCGGCGCCGCCTCTCGCTCAGCATCAAGCGGGTCGAGGGGCAGAACATGGCGATGGCCGGCCTGGGCGAACAGATCGCGCAGGCCGAACAGAGCGCCGAGCCCGCCGCTGAGGAGCAGCCGTCCGAAGAGGCTCCTGCCGACGAGGCTCCTGCCGACGAGGCCCCTTCCGAGGAGCAGCCGTCCGAAGAGGCTCCTGGAGATCTGCCCGCCGAGGTTGAGGCTTCCGAGGACGCTGAGCCCGCTCCGGTCGCGGAGGAGAAAGGGACGACCGAGGAGCCCGCTGAATCGGTCGAGGATGCGCCGGGCGCTGGTAGCGAGTCGACCAGCGACGACGCGCAGACGAGCGAGCCCGACCAGAGCTGAGCGGCGCCCGTGGCGCCAGTCAAGATCGGCCTCACCGGCGGCATTGCGGCCGGGAAGTCGGAGGCGCTGAAGGCTTTCGCGCGCCTGGGAGTGGCGACGCTCTCCAGCGACGCGGTCGTCCACGAACTGCTGGAAAGCGAGGAGCTGCGCGCCCGGCTGGTCGAGCGCTGGGGGCCGGAGGTTGTCGTAGACGGAGTCGTCAACCGCGCCAAGATCGGTGAGATCGTCTTCGCCGACCCCGAGCAGCTGAGCTGGCTCGAGCAGCAGATCCACCCGCTGGTCCAGCGGCGGACGGCGGAATGGCTGCTCTCCCTGCCGGCGGATACCGAGGTCGCCGTGGTCGAGGTCCCGCTCCTCTTCGAGGCGGGCAGCGACAAGGTCTTCGACACCACCGTCGCCGTCGTCACCGCCGACGAGGTGCGCCGCGAGCGCGCCGCCGCCCGCGGCCACGCCCTGGTCGACGAGCGGGAGGCGCGGCAGCTGCCGCAGCAGGAGAAGGCCGAGCGGGCCGAGCACGTGGTCGCCAACGACGGCTCGGTCGAGGACCTGGAGCGGGAATTGTCCGCCCTGCTCGCCAAGCTGCGCCGATGAGGCGCAAGGTCCGGGCCCGCCGCCGCCGCGCCGCCTTCGGCGGCATCGCCGTCCTCGCCGGGCTCCTCCTCGCCTTCCTGATCGCCAACGGCACCTTCGACCACGCGATCAAGGAGCTGACGCTGCCGCTGCGCCACGAGGACGTGATCCGCCAGCAGGCCGCCGAAAAGGGCGTCGACGCGGCGCTGATCGCCGCGGTCATCTACTCCGAGTCGAAGTTCGAGGACCAGGAATCGAGTGCCGGGGCGCGCGGCTTAATGCAGATCACTCCCGAAGCGGCTGACACGATCGCCCGGAACAGCGAAGCTACGAGCTTCGAACTGAAGGACCTGGGAGACCCGGAAATCAACATCCGTTACGGAACTTTCCTGCTGCGGGAACTGCTCGACCGCTACGACGGTGACGAGGCGGCGGCCCTTGCCGCCTACAACGCCGGCCCGGGCAACGCCGACAAGTGGGGTGGGGCCGACCTCACCGTTGAGGCGATCCCCTTCCCCGAAACCCGCGCCTACGTCGAAGAGGTGTTGGAGAAGCGGCGGGAGTACCGCCACGAATACGCCCGGGAGCTCGGCTATTAACCCCGGCGCCCCCAGGCCGCGCGTCGCCGCCCTCGCCCTCGCGGTGGGGGTAGTCCTCGCCGACTCCTCGATCGTCGTCCTCGCCCTGCCGGACATCTACCGGGAACTGGACACGAGCATCTCCGGCGTCACCTGGGTCCTCGTCTCCTTCAACCTGGTGATGGCGCTGGCGGCGGTGCCGGCGGCGCTGCTGGCGCGGCGCACCGGGCCCGGGCGCGCCGCTGCGGTCGGGTTGGCGATCTTCGCCGGCGCCGGCCTCGCCTGCGGCCTCGCCGACGAGCTGACGACCCTGATCGCCGCCCGCTGCGTGCAGGCGCTCGGTGGCGCCCTCGCGGTGACCGCGGCCCTGGAGCTGCTGCCGGCAACGGTCGGCTCGGAGCGGCGGGCGGCGACGGTCTGGGCGGCGGCCGGGGCAACCGGGGCGGCGCTGGGACCGGCGGTCGGCGGCCTGCTGACCGAGCTCGTCTCCTGGCAGTCGATCTTCCTGATCCAGGTTCCGATCGCACTGGCGGCGGCGGTGCCGATCCTCTCGGTCGCCAAACACGAGATGGCGACCGGCGTGATCGAGCCCGAGCTGCGCCGCACCGGCCGCCCGCACCTCTGGGCGAACTTGGCGCTGGCGATGATCTCGGCGGCGATCGCCGCGGCGCTCTTCCTGCTCGTCCTGCTGCTGATCGAAGGCTGGCGCCTGAGCCCGATCGTCGCGGCGCTGGTGGTCACCGTCATGCCTTTGGCGGCGGTCGCCGGCGGCAAGCTGGCCGATCTGGTGCCCGAGGCGCGCCCGCGCGCGGCCGCCGGAGCGATCCTCGTTTCCGGCGGACTCGCCGGCCTCGCCTTCCTGCCGAAGGCGACGATCGTGCTGACCCTGCCACCCCAGATCTTGGTCGGTGTCGGCTTGTCTCTGGTCCTCTCGGCCCTGACCGAGACGGCGCTCGGCGGCCGCGCCCCGCAGGCGATCCACGGAGGCTGGACGATCTCCGCCCGCCATGCCGGCGTCGTCATCGGGCTGCTGGCGCTGACGCCGATCTTCACCGCCGAAATCGACCAGCAGCGCCACGACGCGATCGACGCCGGCACCGCCGTGATCCTCGACTCGCCGATCAACCCGCTGCTGAAGCTCGACCTCGCCGAAAAGGTCAGCGACCGCCTGGAAGAAGAGCGGGGCAAGGTGCCGACGATCGGCCCCGCCTTCGAGCCCCTGCCCGAAGACTCCGCTGAGCGGTCCGAAGTCGAACAGCTGCAGAGCGAACTGCAGGATCAGCTCGACCGCGGCGCCACCCACGCCTTCAGCACCTCGTTCATCCTCGCGGCGCTGCTGGGCCTGATCGCGCTGTTCCCGATCGGCCTCTCGCGGGAGGTGGAGCTGTGAGGGGACGGGTGCTGGTCCTGGGCTCGATCGTGGCCTCGCTGCTCCTGGTCGGCGCCTATCTGGCCGCCGGCGGCTCCTCGTATGAGCCGGAGCAGGTCCAGAACCCTTGCCAGCCGCGCCCCTGGAGCAACCCGCAGAGCCTCTCGGAAATCGCCAACCAGTTCTCGGTCTCGGCGCTTGACGGCGCCGCCTGCCAGCTCGGCGTCTCCCGCGAGACCCTGGCACGGGCGCTGGCGACGCCCGAGGCCCGCGAACGCTTCACCAAGAAGTACGGGATCGACGACGAAAAGCTGGCGAAGGCGATCCGGGCCGGCCTGGTGCGGGCGGTCGACGACGCCGAAGAAGCCGGCGCCTTGAGCCCGCTGATCGCCGTTCCGCTGCGGGAGACCGTCCAGCAAATCCCGCTCGACCAGGCGATCGAACTTGTCAACGACGCCGAATCGGTCCTCGGCAACGTCAACAGCTTCCTCGGGCCCGCCGGCGACATTCTCGAAGAATTTTTGCCGTAGACCGGTGTCGCTTTACTGGCCCATGAGGCCACTAAAGCGACAGGCTCAGCTCGGCGTGTCGATCTTGAACTCGCGCCCTTTCGGGTCCCAGGCGATCCCGTCGCAGAGCGCTTCCGGGGTGGTGCCGAGGGCAACCGCGAGCTTCACCATCGTGCCCAGCCGCGGTTCGCGGCCGCCCCGCTCGAGCAGTGAGACCTCGGTGCGGTGGAGCTCGCAGCGCTCGGCCAGCACTTCCTGCGAGATTCCGGCGGCTTCGCGGGCGCGGCGGAGGTTTACGGCAAAGCGGTCGCGTTTGTCCATACCTGCACTCTATTGGCAGCTAAAGGGAGGCGGCCAGGTCGGCCGCGACGCGAGGGCGCTAAGCGCGGGTCGCGCGCCAGACCCAGAGCATCGCCAGCGGCTGCAGGGGGAGCCGCGCCCACAGCGCCCAGCGCGGGAATTTGCGCATGTCGAGGCCGCGGATCTGCTCCGGGTTGACCGCCATGTGGACGTTGGCGGGGAAGACGGCGATTAGCAGCGCCAGCAGCCACCAGCGGCCGAGCCGGCGCGAGGCGGGGTGGAGGACCAGGGCGGCGCCGGCGATCTCGGCGACACCGCTGATCGCCACCACCTCCTTCTTCTGAGCTTCGATCGAAGGCGGCACGATCGCTTCGAAGAAGCGCGGGCGGAGGAAGTGCATCGTCCCGGTGAAGGTGAAGAAGGCCGCCAGAGCGGCGCGGAGGGGTCGCATCAGAAGCCCAGGATACGCGCCAGCTATTTTCTTCTTCGTGCCGGATTTCAAGCTGAACCCCGCCTACACCCCGACGGCGGACCAACCGAAGGCGATCGCGGGGCTGGCGGAGGGCCTGCGCGGGGGCGACCGCTTCCAGACCCTGCTCGGCGCCACCGGCACCGGCAAGACCTTCACGATGGCGGCGACGATCGCCGAGGTGCAGCGCCCCTCGCTGGTGATCGCCCACAACAAGACCTTGGCCGCGCAGCTCTGCAACGAGTTCCGCGAGTTCTTCCCGAAGAACTCGGTCGAGTACTTCGTCTCCTACTACGACTACTACCAGCCTGAGGCCTACGTGCCGGCGCAGGACCTCTACATCGAGAAGGACTCCTCGATCAACGACGAGATCGACCGCCTCCGCCATGCCGCCACCGCGGCGCTGTTCGCCCGCCGCGACGTGATCATCGTCGCCTCGGTCTCCTGCATCTACGGCATCGGCTCGCCCCAGGTCTACAACGAAAAAATGCAGCTGTTCAAGGTCGGCGAGGAAATCGACCGCGACGACGTCCTCCGCAAGCTGGTGAAGATGCAGTACCAGCGCAACGACCAGGTGCTGGGCCGCGGCGCCTTCCGGGTTCGCGGTGAGGTGCTGGAGATCATGCCCTCCTACGCCGAGTCGGCCTACCGGATCGCCCTCTTCGGCGACGAGATCGAGGGGATCCAGCACTTCGACCCGCTCACCGGCGAGGTGCTGGACGTGATCGACCACGTCTCGGTCTGGCCGGCGTCGCACTACGTGACCAAAGACGAGACGGTCGACCGCGCCGTTGACGAGATCCGCGCCGAACTGGAATCGCGGACGGCCGAACTGGAAGCCGAAGGCAAACAGCTCGAGGCCCACCGGCTGCGGCAGCGGACGATGTACGACCTGGAGATGATCAAGGAGCTCGGCTTCACCTCCGGGATCGAGAACTACTCGCGGATCCTCGACGGGCGCCCGGCCGGCAGCCCGCCTCACACCCTGATCGACTACTTCCCAGACGACTTCGTCGTCTTCGTCGACGAGTCCCACCAGACGATCCCGCAGATCGGCGGCATGTACGAGGGCGACCAGTCCCGCAAGCGGTCGCTGGTCGACTTCGGCTTCCGGCTGCCCTCGGCGATGGACAACCGGCCACTCAAATTCGATGAGTTCCTCGCCCGGGTGGACCAGCTGGTGATGGTCTCGGCGACGCCGGGGCCGTTCGAGAAGGCCGAAGCGACCCGCACCGTCGAGCAGATCGTCCGCCCGACCGGGATCGTCGACCCCGAGATCGAGCTGCGCGAGACGAAGAACCAGATCGACGACCTGATGAATGAGGTCAAGCGGGTGGCGGCGAACAAAGAGCGCACCCTGGTGACGACGCTGACTAAGAAAATGGCCGAGGACCTGACCGCCTACCTGCTCGAGTACGGGGTCAAGGTCCGCTACCTGCACTCCGAGGTCGACACCTTGGAACGGATCCAGATCATCCGCGAGCTGCGGCTGGGCGAGTACGACGTCCTCGTCGGCGTCAACCTCCTGCGTGAGGGGCTCGACCTGCCCGAGGTCTCGCTGGTGGCGATCCTCGACGCCGACAAGGAGGGTTTCCTCCGCGGCGAGACCAGCCTGGTGCAGACGATCGGCCGCGCCGCCCGCAACGTCAACGGGCGGGTGGTGATGTACGCCGACAAGGAGACCGAGGCGATGCGGGCGGCGATGCGGGAGACCGACCGCCGCCGGGCAATCCAGCTCGCTTACAACGAGGAGCACGGGATCACCCCGGAGACCGTGCGCAAAGGCATCTCCGAGATGTCCGAGTTCCTGGCGATGGAGGACCGGGCGCCGCGCAAACGGCGGCGCAAACGGGCCGAGGAATTCGCCTCCCCCGAGGAGCTGGAGAAGACGATCGTCACTCTCGAGGAGGAGATGCTCGCCGCCGCCGACGACCTTCGCTTCGAGGAGGCGGGCCGGATCCGCGACGAGATCCGCGAGCTCCGCCGCGACCTCGATGGGATGACGGCGGGCGCGTGAATACTTAACAAAGCTTGACTAAAAGTCTCGCCGAAGTTATGGCTGGAGGTTCATCCCCTTGGAAAGGACCTCAGCATGAGTCTCAAACGCAAGCTTCTAGGCCTGTCCCTGCTCGCAGCTGTGGCGGCTGTAACGGTCGTCGTGATGTCGGCATCGGCGAGCAACAGGGAAGGTCATTGGGCCACGCCCAAAGTTGCAGGGGCGAGCATTACCGGCAAGCAGGACCTCACCCACGTCATGGAGTTCTCGGTGGAAGGGGCGACGGGGATCATCTGCGAAACCTCCAAATGGGACACCACGACCGAAGCGGAAACCGCCAAATTCCTGGAAATCGTCCCGTCCGTGGCTAATTGCAAAACAACAGGCGGAGTTGCGAATCAGGTGACCATCAAAGTCAACGGGTGCGCCTTTGATCTCTATGTGGCCAAAGGCACGGTTGAAACTACGGAGCAGACAGCGGACCTACTCTGTGGCGCGGTGCCGATCGAAATCATCCATAACTTCTGTACGGTCACAATCGGAACTCAGAAAAGCCTGACCGGAATTACATACAAAGACATAAAACCGTTCGCAACAGGGGTAACAGCCAGCTTCAACGTGAAACTTGCCGCCTCAGCCGATGGGGGACTCTGCCCGAAAGTTACGACCGCGAAACTGTCCGGCTCCCTCATATTCGAAGCGTTCTCGGGGGTGCTGGTGAACCTCGAAGTCACATAGGCGCCACACGGCGCCCGGTAAATTTGGGGCCGTGCCAGTCGACGTCACCGAAGCGACCTTCGCGGGCGAGGTGGTTGAGCGCTCTCGCCGGCTGCCCGTCGTGGTCGACTTCTGGGCCGACTGGTGCGGTCCCTGCAAGGCGCTGAGCCCGGCACTTGAACGGGCCGAGGCGGCGCGGGCGGGGAAGGTGGTCCTGGCCAAGGTCGACGTCGACTCCAACCAGAGCCTCGGCGCGCAGTTCGGGGTCCAGGGCATCCCCGCGGTGAAGGCGTTCCGGGACGGCGCCGTGATCGACGAGTTCGTCGGGGCGCTGCCGCCGGCGAAAGTCGAGGCCTTCTTCGACGGGCTGGTGCCGTCGCGGGCCGACGAGCTGCTGGCGGCCGGTGACGAGCTCTCGCTGCGCGAGGCGGCCGAAGCGGAGCCGGGGCGGGCCGACATCGCCGTGGCCCTGGCGAAGGCACGGCTCGAGCGCGGGGCCGAAGACGAGGCGCTGGAAGCGGTGGCCGCCCACGAGAACGACTTCGCCGCCGCCGGCATCGCTGCCCGCGTCCGCCTCGCCAAGGCGGGGGTCGGCACCGAGGCCTTCGCTGCCTTCGACCGTGGCGAGCGCGAGGCGGCCCTGGACGCGCTTCTCGGCGCTCTCGCCGACGCCGAGGAGGGCAACCGGGAGGATCTGCGCCGCGCCATCGTCGGGATCCTCGTCGAGGATCCGGCCTGGCCCGAGGCGAAGGCTTACCGTCGGCGGCTCGCTGCAGCTCTCGGCTAGGGCGGCAGAGGTTTCTCACCCCTATCGGTGCATAACCTCTGCCGCGCTCCGGCTTAGGAGTCCTGGTCGAGGAAGCGGAGCACCGCCAGCACCCGGCGGTGGTCCTCGCCGCTGGTGCTGAGCTCGAGCTTGGCGAAGATGCCGGTGACGTGCTTCTCCACCGCGCGCTCGGTCACCACCAGCTCGGCGGCGATCGCCGCGTTCGAGCGGCCCTCGGCCATCAGTCCCAGGACCTCGCGCTCGCGCGGCGTCAGCTCCGCCAGCGGGTCGTCGCGGCGCCGGCGGCCGAGCATCTGCGAGACGACCTCGGGGTCGAGCGCCGAGCCGCCTTCGCCGACCCGGCGCACCGCGTCGGTCAGCGCCTCGACGTCGGCGACCCGGTCCTTGAGCAGGTAGCCGAGCCCCTCGGCGCTCTCGGCCAGGAGCTCGCGCGCGTAGGCGACTTCGACGTACTGCGAGAGCACTAACACCCCGATCTCCGGCAGCTCGGCGCGGATCTCGCGGGCGGCGCGCAGCCCCTCGTCGGTGTGGGTCGGCGGCATCCGCACGTCGACGACGGCGACGTCGGGCTTGTGCGCTCGCACCTTGCGCAACAGCTCCTCGGCGTCGCCCGCTTGACCGGCGACCTCGATCCCCGCCTCTTCGAGCAGGCGCACCACCCCCTCGCGCAGCAGGGTCGAGTCGTCGGCGACGACTACTCGCACGGGATCCGCGCCTCCACCGTCGTTCCTCTGCCGGTCTCACTGCGCACGTCGAAGCTGCCGTCGAGGGCGGCGACCCGGTCGGCGAGACCGCGCAGGCCGGTGCCCGCGTCGGGATCGGCGCCGCCGGCGCCGTCGTCGGAGATCTCGACCTCGAGGTTGCCGTTGCGCCGCTCCACCCGCACCGTCGCCAGCTCCGCCCCGGCATAGCGGGCGACGTTGGTGAGCGACTCGGCGACGACGAAGTAGGCGGCGGACTCCACCGGCATCGGCAGCCTCTCAGCGGGCGCGGCGGAGATCTCGACCGGCACCGGCGAGCGTTCCGCGAGCCCGTTCAGCGCCGCCGCCAAGCCGCGGTCGCTGAGCACCACCGGGTGGATGCCGCGGGCGAATTCGCGCAGCTCGGCGGTCGCCGAGCTCAGCTCCTCCATCGCCTCGTCGAGCAGGTCGGCGCTCGCGGCGGGGTCGCCGGCGAGCTTTTCGCGCGCCAGGCGCAGGGTCATCGTCAGCGCCATCAGCCGCTGCTGGGCGCCGTCGTGGAGGTCGCGCTCGACCCGCCGCCGTTCCGCGTAGCCGGCTTCGACGATCCGGTGCCGCGAGGCCCGCAGCTCCTCGACCTTGGCCTCGAGCTCCGCCGTCAGCTGCTGGTTCTCGGCGGTGAGGGCGGTGCTGACTTCCTCGGCGCGGCCGATCCGGGAGCGCAGCAAGCCGAGCAGGAAGGCGAACGGGAGGCAGGTGAAGATCGCAACTGCGGTGATGAAGGTGACCACCTGGAAGGTGTGGGGGGCGCCGAGTTCGCCGACGACCAGCTGCACCAGGAGGATCGCGAAGGCGGTACCGCCGGTGGCGAAGACGGGGGTGAGGACCCGCCGCTCGGTGGCGGCGCTGCTGCGCCAGCTGCGGTAGAGGAGCCAGATCGCGATCGCGATCGAGACGCTGCCGCCGACCACCTGGATGGCGTTGATCGCCCCCGCCACCCCTTCGGCGCCGCCGATCAGGATCGGGTTCCCCGGGCAGCCTTCGCAGCCGCTCTGCGTGCTCGGGTCGGTGAACAGCGCCCAGACGAGGTTCAGCGGGCCGACCGCCAGGTAGGCGAGCGCGACGGCGACGACCTGTGGCCGCGTCCGCAGCCGGCCCGAGGGAAAGGTGACGAGGAGCTGGAGGAGGATCGCGAAGGGGAGGTTCTGGCCGAGGATCCCGAGCGCGAAGACCCATTCGTTGTTGGAGGCGGAGAGCCCCTGGAAGAACCAGGAGAAGCCGGCGGCGGTCATCAGCGGGCCGGTGTTGTTGCTCGGGCGCCGGTCCCAGGCGTAGAGGCCGGTGAAGGCGAAGCTCCAGCCGGCGGCGAGGACGAGCGCCAGCAGCAGCCCGCGGGGGCTGGCGTGGTCGCTGGTCATGATCAGGGCCGCGACGAGGAGACCGAGGAGGAAGGCGAGGATGCCGAGCCCGACCAGGGCGCGCCGCAGTCCGATCATCCGACCAGCTCCGCCAGCGCCGGGGCGCAGAGCTCGGCCTTGGCGATGAAACCGCGGGCGGGGCTCTCGGCGATCGCGTCGCCGAAGTCGGCGCGGTCGCGGCTGGAGGTGAGGACGACCTCGGGCGAGGGCTCGAGCTCCTGTAGCCGCGCCGCCACCTCGAAGCCGTCGCGATCGGGCAGCTGCACGTCGAGCAGGACCAGGTCGGGCGCCAGCGCCTCGGCGGCGGCGATTGCCTCCTCGCCGTCCCCCGCCTCGCCGACGACCGCATAGCCGCCGGCCTCGAGCATGCGCCGGGCGCTGGCGCGGAAGCCGGGGTGGTCGTCGACGATCAGAACGGTCTTGGGCACGCGGTCGATTCTCCTGCAAACCGCGGCCCTCAGGGGTACGGGTAGCCACACCTTTCGGCGCGGCAGACCGCACCTGCAGACGCCTGCCAGCCGCATTGGAGCGGGGTCCTCGCGTTGGGAGTCTGGGGCGGTCTCACCCAACCCGACCGAAAGGAACCCCATGCAAGCCAAACGCAACATCGCCGCCCGGGCCGCCCGCTGGAGCGCGGCCCACCGCAGGATCGCGATCCTCGGCTGGATCGCCTTCGTCGTCGTCTCCGTCGCCCTCGGCGGCGCGATCGGAACCAAGCAGCTGACCGACGCCGAAGCCGGCGCCGGCGATTCCGGGCGCGCTGCCCTGGCCCTGGAAAAGGCCGACCTCACTCCCAGCGACGAGATGGTGATGGTCCAGGGCGAGAAGCTCAGCGCCGGCGACCCGGCCTTCGACGAGGCGGTCGACGAAGCAACGCGAAAGCTGGCGGCGCTGCCGTCGGTGACGCACCTCAGCTCGCCGGCCGATGGCGGCGGCCAGGTTTCGGCCGACGGCCATACCGCCCTGGTCGAATTCCAGGTTCCCGGAACCGCAGACCAGGCCGAAGAATGGGTCGGGGCCAGCCTCGCCGCGACCGCGGCGGTGCAGGCCGCCCATCCCGTCGTCCGGGTCGAACAGTTCGGCGGCGCCAGCGCCGGCAAAGCCCTGGAAGAGGTCTTCAGCGAAGACCTGAAGAAGGCGGAGACGACCTCCCTGCCGATCACCCTGGTGATCCTGCTGCTGGCCTTCGGTGCCCTGGTTGCGGCCCTGGTGCCGCTGCTGATCGGCTTCTCGGCCGTGCTCGCCACGGTCAGCCTGCTGGCGCTGCCGAGTCAGCTGGTGCCGATGGACCAGAACGTCGCCTCGGTCGTCGTCCTCGTCGGTCTCGCGGTCGGCGTCGACTACTCGCTCTTCTACATGCGCCGCGAGCGCGAAGAGCGACGGGCGGGACGATCGGCGACCGCGGCCCTGGAGGCGGCGGCGGCCACCTCGGGGCGGGCGGTGCTCGTCTCCGGCCTGACGGTGATCGCGGCGATGGCCGGGATGCTGTTCAGCGGCTCGCCGACCTTCACCTCGTTCGCGGTCGGGACGATGACCGTGGTCGCGGTGGCGATGTTCGCCTCGATCTCGGTCCTGCCGGCGGTGCTCTCGAAGCTCGGTGACCGGGTCGAACGCGGCCGGGTGCCGTTCCTGGCGCGCCTGCGCCGTCGCCGCTCCGGCCGCTCGGTTTGGAGCGCGGTGATCGAGCGGGTGATGCGCCGGCCGGCGCTCTCGCTCGCCGTCTCCGGCGCCTTCCTGGTCGCCCTGGCGGTGCCGGCGCTCTCGCTGCAGACGAAGGTGAGCGGGGCGGAGGACCTGCCGCGCGACATCCCGGTTGTCCAGACCTACGATCGCATCACCGCTGCCTTCCCCGGCGAAGCGGCGGGGGCGACGGTGGTCGTCGAGGCCGACGACGTCTCCTCCGGTCCGGTCGCGGCCGCGATCGACGATCTCGTCCGCAGGGCCGAAGCCGACCCGCAGGTCAGTGGGAAGGTCGAAGTCGAAACCAGCCGCGACGGCAGCGTCGCCTCGGTGGCGATCCCGACCGTCGGCAGCGGCAGCGACTCCGCCGCGACCCAGGCGATGGAAGCAGTTCGCGCGGATCTGGTGCCGGCGGCCTTCGCCGGGTCCGGCGCCGAGGTCAACGTCGGCGGCCAGGCGGCCGAATCGAAGGACTTCAACGACCTGCTGGCCCAGCGCCTGCCGATCGTCTTCGCCTTCGTGCTCGGTCTCGCCTTCCTGCTGATGCTGATCACCTTCCGCTCGATCGTCGTCCCGATCAAGGCGATCCTGCTCAACCTGCTCTCGGTGGGGGCGGCCTACGGAGTCCTCGTCCTGGTCTTCCAGAACGGGCTGGGGGAGTCGCTGCTGGGCTTCCACGCCAACGGCGGCGTCAGCTCCTGGCTGCCGATGTTCCTCTTCGTCATCCTCTTCGGCCTCTCGATGGACTACCACGTGCTGATCCTCAGCCGGGTCCGCGAGTACGTCGACCGGGGGATGAGTACCGAGGAGGCGGTGCAGCGCGGGATCACCGCGACCGCCGGGACGGTGACCAGCGCCGCGGTGGTGATGGTGGCGGTGTTCTCCGTCTTCGCCACCCTCAGCATCCTCGACATGAAGGAGATGGGCGTCGGCCTCGCCGTCGCGGTCCTGATCGACGCGACGATCGTGCGGGCGGTGATGCTGCCGGCGGCGATGAAGCTGCTCGGCGAGCGCAACTGGTACCTGCCGAAGTTCCTCGGCTGGCTGCCGCGGGTGCGGGAGCCGGAGCCCGAGTCGGCGTAGCCCCGGACGGGCTTGCTCCCAAGCGGTGCGCCTTATCCCCCTATAGCGGGGAAAAGGCGCACCGCTTCCTTTATGCCTGGAGGGAACATCTGTTCGCCTGGCTAGAATCGTGGTGAGTGGCTGCCTCTGAGCGAATCGTTATCTCCGGCGCCCGCGAGCACAACCTCAAGGACATTGACCTTGAGCTGCCTCGCGACGCGCTGATCGTCATCACCGGCCTTTCCGGGTCCGGCAAGTCGAGCCTTGCCTTCGACACGATCTACGCCGAGGGGCAGCGGCGGTATGTGGAGTCGCTGTCGGCGTACGCGCGGCAGTTCCTCGGGCTGATGGAGAAGCCGGATGTGGACTCGATCGAGGGTCTTTCGCCGGCGATCTCGATCGACCAGAAGACGACCTCTCGCAACCCGCGCTCGACGGTCGGCACCGTGACCGAGATCTACGACTACCTGCGGCTGCTCTGGGCGCGGATCGGCACCCCGCACTGCCCTGAGTGCGGCGAGGAGATCACCGGCCAGACGCAGGAGCAGATCGTCGACCGGCTGATGACGCTGGAGGACGGGACCAAATTCATGGTGATGGCGCCGGTCGTCCGCGGCCGCAAAGGCGAGTACGGGAAATTGCTCGACCAGATGCGCCTCGAGGGCTACTCGCGGGCCAAGATCGACGGTGAGCTGCGCCGCCTCGACGAGGACATCTCCCTCGACAAGAAGTACAAACACGACGTCGCGATCGTCGTCGACCGCCTGGTGATGAAATCGGAGCTGCGGCGGCGGCTCTCGGAGTCGGTTGAGGCGGCCGCGGGGCTCGCCGCGGGGCTGATCGAAGTCGAGATCGTCTCCGGGCCGCAGGAGGGCGAGGTGATGCTGTTCAGCGAGCAGTTCGCCTGTCTCAACTGCGGCACCTCGATCCCGGAGCTGGAGCCGCGGATCTTCTCCTTCAACTCGCCCCACGGCGCCTGCGACCGCTGCCACGGCCTCGGTTTCCAGCGGGTTATCGACCCCGAACTGGTCGTGCCGGACCCGACCTTGTCGCTGGCCGAGGGGGCGCTCCAGCCCTGGAACCGCGGCATCAGCGCCTACTGGAAGCGGCTGATCGCCTCGGTCGCCGAGGCCTACGACGTCGACGTCGACAAGCCCTGGTCGAAGCTCTCCCAGGAGGAGAAGGAGATCTTCCTCTACGGCACCGGCGACGAGCGCCACCACGTCTCCTACACCAACCGCTTCGGCCGCCGCCGCTCCTACAAGGTCCGCTTCGAGGGGATCGTCAACAACCTGCAGCGGCGCTACGAGGAGACCGACTCGGAGTCAAACCGCGAGCGGATCGAGGGCTACATGGCCGAGCAGCCCTGCCCCGCCTGCCACGGCGCCCGCCTGCGGCCGGAGAGCCTCGCGGTCAAGGTCGGCGGCCTCTCGATCGCCGAGTACAGCGACCTCTCCGCCCACGCCGCCTCCAAGTGGATCAACGATCTGGAGATGACCGAGACCGAGAAGGCGATCGCGCGGCTGATCGTGCGCGAGATCACCGAGCGCCTCTCCTTCCTCGAGAACGTCGGCATCGGCTACCTCTCGCTGGCGCGGTCGGCCCGCACCCTCTCCGGCGGTGAGGCGCAGCGGATCCGGCTGGCGACCCAGATCGGCTCCCACCTGGTCGGGGTGATGTACGTGCTCGACGAGCCCTCGATCGGCCTCCACCAGCGCGACAACGAGAAGCTGATTGCCACCCTCGACCGCCTCCGCGACCTCGGCAACACCGTGATCGTCGTCGAGCACGACGAGGGGACGATGATGGCCGCGGACCACCTGGTCGACCTCGGGCCCGGGGCGGGCGAACACGGCGGCCACGTGATCGCGGCGGGGACGCCGAAGGAAGTCGCCAAGAACCCGAGCTCGCTGACCGGGCAGTACCTCTCCGGGAAGAAACAGATCGAGGTGCCGGCGCAGCGGCGCGAGCCGACCGGGACGCTGGTCGTCCGCGGCGCCCGCGAACACAACCTCAAGGACGTCGACGTGATGATTCCGCTCGGCGTCTTCTGCTGCGTCACCGGCGTCTCGGGCTCGGGCAAGTCGACCCTGGTCAACGAGACGCTCCACCATTCGGTCGCCAACCGCCTGCACCAGGCGAAGCTGCGGCCCGGCGCCCACGACGGCGTCGACGGCCTCAGCCAGATCGACAAGATCATCAACATCGACCAGTCGCCGATCGGCCGCACCCCGCGCTCGAACCCGGCCACCTACACCGGGCTCTTCGACCACATCCGCCAGATCTTCACCCAGACCCAGGAGGCGCGGGCGCGCGGCTACAAGCCGGGCCGCTTCAGCTTCAACGTCAAGGGCGGCCGCTGCGAGGTCTGCAAGGGCGACGGCCAGATCAAGATCGAGATGCACTTCCTGCCCGACGTCTACGTCCCCTGCGAGCAGTGCCACGGCAAGCGCTACAACCGCGAGACGCTCGAGGTCCGCTTCAAGGGCAAGAGCATCGCCGACGTGCTGGAGATGTCGGTCGAGGAGGCGGTCGAGTTCTTCGAGAACGTGCCGAAGATCGCCCGCCGCCTGCGCACGCTGAACGACGTCGGCCTCGGCTACATCCGCCTCGGCCAGCCGGCGACGACGCTCTCCGGCGGCGAGGCGCAGCGGGTGAAGCTGGCGACCGAGCTCTCCAAAGTCGCCACCGGCGACACCCTCTACATCCTCGACGAGCCCACCACCGGCCTGCACTTCGCCGACGTCCAGCGGCTGCTCGACGTCCTCGGCCGCCTGGTCGACGCCGGCAACACCGTGGTCGTGATCGAGCACAACCTCGACGTGGTCAAGACCGCCGACTGGCTGGTCGACCTCGGGCCCGAGGGAGGCGAAGCGGGCGGCGAGATCGTCGCCACCGGCACCCCCGAGGAGGTCGCCGCCGTCCCCGGCTCCTACACCGGCAGCTTCCTGCGTGAGCTGGTCAAGCCGGCGAGGCCAAAACGGCGCAGCAGCAAGCGCGCGTTGTCCGCCGCGGCCTAATCGCTCTCCTCGGACAAAAAACCCTGGTCCTGGTGCATACAAGGGCTTAAGGTGGGTAGTGACCTTCGCGGGAGCGGGGGCAACTACAGAGGAGGAACCGATGTCAGCATTGAGTTCTCGGGTCTGGTTCGCGGTGGCGGGCCTTGCCGTTATCGCTCTGGTCGCGGTCGGCTGCGGCAGCAGCAGCGACACGACTGGCGGCGGTGAAGGTGGCGGCGGCGGTGGCGGCGGCAGCGCCACGATCGCCCTCCTGCTCCCGGAAAACGAAACCCCCCGCTACGAAACCAACGACAAGCCTGACTTCGAAAAATCGGTCGAAGAAAAGTGCCCGGAATGTGAAGTGATCTACTTCAACGCCGGCGGCGATGCCGAAAAGCAGCAGTCCCAGGGGGAAGCCGCGCTGACCAAAGGCGCTGAAGTCCTCGTCCTCGACCCGATGGACTCGAAATCGGCGGCGGCGATCGCCGAACGGGCCAATGCCCAGGGCGTGCCGGTGGTCAGCTACGACCGCCTGATCGAAAACAGCGAAGTGGCTGCCTACGTCTCCTTCGACAACGAACGAGTGGGCGAACTGCAGGCCGAAACGCTGGCGAAAAAACTAAAAGAAGACGGGCACCCCAGCGGCCCGATCATCAAGATCAACGGTGACCCCGCCGATCCGAACGCGGCGCTCTTCAAGGCCGGCTCGAACAAGGGCTTCGAAGAAGCCGGCGTCAA
The DNA here is from genome assembly GCA_035688955.1 of Solirubrobacterales bacterium. GTDB lineage: Bacteria > Actinomycetota > Thermoleophilia > Solirubrobacterales > 70-9 > VAYN01. The sequence continues at coordinate 58,887 of DASSMJ010000044.1, read as the reverse complement.
GGTCGCGAAGGAATACGACACCCCCGGCTGGACCGCCGAAAACGCCCAGCGTGAGGCCCAGCAGGCGATCACCGCCCTCGGCAACGACGGCTTCTGGGGCATCTACGCCGCCAACGACGACACCGGCGGCGGCGCGATCGCGGCGCTCAAAGGCGCCGGGATCAACCCCGAAGAACGGCCGGTCACCGGCCAGGACTCGACCGTCGCCGGCCTGCAGCGCATCCTCGCCGGCCAGCAGTACATGACGATCTACAAGGCGATCCCGCCGCAGGCCGAACTCGCGGCCGAATTCGCAATCGCCCTCGGCAACGGCGAAGAACTGCCGCAAGACAAAGTCACCGAAGAAATCAACAACGGCAAGACCGACGTCCCCTCGGCGATCCTGGAACCCGTCGCGGTGACCAAGGACAACATCAAGGACACGGTGGTCAAAGACGGGTTCGTCGAACCCTCCGAACTCTGCACCGGCCCCTACGCGGCCGACTGCAAAGAAGCGGGAATCTCCGGCTGACATGGCCGACGGCACTCCGCTCCTCGAGCTGGACGGAGTAAGCGTGCGCTTCGGCCCGGTCCAGGCTTTGGACCGGGTCGACTTCGCCGTTAGCGCCGGTGAGGTCATCGGCCTCGTCGGCGACAACGGCGCCGGCAAGTCGACCTTGGTCAAGGCGATCGCCGGGATCCACCCGCCCGATGCGGGGACGATCCGCTTCGAAGGCGAGGAAGTGCGGATCAAAGGCCCTCAGGACGCGACCGAACTGGGGATCGCGACCGTCTACCAGGACCTGGCGCTCTGCGACAACCTCGACGTCGTCTCCAACCTCTTCCTCGGCCGCGAGCAGGTCTCGTCCGGTTCCGGTCGCCTCTCGCGCCAGCTCGACGAGGTGAAGATGGAGCACGAGACCGCCGACCTGCTCTCCAACCTCGCGGTGACGATTCCCAGCCTGCGCAGCGAGGTCGGGACGCTTTCGGGCGGTCAGCGCCAGCAGGTCGCGGTCGCCCGCTCGCTGCTGGGTGAGCCAAAAGTCGTGTTGCTGGACGAGCCGACCGCGGCGCTCGGCGTGCCGCAGACCAAACAGGTGCTGGAGCTGATCCGGCGCCTGCGGGAGCGCAACCTCGGCGTCGTCGTCATCAGCCACAACCTGGTCGATGTCTTCGCGGTCGCCGACCGGGTCTTCGTCCTCCGCCTCGGCCGCGCCGCCGGCGAGTTCAAAGCCGAGGAGACCACCGAGGAGCACGTGATCGGCGCGATCACCGGCGTCGGCGAGGGCGGCGAGAAAAACCACGACGCAGAGCAGGCGGGAGAGGGGGAGAAGGCGTGAGCCCTGCCGAGGCGGCAACCGCCGAGGAGACGCCCGAGCGCCGCCCGAGCGCCGGGGAGACGATGCGGCGCATCGTCCAGGGCGATCTCTCCTCGGTCCGGGTCGTGCTCGGCCTGGTCGTGATCGCGATCATCTTCCAGGTCCAGGAACCCCGCTTCCTCTCGGCGGAGAACCTGACCAACCTGATGCTGCAGATCACGACGATCGGCCTGATCTCGGTCGGCATCGTCTACGTCCTGCTGCTGGGCGAGATCGACCTTTCGGTCGGCGCGGTCAGTGGCCTCTCCGCCGCGGTGATGTCCGTGCTGAGCGTCAAGCACGGCTGGAACGCCTACATGGCGATCGCCGCGGGGGTTGCGACCGGCGCCGCGATCGGCTGCCTGCAGGGCTCCCTGTTCAGCCGCTTCGTCGTGCCCTCCTTCGTCGTCACCCTGGCCGGCTTGCTGGCCTGGGAAGGCGCCCTCCTGCAGGTGCTGGGGAAGACCGGCTCGCTCAACATCACCGACCCCAAGATCACCGGCCTCGCCAACATCTTCTACTCGGACACGGTCGGCTGGATCTTCGCGGCGGTGATCGTCGCCGTCTACGGAGCCCTGACGGCGATCGGCTACCGGCGCCGCGTCGCCGCCGGCCTCGAGGACACTAGCCCGCTGCCGCTGATCGCTCGCTTTGTCTTCGTCTCCGCGATCGTGATCGTCGCCGTCGCGATCCTCAACTCCGACCGCGGGGTGCCGTTGGCGGTGATGATCCTGTTGGCCTTCGTCGTCGGCATGGAGTACGTCGCCAGGCGCACCACCTTCGGCCGTCACGTCTTCGCGGTCGGCGGCAACGCCGAGGCGGCGCGGCGTGCAGGCATCCACGTCAACCGGGTCCGGGTCGCGGTCTTCACGATCTCCGGCACGATGGCCGCGATCGGCGGCGTAATGGCGGCCTCGCGCCTCTTCGCCGTCAACCAGAACTCCGGCGGCAACGAACTGTTGCTGCTGGCGATCGCCGGCCCGGTGATCGCCGGCACCAGCCTCTTCGGCGGCCGCGGCTCGGTCTGGACGGCGCTGCTGGGAGCGCTGGTGATCGGCTCGATCTCCAACGGGATGGACCTGCTCTCGCTCTCCTCGGCGGTGAAACTGATGGTCACCGGCGGGGTGCTGCTCCTGGCCGTTTTGGTCGACGCGGTGGCGCGCCAGCAGCGGCAGACCTCCGGCCGCGTCTAATTGTCGGCCGCGAGCATGGTCTGCACGTTCTCGCGGTGGACCCGCTCGTAGGGCTCGAAGTAACGGATGTCGCCGCGCCCGATCTGCTCGGCGAGTAGGTCCTGGAGCGTGCGGTCGTGCAGCTGCGGCTCGTCGGGCATCCGCTGCAGCAGGCGGATGTAGTCCTGGGTGGCGCTGAGCAAGCCGGGGCCGTAGCCGCCGGCGGCGATCACCTCGGGATCGCCGTGAGCGGGGAGGATCGCCGCCGGCTCCAGCGCGAGCAGCCGGTCGAGGTCGCGCAGGTGGGCTTCGAAGTGCTGCGGCTCCTCGACGTAGGTGACGGTGTCCTCGACGGTGTCGCCGGCGAGCAGCAGCCGTTGAGCCGGGTCCCAGAGCACGATCGCGTCGTCGCTATGGATGTTGACCGGAATCGCTTCCAGCTCCCGCTCGCCGACGCGGAAGGTCGTCCGGCCCTCGAAGCTGCGCGCGGGGTGGACGAGCGGCGAGATCGGCGGCCAGCCGTAATGCTCGCCCGCTTCGATCTCCTTCTCGTGCTCGCGCAGCAGCTCGGCGGTGCGGGCGCCGGCGACGATCTCGCAGTCGGCGAAGGCCTCGTTGCCGGCGACGTGGTCGAGGTGCCAGTGGCTGAGCAGGACGGTGAAGCGGCGCGCGCCCTCGGCTTCGAGCGCCTCTCGGATCCAGCGGCCGTGCTCGAGCGTGGTGTGGGTGTCGTAGACGAGCGCCTCGTCGCCCTCGACGATCGCGAAGCCGGCGGTGCCGAGCGAGAGCGCGCCCTCGTCGACCCAGTTCGGCTGCGGGGCGAAGCGGTAACCCTCGACTCGGCCGTCGTAGAAGGCGAGGACGCCGGGGGTGGGGCGGAGGGTCCGCAGGTGGGTCGTCACGCAGGCCCTCAGCGGGAGACGAGGAGGGAGGCGCCGATCGCGCCGCCGAGGTCGCCGAGCGAGGCGACGCGCACCGCCGGCGGCCGTTCGTCGACGAAGAGGTGCTTGCCCATCTCCTTCATCAGCGGGTCCATCAGCCGCTCGCCGAAGCGAATGCCGAGGCCGCCGCCGAGGATCACCGCTTCGACGTCGAGCAGGTTGATCGCCGAGGCGACGCCGGTGCCCAGGGCCTCGATCGCGCGCTCGATCAGGTGCTCGGCCAGCTTGTCTTGGTGGTCGAGGGCGCGCTCCCAGATGCCGCTGGTCAGCCGCGGTTTGTCGTGCTTCTCCATCAGCTTGAAGAGGTCGGTCTTCTCGCCCTCCTCCTGCCGGCGCCTCGCCTCGGCTTCCATCGCCGAGCGCCCCGCGTAGGCCTCCAGGCAGCCCCTGCGGCCGCAGGGGCACTTGGCGCCGCCGTGCTTGACGACTACGTGACCGATCTCGCCGGCCGCGCCGCGGCCGAGCCAGGGCCTGCCGTCGAGCACGAGGCCGCCGCCGACGCCGGTCCCCCAGAAGACCCCGATCAGGCTCTCGAACTCCTTGCCGGCGCCGAGGTGGAACTCGGCTTCGGTCGCGACCTGGACGTCGTTGCCGACCTTGACCTCGGTGCCGAGCTCCTCCTGCAGTTTTTCCCCCAGCGGGAAGCTGCCCTCCCAGCCGGGGAGGTTGCGGGCGGAGGAGACGACGCCGGTCTTCTCGTCGGCGTCGCCGGGGGAGCCGACGCCGATCCCGGCCAGCTCCTTCGTCTCGACCCCGGCTTCCGCGGCCGCTTCGCCCATCGCCGCCGCCATTGCCCCGGCAACGTCCTCCGGTCCGCCCTCGGTCGGCGTCGGCCGCCGCGCCTGCCCCAGTACGTCGCCGTCAGCACCGACGACCGCCGTCTGGATCTTCGTCCCGCCAAGGTCGATGCCACCGCGCAAGTCCGCCATGCCTGCGAGTCTAAGCCGATGGACGGCTGGCGACTCTGGTGGGTGAAGCGGCGCTGGTATGAGCGCAACCGGCGACTGTCGCGGCGCTGGCGGATCAACCGGCACGCCGCGCGCGGTGGCTTCTTCATCCGCCATCCGGTCGAGGGCGAGGTACTGGAGGCCCTCGACGAGGGGCGACTGGTCATCGGCGCCGGCACGCTGCTGGAGCCGGGCTGCTGGCTGACCCTGGCACCCGGAGCGCGGATCGAGATCGGCGAGGGCTGCTTCCTCAACCGCAACGTGATGATCGCCGCCCACGAGCGGGTCGAGATCGGCGACCACACGATGTTCGCAAACGGCTGCTTCGTCGGCGACGCCGAGCACCGCTACGACGACCCGACGACGCCGATCACCTGGCAGGGCTTCACCAGCAAAGGACCGGTCCGGATCGGCTCGAACTGCTGGTTCGGGGTCAGCTGCGTGGTCACCAGCGGCGTCAGCGTCGGCGACCGCTGCGTGGTCGGTGCCAACTCGGTGGTCAACCGCGACGTCGAGGGAGGGACGATCGCGGCCGGGGCGCCGGCGAAGCCGATCCGCAAGATCGACTTCGCCGCACCGCCGGAGGGGTGACTCCCGGGAGAGACCCGGTTATTGGAGGAAGCCGGTTCCTTCGACCGCTTTCAGCACCTGGGCCGCCGTCAGCGGCTTGTCGAAGGCGCCGTTGGGGGCTTGGTTCGCCGGCGTCGGCTTCAGCAGCAGGCCGGCGACAGAGGCGTGCCGCGCCTCGACCGAGTGGATCGAGAGCGCCGCGGCCACGTAGGCGGCGTTGCTGATGTTGAGAGCCTGCCCCGCGTAGGCGGCGACGCCGGTGTTCTCCAGCGCCACCGAGGTTTTGAGGAAGGCGTCGTGGTCGGCGGTGGTGTTGCCGAAGTCCACTTTCGGGGCTTTGACGGCTTTGCTCCCGAGCGCCTTCTTGAGGAAGGCGACGTGGGCGTTCTCGTCGGCGGTGACCCGCTTGAGGAAAGCCTGCTCCTGGGCGCCTTTGAGGAAGGTCTTTTTCTTGTTGTTGGCGGTCGCCTCGTTGTAGAAAGCGGCCTCGAGGTACTCGAGGGTGAGGGCGTAGTTGAGGATCCCGACGTCGCCCTTGCCGAATTTCGCCGGCGGGCGCCCCTTGCCGGCGGCCATCGCGGCGGCCGGGGTGAGGGCACTGAGCAGGGCGCCGCCGCCGACCAGGCCGCCACCGGCGATCCCGGCCTTCTTCAGGAAGCCCGCTCTGGTGTCTCCGTCCAGTGCCTCGGTCGCTTCGTGCTCTGCCTCGCGCACGATCGCGTCGATATCTGAGCTCATCGTTCTCCTCCACCGCTTGGGGTCATTTCCCCACCTTGCGGGAGTGAGCGGCTACCGGATCACCGGATCGGGATTCTTTTCGATACGAGATTGCCAACAGAGGCTCGAAGTGCGCCATACTTTCGTGCGTTGGCCGTGACCCCTAGGGCATGGACCTATGAACTCCAATCTCCTCGCCGATAACCCTCGTCCCACCGTGGCCGCCCCCGCCCTGCGCACCAAGGCCGAGCTGCGCTCTGCCCTTGCCGCCGCGCGCAGCGCCGGCCAGACGATCGGCTTCGTGCCGACGATGGGCTATCTGCACGAGGGTCACCTCTCGCTGATCCGCGCCGCTCGCGCGGCGTGCGACCTGGTGGTGATGAGCCTCTTCGTCAACCCGACCCAGTTCGCGGCGGGCGAGGACCTCGACCGCTACCCCCGCGACGAGGAGCGGGACCTGCGGCTTGCCGCCGAGGCCGGCGCCGACTTCGTCTTCGTCCCGGCCGTCGAGGAGGTCTACCCCGGTGGTCAGAAAGACATAGTCACCTATGTCGAAGTGACCGGTCGGTTGACGAGCGTCCTCGAGGGCGACCCGAATCGACGCGGGCCCGAGCACTTCCGCGGCGTCACCACCGTCGTCGCCAAGCTCTTCAATCTCGTCGGCCCCGACGTCGCCTATTTCGGCCAGAAGGACGCCCAGCAGGCGGTGGTGATCCGCCGGATGGTCCACGACCTCGACTTCCCGGTGCGGATCGAGGTGCTGCCGACGGTGCGCGAGCCCGACGGCCTGGCGATGAGCTCCCGCAACGCCTACCTCGGCCCCGAGGACCGCGAGCGGGCGACGGCGCTTTCCCGCGCCCTCGCCGCCGCCGAGCGCGAGGCCCGCGCCGGCGACCTCGCCGCCGGCCTCGAGGCCGCCCGCCGCGAGGTCGCCGCCGCCGGGATCGAGCCCGAGTACCTGGAGGCGCGCGACGCCGAGACGCTGGAGCCGGTGTCGCATCTGGCCGACCGGCCCGTGCTCGTCCTCGTCGCCGCCCCCGTCGGGCCGGCCCGCCTGATCGACAACGTCTTGATCCATCCAGCCAACTTCACGGCCACCTGAGCCACCGAAAGGGGACACAGTGCAGAGACAGATGCTGAAGTCGAAGATTCACCGGGCGACGGTGACCGACTGCGACGTCGACTACATCGGCAGCATCACGATCGACACCGAGCTGATGGCCGGCGCCGACATGATCACCAACGAGCAGGTCCACGTCTGGGACGTGGACAACGGCTCCCGTTTCGTCACCTATGTGATCGACGGCGAGCCCGGCTCCGGGACGATGCAGGTCAACGGCGCCGCCGCCCACCTGGTCGAGCCCGGTCACAAGATCATCGTCGCCTCCTTCGGCGCCTACGACGAGAAGGACCTCGAGCACTACGACCCGGTCGTCGTCCACGTCGACGACGACAACAAGGCGATCGCGATCGACACCCACCCGGAGGTGCTGCTCAAATGAGCTCTGGAGCCCGTTCCCACACCGCCCCCGAGAGCGCCGGCCAGGAGCAGCGCCGCCCGGTCAGCCTGCCGACCCTGAACGAGATGAAGGCGAACGGCGAGCCGATCGTGATGGTCACCGCCTACGACTACCCCTCGGCGACCGTGGCCGAGGCGGCCGGCGTCGACGTCGTCCTCGTCGGCGACTCCGCCGCCAACGTCGTCCTCGGCTATCCCGACACCAAGCTGGTCTCGATGGAGGAGATGATCATCCTCGGCAAGGCCGTCCGCCGTGGCCTGAAGACGCCGCTGATGGTCGGCGACATGCCGATGGGCAGTTACGAGGCGAGCAACGAGGAAGCGATCCGCAGCGCCCAGCGGCTGGTCAAGGAGACCGGCTGCGGCGCGGTCAAGCTCGAGGCCGGCGGCGTCATCGTCGAGCGGGCGCGGGCGATCGTCCAGTCGGGCATTCCGGTGATGGGCCACGTCGGCCTCACCCCGCAGACCGCGACCGCCCTCGGCGGCTACAAAGCCCAGGGCAAGAGCGCCAAGAGCGCGATCAAGCTGCTCGAGGACTGCCTCGCCCTGCAGTCGGTCGGCTGCTTCGCGATCGTGATCGAGGCCGTCCCCTCGGCGATCACCGACGAAATCGTCAAAAAGCTCGAAGTGCCGACGATCGGCATCGGCGCCGGCCCCGGCACCTCAGGCCAGGTGCTCGTCTTCCACGACCTGCTGGGGATCACCACCGGCCACATGGCGAAGTTCGTCAAGCGCTACGCCGACGTCCACGAGACGATGGTCGGCGCCGTCGGGCGCTACCGCGACGAGGTCCGCAGCCGCCACTTTCCCGAACCCGACCACGTCTACAGCGTCGAGCCCGCCGAGCTCGACGAGTTCCGCCGCTACCTCAACGAGGAGAGCCTCGCCAGCGCCAAGGGCTGGGAGTGGGAGCCGCTGCCGTAGCGACTCCCCTTCAGGCAGCGGGCGAGGATTCCGATCCCTGGGCAGAGTTTGGCGACGAACGAGTCGCCCGTGAGGGCGGTGTCCGGCGCGCCGGGGAGGGAGAGCGAAAGTGAGCCGACCCAGCTCGCGGGCCCCTTGGCCGGGTCGCGGAATTTGGCGCTGCCGAGGAACGGTGGCGGCGGCGAGACCCTCGCCCGCGAGGAGCCGGTGCTGGTGAAGGTCCGCTTGGCGCCAGGGATACTGGCCGTGCGCAGGATCTTCATCCCGTCGATCTCTTCGCTCAGCGAGACGTTGAAGGAGATCGACCGCATGACCTCTTCATTCGAGGCGCCAAAGGTGAGCACCCTCCCGTCCACGCTCGATCGAGCCTCCAGGGTCGTCCGCTCGAGCCCGAGCAGCGGCCTTGCCACTCGATTGTCGAGCCCGAGTCCGCAGATGCCGTCCGGCCACCGCAGCACTTCCCCCTCCGGGTCGACCGCGTCGGCGGTGACGTAGCCCCCCTCGCCGACGAAGTGGAAGGAGCCGCGGAAGCTGCCCTCTTCGTTGATCCAGCGGCAGCCGCGTTCGGGTTTGTCGACCACCTTTTGCCGCTTCTTGAAGGCGACGTCGACCTGTCCGAGCGCTCCGAACGTGGCGTGGATGCCCGCCCCCGGTGCCCGCACTTCGTAGCTCGCCCGCAGCGGTCCGCTGTGGGCGAGGACGGCCACCGTCGAGGTCAGTGCACGGCCTTCCCGCACCGAGAGGACTTCAACCTCGTAGCCGTTCGAGACCTTCAGCTTGAAAGTGCTCAGCTTCAGTTCCCCGCCTTTATCGGCGGCGCCTGCGAGGGCCGGCATTGCGAGAACGGCTGCTGCGGCGCAGCCGAGAGCCGCCAGGCGTGCCCGCAGCCTCACCGGGCGATCGCGACGGTGGTGAAGGATTCTCCGCTTTCGCCATCGCCGCGGCAGCTGCGGCCGATGCAGAGGGATGACTTCCAGTGCGGGCCGGCGAGGCCTACCTCGCCGACGCCGGGCAGCTCGACCGCGAGGTCGCCGCTCCAGGAGAAGTCCTCCTTCGATTCCTGCAGGAAAGCTGCTGATCCAGTGAACGGCCCGGGCGGCTCCACCGTCGCCGACCGCGGAGGGCGGGCGGCGACCAGATCCTCGGCGTCTTTCGAAACGGCGCTCCTCGAGTTGACGACCACCATCTTGCCGCGCTGCCGCGCCAGCCCGGCAGTGAAGAGGACGGCGTCGAAGCCAGTCGAGGGAAATCGGTAGGCATGGAAAGAAATCTGTCCATCGCCCCGAGGAGCTTCGGCTGAGATCGTTTCGTCAGGCGCGCTGCTCGTCCTCGCGCTGCCCCGTTCGCGACAGGTGGTTTCAGGTTCCTGGACGATCTTGCCGCGGACGCGATGGGTCTCAGTATGCGTGTAGCCGCGTTCGCCCCTGATCCTCAACCAGCCTTCGAAGACACCGCCACGAATCAGGGTGGGGGAGCCTTTGCAGCCGCCCCGAGGGGGATGTTGCGAGCGTTTGCGCTCTTTGAAGCGAAGGTCGATCCGGCCGACGCCAGGCAGGCGGGCACGAAGGTGATCTCCCTTCAGCCCCCGATCGGACACGAAGTAGAGCACCGAGGCATCTCGATTGAAGGCGGTGACGCTTACGAATCCGGCTGATCCTGAAACGTCGATCTGATAGCCGTGAGTCCCGTGAAGGTGGATCGTCGCGGAGCGGTTGGCCTCGTTGACGTAGTAGCCGGGCTTCGCCCCGGCGCCCGTCGGTAGCGCCAGCAGCGCCAGCGCGCAGCCCAACGCTGCAAAAGTGTGCGTCGCCTTCACGCGGGCAGAGTATTCGACGCGAGAGGACGTGGTCTTGGGCAACTACGATCCCGGCAGATGCCGATTTACGAGTTCGAGTGCGAGGGGTGCGGGGCTCGGTTCGAGGAGCTGGTCGCGGCGGGAGAGGCGGCCGCCTGCCCCGCGTGCGGAGCGGAGCGCAGCCGCCGGCTCTACTCGAGCGTGGCGCCGCCGGGGCGGCAGCCGCGGGGCGCCAAGGTACGGAGCGACGAGTCCCGGCGGGGGGAGCGGGAAGCGGCGCGGCAGGACCGGATGGCCGAGTCGCGCAAGCGGCGGGCGCTGGGGGAGAAGCCGTGAGCGCGAGCGCCGCTGAGCGCAGGGAGCGGCTGGTCGAGCTCTACAAAGTCGTCCAGGAGTGCCAGAAATGCCCCCTGTATGAGACGAGGACGAAGGCGGTCTTCGGGGCTGGCAACGCCGACGCCGACCTGATGTTCGTCGGCGAGGCGCCGGGGGCTGAAGAGGACCGACAGGGTCTTCCCTTCGTCGGCCGCGCCGGTCAGCTGCTGAACCAGATGCTGGAAGGGATCGGGCTCTCGCGCGAGGACGTCTTCATCGCCAACGTGCTCAAGTCCCGCCCGCCCGGTAACCGCGACCCGCAGCCGGGGGAGATCGAGGCCTGCGAGCCCTACCTCTGGGAGCAGGTGGGGCTGATCCAGCCGCGGGTCGTCTGCACGCTCGGCAACTTCGCCACCAAGCTGCTGACCGGCAGCCCGACCGGGATCACCAAGGTCCGCGGCACCCCGCAGGTGCACGAGCTCGGCAGCCGCATGGTCTACCTGCTGCCGCTCTTCCATCCCGCCGCCGCGCTGCGCACCCCGGCGGTGAAGGAGACGCTGCGATCCGACTTCGCGACGATCCCCGACCTGCTGCAGCGGCCGCTGCCCGATCCGGTGCCGAGCGCCGAGGAGATCGCCGAGGCCGAGGGCGGCGACGAGGCGCCGCCGCCCGCCGACCAGCTCGGGTTCTTCGGATGAGCGCCGCCGAGACGAGCGGGACCGAGGTGGTCGAGAGCGCCAGCGCTGAGGAGACCGAAGCGCTCGGCGCCCGCATCGCCGAGCGGCTGCGTCCGGGCGACGTCGTGCTCCTCTCCGGCGACCTCGGTGCCGGCAAGACGACCCTGATCCGCGGCGCCTGCCGCGCCCTCGGGGTCAGCGGCCCGGTCACCTCGCCGACCTTCACGATCGGCCAGCGCTACCAGGGCGAGCGCCTCCTGGTCTCCCACCTCGACCTCTACCGGCTGGGGACGCTGGAGGGGGAGGACCCGGCGCTGCTCGACGACTACCTCGGGCCCGACGGCATCGCCTTCATCGAGTGGCCCGGCGCCGGCGCCGGCCGCCTCGGCCGCCCTGCGTTGGAGGTCCGCCTCGCCCACGAGAGCGAGGAACGGCGGCGGATAGAAGTCGACTGGCAGGGGTAGGCGTAGCAGCGAAAAAGGGCACGGAGGGCGCAGCGAACGGCCCTCGACGGTGTTCCGGAGGACAAGCGCCCAACTTGTAGCATCGGCGCTCGGAATTTTCGATTGAGAAAGGCAGGACGTAGATGAAGGCACTGAAGGCGTTGGCGGCGACGATGTTGGCGGTGGGGTTGCTGGCGACCGCGGTGCCCGCGACGGCCGGCGCGGCCGCCTACAAGCACTACGTCGGCTGCGGGCTCTCGCGCAACGCGGACCCGGCCCACGCCTGCCCGAAGAAAGCAAAGAAGGGCGCCTTCTTCGAGAGCACGAAAAAAGCCGTCTACTACTCGGTCTGCGTCCGCTTCCCGAGCGGCAAAACGCTCTGCGCCAACCATCAGCCGGCAAAAGAAGCGCCCGAGGAAGGAACGCTCTACGTCAACAAGATCACCTCGACGATCCCCGGCAAACACGTGGTGAGCTGGTTCGTCGAAGGCAAGAAGGTCGGCTCCTGGGCCTTCATGGTCAAGGGGTAGCGCCCTCCTGATCGTCGTCGGCATCGACACCGCGACGGTTGACACCGTCGCCTGCGCCTGGCGCGACGGCGAGGTTCTGCACGAGTCGCGGCTGGAGCTCTCCCCGACCGGGAGGCCCCGGCACGCGACCGGTCTGCTGGCGGAGGTCGAGCAGGCGGCCGCCGCGGCCGGCGGCTGGGATGCGGTCGACCTGCTGGCCGTCGGGCTTGGCCCCGGCACCTTCACCGGCGTGCGCGTGGGGATCTCCACCGCCCGCGGTCTCAGCGTCAGCCTCGGCCTGCCCGTGCAGGGCGTCTGCACCCTCGACGCGCTAGGGCGCGGCATCCAGGAGGCCGCCGCCTCGTCTGTTCCGTCTGGGGGAGGAGCAACGAAAAGGAACAGGTCAGCGCTGGCGGTGCTCGATGGCTGGCGGGGCGAGGTCTTCGCCGCCCTCTACGCGCCGGACGGCGAGCGGCTCTGGGAGCCAGCGGTCTTCCGGCCGGAGGAGCTGGCCGATCGCGTGTCCCAGCTGGATGAATCCCCTGCGGTAGCCGGTTCCGGGGCGGTACGATTTCGTCAGGAGCTGGTTCGGAGCGGCGTCCAGATAACGGACGATTCCGACCCCGTCCACCGCGTCGCCGGTCGCCACGTCTGCGCCCTGGCCGCGGCGGCGGACGAGGAGGGCCGCGGCGAGCTCGCCCCGATCTACCTCAGACCCCCCGACGCGGAGCGATGGCGTGAGCGAGACGCTTTCCAAAAGGCCAATTGAGCTGACGCAGGAGGTGGAGGTCCGCCGCCTCGCCTACAGCGACCTGCCGGCGGTGATCTCGATCGAGCGGCGCTCGTTCCCGACGCCGTGGTCGCTGGCGATGTTCGTGCTCGAGCTCTCGAAGCCGTCCGGCATCTGCCTCGCCGCCAGCGCCGGCGACGAACTGCTCGGCTACGTCGTCTGCTCCCGCTACGACCAGGTCTGGCACCTGATGAACATCGCCGTCGCCCCCGATCACCGCGGCACCGGCGTCGCCGGGCGCCTGATGAAGCAGCTGATCTCCGAGTCGCGGGGAGAGCTGCCGTTCACGCTCGAGGTCCGCGTCACCAACCACCGCGCGATCGGCATGTACGAACGCTTCGGCTTCCGCTCCGCCGGGGTCCGTCCTCGCTACTACCACGACAACGGCGAGGACGCCCTGATCATGTGGCTCGACTGATGTGGCTTGACTGAGGCCTCCGTGCTGCTTGCGATCGAGACCAGTTGCGACGACACCTGCGCCGCCGTCCTCGACGGACCGCGCATCCTCAGCAACGTCATCTCCTCGCAGGCGAAAGCTCACGAGGGCTTCGGCGGCGTCGTTCCCGAGGTCGCCGCTCGCCACCACCTGGAGCTGGTCGAGCCGGTGGTCGAGGCGGCGCTGGGAGAGGCGGGGGTCACGCTCGACGACATCGAGGCCATCGCCGCTACCGCCGGGCCCGGCCTGATCGGCGCCCTCCTGGTCGGGATCAGCACCGCCAAGGGAATTGCCGCCCCCCGCCGCCTGCCCTTCATCCCGGTCGACCACCTGCAGGGCCATGTCGCCGCCAACTTCCTCGAGCCCGAGCCGCTGGAGCCGCCCTTCCTCTGCCTGATCGCCAGCGGCGGCCACACGCTGCTCGCCGGGGTGCGCGAGCACGAGGGCTATGAGCTGCTCGGGCAGACGCTCGACGACGCCGCCGGCGAGGCCTTTGACAAGTCGGCGCGCCTGCTCGGCCTCGGCTACCCGGGCGGGCCGGCGATCCAGCGCGAGGCCGAAGGGGGCGACCCGGAGGCGTTCGAGATGCCGGTGGCGATGGCGCGCGATCCCGGCCTCGACTTCAGCTTCAGCGGCTTGAAGACCGCACTCGTCTACCGCTGCCGCGACCTCGGCCCCGAGGGGGTGGAGGAGCGCCGCGCCGACCTCGCCGCCTCCTTCCAGGCGGCCGTGGTCGAGCAGCTGCGGACGAAGCTGAAACGGGCGCTGAAACGGGGGGAGTGGGAGGCCGTCGCCCTCGGCGGCGGCGTCGCCGCCAACGGGCCGCTGCGCGAGGCGGTGGCGGCGCTGTGCGAGGAGATGGGGGTGCGGCTGAAGCTGGTGCCGATTGGCCTCTGCACCGACAACGCCGCGATGATCGGTTCCGCCGCCCGCTACGCCGAGCGCATCTCCTACCCGGAATACCTCGGCTACGACGCCTTCGCCACCGGCGGCAGATCCGCAGTCCCGCACTGAGCCGTGGCCGACGTCGTCGTCTACTCCCGTCCTGGGTGTCATCTCTGCGAGGAAGCGCTGGAGCGGATCGTCGCCTTCCACGCGGAGGGCTACCGCTTCTCCCTGCACGAGGTCGACATCGAGAGCAACGACCTGCTGCTGCGGCGCTACCTCGAGCGGATTCCGGTGGTGGAGGTCGACGGGATCGAGGTCTCCGAGCTCGTTCTCGACGCCGCCGCCGTCAAAGCCAGGCTCGATACTGTGGGGGCATGGTCGAGGTGATCGAGGAGTTTGAGGCGTCGGGGGCGTTCCCTGTCGAAGGCGAGCGCCTCTCGCTGGGCGTCGCGGCGCGGCTCTCCCGCTACCTGCAGGTGCTGACGCAGGCGCGGAAGATGGGCCGGGAGACGATCTCCTCGCAGGAGCTCTCCGAGTACACCCACATCAACCCGACCCAGATCCGCCGCGACCTTTCCGGCTTCGGCAAGTTCGGCAAGCGCGGCGTCGGCTACAACGTCGATTCGCTGGTCTCGGAGATCCGCAAGATCCTGCGGACCTCGGGGCAGCACAACATCGCCCTGTTCGGGGCCGGGAACCTGGGGCAGGCGATCGCCACCTCCTCGATCTTCGCCGACCACGGCTTCCAGGTCGTCGCCGTGTTCGACAGCGACCCGGGCGTCGTCGGCAAGCCGATCGGCGAGCTGCAGGTGCGCGACATCGGTGAGCTGCCGGAAGTCGTCGCCGAGGAGGAGATCGTCGTGGGCGTGCTCGCGGTGCCGGCCGAGGCGGCCCAGGACGTCGCCGACCGGCTGGTCAAAGCCGGGGTGAAGATCATCTTCAACTACTCCGAGCAGCTGCTTCAGGTGCCGCCGGAGGTGACCGTCCACACCTCCAGCCCCGCGGTCGACCTGCTCTACGCGCTCTACTTCTACCTCGCCTAGCGTCCGCGACCTTGGCTCTAGACCTCGATCTCGCCCGCGAGAAGTTCGAGTCCTCGCAGGACTTCACGATCGGTCTCGAGGAGGAGTTCGCGATCCTCGACCCGGGGACGCTGGAGCTGGAGCACCGCTTCGAGGACGTGATCGCCGCCTGTGAGGACGACGAGGTGCTGGCGGAGGCGGCGGCGGGTGAGCTGATCGCCTCGGAGGTCGAGATCCGCTCCGGGCGGGCGGAGAGCTTCGCCGAGGCGGTCGAGCGGCAGCGGGATCGGCGGGCGCGGTTGTTCGAGCTGGTCGGCGGGATGGGGCTGGCGCTGGGAGCGACGGGGACGCATCCCTGGGCCAATTACCTGGACCAGCGGATCATCGACACCCCGCACTACAACCGGCTGCGGCGCGAACTCGGCTGGGTGGCGCAGCGCAACAACACCTGGAGCCTGCACCTGCACATGGGGGTGCGGGGAGCCGACCGGGCGATCGCCGTCTGCGACCGGCTGCGGGAGCTGCTGCCGCTGCTGCTCGCGGCCTCTGCCAACTCGCCCTTTCTCGACCGGCGGGATACCGGCCTGCACAGCGTCCGCACCGAGATCTTCACCCGCACCTTCCCGCGCTGCGGGGTGCCCTCGCCGTTCCGCGACTGGCGCAGCTACGCGGATTTCGTCGAACTGCTGCAGCGGGCGGGGTCGGTGATCGAGTCGACGCAGCTCTGGTGGAGCGTGCGCCCGCACCACAGCTTCGGCACCGTCGAGGTGCGGATCTGCGACGCGCAGACGCGCGGCGAGGAGTCCTTCGCGCTGGCCGAGCTGATCGCCGCCTGCATCGCCCAGGCAGCGCTCGACTTCGACGAGGGCGGCTACGAGGGGAAGGGCGCGCCGCTGGCCGACCGGGAGATCGAGGAGAACCTTTGGCGGGCGATCCGCTACGGGGCCGGCGGACGGATGATCGACTTCCGGCGCGGGGAGGAGGTGCCGACGCGGGCGATGATCGAGCAGCTGCTGGTCTGGGCCGAGCCGGCGCGCCAGCAGCTGGGGCTCGACCCACGGCTGCCGGAGCGCAACGGCGCCGAGCGGGCGCGCGAGGCGCTCGACAACGGTCTCTCGATCGAGGACATCTACCGCGACGCGGTTGCCGAGACGCGGCGGACCTACGCCGGCGCGGCCAGCGCTTCCGAGCGCGCTTGAGCGTCCCCATCGCCCTCTAAACGAGTTCCGAAGCGGGTCCGGGCGCCTTTACGCCGGATACGTCTATAGACTCCCGCGCCGCAAAACCACCGGAGGAATAGGAACTTGACCGACTTCTTGACCGATTACGGCGTGGTCGTGGCCCTGGTATGCGCCGCCGCCGCCGTCATCTATGGACTTCTCGTAACCCAGCGCCTGCTCGCGAAATCCCCGGGCAACGACCGGATGCAGGAAATCTCTGGCGCCGTGCAGGAGGGGGCGCAGGCCTACCTCAACCGCCAGTACACGATCATTGCCGCCGTGGCGGTGCCGATCGCCGTCCTCTTGCTGCTGCTGCAGGATTGGAAGACCGCGCTCGGGTTCGTCATCGGCGCCGTGCTCTCCGGTGCGACCGGCTTCATCGGGATGAACGTCTCGGTCCGGTCCAACGCCCGCGTCGCCGAGGCCGCCCGCGGCGGTGTTTCGCCGGCGCTCGACGTCGCCTTCAAAGGCGGCTCGGTCACCGGTCTGCTGGTCGTCGGTCTGGCGCTGCTCGGCGTCGCCGGCTACTTCGGGTTCCTGATCCTCACCGGCAGCGACGACAAGGAGGCCGTCGACGCGCTGATCGGCCTCGGCTTCGGTGGCTCGCTGATTTCGGTCTTCGCCCGTCTCGGCGGCGGCATCTTCACCAAGGCCGCCGACGTCGGCGCCGACCTGGTCGGCAAGGTCGAGGCGGGGATTCCCGAGGACGATCCCCGCAACCCGGCCGTGATCGCCGACAACGTCGGTGACAACGTCGGCGACTGCGCCGGCATGGCCGCCGACCTGTTCGAGACCTACGCGGTCACCTCGGTCGCGGTGATGCTTCTCGGCGTCCTCACCTTCACCCCGGATTACGCCCGCGAGGTCGCGATCTACCCGCTGGTTTTGGGTGGCGTGGCGATCATCGCCTCGATCATCGGCGCGCTCTGCGTGCGCTCCAAGAGCGGCAACGTCGAGGGCGCTCTCTACACCGGGCTGGCGATCTCGGGAATCATCTCGATCGCGGCCTTCTACCCGATCACCGACTGGCTGATGAGCGATCCGCTGCGACTCGGCTTCGCCGATACCGGCGCTGCCGCGGTCAGCGTGGGTGACCTCTGGCTTTGCGCCGTGATCGGAATCGCGGTCACCGCGTTGCTGTTCGCGATTACCGAATTTTATACGTCGACCCGGTTCCGGCCGGTGAAGACGATCGCCCAGGCTTCCGAGACCGGGCACGCGACGAACATCATCCAGGGCCTCGCCCAGGGCTTCCAGTCGACCGCCGCGCCGGCGCTTGTCATCGCCTTCGCGATTCTCGGCGCCAACGAGCTCGCCGGGATCTACGGCATCGGCATCGCCGTCGTCGCCCAGCTCTCGCTCTGCGGTCTGATCGTCGCCCTCGACGCCTTCGGGCCGATCACCGACAACGCCGGCGGCATCGCCGAGATGGCGGAGCTGCCGGAGGACGTCCGCAACGTCACCGACCCGCTCGACGCGGTCGGCAACACGACCAAGGCCGTGACCAAGGGTTACGCGATCGGCTCCGCCGCCCTGGCGGCGCTGGTGCTGTTCGCCGCCTTCCGCAGCGAATTGGCCGAAGAGGCGCCCTCCGGGTACGACCTCAACAGCCTCTTCCACCTGACCAGCCCCGACGTGCTGATCGGGCTGATCATCGGCGGGATGATGGTCTACCTCTTCTCCGCCTTCGCGATCGAGGCTGTCGGCCGTGCCGGCGGTCAGGTCGTCGAGGAGGTGCGCAAACAGTTCCGCGAGCACCCCGGAATCATGGAGGGGACGGAGAAACCCGAGTACGGCAAAACGGTCGCGATCGTCACCGCGGCCGCGCAGAAAGAGATGATCCTGCCCGCCCTGATCCCGATCGTCGTACCGGTGATCGTCGGCCTGCTCAGCGTCGACGCGCTCGGCGGCCTCCTGATCGGCGTCATCGTCGTCGGCCTCTTCGCCGCGATCAGCATGACCGCCGGCGGCGGCGCCTGGGACAACGCGAAGAAGCTGATCGAGGACGGCGCCCACGGCGGCAAAGGCTCACCGGCGCACGAAGCCTCGGTGACCGGCGACACGGTCGGTGATCCCTACAAGGACACCGCCGGCCCTGCGATCAACCCGATGATCAAGGTCGCGAACATCGTCGCCATCCTGATCATCCCGATCGTCCACTTCTAAGAACGGCTGCGAGCGGGGAGGGGTCTCTGCCCCTCCCCGCGAAGTACCGTTCCAGTGATGCGGCGAGCATTTAAGGTCGCGATCTGCGGAGCGGTGGGCCTGGTGGCGCTCTTGGCGCTCGCCAATGTCTACGTGCTCGGGAAGGCTGGCGACGCCACCGACGAGGTCGCCGAGGTGCCGAAGGTTGAAGTGGCGATCGTGCCGGGGGCGCTGGTTAAACCGGATGGGGAGATGAGCGCGATGCTGGGCGATCGGGTGGAGCAGGCGTCGCGGTTGTGGTATGCCGGGAAGGTGAAGAAAATCCTCGTCTCCGGCGACCACGGGACTTGGAAGTACGACGAGCCGGACACGATGCGGGAGGCTCTGGTGCGGGACGGGGTGGCGCCGCGGGACGTGTTCGAGGACCACGCCGGCTTCGACACCTGGGCGACGATGGTGCGGGCGCGGAGCATCTTCGGCGTCCGCCATGCCGTGGTCGTGACGCAGGGCTTCCACATGCCGAGGGCGCTCTACCTTGCCGATGCGGCGGGTATCGACGCCACCGGGCTCACCGCAGATCTGCACCGCTGGGGATACCAAGGGCGCAAGAGCGAAGTGCGCGAGGTCTTCTCGCGAGTGAAGGCGATTGCCGACGTCACCCTCAGCGCCCCCGCAATGGCCGGCCCGAAGATCCCGATCGCGACCGCCGACGGACGCGAAAGCTGGGGCCCGGCGCCACCGCCAGGCACGCCGCCCGCGGGGGCGCCGGAGCATTGAGCGGCATGTCGACTTAGTGGCCACATAGGCCACCAACTCGACACTCCACCTGAGGGGCGCAGCGGCCCCCGGCGTTTGCTGGATCGCGACCTCAGCAGCTTGCGAGCGCGTTCGCGTAGAAGCGCAGGTACGCGGCCCAATGGGCGTTCCAGTAGCCGTTGTCATGGCCGCCGTGCCAGGAGTGGGCGCTGAGGTCGGCGCCGCCTTGGTGCAGGTAGTCGACGAAGCCTTCGTCGTAGACCCGGAACGGGTCTTCGTTGCCGTAGTCGTTCCAGACCCGCATCCCGGCGAAGGCGTCGGGGTTCCCGCGCACCATGCCGACTACGTCGTTGCGATTGAAGTCGGCGGCGCTGTCGAAAGCGCCGGGCGCGGTTTCGCCGCCTTCGAACCAAAGCGCCGGCGAATGTCCGCCGACGGCACAGAAGCGGTGCGGGTGCAGCAGCGCCAGGTCGTAAGCGCCGAAGCCGCCCATGGAGATGCCGCCGATCCCGACCCTGCGGGGATCGGTGCCGAAACGCCGTTCTACCTGCGGGATCACCTCCCGCATCACGAATCGGCCCCAGCCGCCTTCCCTTCGGTCGTGCCAATAGCTGTGGTCGCCGCCGTCGGGAAAGGCGATGACCGGCGCGTTCCTCCCCAGTTTCGCCAGCCCTTCGTATACCGCCTCGTTGCCGATGAAGGTGCCGTCCGAGCCGCCACGGCCGTGGAGGAAGACGAGCAGCGGCCGCTTGCCGCGGCGGCGCGTTTTCGCGGGCATGACGACGCTGACGCCCAGCTCGCGCCCGACCGCTTGGCTGTGGAGGTCCATTTGCACCACACGCGCGCCATGCTGATCCGCGGGCGCGAAGACGGTGGCACTGAGCGCTAGATAGACGGCAGCGGTAGCGAGCACGGCGAGGACGATAAGCGCCGCTGCCCTACGCCTGCGGATTTGCGCTGGCGTGGGGTGGCGGCGGTGGTTCACAGAGCGGCAGGTTAGACCGGGCCACAACACCCTCCACCCGGCGAGTAGAGGGTGTTGTGGCCCGGTCTCCGGCGTCCGTGGGAGTAGGTTCCCGCCGTGATCTCAGACTGGATCAGTGCCGAGGATGCCCAGCGGGAGGGTGAATCCAGGCTTGAGCAGGGCGCGCGCGACTACTTCGCGGGCGGTGCCGGGGATGAGCTGACGCTTCGGGAGAACGTCTCGGCCTGGGGTCATTGGCGTTTGCGGCCGCGGGTGTTGAACGACGTGCGGGAGGTCTCAACCTCCTCCGAGGTGCTGGGGAAGCCGGTGGAGATGCCGATCCTCGTGGCGCCCGTTGCTTACCAGCGGATGGCGCACCCTGAAGCCGAGAGCGGGATGGCCGCCGGAGCCGCGGAGGCCGGGACGGCGATGTGCCTCTCGACGCTTTCGACCACCCGCCCGGCCGAGGTTGCCGCGGCCGCGCCTGGGGGCCGCCGCTGGTTCCAGCTCTACGCCTTCAAGGACGCCGGCGTGACCCGAGCCCTTATGGAGGAGGCAATCGATGCGGGCTTCGAGGCTGTCGTCGTCACCGCTGACGCACCTCCCGGCGGCAACCGCGAGCGCGATCGCCGTAACCGCTTCACCCTGCCGAAGGAGCTCGGCACTCCGAGCCTCACCGCTGCCGTCGGCGGCGACAAGGCGCTCTCGATCGAGGACACCTTCGCCTTGATGAACCACGCGCTCACCTGGGACGACGTCGCCAAGCTCGCGTCCGAGTGCAGCGTCCCGGTCCTCGTCAAGGGGATCCTCACCGCCGAGGACGCGGAGCTGGCGCTGGCGCACGGTGCCGCCGGGGTCGTCGTCTCCAACCACGGCGGGCGTCAGCTCGACCGCTCCCTCGCCACCGCCGAGGCACTGCCGGAGATCGCCGCGGCGGTCGCCGGCCGTGCCGCGCTCCTCGTCGACGGCGGCATCCGCCGCGGCATCGACGTCGCCACCGCGCTCGCGCTCGGCGCCGACGCTGTCCTCGTCGGCCGCCCCGCCCTCTGGGGTCTCGCCGCCGCCGGCCGCGAGGGCGTCGCCCGGGTGCTCGAGCTGCTGCGCCAGGAGTTCGAGCGGACCCTCGCCCTCTGCGGCTGCACGACTCCGTCACAACTGGAACGAGCCCACGTACGGAGAGCGCCCGCGGCGTCCGTATATTCGGTCTGAGTGACCGCTTTACTCACTGTCTAGATGGCGCAGCGGATTCCAAGAGACGAATCGCTGAGCCGCGTCCACGGCGTCGGGGCCCTGTTCTCTGCCGCCTACGGGAACGTCGGCTCCTCGATCTACTACGCGCTCGGCGTCACCGCCGCGTTTGCCCTCGGCCTGACTCCGATCGCCTTCGTCATCTCGGGCCTGATCTTCGCCGCCACCGCCGCCACCTACGCCGAGGCGACGGTGATGTTCCCTGAGGCCGGCGGCTCCTCCAGCTTCGCCCGCCACGCCTTCAACGAGCTGGTCAGCTTCGTCGCCGCCTGGGGCCAGATGCTCAACTACACGATCACGGTCGCGATCTCGGCCTTCTTCGTGCCCCATTACCTGGCGGTCTTCTGGCCCTGGCTGGGCGAGAGCCCCGGCGACATCGTCGGCGGCGCCGCCCTGATCGTCGCCCTCGCCCTGATCAACATCCGCGGCACCGAGGAGTCGGCGAAACTGAACCTCGTCCTCGCCGTCGCCGACCTCGCCACCCAGGTGGTCCTGGTCGGGATCGGCATCGTCCTCGTCCTCAGCCCGCAGATCTTGGTCGACAACGTCCACCTCGGCGTCGCCCCGACCTGGAGCGACTTCGCCCTCGGGATCGCGGTCGGGATGATCGCCTACACCGGGATCGAGACGATCTCCAACATGGCCGAGGAGGCCAAAGAGGCCGCCCGCACGATTCCCCGCAGCGTCGGCCTGGTCGTGATCGCGGTGCTCGCGCTCTACCTGCTGATCCCGATCGTCGCCCTCTCGGCGATGCCGGTCGTCCAGGACTCCGCCGGGCACTACGCGACCGAGCTCGGCTCGAAGTTCGCCGACGACCCGATCCTCGGCATCGTCGAGAACCTCGGCCTCTCGCACACGCCGACCGAAGTCCTCCGCTACTACGTCGGCGTCCTCGCCGCCGTCATCCTCCTGATCGCGACCAACGCGGGCCTGATCGGCGTCTCCCGCCTCACCTACTCGATGGGCCAGCACCGGCAGCTGCCGGAGGGCCTGCGCCAGGTCCACCCGAAGTACCGCACCCCCTACATCGCGATCCTGATCTTCGCCGCGATCGCGATCGTCACCCTGCTGCCGGGGCAGACCGACTTCCTGGCGACGATGTACTCGTTCGGGGCGATGCTCTCGTTCACGATCGCCCACGTCGCGGTGATCCAGCTGCGCCGCAACAAGCCCGACGTCGAGCGCACCTGGAAGCCGCCGCTGAACATCCGCGCCTTCGGCTTCGAGGTCCCGCTCAGCGCCGTGCTCGGCGGCCTCGGCACCTTCCTCGCCTGGATCGTGGTGATGGCGCTCAATCCGCGCACCCTCGTCGTCGGCCTCGGCTGGATGGCGCTGGGGATCACCGTCTACGTCCTCTACCGCCGCAACCAGCGCCTGCCGCTGACCGAGACCGTGAAGGTGGTGCTGCCGGAGCCGCTCGGGGTCGAAGAGGTCGAGTACCGCAGCGTCCTGGTCGCCTTCGAGGACGACGAGTCCTTCTCGCCGGAGATGGTCGCGACCGCGGTCAAGCTCGCTTCCAAGCGGCGGCGCGGCATCCACGTCCATTCGATGATGACCGTGCCGACCAACCTGCCCCTCGATGCGGAGATGCCCGAGCGCGAACGCGAAGCGCAGGAGAAGATCGAGGAAGCGAAGCTGATCGGCGGCCAGCGCGTTACCGGGCACGTCTCGCGGGTGCGGCCGGGCCAGGCCGGCTACTCGGTCTCCAAGGAGGCGGCGGAGATCAAGGCCGCGGCGCTCGTGATCGGCCTGCGCTACCGCAACGGCGTACCGCTTTACGACAAGACCCTGCAGACGATCCTCGGCGAGCGGCCCTGCCGGGTGATCATCGTCTCCGACCCGACCGACAAGCCCGCGGCGATCCCGGGGGCGGCGCTGGCGGAGGCGGTGCGATGAGCGGCGAGCGGCTCTACCGCGGCAGCGTCCGCGCCCTCTCGCTCACCTTCGTCGCGATCGGGCTCGCGGTCTTGATCGTGACCCTGGCCAACGGCGGCGGTCCGGCGTCCGTCGGCTTCCTGATGGGACTCGCCTTCCTCGCGATCGGCGCCGGACGCCTCTGGATGGCTGTGAGGATGGAGAAGTGAGCGAGTCCCCCCGCCGGCCGGAGGAGCCCCGGGCCGACCCGATCCTCGAGCGCGGCCTCGGCGTCCCCTGGCTGTTCGCCGCCGCCTACTCGGCCGTCGGCTTCTCGATCTACTTCGCGCTCGGGGTCGTCGCCGACCGCGGCCTCGGCCTGACGCCGCTGATCTTCCTCGCAGCCGGCTTGCTGTTCGGGCTGACCACGCTCACCTA
This sequence comes from Solirubrobacterales bacterium, assembly GCA_035688955.1. GTDB lineage: Bacteria > Actinomycetota > Thermoleophilia > Solirubrobacterales > 70-9 > VAYN01. The sequence goes on along the minus strand of DASSMJ010000044.1, from coordinate 35,260 downwards.
CGTCGAGGGCGGCGCGATGTTCCGCGAGCGCGGCGGCTCCTCGACCTTCGCCCGTCACGCCTTCAACGAGCTGATCGCCTTCATCGCCGGCTGGGCGATCCTGATCGACTACCTGATCGTGATCGCCCTGGCGGCGATCTCGGTGCCGCACTACCTCGAGCCGGTCTCCGAGAGCTTCGGCGACCCCGGGTGGGAGATCGGCATCGCCACCGCGGTGATCGTCGGCGTCTGCGCCCTCAACATCCTCAACGTCACCGGCCGCGAGCGGCAGCTCTCCCTCGTCTTCCTCGCCCTCGCCGACCTCGGGCTGCAGCTGGCGGTGATCGTCGTCGGGGCGCTGGTGGTGATGCACCCCGACCGCCTCACCGAAAACATCCACCTCTTCAGCGACCCGAGCTTCAAGGACATCGTCTACGCCGCCGTGGTGGCGATGCTGGCCTACGCGGGTATCGAGGCGGCCTCCGACCTGGCGCCGGACATCGACGTCAGCCGTGAGGATCTGCGGCGGGTGGCGAGCATCGGCGCGATCGGCGTGCCGCTCGTCTACGCGGGGATGGCGGCGGTGGCGCTGATGGCGGTGCCGGTCGTCTCCGGTCCCGACGGCCTGCACACCGCGCTCGGCGGCGAGTACGTCGAGGAGCCGGTGCTGGGGGTGGTCTCCCAGTACCACCCGCAGTGGGTTGCCGAGACGATGCGCTGGCTGGTCGCGGCGATCGCCACCCCGGTGCTGATCTGGGCCGCGAGCACCTCGATGCTCGGCGTCTCCCGTCACATCTACACGCTGGCGATCAACCGCCAGATCCCCTCTTGGCTGGGCAAACTCGACCGCCGCACGGCGACTCCCTACGTCGCGATCGTGATCAGCGGCGTGATCGCGATCGGCCTCGTCATCCCGACCAACGTCAAGCTGCTGGCCGGGATCTACGCCTTCGGGGCGACGCTGGCGATCACCATCGCCCACCTCTCGATCATCCGCCTGCGGGTCAAGGACCCGAAACGGCGGCGCCCGTTCCGGATCCCGATGGGCTTCCATTGGGGGGTCGCGACCGTGCCGCTGCCGGCTGTCGTCGCGGCGCTGGTCAGCGCCCTCGCCTTCATCAGCGTCCTCGCCTACCACTCGACCGCGCGCTGGGTGGGGCTCGGCTGGATGGCCTTCGGGCTCACCTTTTACGTGATCTATCGCAAGGTCTTCGAGGGGACGACGCTGACCAAGCGGGTCTCGGTGACCGAGCGGGCGCTGACCAAGCAGGTGCCGGAGATCGAGTTCAGCAACATCCTCGTGCCGGTCTTCGGGAGCAAGTTCGACGACGACATCGTCGCCACCGCCGGGCGCCTGGCCGCCGCCGATGCCGACGGCAACCGCGACGAGGGCACCTCGCGGCTCGACGTCGTCTACGTGATCGAGGTGCCGCTGACGCTGCCGCTGGACGCGAAGCTGCCGAAGGAGCGCGAGGAGCAGGCGCGGCGGGCGCTGGAGCGGGCGCGCGAGGTGGGGGAGGAGTACGAGGACGTCGAGGTGACGACCGACGTGATCCGCGCCCGCAAGGTCGGCGCCGGGATCATCGAGGCGGCGCGCCGCGGCCACGCCGAAGCGATCGTGATCGGCGGCGAGGCGCCGACCAAGATCCGCGGCGGCGGCGTGCTGGGGGGTATCGGCGCCGCCAAGCCGGCGGAGATCGGGGCGGCGACCGAGTACGTGCTGAAGAAAGCACCCTGCCGGGTGCTGCTCACGGCTCCGCCGGAACCCGAGTAGCTGCGCCGCCGTCGCCGGATCGCCCGTCTAGTATCCGGTCCATGCTGGTTCTGATCGTCGGTTGCGGGCGCGTTGGCTCCTCGGTTGCGAGGGCGATGCTGCGCGAGGGCCACCAGGTCTCCTGCCTCGACGAGGACCCGGAGTCGCACGCGCGGCTCGAGGTCGGGCTGGAGAAGAGCTGGGAGGACCTCGGCGGCCAGTTCACGGTCGGCGCGGGCCTGGAGACCGAGGCGCTGGAGGCCGCCGGGATCGGCGAGGCGGACGTCTTCATCGCTTCCACCGACGGCGACAACACCAATATCGTCATCGCCCAGATCGCCCAGCGCCGCTACGAGGTCCCGACGGTGATCGCCCGCGTGCTCGACCCGCTGCGGGCCGAGTGGTACCAGCGGCAGGGCCTCAACACCGTCTGCCCGACGCGGGTCGCGATCGACATGCTGGAGAGCGCGGTCCGCGACGCGGCTGGTCGCGGCGGCACCCCCGACGACGCCCCCGCGGCGGTCTAGGGAGCGGGCGAGCGGATGTACATCATCGTCGTCGGAGCGGGCAAGGTCGGGTGGAACCTGGCGCGGGAGCTGCTGGACAAGGGGCACGAGGTGACGCTGGTCGAGAGCGACCGCCGCCGCTACCTGACGGTCGAGCAGGAGCTCGAGCACAACGTCTCCTACGGCGACGCCTCCGAGCTCTGGGTGCTGGAGCGGGCCGGGATCCAGCGCGCCGACATGGTGATCGCGGTTACCGGCGACGACGAGGACAACATGCTGATCTGCCAGGTCGCCAAAGAGAAGTACCTGGTCGACCAGATCATCGCCCGGGTCAACAACCCACGCAACCGCCAGCACTTCGACCTGCTCGGGATCAAGCCTTCGGTCTCGGCAACCGACCTGATTCTGCGCCTGCTCGAGCACGAGGTGCCCGAGTACGGCCTGGTTCACCTGCTCGACCTGCAGGAGGAGCAGCTGGAGATCATCGAGATGCTGCTCGGCAAGGACTCCGGCGTCACCGGGCGGCGGGTCGGCGACCTGCGGATGCCGGAAGGGAGCCTGCTGATCTCGGTCCTGCGCTCGGGCAAGGGCTTCGTCCCCACCGCCGACACCGTGCTCGAGGAGGGCGACGAGATCCTCGCTGTGCTCGACCCTGGCAAAGAGGACGACCTGAAGGAGCTCTTCGGGCCGGCAAATAACGGCGCCAACGGCGGCGGGTAAGACCGGCGCGGCGCCGGACGCTAAGCGGACATGGCCGATCGCGAAGTCGATTTCCTCCTGGTCGGCGGTGGCATGGCCTCCGCCCACTGCGCCGCCGAGCTGCGCCGGCGCGGCAGCGAGGGCTCGATCCTGCTGGTCGGGCGTGAGCCCGAGCCGCCCTACGAACGGCCGCCGATCTCCAAGGAGTACCTGCGGGGCGATGCCGGGCGCGAGGACGCCCACGTCAATCCGGCCTCGTGGTACGAGGAGAACGGCGTCGAGCTGCTGACCGGACGCAACGTCCTCTCGCTCGACCCCGAGGGGCGGACGGCGAAAGTCCAGGGCGGAGAAGAGGTCGCTTTCGGGCAGGCGCTGCTGGGGACGGGGGCGATGGTCAACATCCTCCGGGTCGAGGGTGCCGAGAACGAGGGCATCCATTACCTGCGCGCCTTCGGCAACGCAGATGCCATTCGCGCGGAAGCCGAGACGGCCAGCTCTGTCGTTTTGATCGGCGGCAGCTACATCGGCTGCGAGGTGGCGGCCTCGCTGGGGGCGAAGGGGAAGCGGTGCTCGATCATCGCGATGGAGGACGTGGCCCTCTCGCGGACCTTCGGCGAGGAGGCGGGGCGTTGGTTCCAAGAGCAGCTGGAGGAGAACGGCGTCCAGTTCCACGGCGGCGAGACCCTGAGCGCCTTCGAGGGGGACGGCCGCGTGCGGGCGGTGGTGACCGAGAGTGGCCTGACGGTCGAGTGCGACACGGTCGTCGTCGGCGCCGGGGTGAGGCCGGACGCGATGCTGGCCCAGCGGGCCGGGCTCGAGGTCGACTCGAGCGGCATCGTCTGCGACTCGAAGCTGCGGACCTCGGTGCCGGGCATCTACGCGGCCGGCGACTGCTGCTCGTACGAGAGCGTGGTCCACGGGCGCCGCATCCACGTCGAGCACTGGGACGTGGCGATGCAGCAGGGAATCAAGGCCGCGGCGAACATGCTCGGCGCCGACGAGGACTACGACGTCGTCCCCTATTTCTTCAGCGACCTCGCCGATTGGGCGAGCCTCGAGTACGTCGGGCCGGCCTACGAGTGGGACCGCGAGGTCTGGCGCGGCAGTCGCGAGGAGGGCGAGTTCTCTGTCTGGTACCTGCAGGGTGACCGCGTCGCCGGCTGCCTCAGCGTCGGACGCTCCGAAGAACTCGCCGAAGCGTGCCAGATGATCGCCGAAGGCACTCCCTTTTCCTGAACCCTTATCCTGAGAGGTGCCGTTGCGGCCTGGTGTAATGGCAGCACGCCTCGCTCTGGACGAGGTAGTCGGGGTTCGAGTCCCTGGGCCGCAGCTTCCCCAACTCTCCTGCAAAGGGAGCGATTAGGCGTCCCGTCGCCCTGGTAGCTTCGCCCTCGTGAGAACCCCCGGCAAGAACACGATCCTGCTTCTGCTCCTGGCGCTGGTGGCGCTGGCGATCGCAGGCTGCGGTGGGGGCGGCGACGAAACCGAAACGACCGCGGAAGCGACGATCGAAGAACCGCGGCAGCTGACGAAGGCGGAACTGATCGAGCAGGGCGACGGCATCTGCGCCGAGGTCAACGCCGCGGTCGGCGCGCTCGGCGCCGAAACCGAAGAATCGGCGGTGCCGGAGACGATCGAAAAAACCGCCAACCTCTACACCGGCATGGTCGAACGCCTGCAGGAACTGGGTGCGCCGGAAGGCGACAGCGGCGACTACGCCAAAGTCATGGAAGCGGCGGAAGAGCTGGCCAAGGTGGAGGGCGAAGTGAAGCTCGCGGCCGAACGCGAAGACACCGAAGCGCTGGGCGAAGCGGCAACCGAAGCCACCCCGGCCCTCGAAGAATTCGAGACCCAGGCGACGATCTACGGCTTCAAAGACTGCGGCGAAGGCCCCAGCGCCCCGACGGCGGCGACCCCCGGCGGCGAAAGCGGCGAAGCGGGCGAAGAATTCGGCGGCGTCGAAGAAGAAGGCGGCGTCGAAGCCGAACCCGAATACGTCGAACCCGAAGAAGAAGCCCCGCCCGTCGAAGAAGCAGCCCCCGAAACCGGCGGCGCCGGCGGCGGAGCCGAAGTAGCCCCCGAAGCAGCCCCGGAAACCGGCGGCGGCTCAGAATCCGGCGGCGTAGGACCCGGCTGATCTGACGAGGGACCAAGCTGGTCCGGTAGGGAGGGGTGGGTATCTCTCTCCCTCCCTGGGATTTTCGCCGTTAACTCACCCAGCTCTCGCCGACGGGCACTGCGAAAATCAGGGACGCCGGTCGGGAGAGGGACACCCACCCCTCCGAGCGACAGAGCTGCGGTTGACGCTGGTCCTTAATCGTCTACCGGAACTCCGTGGTGCAGGGGACCGGCGCTCCTCCGGAGGAATGTTCGGCGATATGCAATCTGAGCTCGGGCGGGCGTAGCCCGCTCCAGGTTCTCCCCGGAGCGAAGCGGAGGGGAGGTCAATTCCGGAGGAGGAGTGCCGGTCCCCTGCACCGGCAGAGGTCGGTCCCTCAGCTCAAGCGGCTGAGGACTCGGACCAGGCGCCGTAGAGCTTGGCGTAGGGGCCGTTGGCGGCGATCAGTTCGTCGTGGGTGCCTTGCTCGGCGATCTGGCCGCCTTCGAGGACGACGATCTTGCCGGCGCGGCGGATGGTGGAGAGGCGGTGGGCGATGACGATGGCGGTGCGGCCGTGGAGGAGGCGCTCGAGGCCCTGCTCGATCGTTTTCTCGGTGCGGACGTCGACGTTGGAGGTGGCCTCATCGAGGATGAGGATGCGGGGCTCGGCGAGGAGGGCGCGGGCGAAGGCGACGAGTTGGCGCTGGCCGGAGGAGAGCTGGATGCCACGCTCGCCGATCTCGGTGTCCAGACCCTGGGGGAGGGCGGCGACGAAGTCGGCAGCGCCGACGGCGGCGATCGCGGCCTCGACCTCTTCGTCGCTCGCCTCCGGCCTTCCGAAGGCGACGTTCTCGCGGACGCTGCCGGAGAAGAGGAAGCCCTCCTGGGGCACGATTCCGAGCTGGCGCCGCAGCGCCCTTTGCTGCACGCCGCGGAGGTCGTGGCCGTCGACGCGCACCGTCCCGCGCTGCGGATCGTAGAAGCGGGCGACGAGCTTGGCGAAGGTCGACTTGCCGGCGCCGGTGGCGCCGACCAGGGCCAGCGTCTGGCCGGGCGGGACGTGGAGGTCGACGTCGCGCAGCGCCCAGGCTGCGTCGCCCGGCTCGTCCTCTTCGACGTAGGAGAACCAGACTCCGTCGAGCTCGATCTCGCCGCGCAGCCTGCCGGGGTCGATCGCGCCGGGCGCGTCGACCATGTCGGGCGGCGTGTCGAGCAGGTCGAAGATCTTGTCGAGGGCTGCCATCCCCTGCTGGTAGGTCGTGTAGAGCTGGCTCAGTTCCTGGATCGGTTCGAAGAAGCGGGTCAGGTAGCCGACGAAGGCGACGACGACGCCGACTTCGAGCGCGCCGTTGACGGCCTGGGTGCCGCCGTAGAGCAGGATCACCGCCGTCCCCACCGCGGCCAGCAGTTCGACCGCCGGGAAGTAGGAGGCGTTGAGGTAGACCGTCTTCATGTTGACGTCGCGGTTCTCTTCGTTCAGCGCCGTCATCTGCGTCTGGTGGCGCCCCTCCTGGCCGAAGCTGCGCACCACCCGGACGCCGCTGAGAGTCTCCTGCAGGTAGGCGGTGACGGCGGCGATCCGCTCGCGGGTCGCCCGGTAGGTTCCGGCGGAGACGATGCGGAAGACGACGCTCGCGATCGCCAGCAGCGGGAAGGTGAGGAAGGTGATCAGCGCCAGCTGCAGGTCGAGGACGAGCAGGATCGCCACCACCCCGACCAAAGTCAGGGTGCTGGAGAAGATCGTCACGAAGCCGCTGGTGACGAGCTGGTTCAGCGCTTCGACGTCGTTGGTCATCCGCGAGATCAGCACTCCGGGGCTGCGGCGGGTGAAGAAGCCGATCGACATCGACTGCAGGTGAGCGAAGATCCGCTCGCGCAGGTCCTGCAGCGCCCGCGTCCCGATCCAGCCGACCAGGTAGGTCTCCCAGTAGGTGGCGACGGCGTAGACGATGGCGGCGAGGACGAAGGCGGCGACGATCAGATTGAGGGCGCCGACGTCGCCGGCGCTGATGCCCTTGTCGATCGCCGCCCCGGCCAGATAGGGCGGCGCCAGCGCCGCGCCGGTCTCCAGCAGCAGCGCTACGAACATCAGGATCAGACGGCCGCGGTAGGGCCGCAGCAGCCCCAGCATCCAGCGCACCTTGCGCGCCCGCTGGTCCTGGCCGCGGATCAGCCGCCAGAGGTCGGCGAAGAGAGCGCCGACGTTGCGCAGGTTGGTCACAGGCGCGCCACCTCCTCGCGCTCCTCGAGATCGCGCTGGAGGAAGACCGAGTCGGCGAGCCCGTGCTCGGCGATCTCGCGGTAGAAGCCGCAGCCCGCCATCAGCTCCTCGTGGCTGCCGCGGTCGACGATCGTGCCGCCGTCCATCACCACGATCTCGTCGGCGAGCGAGACGGTGGAGAGGCGGTGGGCGATGATGAAGGTCGTTCGTCCGGCCATCGCCTCGCGCAGGCCGGCCTTGATCGCCGCCTCGGTGGTGGCGTCGACCGAGGAGGTGGCGTCGTCGAGGATGAGGATGCGCGGGTCGGCGAGCAGGGCGCGGGCGATCGCCACCCGCTGGCGCTGGCCGCCGGAAAGGGTGAGGCCGCGCTCGCCGACGCGGGTCTCGTAGCCGTCGGGAAGCTGGCGGATGAAGCCGTCGGCCTGGGCGCGGCGGGCTGCGGCTTCGATCTCCTCCAGCGTGGCGTCCTGGCGCGCGTAGGCGATGTTCTCGGCGACCGAGGCGGAGAAGAGGAAGCTGTCGTCGGCGACGAAGGCGACCTGCGAGCGCAGCGAGTCGACGTCGACCCCGCGCACGTCGGCACCGTCGACGGTCACCGAGCCCTCGCTCGGGTCATAGAGCCGCGCGACCAGCGCGACCAGACTCGTCTTACCGGCCCCCGACGGACCGACCAGCGCCACCGTCTTCCCGGCCTCGACCGAGAGATCGACGTCCCGCAGCGCCGCAACTTCCCGAACTGCATCAAATTCTCTCCCTGGCAGAGGGGAAATTTGATGCAGTTCGCTGGGGGTGGCTCCGTAGCGCAGGGTGACTCCGCGCAGCTCGACCGCGCCGCCGCCCTCCGGCAGGGCGGGAGCGCCCGGTGGGCTCTGGATCGCCGGTTCGCGGTCGAGCACTTCGAACATGCGGTTGCCGGAGGCGACGGCTCGCTGCGCCATGCCCAGCGCCATGCCCAGCGAACGCATCGGGCCGGCGAGCATGCCGACGTAGGTGTAGAAGGCGACGAAGGCACCGAGGCTGAGGTTGCCGTCGATCACCTCGCGGCCACCGATCAGCAGCACCAGGGCGATCCCGATCTGCGGCAGCAACCCGATCAGCGGCGAGAAGAACGCCTGCACCCGGGTCGTGTAGATGCTCTGGTCGAAGACGCGGGCGACCGCGCGCTGGAAGCGGTGAAGCTGGTGTTCCTCTCGCGCGAAGGCCTTGACGATGCGGATCCCGGAGACGTTCTCCTCGGCCTCCGCCGTCAATTCCGCGATCCGCTGCTGCACCTCCTGCTGGGCGGGCCGCGAGATCTGGCTGTATTTCCGCGCGGTGAGGATCACGAACGGCGTCGGGATCAGCGCCACCAGCGCCAGCAGCGGGTTGATCGCGATCATCACGACCGCCGCCAGGGTGATCGTCAGCAGGTTCTGGGTGATGAAGATCAAGCCGTAGCCGAGGAAGAAGCGGATCGACTGCAGGTCGACCGTCGCCCGCGACATCAGCTGACCGGTCTGCTGGCCGTCGAAGAAGCCGAGGTCGAGCCGCTGCAGGTGCGCGTAGAACTGCTGGCGAAGGTCGAATTCGACCGCCAGCGAAACCTTGCCCGCGACCACCCGCCGCACCACCGTCAGCCCAAGCCGCAGGATCCCGGCGCCGACGATCGCCAGTGCCAGCGGCAGCAGGTCCGGCTTATCGCCGTCCTTGATCGCGTTGATCGCTTCGCCGATCAGCCACGGGATCAGCACCGTCATCCCCATCGCCGCCCAGGCGAAGATCAGCGAACCCCACAGCTGCGCCCGGTAGGGGCGCAGGTATCCCATCAAACGGCGGTAGGTTCGCACCCACCGACTATACAAAGTGAAGTATTGGCTACTGCAGGCGCGCTGCGGCCTTGGCGCTGGGAACTTTGCCGTCCTCGCACTTTTTCGGGTGGTGGCCGGGGGCCTGGAGGATCTGGAAGTTGGTGACGGCGTGGAACTGGGTGGTGGCGCCGTTGTTCTGCGCGAGGTTGACGATCAGGCGGTAGAAGCCGGGGGGGAGGCCGTGGTAGTAGATCTCCGGCCGGGTGCCGGGGGAGTAGCTGCCGGCGCTGCCGATCTGCTCGGCGAGGGTGCCGTTCGGCCCGGCGTACCTGGCGTAGTCGAAGGAGGCGCCGACCAGGCGACCCTTGCCGAGCGGGCTGTTGATCGCGTCCTGCAGTTTCTTCGGGTCGACGCAGTCGGGGACGCGGTTGAGGCTGAAGCGCAGGTGGCCCTCGCCGAGCAGCGGTTCGCCGCCGAACTGGCGCGGCGCCAGCTCGAAGTTCTCGACCGCGACCTTGACGACGACGGCGTGGCTGGTCTGGCGGGCGCCGTTGCGGGGCGAGACGATCTCGACCGCCGGTTCGCCCGGGACCCGGCTTTCGGCCTCGGCCGGCTCGGCGCTCTGCTTGCCGCCGAAGGCGACGGCCAGCGCCACCGCGACGGCGGCGAGCGCGACCGCCGCGACCGTTGCCCTGCTTACCCGCATCGGTTCAGTCGAAGGTCCACAGCTTGTTGCCGAGGAAGTTGAACGGCATCGCCACCGCAACCGCGATCGCCTGGGCGCTCAGGTCGCCGACCAGGTGGTTGGCGATGAGCAGTTCGAGCACGGCGATGTTGAGCGCCAGCGAGGCGAGGCTGACGGCGAAGAAGCGGGCCGCCTGGAAGTGGGCCGGCCCCTCGCCGGGCCCGAAGGTCCAGTAGCGGTTCCAGAGGAAGTTGTTGGTCACCGCGACGCAGAAGGCGCCGATCGCGGCGGCGGCGTGGTGGAGGCCGAAGCTGCCGGTGAGGACGAGGAAGGCGGCGAGGTTGATCAGGTAGCCGGAGCCGCCGACGAGGCCGAATTTGAGCAGCTGCATCCAGCTGGCCGGGCGGCGGGCGGCGGCGCCGATGCGGTAGGCGATCTCACTGGCGGGCGTCATGACGAACGGGCCAGGTTAGCGATGCTCTCGGTTAGCCTGAGTTATATGAGCAACGGCAGGAAGCCATACGACCCGCAGGCGATCGAGCCGGCGCGACAGGGTGCCTGGGAGCAGCGGGGCGACTTCGACGCGCCGCCGACCGAGGAGGGGAAGACGCACGTCTACGTCAAGCCTTCGAGCCCCTTCACCTCCGGCAACCTGCATATGGGCCACGTCCGCGACTACTCGATCGGCGACGCCTACGCCCGCTTCCGCCGCGGCCGTGGCGACAACGTCCTCTTCGGCTTCGGCTTCGACGCCTTCGGCCTGCCGGCCGAGCTGGCGGCGATCGAGCGCCAGGAGCCGCCGGCCGACTGGGTCGCCCAGTGCGGCGAGCGGATGCTCGGGCAGATGAAGCGGCTCGGCTTCTCCTTCGACTACGACCGCGTCTTCTACAGCTCCGACGAGAACCAGTACCGCTGGTCGCAATGGCTCTTCCTCACCCTCTGGGAGCGCGACCTGATCTACCGCGACGACGCCACCGTCGACTGGTGCGACACCTGCCAGACGACCCTGGCCTCGATCCAGGTCGAGGACGGGCGCTGCTGGCGCTGCCACAAAGAGGTGCGGCTGATCCGGCGGCCCACCTGGTTCCTGCGCATCACGCCTTATCTGGAGGAGAACGACCGCAACACCGAGAAGCTGGCCGAGAGCGGCAAGTGGGACGAGCTCTCGCTCGCCACCCAGCGCTACATCCTCGGCCGCTCCGACGGGGTCGAGCTGCAGCTCCAGGGCGATGCCGGCTCGCTCACCGTCTTCACCCCGCACCGCAAGTTCGCCGGCCTGGCGAGCTTCGTCCTGCTCTCGCCGCGCCACCCCGAGATCGACGCCTGGGTGACCGATCCGGCGGCGCGCGAGGAGCTGGAGAAGATGCGCTCCGGCGGCTGGGACCGCAGCGCCCGCGACGCCCGCTCGGTGCCGCTGGTCGACACCGGCGCCTCGATCGCCGGCCCCGGCGGCGCGCAGCTGCCGGTGGTGGTCTCGCCGATCGTCGACGCCCGTTTCGGGCCGACGGCGGCGCTGGGGATCCCCGCCATCGACGAGGCCGACCGCGACCTCGCCGAGCGGCTCGAGCGGGTCGAGGTGCCGGCCGTCCCCGAGGACGGGGAGGAGGGCCCCCGGCCGGCCCCGGTCGAGGCGGCCGCGGAGACCACCCGCTACCGCGCCAACGACTTCTCGATCTCCCGCCAGCGCTCCTGGGGCTGCCCGATCCCGGTCGTCCTCTGCGAGGGGTGCGGCCCGCAGCCGGTCCCCGAGGCGGACCTGCCGGTGGTGCTGCCGCGGGACATCAAACCGACCGGTGAAGGGAATCCGCTGGCCGAGCGCCCCGACTTCGTCGACGTCGAGTGCCCGAAGTGCGGCGGCGCCGCCAAGCGCGAGACCGACACCCTCGACTGCCACTTCGACGCGCTCTGGCTCTGGGTCCCGGCGGCGGTGCCGCCCGCGGATCGCGACGAGCAGATGTTCACCCACCCCGACCTGCGGCGCTGGCTGCCGTCCGAGCGCCTGGTCGCCGGCAACGACAGCGGCGGCTTCGTCTTCGACCAGCGGGTGGTGACCAAGGCCCTGCGGGACATCGGCCCCTTTGCCTTCATGGGGGAGGGAGAGCCCTTCGCCGGCTGCCTCTTCCACGAGATGGTGATCGCCGACGGCCGCAAGATGAGCAAGCACCTCGGCAACGTCGTCAACCCCGACGAGCTCGTCGCCGAGCACGGCGCAGATACCGTTCGGTTGGCGGTGCTGTACGCGGCCGGGCCGGCGAAGACGCTGAACTGGAGCGACGGCGCCGTCCGCTTCGCCAGCCGCTTCCTCCGCGGCCTCTGGAAGTACACGCAGGAGCGGGTCGCCGCCCTGGAGGACCTCTCGCACGATCCGGAGGCCGCTGCCGACACCGAGCACATGCGCGACCGCCTGCGCAAATGGTGCGACAACGGCCTCGCCCGGATCACCGAGGACACCGCCGAGCTGCAGATGCACAAGTCGGTGCGCAACATCACCCGCCTCTTCGAGCGGATTCAGGACTTCGAGAAGCGCGTAATCCAGCGCCGGGGGGAGCTGGACCGCGCCGACGCCGAGGCGCAGCTGGCCGCGCTCGCCCTGCTGGCCCGCACCCTGCTGCCGTTCGCGCCCCACGTCGCCGAGGAGCTGCTGGTGGTGCTCGGCGTCGAGGACAGCGTCGAGGCGCTCGAGGTTTGGCCGGAGGAGGCTGAGATTCCGGTGCAGCCCGGACCATTGAGCAAAACCCCTTGATTGCTTCACGCGGTTGTGTTACTAATGGCCCTGCCGGGCGATCACCGGTGAAGGAGGCGGGGCCTCGGATTAGGGAAACCGCCTTGGGGTGGCAAAGGAGGACCAATCCTGAGCCAGGATCTACATCGTCATGACGGATCCTGGTCACGTCGGCACGGCCGGCGTCGCCCCGCCTCCCTTCATCCACATAGATCGTCAACAGGGGGCGGGCTTGCCTATTGGGGTGGCACCCGCCCCTTTCGGCATGCCCGAACTCAGCGCGGGGGGCGCTTGATGTCGAAGCGGTGAGTTTTCGTCACGTAGGAGATGCCCTCGCAGAGCTCGGCGGGCGTCGTTTTGAGCGCGCCCGCCAGTTTCACGATCGTGGCCAGGCGCGGCTCGCGGCCGGCCCGCTCGAGCAGGGAGACCTCGGTGCGGTGCAGATCGCAGAGGTAGCCGAGCTCTTCCTGGGAGACGCCGGCCTCGGTGCGGATGCGGCGCAGGTTGATCGCGAATCGGTCTCGGGGGGTCATCGGGAGGGAATCATCGGGAACTGCGGACAGAAGCTCTACAGACAGCATATAGCGATGCGCTCGTAAGCGCTTCCGGTTCCGCTACCTTGCTTGAAGGGAACGGCCTGCCGCTCCTCGAGAGATTTACACAGAAGCCATTGAGCGGTAGCTGACCATGTGTTATACCCCTGCGATTGACTGGACGAGCGCCGAGGGATCGGCGGCAAAGGAGGAGCTATGAGTGACGCGGTAGATCCGCATCGCACCGAGCCCTACGGGCTCCGGACCACCTCCTGTGCCACCGAACTCACCTGCCGCGACTGCGGCTACCGGACGCCGCTGCTCGACACGGCCTTCAAGTGTCCGGCCTGCGGCGAAGGCCTCGACGTCGACTACGACTACGACCTGGCGAAGGAGCGGATCGCCGAGCGCTCGATCGAGGAGCGCCCGTGGAACATCTGGCGCTTCGAGGAGCTGCTGCCGATCCTCAACCGCAAAGCGCAGCAGCGGGTCGCTCAGTTCGCCGGCAAAACGCCGCTGATCCACGCCGAGCGGCTCGGTGCCGAGCTCGGGCTCAGCAACCTCTACCTGAAGGACGACTCGACCAACCGGCCCTCGCTCTCCTACAAGGACCGCGTCGTCGGCATGGCGATCGCGCGCCTGCTGGAGCTGGGCAAGACCGAGGTCGGCTGCGTCTCGACCGGCAACGTCGGCACCGCCGTCGCCGCGCTGGCGGCGCAGGCGGGCGCCCGTCCCTACATCTTCTACCCGGGCAACATGGAGAAGGGCAAGGCAAAGGCCTGCCGGGCGATGGGCGCGCAGGTGATCCAGCTTGACGCCAACTACGACGGGGCCAACCGCGCCTGCCGCGAGCTGGCGCTTGCCACCGGCATGGAGTTCGCCAACATCACCCTGCGCCCGTTCTACGCCGAGGGAGCGAAGACGATGGGCTTCGAGGTGGTCGAGGAGCTGGGCTGGACGCCGCCGGACCACTTCGTCATCCCGGCCGCCGGCGGCACCCTCTCCTCGCGGGTCCACAAGGGCCTGCTCGAGTTGGAGAAGGTCGGCCTCGCCGAGACCGCCGGCTCGAAGATCAACATCGCCCAGGCGAGCGGCTGCTCGCCGATCGCGACCGCGATCGTCGGCGGTGGCGAGATCGTCCAGCAGACCCCGGAGACGGCGGCCCACTCGCTGGCGATCGGCGCCCCCGGTGACGGCAACCTCGTCCTCGACGCGGTCCGCTCCCGCGGCGGCTCGGCGGCGGCGGTCTCCGACGAGGAAATCTGGGGCGCGATCGACCTGCTCGGCCAGACCGAGGGCATCCTCACCGAGCCCGCCGGCGGCACCACGATCGCTTCCACCGCGAAGCTCGCCCAGGAAGGGAAGATCGGCCCCGACGAGGTCGTCGTCGCGGTGATCAGCGGCAACGGCCTGAAGACGCTTCAAGAGCATCCGGACAAGCCCTGGCCGGAAGGCGTTCCCTGCGAGGTCGGGGCGATGGAGGAAGTCCTCAACGACTTCCGTCAGGCAGCGGCGGCCGCGCTGCACTGAGCGGAAGGGGCGGGCGACCGGCGCGACCACCCGGCGCGCAGCCGGTCCCCGTGCCCGCGCGCCCGGCGAACTGCATCAAATTCTCTCCCTCCCAGAGGGAAAATCTGATTCAGTTCGGGGGTGAGCGATCTGCCGCACGTCGACGGGGTGACGCACCACTGGGTCAAAGCCCGGGGGCTGGACTTCCATTACGCCGAAGCGGGGAGTGGCGACGACGTCGTTCTTTGCCTCCACGGCTGGCCGCAGCACTGGTACGAGTGGCGGCACCTGATGCCGGCGCTGGCCGACCGTTATCGGGTGATCGCGCTCGACCTGCGCGGGTTCGGCTGGTCGGAGGCGCCCAAGGACGGCTACGAGAAGGAGAACCTGGTCGACGACATCCTCGCCGTGCTCGACGAGCTGGGCATCGATCGCCTCAAGCTGGTCGGCCACGACTGGGGTGGTTGGCTCGGTTTCCTGCTCTGCCTGCGCGAGCCCGAGCGCTTCGAGCGCTACCTCTCGCTCAACATCCTGCCGCCCTGGACCAGCGCCCGGGCAATGGCCCCGCAGCTTTGGCGCTTCTGGTACCAGTGGCTGATCTCCACCCCGGGGATCGGTTACCAGCTCCACCGCAGCGGCAAGTTCGTCCCGAAAGTCCTGGTCGGCGGCTCGGTGGTGAAAGCGGCCTGGGACAACGCCACCATCCACGCCTTCTCCGACACCTTCGAGCAGCCGGACCGAGCGCGGGCGGCGGTGCAGATGTACCGGACCTTCACCCTGCGTGAGGCGCCGGAGATCATGCGCGGCCGCTATGCCGATGCCCGCCTGCGGGTCCCGACCCTGCTCCTCTTCGGAACCGGCGATGCCGCCCTCAACCACGAGCTCCTCGCCGGCTACGAGCGCCACGCCGACGACATGCAGCTGGAGAAAGTCGACGGCTGCGGCCACTTCATCGTCGACGAGAAGCCCGACCTCGTCGCCGAAAAGGCTCGCGCCTTCCTCAGCTCCTGATTCGCGCCTCCTCGAGATCGAGGTCGCGCTCGATCTGGCGCATCGTCTGATTCCGCAACCGTTCGGCCGCCCGCAGGGTGAGCAGCTCCTCGCGCTCGACCCCGATCAGCTCGCGGCGCAGCTCGCCGTAGTCGACGATCCGCTGCTCCCGCGCCGCCACGTCGGGGTCCTCGCCACCCAGCACCGCCTGGCACATCCGGAAGCGCGCCCGGTAGAGGTCGCGCAGCCGCTTCAACTGCGCCTCGCCGGCCCGCTCCTCCTCTTCCATCTCGTCGATCCGGTCGAGCGCCGACTGCGCCGCCTCCATCCGCGCCACCGCCTCTTCGTCAGACCAGCGCCGCGGCTCCTCCAGCTTCAGGGCGCGGACGATCGCCGGCAGCGAGAGACCCTGGCCGACCAGGGTGACGAGGATCAGGGCAAAGGTGAGAAAGATGATCTGCGGCCGCGCGTCGACGCTGAGCGGGACCGCCAGGGCGGCGGCGAG
Organism: Solirubrobacterales bacterium; assembly: GCA_035688955.1. Lineage (GTDB taxonomy): Bacteria > Actinomycetota > Thermoleophilia > Solirubrobacterales > 70-9 > VAYN01. The sequence continues at coordinate 19,271 of DASSMJ010000044.1, read as the reverse complement.
GGAGACGGCGCCGCGCATCCCGCTCCAGCCGACGGCGAAGCGCTCGCCGGCATTGTCGCCCGCGTCGGAGCGCATCGCGAAGACGAAGGCGAGCCGCACCAGAGTGGAGGCGATGGCGATCCCGGCGACCGGGAGCAGCAGCTCACCCACCGAGGAGGTCTGCTCGAGCGTGTCGACGATCTCCGGCAGCTGCAGGCCGAGGAGGACGAAGAGGGTGATCTCGAGGCCGAAGACGAGGACGTTCCAGAAGGCGACGGCGCTGAGCCGGATGTCGGCGTCGAGCGAGCGCGGCGAGCGGTAGCCGGCGTAGATTCCGGCGACGACGGCGGCGAGGATGCCGGAGACGTGCAGCTCCTCGGCGCTGATGTAGGCGCCGTAGGAGGTGAGGACGGTGAGGACGATCGAGAGCGCGGCATCGGTCTGGCGGCGGACGACAAGGTCGGAGAGAACGCCTACGGCGAGGCCGACGAGGATGCCGCCGGCGGCGACACCGACGAACTCCAGCGCCGCGCCGCCGAGACTGAAGGCGCCGCCGGTCGCCACCCCGACGGCGATCCGGTAGAGGACCAGGGCGGTGCCGTCGTTGATCATCGACTCGCCTTCGACCAGCAGCCGCACCCGCTCCGGCGCCCCGAGGCGGCGGAAGATCGAGGTGGCGGAGACGGCGTCGGTGGGGGCGAGGACGGCGCCGAGGATCGCCGCCTCCGACCAGCTCAGCTCCGGCACCAGCGCGTGGGCGACGACCGCGACCGCGGCGGCGGCGACGAAGACGAGGCCGACGGCGAGCAGGGCCAGCGGTCGCATCACCGCCCGCAGCTCCCCGGGCGAGGTCTGCCAGCCGGCGGCGTAGACCAGCGGCGGCAGGAAGACGAGGAAGATCGTGTCGGGATCGAGCTCGACGCTCGGCAGCCCCGGGATGAAGGCGATCGCCAGCCCACCGAGGACGAGGACGATCGGCGCTGGGATCTTGCCGAAGTCGGCGAGCCGCACCATCAGGGCGGCGGCGAGGATCAGGACGAAGACGGACTCGATGTTGTCCACCAGCACATAACATCGGGTCGCGTGGACGAACGACTCTCACCCCCGCTGGAAGACCTCGATCACGTCCGCGGCGAGCGCGGCGCGCCGCTGGAGCTGGTGATGTTCGGCGACTTCCAGTGCCCATTCTGTTTGGGCGCTCAATCGAGCCTGCGGCGCGTGCGCGAGCGGCTCGGCGAGCGCCTGCTCTTCGGCTTTCGCCACCTGCCGATCCCCGAGCGCCATCCGCTGGCGCCGATGGCGGCCGAGGCCAGCGAGGCCGCCGCCGCCCAGGGCCGCTTCTGGGAGTTCCACGACGCCGTCTACGCGATCCAGCCCAAGCTCTCGCGGGAGACGATGCTCGAGGCGGCGCGGGAGCTCGGCCTCGACGCCGAGCGCATCGCTGCCGAGCTCGAGGACGGCACCCACCGCGACCGCGTCGCCCGCGACGTCGCCTCCGCCGAAGCCAGCGGCGCCACCGGAACCCCGACCTTCTTCGTCAACGGCACCCGCTTGTACGGGGCCTACGATGCCTCGTCGCTGGTGGAAGCGCTGGAGGGAGGGGAATGAACAACTGGCTGAGGTCGTTGCTGGGAGCGATGGCCGCCTTCTGCGCCCTCGGCGCCCTCGCCCCGGCGGCCGCGCTCGCGGGCTCGATCGGCGGCACCGTCACTGCCGCCGACACCCACGGTCCGCTGGCCGGTGTCGAAGCCTGCGCCTACCTGCGCAGCGAAGGGGTCGAGGGGAACGGGGGCTGCCGTTTCACCGACGCCGCCGGCGGCTACACGATCGAAGAGCTGGTCCCCGCCGAATACGAAGTCTGGTTCCGCGCCAACGGGACGACCTACGTCGCCGAGCCCTACCCCGGCCGGATCGCCGTCGCTTCCGGGGCGGTCACCGGGATCGACGCCGAGCTCGCCGTTGGGGGCAGAATCGAAGGAACAATCACGCGGGCCGCGACCGGCGAACCGGTCGCAGCCTCGGTCTGCATCGGAGGTCTCTCGCCCGGCGCCTTCGGCGGCTGCACGGGGTCGGGGAGCGACGGCAGGTACGCGCTCACGGTCGCTGCGGGCGAATACAGGGTCGAGTTCGAACCCTTCGAAGGCGTCTTCATCCCGCAGTACTTCGACCACGTCGACCACGAGTGGGCGGCCACCCCGGTCGTCGTAAGCGCCGGTGAGATCAGGAGCGGGATCGACGCCGCGCTCGGCGTCGGCGGGCGGATCACGGGGACGGTGCGGCTGCGTGACGGCGGGACGCCGCTTTCGGGGGCCGGAGTCTGCGCCTGGGAAGCCAGCGGCTTGACGAACACCGGCGACTGCGACCTGACCGCAGCGGACGGCACCTACGCGCTCGAACGCCTGCCGGGAGCCGACTACAAGGTCGAATTCTCCGCGCCGGAGGGATTGGGTCTGCAGCCACAGGTCTGGAACGAAAAGCCGGGGTGGAACGAGGGCGATCTGGTGCATGTAGCCGGCGAAGCGACGATCGGCGGCATCGACGCCTACCTCGCGGTGAGACAACCGCCGCCGCCGCTGGCGTCGCCATCGCAAGTGCTCCTGTCGGTGCCGATCCTGAAAAAACTGCGCCTGCACTGCAGGAAGGGCTTTCACAAACGCCGGGTGCGGGGCAAGCTGCGTTGCGTGAAGAAGCACCCGCGCCACCATCGCCGGCGGCGATGAAGGCGCTGGTCCAGCGGGTCAGCCAGGCGGCGGTCGACGTCGAGGGGGATCGGGTCGCCCAGATCGGGCCCGGGATGCTGATCCTGCTCGGGGTCGGGGTGGGCGACAGCGAGGAGGAGGCCGACCGGCTGGCCGAGAAGGTTCGGAACCTGCGCATCTTCGACGACGCCGAGGGGCGGATGAACGAGCCGCTCGGCGAGCGCGAGGTGCTCTGCGTCAGCCAGTTCACCCTTTACGGGGACGCCCGCCGCGGTAACCGGCCCAGCTACGTCGGCGCCGCCCGACCGGAGGTGGCCGAGCCGCTCTACGACCGCTTCTGCGAGCGCCTCGGCGCCAAGAAGGGCGTCTTCGGCGCTTGCATGGGGGTGGCCCTAATCAACGACGGGCCGGTGACGGTGATGGTCGAGATCCCGCCGGTTAGCGAGCAGAGAGCCTGAAGCCCTGGCGGGTGAGCGCCGCGGCCTGGCGCAGGCGTTGCGGCCGCGGCTCGCCGGCGACCGAGTAGGCGAGGGTGATCCAGCGGTTGCCGCGGACCGCGTAGAGGGTGCTGTAGGCGGGGATCCAGCTGGCGTAGTGGTTGTAGGCGGATTCGTCGCCGACGCCGGCGACCGCGTGCGGGACCTTGGCCGGGTCGGAGGCGTTGAACTGGACCTGCTCGACCATCCGGTTCGAGTAGCGCCGGCGAGCCTCGTGAGCGCTGTCGAGGGTCATCGAGACGTGGAAGCCGCGACCTTCGACTTCGCAGCGCGAGTTGGGAGCGGTCGGCTCCGACTGGTGACGCTCAGGCCGCCCGGTCTGCCGCGCCACCGTCGCCGCCAGTCGCGCGCAGTCTCCGGCGCTGAGCCGCGCCCCGATCGCCTCCTGCCGCGAGGGCGGCTCCGAGCCAGACGAGCCGCAGCCGCCCAGCGCCAGCGCGCACGCCACGACCGCGGCCGCCAGCCGCGGCCTAGGCATCGAGCAGGCCCAGCTCCCCGGCCCGGTGGCTGGCCTCGACCCGCGAGCGGCAGTCGAGCTTGGAGAGCAGGTTGCGGACGTGCATGTCGACCGTGCGCTGGCTGATGAACAGTTCCCCGGCGATCTCGCGGTTGGTGCGGCCGATCGAGACCAGGCGCAGGACCTCGAGCTCGCGCCGGGTCAGCTGCACGCCGTCGGCGGCGGCCGCGGCGGCGCGGCTGCCGAGGCGCTGAGCCACCGACTCGCCCAGCGCCGCCACTTCCTGCGCCGCCGCCGAGGCGATCGGCTGGGCGCCGAGCTTGCGGGCGCAGCGGTAGGCGTCGCAGAGCCGCTCCAGAGCCGCCTCGCGCTCGCCGGCGGCGGCGAGGACGACGCCCGCCCGCAGTTCGATCTGGGCTCGCTCGAAGGGGATCGCCAGGCCGCGGTGGAGTTCGACCGCGCGGCTGAGGTGCTCGGCGGCGGCGTCCCTGTCGCCTTCCAATAGCGAGAGCTCGCCGAGCGCCTGCGCCAGCCCGGCCAGCGCGTCCGGGTGCCCGGCGTCGGAAGCCATCCGGCTGAGCGCTTCGGTGCAGGCGTTGGCGCCGCCGCGGTCGCCGCGCCCGGCGTAATGGGAGGCGGCCCAGCGCATCCCCCAGACCGCGTAGTGGTGGTCCTCGCTCTCTTCCCAGCGGCCGAGCAGCTCGCGGCAGTAGCGCGTTGCCTCGTCCTCGAGCCCTTCGCCGGCGGCGACCATCGCCAGCGCCGTGGTCGAGTCGACGTACATGTTGTAGTGGCGGACCGAGGAGGAGACGGCGCGAGAGCCGCTCAGCAGTCGCCGAGCCGAGCCCAGCTTGCCCTGGAAGGCGTGGATCGCGCCGATCAGCCCCTCGGCGACCCAGACGGCGGTGTCGGACTCGATCAGCTCGCGCCCGAGCTCCTCCGCCCGCGACCACTCGCCGCGCTCGCGCAGGACGTAGACCAGGCAGGTGAGGCAGGCGACCTCGGTGTCGGCGTCGCCGTCGGTGCGGCAGAGGCCGAGGGCGGTGTCGAGCGCCTCCTCGGCGCCGCGGTAGTCGGCGCCGTCATAGAGGACGAGGCTGAGCCGCTGGTAGAGCTCGGCGGCGATCGGCGTCAGGTCCTCCTCAAGCGCGAGCGCCAGCCCCGCCTGGACTGAGCCGAGGCCGGCGTCGAAGTCGCCGCCCTTCGCCTCCGCCACGCCTTTGAGGCCGAGGATGCGCGCCCGCAGGTCGGTTCGAGCCGCCGTGCTGGCCTCCTCGGCGGCCACCTCGGCCAGCTCGATCGCCTCGCCGTAGCGGGCAACGCGACGATGGTGGTCGGCCATCGCCAGCCGCTCCAGCGACGCGTCAGCGGGCTCGCCGGCCGCGGCGAAGGCATCGGCAGCGAGGCGGCGAGCGGCGAAGGCCGTCTCGCGTTCGCCGGCGAGGTCGTAGGCGGCGGCGAGGCGCCGTTGGGCCTGCGCGTAGCGGGCGCATTCTCCCCGTCGGTCGCACTCCGCCGCCAGCTCGCGCCAGGCTTTCGCCGCTTCGGAGATCTCACCGCCGAGCTCGGCGCACTGGCCGTAGCGCTCAAGCGTGCGCAGGCGCAGCTCGTCCTCCTCGCCCTCGGGCCAGAGCTCCAGCGCCTGGCGCGCCGCCCGCGCCGCGTCGCGATGGGCATGGACCGCCTGCGACTCGGCCGCCGCCCGCACAAGCGCCTCGCGGGCCCGCTGCGGTTCACCCGCTCCCGACCAGTGGGCCGCGACCTCGAGGCCCGGGCCGTCGGTCCGTTCCACCGCTTCGGCGAGCCGGCGGTGCAGCTCGCGCCGCCGTCTCCAGGGGACCTCGGCATAGAGCGCTTCTTGGGCGAGGGCGTGGCGGAAGACGGCGCGCCCTTCTCCGGCTTCCGCGACCAGGCCGGCGTCGACCAGCTCGGCCAGGCCGCCGTCGTCGAGCAACTCTCCGGCAAGATCGAGGTCGAGCTGGGCGCCGGCGACGGCGGCAACCTCGGCCGCTTGGCGGGCCTCGTCTGAGAGGCCGGAGACACCGACCAGCACCGCTTCGCGGATCGTGTCCGGCACCGGCACCTCGCCGCCCTCGGCCAGCTCGAGCCCGTGGCGGCCGGAGCGCAGCGCGTCCCTGAGCAACAGCGCCGCGACCAGCTCCTCGACGAAGAACGGCGATCCCATCGTGCGGTCGTGAACCGTCCGCACCAGGGAGGGCGACGGCGGCTCCGGCAGCAACTCCGTGAGCAGTTCGGCGACGCCGTCGGGCTCCAGCGGCTGCAGGGCGACCTCGCGCAGGCGGCCCCCGCGGCGCAGGTCGTTGCGCAGCCAGCGCAGCCGGTGGTCGCGCGGCAGACCGTCGGAGCGATAGGCGGCGATCACCAGCACCGGCATCTCGGCCAGCGGCCCGGCCAGCGCGGCGAGCAGCTCCAGGGTCGTCTCGTCGGACCACTGCAGGTCGTCGAGCACCAGCGTCACGGGTTGCTCGGCGCTGAGGTGGGCGAAGGCACAGCGGACGGCCTCGAAGATCGTCGCCCGGTCGCTTTCCGCCGCCGGCTCGCCCAGCTCGGGCAAGAGCAGGGCGAGGTGGGGGAGGAGCGCCCCGCATTCGGCCAGCGCCTCCGGGTCGGTCCGCAGGTGCGAGCGCAGGGCGTCGACGATCGGCCCGTAGGGGACGGTGGCGCCTTCGCTTGCCGCGCCGGTGAGGACGAGGCCACTCTCGCGGGCGGCCTCCGCGGCCAGTCGGCTCTTGCCGATCCCGGCCTCGCCGGAGAGGAGCAGGACCGAACCGCCCCCGTCTCGTGCCTCCTCGATTGCCTCGCCCAGGCGGGCGAGCTCTGCCTCCCGGCCGACCAGCGGGCTCCGACTGCTCATAGTCGATTCAGTCTAGGAAGACCCCGCGCCGACGGGACGAAACCGCTCCTATATGGAGCGAAATCGTCCCGTCGGCGGTGGCCCGCGGGGTTAATTGGTGGCGGGGGTCGGGTCGGGGCGGACGACGACGGTGTCGAGGATCGGGACGATCTCGTCGCAGGGGAGCTCGGCTGCCTCGGCGTGGGCGCGGATCGTCTCCGGGCTCTCGGCTTCGTAGACGCAGAACGTGCCGACCTCTCCACTCTCCTCGGAAAGCGCGTAGCTGCGGATCCAGCGCACGCCTGAGCCCGGCTCGTCGCCGACTTCGGCCGAGCGTTTGCCGGCTACTTCCAGGTCCTGCGGGGTCCGCCAGCCGTTGCGACGAAGAATTCCGTAAAGCTGCATTTCAAGTGCCTCCTGATTCGTGATTGCTGATGCTTGACGACCGTACGGCCGCTCGAGGCACCTCGCATCAGCGAAACCACCGTATTTTCAGCTGCCGTATGCCGTAGCTGCCGGGTTGCGGTTGCCAGGGCTGCGATGATGCGCGCGATGAGGCGGCGGTTCCCCATCTTTTTCGCGGCGCTGGCGGCCTCGCTGGCACTGGTGGCCTCCGCCGCGGCAGCGCCGCCCGGCCCCGCCGAGGTCCAGCGCGGGCTCACGCGCCTGGTTGCCGCGAAGGGCGGGCCGCCGGGGGCGATCGCGACCTTGTACCGGGGCGGCAAGATGACGGTGCTGCGGGCGGGCCGGGCCGACATCAGGCACGCGGGGGCGCCCAAGCCGACTGACCACATGCGGATCGCCAGCGTCGCCAAGGCCTTCAGCGGCGCCGTCGCCCTCAACCTCGTGCGCGACGGCAAGCTCGGCCTCGACGACACGATCGCCCAGCGGCTCAGCGGGATGCCGGCCGCCTGGGGTGCGGTGACGGTGCGGCAGATGCTCGACCACACCAGCGGCCTGCCCGACTACACCCAGTCCGCCGGCTTCGCCGAACAGGCGAAAAAGGACCCGCGCGGCTACGTCTCGCCGCAGCAGGTGATCGACTGGGTCCGCGGCGATCCGCTCGAGTTCGCGTCCGGTTCCAAGTACGAGTACTCCAACACCGACAACATCGTCGTCGGCCTGATCGTCGAAGCCGTCACCGGCCAGAGCTACGGCCAGGTGCTGGAGGGGACGGTCTTCGGCCCGGCTGGACTGAGCGAGACGAGCTTCCCCTCGAAGCCCGTACTGCCGAAGCCCTTTATCCACGGCTACGTGGTCGAGGCGGGGGAGAAACCGACCGACGTCTCGACCTTCCTCAGCCCCAGCGGGGCCTGGGCCTCCGGGGCGATTGTCTCCACGCCGCGCGACCTCAACGCCTTCATCCGCGCCTACCTCGGGCTGAAGTTCTTCTCCGCCGCTGAGCAGGCGCAGCAGATGCAGTTCGTCCCCGGCGGCGAATCGAGCCCGCCCGGCCCCGGCCAGAACTCCGCCGGCCTCGCCCTCTTCCGCTACAAGACCAAGTGCGGCACCGTCTACGGCCACACCGGCAACTTCCCCGGCTACGTCCAGTGGGCGGCGGCGACCGCCGACGGCAGCCGCGCGGTGACGACTTCGCTCAACATCCCCGCCCCGACCGGCAAGCTGCTCGCGCAGTTGCGGCAGGTCCAGCAGACCGCCGTCTGCGCCCTCCTCGCAAAGTAGACCTCAGCCGCCCGGCCGGTTGCCGCCGCGGCGCTGGGCGTCGTAGAGCCCCCAGATCTCGTCATAGACCTCGTGCGCTTCGACGAACGGCGCCAGCTCCTGCCGGTCGACTGAGCCATAGGCGCCAAGCGCCCGCTGCACGAAAGCCGAATCCCCACCCGCGTATTCGAGGCTCATCAAGTAGCCGGCCAGGTCCCAATGGACCGGACCGCGAAACGTGTCCTCGAAGTCGTTCCAGAGCGGGCCATCGGGGGTGGAGAGCAGGTTGAACAGCGAGGCATCGCCATGGAGCGCCTGCGTCGGCAGGGAGCTTTCGAAGACCGAGGCGGTCAGCGCCGCCAGTCGCTCACCCAGCGAATCGACCTTCTCCGCGCTGAGCGTCTCGGAAGGGCGCAACTGCCGCCGCAACCGCTCGATGTCCCGTTGGAGGTCGGTCATCTCGGCAAGCGACCCCGAGAAATCGGCCAGCGCTTCATGCAGGGACCGCAGAGCAATGCCAAGCCGTTCTGCATCGTCGGGCTCGGTCCGGCCTGCATCCTCCACCCACTCCCAAAAAGTCATCCACAGCCCGTCCGTTCGGGACGGCCCCGGCGCGATCAACGGGCTGGGCGCCACCGCCATGCCCGAAGGCGCCAAGAAGCTAAGCACCGCCACCTCCCGCGACAGCCAAGCTTCGGGGTCGTCGTGCAGAACCACCGTCCCCGTCATCACCCGCGCCACCACCGGCGACGGCTTCAGGTGGACAAGCACGTTGCTCCCCACGTAGGCAACCGCCGCCTGGTCACAGGGCAGCCCACGGTCTCTTGCTGCCGAAGCAGCTGCCGCCAGCGCTCGTTGCTCGAGGGACCCTGCCTCCATCGGGCCTACGCTCGCAGCTTTACTACCGCGAACGAGGACGTCCAGTCGATTTCCGTGCAGTGCCCTTGCTTTTCCCGAACGATGCAGATACGAATGGCTGGTCATTCGAGCGACCTGCGCGAGGATGCAGGCGAGCCGGAGGGGAGACGGAATGAGCTGGAGCACGACTGCAGGGGTCGTCCGGAGTCGGGTGCGCCACGCCTTGGCGAGCGCGCTGCTGATCCTCGTCGCGATCGGAGTCGCGGCTTCGCCGGCGGCAGCCGGAACCGCCGAAGAAATCTCCGTTCTCCCAACCCTCGACAACCTGAAACGCAGCGAAAGCTCGCTCTCGAACGGGGGCAAATGGGCGCCACTGCCAGGGGTCTACGTCGGCAACAGCGGCGGAACGGGACAGGTCACCAGCACCGGATGGGGGCCGGCTGCCACTTACGCGAGCGGGACGAACGGCGCCTACTGGACTCCGCGTACCTTCAGCGACGAAACCGGTGACGCCGCTGCGATCACGATGCAGACTTCGCCCGGTGGGGAAGACCGGTGGGTCTCTCTCTGGCTGAACATGCCGAATCCAGCCGCCGCCAAGAGCGGCTATGAGCTGAGGTGGGCTGTCGAACCAGCGGGCTTCAGCGGCTTCAACGTCAAGCTCGTCAAGTGGGTTTCCGGCGCGGAAACGGTCCTTGCCTCGAGCAAAGGGGTGGCGATCGCCAACGGAACGACGATGGCGATTTCCGACACGGGCGGGACGATCACCGCCTGGAAGGGCACGAGCTCGCTGGCCACCCTGCTCAGCGCCTCCGACACGACCTATTCGTCGGGCTATACCGGCATCGAGGGGCGCGGCAACATCAGCCGTTCGTCTGACTTCAAGGCGGGGCGCCTGATCGGCGGGGCGATTACGAAAACGAAAGTCCTGGACGACTTCGAGCGCTACGAAGTGCCGCTGGCAAACGGCAAATGGACGAAGAGCCAGTGGACGACGAGCATCGGCGGCTCCTGGACGAACAACACCTGGCACGGCTACGGATCGAGCAGCGGCCTGGCGGGCGCCTACTGGAACGGGGCGACCTTCAACGACACGAAAGACGCCGTGCTCGTCGGGGCGACGGTCGGGACCGGCTCGGTCACCAGCGGCCAGTACGGAGCTCTCTGGCTGGACGCACCGACCCCGGGAACCGCCCGGTCGGGATACGAGTTGAGGTTCACCGGGACCGGCTCGGCGACCGCCTACAAACTCGAGCTCTCGAAATGGGCGGCGGGCACGCGGACTCTACTGGCGACGAAAGAAGGTGTGGCGCTGCCGGTCGGGACCACGATCGCCCTCTCCGAGCAGTCCGGGAGCCTGGTCGCCTGGACCGGAACGACGACTTTCACTCCGCTTCTTTCCGCCGCCGACACGACCTACACCAGCGGTTACGTCGGGATCGACGTCAACGGCGGCCAGGGGACCTACTACAACTTCCGCGGCGGCAGTGTCGCTCCGCCGCCGCCGGACACCACCATCTCCGAAGGCTCGGCGACGGGCGTAGCAGCGCCGAATTTCGGGTTCGCGTTCAGCGGCAGCTCGGGAACCACCGGCTTCGAATGCTCACTGGACGCAGCCGCCTTCGCGGCGTGCACCTCGCCCAAGGCCTATTCGGGCATCGCCGCGGGCAGCCATACCTTCCGCGTCCGCGCCGTGGGTGCGGGCGGGCCTGACGAAACGCCGGCCCAGAGGACCGTCGAAGTCGTCTCGGCCAATGCCGCCGTCAACCGGGTGCCGCTGCGCGACAACTTCGAACGCAGCGAAATCCCGCTGGCCAGTCCGAAATGGGCCAAGTTCCAGTGGGCGGCTTCGATCGGCGGGGTCTGGTGGGGGACCTACCGCGGCTATGGCTCCTCGGGCGGGGACGCGGGCGCCTACCTGACGGGCAACAGCTTCAACGCCGGCGAAGGCACGGTGACCACCAGCGCCGTCGTCGGCAACGAATCGCGAGGCGCGGGGGAATTCCAGTCGATCTGGCTCAACGCGCCCAACCCGGGCTCGACCAAGCAGGGTTACGAGGCGCGCTACGAAGGGGTCTCCGGAAGCGGTTACACGGTGACGCTCAACAAGTGGGTCGCCGGGTCGCGCCAGATCCTCGCCACGGCTTCGAACGTGACGCTTCCGGTGGGCACGACGCTGGGCCTGACGAAGAGCGGGACGGCGCTGACCCTGTGGTCGGGGAAAGCGGAAAGCTACTCCCAGGTCCTCACGGCGAACGACTGGGGGACCATGACCGGGTACGCGGGCCTTGAGGTCAACGGCGGCGCCGGCACGCTGAACAACTTCCGGGCCGGCCTGGTTGACGTCACGCCGCCCGACACCGCGATCACCGAAGGCCCCTCGGGCGAAGTCTCCGATCCCAACCAGACCTTCGCCTTCAATTCGCCCGACGCCACGGCAACGTTCGAATGCTCGCTCGACGGGGCTGCCTACGCGGTTTGCACCTCGCCGAAGGCATACCAGGCGTTGAGCGAAGGCCCGCATGCCTTCGCCGTCCGTGCCCGCGACCTGGCCGGAAACATCGATCCCACGCCGGCAACGCGCAGCTTCCAGATCGGCGACGTCCCCGACACGTCGATCACCGAAGGTACGTACAGCACCACCGCCAGCACGTCGGCCGGGTTCCGACTGGCAGCGGAATTCGGCGCCACGTTCGAATGCCGCCTCGATAGCGGCGCGTGGCAGGCTTGCTCGACGTATCCGCGGTACGCAAACCTCGCCGCGGGACCGCACCACTTCGAAGCCCGGGCGGTCGAAGGAGGCATCGCCGATCCGACGCCGGCTCAGCGCGATTGGACCGTCGATCCCAACGGGCCTTTGGTGAAGCCGAAGGTCGAAGGCACCCCCCGGATCGGCCGCATGCTCACCGTGACCAAAGGGACCTGGGGAGGTACGCAACCGACCTCCTACTCCTACCAGTGGTACCGCTGCCCGAGCAGCAATCCCGCGAAATTCGGCTCCTGCCAGGCGATATCGGGGGCGACCGGTTCAAATTACCTACTGACCCAGGCCGACCAGGGGCAGAACCTGGTCGCGCAGGTGACGGCAAACAGAATCGGCGGAGCCGCTGGCTTCTCCGCCCAGTCCAGCAGCGAATCCGGGACGACCACGCTCTCGCGGTTCTCCCTGCCGGCGCTGATCGAAGTCATCAGGTCGGCGCTGTCGGAACGGCTCGTCTTCTACGGATGCGAGAAATCGTCAGACCCGAACCCGTCGATACACCCCTGTGGGCTCTGGCTGAGCAATGGAGCTGGTGCTACTCCTGTCTCCGTGCAGAGGGTAAAAGTGGATGACGAACGAGAACTCCTGGATGAATACCACCTTCCGGCTCTGTCGAGAGACGGTTCGCTTATCGCCTACATCGACACGCTCACGAACTGCATCATGGTCATTCCGGCGCAAGCCAGCAGCAGCCCACGAGTGGTTACGTGCCCCGATAGCGAAGCGCCTGAAGCGCTACGTGAACCCGACTTCACGCCGGACGGGCGGATTGTCTATGTGGACAGATACGACCATCGGGTCTGGCGAATCAACGTCGACGGCAGCGGAAAGGAACCACTCTTCTCCTGGCCCAACTCGCCGGATATCACCGGCCCCATCGTCTCGCCTGACGGGACCCACCTCGCGTTCTCCTCGAACAGAAGCCCGAGCGGAGAAGCGGTGAATGGAGTGTGGGTGACCACGATGTCCGGCACCGAACCTCGCTTCATCCAGTCGCAAAGGAGTGAACTGGACTGGTCGCCGGACGGGAGCAAGCTGGTACTCACCTTTAGCGAAGCTGGGACGCCCGGAAGCTTTGTCGGTATCTACAACCTGCTGACCAGCACGCGGACGAAGCTCGGGCCGCCCCGTGTCGGTTCTCCCACCTGGTCCGCGGACGGGCAGTTGATAGCCGGAGCTCGGTTGACTGAAGGGCAAATAGAAATGGTGATCATCAATGCGAGCACGGGCTCCGAACAGGTCATCCTCGGCGACTGGATGGGCGAATGGGGCATTCTGCATCCCTCGTTTCGATTTGCTGCCGATCCCGAGGCGGTGGTTCCGGACGACCTGCTGGAGCGCTACAAGCCGGTCGTCTTCTACCACCCCGAAGAGACCTACTTCGCCGAAACCGTCGAAGGGGCGGTGGAGTGGCCGGAAAATCTGGTCTATGAAGCGCTGCCGGAATACCCACTCGCCGACAACGACCCGTCGACCGGCTACACGGACCTCAGCCAGCAATGGCTCGGGGAACGGCCGTACAGCGAGCTCAACGTCCTCGACCTCAAGGGCGACAACCAGACGGCTGCCAACTGGGGTCATGGCCGATCGGGCAACCACGTCTACGGCAACGCCGTTCCCAGCGCCGACGGCAAAGTCATCTGGCTCCAGTACTGGTTCTTCTACTACTACAACGACAGCATCAACGCCGGGGGCACCAATTTCGGCACGCACGAGGGCGACTGGGAGTTCGTCCAGTACGCCTACGACGTCGACTCCGAACAGATCACCAAGGCCGTCTACAACCAACACGATGGCGCCGAGGTGGGGCTGCCCAACGACCTGCACTACGTCCTTACCGCCGACGGCAGGACCGCGCCCGCCGTCTACTCGGCGAAGAGCTCTCACGCTAGCTATTTCCACCCAGGCGACTACAACCTCGAACTGGGACCCCTCCACAATCTCGGCAACGACCACGTTTCAGACGAAGCGGGCCCGACCGAACTGACGATGTCGAGGCTGACCGACGAACCCTGGTTCGACTGGGAAGGGCACTGGGGCGGAACGTTCGAGGGCGAATACACCAGCTTTGTCGATTCCTCCAGCCCGACCGGCCCTGGGCACGGGGCGAACGAAACGGAGATCGTCGACCCGGATCGGGTGGCGGGGGGTTAGCCGGCGGTCGGGGGCTGGCGCTTAGACCGAAAGCAGTCGCTCGGGGAGGGCAATCGCCACGACGAGTATCGCCGCCCCCACCATCAGCACTGCGGGCCCCGACACAAAGCGCCGCAGGAACGGAGTTGCCAGCAGTGGTGGGATCGCGTAGAGCGGGATGTAAGGCACCGATCCGTTGCAACGTTCGTTGAAGAGGTCCGAGCGGTTCTCGGCAATGCCGCATGAGGTGGCCACGGCGGCGGCGAGGCACAGCAAGATGCTTCCGACCACCGCCCAGATCGCCCAGAAACGGATCTCCTTCGATTCCGTCCCGAACCAGACGAGCGCGAGATAGGCAACGCCGGCCGCGCCCGCCAGCAGGATGACTGCGAGGGGTCCCATTGTGGTTAAGGTACCCGCCTCTTAGCAACCGCCTGGGGGAGGCAGTCTTAGGGAGGGAAACGATGGCGGTGGATACGAGCGGTGTCTCGGCGCTTGACGTGGAACCCGGCGTGCTGCCGGAGACGATGAAGGCCTGGGTGGTCCGCGAGGACCGGCAGGGGGAACCGAAGGACGCCTTCCAGGTGGAGGAGATCGAGGTCCCGGAGCCGGGGCCCTTTGAGGTGATCGTCCGGGTGATGGCGGCCGGGGTCAACTTCAACGGGGTCTGGACCGCGCTCGGCAAACCGGTCTCGGTCTTCGGCTTCGGCGACCACCCCGAGTACGGCCACCACATCGGCGGCTCCGACGGCTCCGGGATCGTCTGGAAGGTCGGCGCCGGCATCACTCGCTGGAAGCCGGGCGACGAGGTCGTGCTCGGCAGCATCCAGGTCTCCTACGAGGACGTGGAGGTGCACGGCCTCGACATGCTCGCCGCGCCGAGCCTGCTCGCCTGGGGCTATGAGACGACATGGGGCTCGTTCGCGCAGTTCGCGAAGGTGCAGGCGCACCAGCTCTTCCCCCGCCCGCGCAATCTCTCCTGGGCCGAGGCGTCCTCCTACGGGGTCGGCTACTTCACCGCCTACCGGATGCTCTACTCCCAGTGCGACCTGCAGCCCGGCCAGAACGTGCTGATCTGGGGCGCGGCCGGCGGCCTCGGCGTCTTCGCCACCCAGCTCTGCAAGCTGGCCGGGGCCAACGCCGTCGGCGTCGTCTCCTCAGACGAGAAGGGCGAGCTGGTCAAGCATCTCGGGGCCGTCGACTACATCAACCGCTCCGAATTCGGCGAGATGATGCGGACCAGGGAGAACCGCGCCGACCCCGCCGCCGACAAGGAGCGCTTCAAGGCGACCCGCGCCTTCGCCAAGCGGGTCAAGGAGATCCTCGGCGCCGCCCCCGACGTCGTCTTCGAGCACGTCGGCCGGGAGACTTTCCCGACCTCGGTCTTCGTCGCCAAACCATTCGGCAAGATCGTCATCTGCGGCGCCACCTCGGGCTTCGACCTCGACTTCGACGCGCGCTACCTGTGGATGCGCCAGAAGCAGATCCTCGGCTCCCACTACGCCAATCCCTACGAATGCATGCAGGCCAACCAGCTGATGGCCGAAGGCAAGGTCCGCCCGGTGCTCTGGAAGGCGATGGACTTCGACAGCGTCCCCGAGGTGCACCAGCTGATGTACGAAAACAAGCACCTGGGCAAGATCGCGATCCTGGTCGGGGCGGAGTCCGCGGACGAGGGCCGCGAGGGGGGCTCGATGAGTTAAAAACAACTTTGTTCACAACCCTTGCTCGATACGCGCCTCCCCCCATACGTTCCACCCCCGGCGCTCGTCAGGGGGGCGCGTAACTTGGCCAGGGAGGGCCTGTGGATCGGATTCTCAGACGCTGGATCGCGGGGGTGTGCCTGCTGACGTCGCTCCTCGCGGTCGTCGGGCCGGCGCCGGCCTTTGCGGCGCCGGCGCCTGGCGTGCCGGTGTCTGTCGCCCCCGGCGTCCCCGATCAGGGCCGCGCCTGGGAGCTGATCACCCCGGCTGACCCGATGCCGGGCGTGGTGGCGGGGGTGAGGGGAATGTCGGTCGAGGGAGATCGGATCTCCTACGCGCTCCTCGGCCTGCTGCCAGGCGCCGTCGGGAGCGCGCCGCTTCCCAGTTTCAACATCGCCGAACGCGGCTCCGCCGGCTGGACGAGCGCCCAGGTTCCGACCCCGTACGGGACGGTCGATGGTTTCCCGGGCGTTAATGACCAGAAGTACGGCGGGCCGCAGGCGTTTAACCCCGATCTCTCGACCTGGCTCGGGATCAGGCATAGGCCGTTGGCCCCGGGACAGGCCGAATACGACGTTGCCCTCCTTCGCTGGGGCCCCGGCCAAGCCGCCACCGAGCTCGCCAACCTCGGCCCCAATGCCACCTACGTCGGCGCCTCGACGGACCTCTCGCGCGTCTTCTTCACGGCCGAAAAGCACCTGCTCCCGGCCGACGCCGGCCGGGTGTCCGGGCAGTCGATCTACGAACTCTTCGGCTCGACCGTGCGCCTGGTGGACGTCGACAACGACGGCGAGCTGCTTTCCGACTGCGGTTCGACCGTGCCGCGGGAGTTGGCCGAAAATCCCGGCATGGACGTCCGCAAGCACGTGGTGTCGAACGACGGTCGCCGGGTGTTCTTCTGGACGCAGCCCTCCTGCACGGGCCCGACGCGGGTGTATCTGCGCGAAGGCGCCGCCACCACGACCGAGATCTCAGCCTCGCGCTGCACCCTCGCCGACTGCGGTCCGGCGGCTGACGTCTACTTCGCCGAGGCGACCCCCGACGGCTCGGTGGCCTTTCTCTACACCGCCCAGAGGCTGACCGACGAAGACACGGATGCGCTGCCGGACTTCTACCGCTACGACGTGGCGGGGGGGGATCTGAAGCTGTTTCGAGCCAGGGTCGCCGGGGCCGAACCCAGGTCCGATTTCCCGGTACCAACCGATATCGCGACGTCGGCGGACGGCTCCCGGCTGTATTTCTACGCAACCGACGCGGGCGCGTCGGCGGCGCCCAACCACCTCCTGGTGGCGGAAGCGGGCGGGACCCGCGAAGTCGCTCCCGCCCCCATCGAAAACTCCTCTAGAGGCTTTTCCAGCGGCGCTGTGCAGCTGGCCGAGAACGGCCGCTACGCGGTCTTCACGAGCCAAGCGCCGAACGTCCCCTCCGACACCGATGGTTCGATCGACATCTACCGCTACGACGCCGAGGACGGCTCGCTGATCGATATTTCCGCTGGTCCGGCCGGTGGCGGAGGCTCCTTCGACGCCAACCTCCGCGTAACCCTCGGGGACTCCGTTCCCAGTCGCCCGTTCCGGAGCGTCTCCGCTGACGGCAGCCGCATCCTCTTCGGAACCTCGGAGCGCCTGGTCCCGGAGGACCACAACTCGGTCCGCGACGTCTACGAGTGGGTGAACGGGGCCCTGGGACTGGTCAGCTCTGGGGCGGGAGATCGTGACTCGGACTTGATGGGGATGACCACCGACGGTCGCACCGCGGTGATCAGGACCAGTCAGACCCTGCTGGGGCTGGATCGCGACGGCGGCGACGTCGATCTCTACGCGGCCCGCATCGGCGGCGGCTTCCCCGAACCGTCCCTGGAAGCACCGGCTGAGTGTGAAGGCGGCAACTGCGTGTCGGTTGGCCGAGAGGCACTCGACCGTTCGCCGGCCGACACCGCAGGAGCCGGCCCAGACCGCATCGTGATGCGGCGGATCGACGCCGCGGCACGCAGGCAGATCGCCGCCTCCGGCCGCATAGCGCTGCTGGTGGAACTTCCCAGGCAGGGCCGGCTCGCGGCGACCGCGCGGGCTCGGTTGGCCGGTCGGGAGCGGACGATCGGCTCGGCGACCGCGCAGGTTGCCGAGGCCGGGCCTATGCGCCTGACCGTGCCCCTTTCGAAGGCGGCGCGGCGGAAGCTCGGGCAGGGAGGGCGCATGAGGGTGCGCCTGCGCCTGCGCCTCTCGGGACTGGAGCCGACCGCGACGACGAGCTTTGCGCTGAAAGGGAAGCGGTGAAGCGCGCGCGCGGCCCATCCTCGCTGCTCCTGCTCGCCCTGATCTGTCTCCTGGCTGTTCCAGTGACGGCCTCGGCCCAGCTGCAACTGCAGCCGGGCGACGTCGAACTGGAACTTCTGAACAGCGCCGGACAGCCCGAGACGCGCGCGGGCGCGCACCCCGACCGGCTCGTGGTCGGGGTCAGGTTCACCGATACCGGCGGTCAGGCGGAAAATGCCAAGGACATCGTCTTCAGCCTGCCGGAGGGCCTCGCCGGCAACCTCTCGGCGGTGTCCCCCTGCCCGCGGGGAGCGTTCTCCGAGCTGCCATACGGGAACCCGGAAGTGTTCTGCGACCTGGCGACGACGCGGGTCGGGCAGCTGCTGGATTCCCCTTCGCCAGTGCCCTGGATCTTCAACGTCGAGCCTGCGCCCAACGAGGTCGGCGCCTTCGGCCAGGGCATCGACTTTCCGCTGAAATTCTCGGTAACCCCCGAGGTCGACGGCACGCTCGAGATGCAGCTGAACAACCTGGCGGAGCCGACCGAAGCCGACGACCCACCCGACGTCCTCAAGTTCGAACTATGGGGTGTGCCCTCCGACCACCTCGAAGGGGCGATCCCGCGCCGGCCGATGCTGACCAGCCCGACCCGCTGCGGTGCCGCCCCCGTGGTCAGCGTCTCCGCTCATACCTGGCAGCACCCCGAGCGCTGGTTCTCCGGGACGGGTGTCTCCGCCCACCCGCTGACCGGCTGCGAAACGCTGGGCTTCCAGCCCACCACCGAGCTCAGCCTGGCCGACCTGCGCGCCGACGCCCCGACCGGCGCCGATGTCGCGGTAGCGATCCCCGCCAACGAAGACCCGGACGGACAATCCTCCTCCCAGCTCAAGGCCGTGAAGGTGGTCTTGCCCAGCGGGATGACGGTCTCCCCCGGCGGGGCCAGCGGCCTCGCCACCTGCAGCGACGACCAGCTCGCCGTCAAGAGCGCGGCCGAGGCCGAGTGCCCAGGGGCCTCGCGTGTGGGCTCGGTGCGGATCGACGCCTCCTCACTGGGAAGCGACCCGCTGCAGGGCAAGGTCTACCTCGGTCAGGAACTGCCGGGGACCCGATTCCGGCTCTTCGTCGTGGTCCAGGGTCACGGCTTCCAGATGAAGTTCATCGGCGAGATGCAGACCGACTCCAAGACCGGCCGGCTCACCGCCAACCTCTCCGACCTCCCCCAACTGCCCTTCGACTCCATGACCCTGCACTTCGACGGCGGCCCCGACGCCTTGCTGGCGACCCCGCTGACCTGCGGCCCGGCCAAAGCCGAGGCCACCTTCACCCCCTACAGCGGCAGCGCCCCGGTGCAATCGAGCGCCACCGTCTCGATCGCCGGCTCAGATGGCGGGGCCTGCTCGGGCCAGCCTCCCT
>DASSMJ010000043.1:0-2331 GCA_035688955.1 Solirubrobacterales bacterium | reverse complement strand
GCGATGCGCTCAAGATCGACACCTTCGAGGTGATCGAGAAGGGGAGCCGCGAGCAGATCGAGGAGCGGGCGCTGCCGTTCAAGGTCGGCGAGGAGGTGCTGGTCAAGATCGACGAGCCCCACATGTACAACGACGCCGACGCGGTGGCCCGGATCGACTCCTACATCGTCAGCGTCACCGGCGGCGGTCCCTACGTCGGCGAGCGCAAGCTGGTGCGGATCGAGGAGGTCGAGCGGGCGGCGGCGATCGCCTCGCTGCTGGGCGGCGAGAGTGCCAATGGCCATGCGGATGCGGGCGCAAACGGCGCTTCCAACGGCGACGGGCTAGAATCCGACGCTCCTTCGCGCAAACGCAGTCGCGGCCGTCGAGGCGGCCGGGGGCGTTCGCGCGCCAAACAAGGCAGTTCGGACGAGTAATCGGAAGAGGATCGAGCAAGCATGTACGCGGTCGTTGAAAGCGGTGGAAAGCAGTACAAGGTCGAGGAGGGCACGTCCCTGCTGGTCGACCGGCTCGATGCCAAGGAGGGCGACAAAGTCGCCCTGCGTCCGGTGCTCTTCCGTGACGGTGACGTGATCGTCGGGGCGAAAGACCTGGCGAAAGTCAAAGTCGAGGCCAAAGTCGCGGGCCACCTGCGCGGCCCGAAGATCAAAGTCTTCAAATACAAGGCGAAGAAGGGCTACCGGCGGCGCGCCGGCCACCGTTCCGAGCTGACCCGCTTGGAAGTGACGAAACTGAAAGGGAAAGGCTAGGCATGGCGCACAAGAAAGGACTCGGTTCCAGCCGCAACGGCCGCGAATCGAACCCGAAGATGCTCGGCGTCAAGGTCTTCGCCGGCCAGCGCGTCAACGGCGGCGAGATCATCGTCCGCCAGCGCGGCACCCGCTTCTGGCCCGGCGAGGGCACCGGCCTCGGTCGCGACCACACGATCTTCGCCACCCGCGAAGGCGTGGTCGAGTTCAAGCCGTCCCGCAAGGGCCGCACCATCAGCGTCCTCGCTGACTAGCCGCCGACCTTCAGCGTCTGGTGAGTTAAGGCCCCTCTAGGGGCCACAATTCACCGAAGGCGATGTACGACAAGGCGAAGATCTGGGTCGAGGGCGGGGCCGGCGGCAACGGCAGCATCTCCTTTCGACGCGAGGCGCATGTGCCCCGTGGTGGACCCGACGGGGGCGATGGCGGGCATGGCGGCGACGTGGTGCTCGTCTGCGACTCGTCCAAGCGCGACCTGGCGGCGCTGAAAGGGAGCAAGCACTTCCGGGCGCAGCGGGGGCGGCACGGCGAAGGCTCGAACCGGCAGGGGGCGCGGGGGGAGGACAGGGAGATCCCGGTGCCGCCGGGGACCCAGGCCGGTGCGGTCGACGGCAGCCGCGTCGACCTGGTGACGCCCGGGCAGCGCGCGGTGGTGGCGCGCGGCGGCCGCGGCGGGCACGGGAACCGGCGCTTCGCGACCTCGATCCGGCAGGCGCCGCGCTTCGCCGAGAAAGGCAGCTCCGCGGAAGCGGACTGGATCGAGCTGCGACTGAAGCTGCTGGCCGACGTCGGCCTGGTCGGGCTGCCGAATGCCGGCAAGTCCTCCCTGCTGGGGCGGCTGACGCGGGCGGCACCGAAGGTCGCCGACTACCCGTTCACGACCCTCTCGCCGGTGCTGGGGACGATCGAAGGCGAGGATCGCCAGGCGGTCGTCGCCGACATCCCGGGGCTGATCGAAGGCGCGGCCGACGGGGCCGGCCTCGGCCACGAGTTCCTCGCCCACGTCGAGCGCTGCGCGATGCTCGTCCACCTGGTCGACATCGCCCCGACCGAGGGCGACCCCGTTGTCGCCTACGAGACCGTCCGCGGCGAGCTGGCAGCGCACGGGGCGGGCCTGGAGCGCTTGCCGGAGCTGGTGGTGCTGAGCAAGCGCGACCTGCTGCCACCCGAGCAGGTCGAGGCGGCGGTGCGGGAGTGGGAGGAGCGTTTGGGCGAAACGGCGCTCGGCGTCCTCGCGGTTTCTTCAGCCACCGGCGAGGGCCTGGACGAGCTGCGGCAGCGGATTCTCGGCGAGCTGCCCGAGGTCGCCCCTTCACCGGCGGCTCCCGAGCTAGATCAGGAGTTCGAGGCCGAGCACCGCGTCTACCGCCCCGCCGGGGAGGGCGGCTACTGGGTCGAGCGCGAGGACGACGGCGGCTTTCGCGTCTGCGGCCGCGGGGTCGAAATGCTGTTCGAGCGCCACGACACCAAAAACGAAGAGGCGCTCGCCTACCTCGAGCAGCGGTTGAAGGAGATGGGCGTCATCGCCGCCCTCGACCGCGCGGGCTTCGAACCCGGCGACGACGTGAGGATCGGCGAGCAC
>DASSMJ010000042.1:0-3804 GCA_035688955.1 Solirubrobacterales bacterium | reverse complement strand
CTGCACACGAAGTTCACCGACCTGCCCGACCTGCCGGTGGGCAAGCTGGCGATCGAGTTCGAGGGCGGCAAGCACGGCCTCTTCGAGCTGAAGAGCGGTCTCTGCCGCCGGGGCAAGGCGAAGAAGCTGCGCGGCAAGGTCTTAAGCGTGGGCCAGAACGGGGCCCAGGTCAGGGCCTCGGTGCCGGTGGCGGCGGGGCCGAGCTGCTGATCCTCGGTTAGCCACAGCTTTGGCGGAAATCGTTGCCGGTCCCCCGGACCGGGCTTACGTTCCCGTGGCTTCAAGTCGCGAGGATCAACCGGGGGAGAGAACATGGGCTGTGCCTGGATTCGCAACATCGGAGTCGCCTGCGCCCTGAGTGTCGTCATCGGCTTCTCGACGGCCCCGGCGCTCGCCACGCCCCTGCCAGGGAGCCCGCTCACGGCAGCGCCCGGGGTGCCGGGCAATGGTCGCGCCTGGGAGCTGGTGACGATGCCGGACTCTGTCGCGGCCTCGCTCTATCCGCAGGTCTCGGTTCTTCCCGATGGGAACACCATCGTCTTCAGCACGGTTGGAGTTCTGCCGGGATACCCGACCCGTCCCGACAATTTCCCAGCTGCCTTGAGCACCCGGGGCGCCACTGGGTGGCAGGTGTCGGTACCGCTCTTTTCCGGGTCCGAACACCCGGATCATCCGCGACCTCTTGCCTTCGCAGCGGATCTCCAGACCGCGATCTGGACCGGCGACGGCGAGGGTGGCAAGAGAAGCCTGTTCTTCCGCGGCCCGGATGGAGCGTTCACGAGGCTCTCTGAAGACGGCGTTACCACCGATGGCGGCTTTCTCGGAGCCGACCCGAACCTGCAGCGGGTGATCTTCACGAGCCGTGACCATCTTCTGCCGACGGATGCGGGGCGGGTCGAAGGAGCCTCCGTCTACGAGCGTGCCGGGAGGACCCTGCGCCAACTCGACCTCGCTTCCGATGGCTCGCTGCTCTCAGAATGCGGCTCCCTCGGGAAAGCCGTCTCGGCGGACGCGACCAGGGTCTACTTCACCGCCGATCCATCCTGCACGGGCCACGACAGCCATGTATTCGTCGCCGAAGTCGGGGCGCCGACTCATGAGGCGTCGGTTTCCCGGTGCACTTCGGATTGCGGGGCGCCAGCGAACGTCGCTTTCGCTGCCGCCACTCCCAGCGGGTCCAGCGCTTTTCTGCTCACCAAGCAAAGACTGACCGACGGCGACACCAACGACACCACCGACCTCTATCGCTATGACGCAGCGAGCGACGATCTCACGCTGCTCACGGCGGCGTCGGGAGGGTCAGGTCCTGTGCCTTACGAAGAAGGACGGAATCCGACCGATCCGCCAGTCGCATGGCCTTCGGTGGACGGCAAAAGGGTCTACTTCCTTGCCGCCAAACCGGGCGAGTCCGAAAAACTCGGCCAGCCAGGTTTGTACCTGTCGGATGGGAGCGGTGTGCACCTGGTCGACTCCAGCCGCGAGGCGATGGTCGTGGGCCTGTCACCGAGCGGCCGGGAGCTGGTTCTCGAAACGCCCTCCGCGCTCACCGCCGACGACCTCGACGATCAAAGCGACATCTACCGCTACGACGCTGTGACTGGCTCATTCACTCGTATCTCCACCGGACCGTCGGGGGGGAACGGGAGCATTCCAGCCTCGGTTGGCAGTGCAGTTCCCAGGGTTGCCGCCCTCCCCAACGTACCCTTCAGGGCCACGTCGGCCGACACGAGCCGGATCTTCTTCTTCACCGCCGAGCGCCTGCTCGCCGCCGACCGCAATGACGTCAGCGACGTCTACGAGTGGACGGCCGGGAACCTCAGCCTGGTCAGCGCCGGGACGGGCCCGCGTCCGTCCTTCCTGATGGGGGCGAGCGAGGACGGGTCCACTGTCCTCTTCGAGACCGCGGATGCGCTTCTGGCGAGCGACCGCGACGGCGAAGACCTCGACTACTACGTGGCCCGCATCGGCGGCGGATTTCCCGAACCTCCTCCGGCTGCCGAGCCTTGCCCCTGCACCGCGAGTCCTCCGTCGCGCTCGCAGCTCGACCGTTCGACCCCCGCCAGCGCCGGTGCCACCGACGCGCGGATTCGGATGGCGAGGCTGAGTGCCGCCGCGCGGCGGCGCATCGTCGCCACTGGGCGGATCACCCTGCTGGTCGAAGTGCCGCGCGGCGGCAGGCTCTCGGCCAAGGCCAGTGCCCGGGTCGGCCGACGCTCGCGGCCGATCGCGGCCGCCAGCGCTCGGCTGAAGGAGGCCGGCCCGGTCTCGCTGAGCATGCGGCTGGCTCGTCCCGCCCGCGCCAGGTTGGCCCGCGGCCACGACCTGCAGGTCCATCTCGCCCTGCGCCTGAGCGGTCTCGCCGCGACCGAGAGAACGCAGTTCAAGCTGGAGGGCACCAAATGAGATCGGTCAGGCTCGCTCCGTTGTTGGGCACGATTCTCGCGGGGCTGGCGGTGTTCGCGCCGGCTCCAGCCGCTGCCGAACTGACCCTCGCCCCGAGCGGGACCGCGATGCAGGTCCTGAACGCGGGTGGGGATCCAGACAACCGCGCCGGGGTCCACCCCGACCGCACCACCCAGAGCTTCGAGCTCGTCGATACGGGCGGAGAGAGTGAATATGCCCGTGAACTGGTGATCGACCTGCCGGCCGGGATGAGCGGTGACATCAGTGCCACGCCCTTCTGTCCGAAGGCGGGACTCGCCTTCTTCACGGCGCTGGTGTCGGGCGGCGAATGCCGGCCGGAGACGCAGGTCGGGATCCTGCGATCCAGCTCCGGCAGCGAAACGCCGATCTTCAACGTCAAACCCGCCACCAACCAGGTGGTGGCGTTCGGCGTCGGTCAAGGCTTCTTCTCGGCTCTTTTCGCCGGCAGCCTGCGCCCCGACGACCTCGGTCTCTCCCTGCGTCTCAGCGAGATACCGACCGGGATCGGGCTCGGTGGCAGCGGGCTGCCCAGCGGCACGGTGGAACTGTGGGGTGTGCCGGCCGACCATCAGGTGGGGACGTCGATCCCGCGCCGGGCGCTGCTGACGACGGCGACGTCCTGTGGGTCGGTGCCCTCCAGCGCTGTCAGCATGAGGACCTGGGAACGGCCGGACGTCTGGCATCGCCAGAGCAGCCAGATCGGATCTGCCCTCGTCGGCTGCGAGAGCCTTCCCTTCGCGCCGAACGCACAGTTCGACCTTGACGCTCCGCGGGCCGATGCCACCAGCGGCGCCCGCATCGAGCTCTCCGTCCCCCAGAACCACGACCCGGATGGGCGGGCCGCATCGTCGATCGAGTCGGTCGACGTGCAGATGCCCGCCGGTATGACTTTCTCCCCCGGTGGCGCCGAGCGGCTCGTCAGCTGCAGCGACGAGCAGCTCGGGGCGGGCACCGCGGACGACGCCAGCTGCCCGATGGCCTCGCGGGTCGGATCCGTTGAGATCCTCGCATCGGCCCTGGGTGGGGATGCGATCCAGGGTGCGCTCTACCTGGGCGAGGAACGCCCCGGCGACCGCTTCCGTCTCTTTGCCGTCGCGGACGTTCCCGGCACGGAGGTCAAGTTCACCGGCTCGATGCAGACCGATTCGCGGACCGGCCAGCTCACCGCGAGCCTCTCCGGCCTCCCCCAACTCCCTTTCGACACCCTGACCCTGCACTTCGACGGCGGCCCCAACGCCCTGCTGGCGACCCCGCTGACCTGCGGCCCGGCCAAAGCCGAGGCCACCTTCACCCCCTACAGCGGCAGCGCCCCGGTGCAATCGAGCGCCACCGTCTCGATCGCCGGCTCAGATGGCGGGGCCTGCTCGGGCCAGCCTCCCT
>DASSMJ010000041.1:0-16255 GCA_035688955.1 Solirubrobacterales bacterium | reverse complement strand
GGCGGACTTTTTTAGGAAAGGCTCGAGAGACCGGCGGCCACCGCGAAGCCGAGGACGGTGACGAGCCCGGCGCCGCGGCCGGCGTCGTTGCGGGCGTCGGGGATCATCGAGTCGATCAGCATCACCAGCAGCGCGCCGGCGGCGAAGCCGTCGATCGCCGCCTTGGTGTTGCCGCTGACCGCGTCGGCGACCAGGTAGCCGACGACCGAGGCGAACGCGCAGATGATCGCCACCAGGATCCAGAGCCGCAGGATCGCCTCGCGCGAGCGGCCCGCTTCCCTCATGTCGCTGGCCGAGCCGAGCGACTCGGGCAGGTTGGAGACGAAGATCGCGACAAGCAGCGAGACGCCGACCCCGGCGCCGGCAGCGATGTTGATTCCCAGTACCAGCTGCTCGGGGATGCCGTCGAGGAAGGCGCCGAGGGCGAGGGCGGTGCCGCTGCCGGAACCTTCCGCACGGCCCTGGCGTCCGCGCCCGGTGGACATTCGCCGGGCGATCAGGCCGTCGAGGAAGAAATAGGTCAGGGCACCGACGCCCAGACCGATGCCGGTGATCCCGGCGCCGCCGACCGCGATCCCCTCGGCGGCGAGCTCGAAGCTGACGGCGCTGATCAGGGCACCCGCGCCGAAGGCCAGCACGTAGCCGACCTGCCGCGTCGGCCAGCGGCGGGCGAAGCTGAGCGCGGCGCCGATGACGAGGGAGCTTGCGGCGAGGGCTCCCCATCCGATTGCTTCGCCCATCTCGGCTACTTTCCCGATCATGACCCTGGTCGTCAAGCTCGGCTCCTCGATCGTCGCCGCCGACGACGGCGAATTGCGCACCGACGTGCTCGATTCCGTCTGCGCCCAGGTGAGCGCGCTGGCGCAGAGGGGAGAGCGGGTGGTGATGGTCACCTCCGGCGCGATCGCCCGCGGCATGCGGCTGATGGGGATGACGCGGCGGCCGACCGCGATGGACGAACTGCAGGCCACCTCGGCGATGGGACAGGGAGACCTGTTCCGCGCGTATGAGAGCAGGCTGGCCGGCCACGGCCTCAAAGCGGCGCAGGTGCTGCTGACGCTTTCCGACGTGTCGGAACGAACCCACTACCTGAATGCGCGGCAGACGCTCGAACGGCTGCTCGCCTGGGATGTCGTCCCGGTGATCAACGAGAACGACACCACCTCGACCGACGAGATCACCTTCGGCGACAACGATTTCCTCGCGGCCCTGGTCTCGGTGCTGCTGCGGGCGCGGCTGCTGGTCCTGTTGACCAACACCGACGGTGTCTACACCGCGGACCCCCGGGTCGATCCGTCCGCGCGCAAGCTGGTCGACGTCGAGGACACGGGGGAATTCGCCGAGGTCGAAGTCGGCTCCGTCTCCCAGTTCGGGCGCGGCGGCATGGGGAGGAAGATCGCCTCGGCCCGCGTCGCCAGCGAGTCCGGCGTCCCGGTCGTGATCTGCAGCGGCCTGGAGCCAGGTGCGCTGGTGGGGGCCGCGGCGGGCGAGCAGATCGGCACCCGGGTCTCGTCCAGTCGCGAGGGCGGCCTCTCTCCCTACAAGCTCTGGCTCAAGTACGCGAAGCAGCCGACCGGAACGCTCCATGTCGATCGAGGTGCGGCCTCGGTCCTGCGGAGCCGTGGCTCCAGCTTGCTCCCGGTGGGGATCATCGACATCTCCGGCACCTTCAAAGCCGGGGACGCGGTGGCCGTGGTCGACGACGAAAAGGTCATGGTGGGCAAGGGGATCACCGAGTTCGGCAGTTTCGAGGTGAGCCGGATCATGGGTCGCAACAGCGACTACCTGCAGGAGCACTTTCCCGACGCCCCCAACGAGGTCGTTCACCGCGACCGCTTCGTCCTGCTCTAGCCCCCAGCTACCCTTTGCCGATGGCTGTTACCGAGACGACCGTCGCCGAGAGCTGCGCCGCGGCGAAGCGCGCCGCACGGGCGCTGGCGACGGCCTCGACCGAGGTGAAGGACGCCGCGCTGGAGGCGACCGCGCGCCTGCTCGAGGAGCGGAGCGAGGCGATCCTCGAGGCGAACGCTGGGGATCTGGCCGACGAGCGCACCGCCGGCCTCACTGAGGCGCTGCGCGACCGGCTGGCGCTGACGCTCGAGCGGGTCGCGGCGATGGCTGCCGGCGTCCGCGTAGTTCGCGACCTCGACGACCCGGTCGGCGAGGAGCTCGAGCGCAAATCGCTGGTCAGCGGTCTTGACCTGCGCAAGGTGCGGGTGCCGCTCGGCGTCGTCGCCGTCGTTTACGAGGCGCGGCCGAACGTGACGATCGACTGCGCCGCGCTGACGATCAAGAGCGGCAACGCGATCGTCCTCCGCGGCAGCTCCTACGCCGAGCGCTCCAACGCCGCTCTGGCGGCGGTCGTGCGCGAGGCGCTGGCCGAGGCAGGGCTGCCGGAGGACGCGGTGCTCTCGCTCGGCGGTGGAGGCCACGAGGAGCTGGCCGAGCTGGCGACCCAGGAGGGACTGGTCGACCTGCTGATTCCGCGCGGCGGCGAAGGGCTGAAGGCGGCGATCAAGGCGGTGGCGACGGTGCCGGTGATGTACGCGGCGGCGGGCAACTGCCACGTCTACGTCCACGCCGACGCCGACCCCGAGATGGCGCGGCGGATCGCCGTCAACGCCAAGGTCCAGCGGCCGGGTGTCTGCAACGCGGCCGAGACGCTGCTGATCGACGCCGCGATCGC
This sequence comes from Solirubrobacterales bacterium, assembly GCA_035688955.1. GTDB lineage: Bacteria > Actinomycetota > Thermoleophilia > Solirubrobacterales > 70-9 > VAYN01. The sequence goes on along the minus strand of DASSMJ010000041.1, from coordinate 13,569 downwards.
CGATCGCGTCGCGCCGGCGATCCTCTCCGACCTCGCCGAAGCCGGGGTGGAGCTGGTCGGCGACGAGCGCGCGCAGGCCGCGGCCGGGGATGTCGAGGTGGGCACCGCGACCGACGAGGATTGGGACAGCGAGTACCTCGGCCTGAAGATGGCTGTCGCCGTGGTCGACTCGGTCGAGGACGCGATCGGGCACGTCAACCGTCACGGCACCGGTCACTCGGAGGCGATCGTCACCGCCGACGAGGCGGCGGCGGAGGAGTTCGTCGCCGGCGTCGATGCCGCCGCCGTCTACATCAACGCTTCGACCCGCTTCACCGACGGCTTCGAGTACGGGATGGGCGCCGAGATCGGCAACTCGACCCAGAAGCTGCACGCCCGCGGACCGATCGGGATGCGCGAGCTGACGACCTTCAAGTACGTCGCGCACGGCACCGGCCAGGTGCGTGAGTAGCTCGCGGCGTGCGATCGGCGTGCTCGGGTCCGCGTTCAACCCGCCGCACCTCGGTCACCTCGCCCTTGCCCAGGAGGCGCTCTGGCAGTTGGAGCTCGACGAGGTGGTCTTGGTCCCGACCGGCGACGCGCCCCACAAGCGGATCGCCGACGATCCCGGCCGCGAGGCGCGGATGGAGATGACCGCGCTGGCGGCTGCCGAAGACGAACGCTTCTCGGTCTCGGCGCTGGAGGTCGAACGTGAAGGGCCGTCCTACACGTATGAGACCTTGGAGGCACTTGCAGAGGAACGGGGCGACAAGGAGCTGGTGTTCGTGATGGGTGCGGACGCTGCTGTCGGCCTGCAGAGCTGGCGCAAGCCGGAGCGCGTCGTCGAGCTGGCGCGGCTGGCGGTGGCGGGGCGACCGGGCGTCGCCGCGGCCGACGTCGGCGAGGTGCTGAAAAGCCTGGACTGCGAGGGACGGGCGACGATGCTGGAGATGCCGCAGTTCGGCGTCTCCTCCTCGGCCGTGCGCGAGCGGGCCAAGCAGGGGCGGCCGCTGCGCTACCTCGTCCCCGACGCGGTCGCTAACTTCATCGAGGAGAGGGGGATCTACCGATGAACCAGGCGCAATCAGAGCAGTTGGCACGGCATCTGGCCGCGATCGCCGACTCGAAAAAAGCCGAGGGCGTGGTCGTCCTCGACATGCGCGAGCTCGTCGCCTACACGGACTTCCTGGCGATCTGCACCGCTCGCAGCGAGCGGCAGGCGAAGGCGATCGTCGACGAGGTGCGGCTGCGGGTGAAGCGGGAGACGGGGCTGTTGCCCGGCGGCGTAGACGCCGGGGGCGAAGCGGGGTGGACGATCCTCGACTACCTCGACTGCGTCCTCCACGTCTTCACGCCGGAGGCTCGGCAGCGCTACGGCCTCGAGGATCTCTGGCACGAGGCACCGCGCCTCGAGCTCGATTTCGACGCCCCGGAAGCTCCCTCAGCCGCCAGTGCATAAATAACGTCCGGGCGGCGATCTACGGTGCCCGTCCATGAATGGGTTTAGGCGGGCGCTGCTCGGGTACCGGCGCGCGGAAGTCGAGTCGGCGCTGGCGATCCGCGAAGCGCGGATCAGCGACCTCGAGCGCAAGGCCGACGCGAAGCGCGGGGCGATGGACGAACTCGAAACCGAGGCCGCGGCGCTCTCCGACATGGTGTTGGAGCGCGAGCGTGAGATCCGGGTCCTGGGCGAGCGCCTGCGAGAGGCCGGCGAGTTCCACGACCGCAACATCGCCGCTCTCGACGCGATCACCGCGCGACTCGAGGAGATCGAGGCGCAGGCTCGCGGCCAGGCGACCCGAATCCGGATGAAAGCGCTGCGCGAGGCGGTCGAGGTGAGCAAGAAGGTGAAGGCGCTGACCGAGATGGAGCCTGCCCTGCAGGCCGAGGCGGCAAGCGCCGAGGGTGCAAACGGCAGCGCCCCACCGACGAGCGAGACGAACGACGGTCTCTACGCGGGCCAGGTCAAGCTGGAGATCGGCCCGCTCGGCGACTTCTCCCAGCTAGTCGGCTTCGAGGACGCCGTCGGCCAGCTCGGCGCCTCCGAGATCAAGGTCGACCGCTTCTCTGAGGGCCGCGCCACCTTCTCGATGCGCCTCGACGAGCCGACCGACCTGCTGAGCGAACTGGAAGAGCTTTCCAACCTCGACTTCCGCGTCCGCCACAACGCCCCCGACAACCTGATCCTCGACGTAGACGACGAGTCGGGCCCGGAGCAGCGCGCCGCATAGGCGCCTTTTTTTACGTCCGGAGGGAAATGTATAGTCCGACAGACGATGGAGCACAACCCGAACCACAAGGGGAACGCGGCTGAGCTGGCAATCGCCGCAGAAGCGGCCCGGCTTGGTCTCGAGGTTTACATGCCGCTGACCGAGCACGGTCGCGCCGACCTTGTGCTGGGCATCGCCGGGAAGCTCTGTCGCGTCCAATGCAAATGGGCGAAGCGGAAAGGCGATGTCGTGGCCATAAGCCTGGCGACGAGCCGACGTTGTCGGAGCGGCTACGTCAGGACGACGTACACCGCGGACGAAGTCGACGCGATCGGTGCGTATTGCGACGAGCTCCGAACCTGCTTTTTGATCCCGATCGAGGTGGCAGATGGCAAGCACGCCCTTCATCTGCGCCTGGCCCCGGCGAGAAATGGACAGCGTGCGGCACTAAACTGGGCGGAGCAGTACAAACTCGGGGCTGTAGCTCAGCTGGCAGAGCGCCGCCGTGGCACGGCGGAGGTCAGGGGTTCGAATCCCCTCAGCTCCATTCTTCAAGCGGACCCTGTGCCGACCGTCGAAACGGTCGGTGCGCATCAGTTCCGCAACCACTTCGGCTATTACATGGACCAGGCCGCCCGAGGGACCGAAGTGCTTGTTTCCCGTCGTGGCCGGCCGTTCGTTCGGATGCTCGGCGCCGGAGACGCGCAAGAAGACCCCCCCGAGCAGGCAGAGGAGATTCGCTAGGCTCCCCAGCTCATGCTGAGGAACTTTTCGCTCGCCTGTCCACCATCTCTGCGGCTGGAGCTGCAGGCTCGGCGAGCCTCCTCGGCGCGGTTCTAGCCGCCTCTCTCGATCCATTTCTTTCGGTCCCGCTCGACCAGCTCGAGGCTTGTGTTCGCCTGCAAGAGGGCGTAATCCGAGATACCAAAATACGCATAGCGCGGTTTTCCCATTGTGGGTTGAGGTCGCCTCTATGGACGCAGCGGCGGGAGGTGAATTCCCTCCGCTAGATGCCGCGCCGCGACGACCCCCAGATCGGCCTCGGGAAGGCCATCCGCAAGCTCCGCAACGACGCGGAGCTGAGCCAGGAAGCGCTCGGTGAGCGAGCCGGGATCCACGCAACCTGGATCTCCCACATCGAGTCGGGACGGATCAATCCCACCTGGGGCAACGTCAGGCGGATCTCGCGGGGGCTCGGCGTGCCCCTGGCAGAGCTCGCGGCGCTGGCCGAGCAGTTCGAGGGCGAACTCAGCCAAACCTGAGTCTCGACCGGGGGTCAAACACCCGATCCCATCTGCCGATGTTGTTGGGGTGAGCACCGCAAATCAGCACGTGTTCTCGCACGGGATGCAGGACACGCGCGAGACCCTGGAGCTGTGGAGTCGTCGCCCCTGGCACGTACTCGGGGCCTGGACGGCCCTGAGTCTGGCGATCGCGCTGACCCTGCTGGCAGCCGTTTGGGTCGTCTCCGGCCTGCTCGTCCCGGACCTGACGCCGGTCCACCTGCCCGGCTTCGACGAACCCTCCGAGCCCGGCGACCTGCTGCCGATCCTCTGGCGCAACTCCCTTGTCCTCGCCCTTCACGGCACCGCCTGCATCGCCGGCTTCATCGCCGGCGCCTCGATGCCGATCGCCGCCGCCCAGCGCTCCGGCCTCTCGCGCTGGATCCACGTCAAGGCCGGTGAGCTGGCGATCCTCTTCGTCTGCGCGGTCACCCTCTTCTCGCTCTCGACCCAGGCGCTCTACCTCGGCTTCCAGGGCTCGACGATCGCCTACCAGCTGCAGATCTCCCGCTTCGAGCTGATCCTCAGCGTGCTCCCGCACGCGCTGCCGGAGCTGACCGCGCTCTTCCTGCCGCTCGCCGCCTGGCTGATCGCCAGCCGCCGCGGCGAGTGGAACCAGCTCCTCGCCGCCACCTTCATCACCGTCGCGCTGGCGATCCCGGTCCTCCTCCTGGCAGCGACGATCGAGATCTACGTCTGGCCGCACATCCTCCAGGGCCTCTCGCCCGTCGAACACCCGGTCATCTTCCTCTAGGCGCGAGCCGCACCGGGCGATCCTTCGCGCCTCCCGCGTAAGATCGCCAATCCGATGGCGGGCTACGAACCGAAAGCGATCGAGCGCAAGTGGCAGGCGGTCTGGGCCGAGGAGAAGACCTGGGAGGTTGCGAACCCGGGCCAGCCCGGCTTCGACGACTCCAAGCCGAAGAGCTACGTGCTGGAGATGCTCCCGTACCCCTCGGGCGAGCCCCACGTCGGCCATCTCAAGTGCTACGCAGTCGGCGACGCGATCGCCCACTTCCGCCGCCGCCACGGCTTCGAGGTGATCCACCCGATGGGCTACGACTCCTTCGGCCTGCCGGCGGAGAACAACGCGATCAAAACCGGCGAGCCGCCGCGGGTCGCGACCGAGCGCTCGATCGATTCATTCCGCCGCCAGTTCCGCGAGTGGGGGATCTCGATCGACTGGAGCCGCGAACTCGCCACCCACACGCCCGAGTACTACCGCTGGACCCAGTGGATCTTCCTGCGGCTCTTCGAGCAGGACCTCGCCTACCGGGAAGAGGCGGAGGTCAACTGGTGCCCCAAGGACGCCACGGTCCTTGCCAACGAGCAGGTCGTCGACGGCCGCTGCGAGCGCTGCGGCACCGAGGTGATCCAGAAGAACCTCGAGCAGTGGTTCTTCCGCATCACCAGATACGCCGACCGCCTGTTGGAGGACTTCGAGGCGCTCGAGTCCTGGCCGGAGCACGTGATCACGATGCAGCGCAACTGGATCGGCCGCTCGGAAGGGGCGCAGGTGGTTTTCCGCTGCGAGGAAGCCGACCTCGACTTCCCCGTCTTCACCACCCGTCCCGACACCCTCTTCGGCGCCACCTTCTTCGTCCTCGCCCCCGAGCACCCCGAGCTGGAGCGCCTGGTCGCCGGCACGCCGGCTGAGGAGGCGGTGCGCGAGTACGTCAACCGGGTCGGCCGCGAGTCGGCCGAGGAACGCGGGGCGGAGGATCGCGAGAAGACCGGCGTGCCGCTGGGGCGCAGCGTCGTCAACCCGGTCAACGGCGAGTCGATTCCGATGTTCGTCGCCGACTACGTGCTGATGGAGTACGGGACCGGCGCGATCATGGCGGTCCCCGGCCACGACAGCCGCGACTACGAATTCGCCCAGAAGTTCGATCTGCCGGTTAAGCGCGTGATCGAAGGCGAAGACCCAGCGGCCGCCCAGGACGATGAGGGCCTGCCCTATCCAGGTGACGGTTTGATGGTCAACTCGCAGCACTTCGATGGGATGGGCAATGGGGCAGCGTACCCGGACATAGTCGAGTGGCTTTTCAACGAGGGCCGGGGAGAATCGGCCGTCAACTACCGCCTGCGCGACTGGCTCGTCTCCCGTCAGCGCTACTGGGGAGCCCCGATCCCGGTCGTCTACTGCGACGAGTGCGGGATCGTGCCGGTGCCGGCGGAGCAGCTGCCGGTCGAACTTCCCGAGATCGAGGACTACGCGCCGCAGGGCAAGAGCCCGCTGGCGGCGGCCGAGGAGTGGGTGGCGACGGAGTGCCCGCGGTGCGGCGCCGCTGCTCGCCGCGAGACCGACACGATGGACACCTTCGTCGACTCCTCCTGGTACTTCCTCCGCTACCTCGACGCCCATAACGACGGCGCCGCCTTCGAGCGCGCCGCGGCCGACCATTGGATGCCGGTCGACCAGTACATCGGCGGCGTCGAGCACGCGATCCTCCACCTGATGTACGCCCGCTTCTTCACGAAGGCCCTGGCCGACCTCGGCCAAATAGGCGTGCAGGAGCCGTTCGCCAACCTCTTCACCCAGGGGATGATCACTCGCGACGGGGCGAAGATGTCGAAGTCGAAGGGCAACACCGTCAGCCCCGGCGACTACGTCGAGCGCTACGGCGCCGACACCGCGCGCACCTACGTCTGCTTCATGGGCCCGCCCGAGCGCGGCGGCGACTGGACCGACGAGGGGGTGGAGGGGGTCAACCGCTTCCTCTCGCGGCTCTGGCGGCTCTGCGAGGAGGTGGAGGAGCGGACGCAGCCCGGCGAGCCGCTTGCGGGCGACGGAGACGCGCGCGAGCTGCTGGCCAAGGCCCACTGGGCGATCGACAAGGCGACCCGGGACTTCAACCGCGGCTTCCAGTTCAACACGGTGATCTCGGCGGTGATGGAGCTCGTCAACGACGCTTACCGGCTCAAGGACGGGCTCTATGGGACACCGGGTGGCGACGCGGCGCTCCGTTTCGCCACCGCGACCGCGGCCTCGCTGATCTTCCCCTTCGCACCCCATCTCGGCAGCGAGGTCTACGAGCGGCTGGCCGGCGAGCGCGTCTGGGAGCAGCCCTGGCCCGAGGCGGACACCTCGCTGCTGACCAGCGACACGGTGACGCTGGTGGTTCAGGTGAACGGCAAGCTGCGCGATCGGATCGAAGCGCCGGCCGAGGCGTCGAAGGAGGAATTGCTCCAGCTTGCCCGCGACAGCGAGAAGGTCGCCAAGCATCTCGACGGCCAAGAAATAGTCAAGGAAATTGTAGTTCCGGGCAAGCTGGTCAACCTAGTGGTCCGGTAGCGCCCTCCGTCACCCCCGCCGGGTCTGGTAGAAAGCCGCGAAATGCTGGTCAGGAGATTGAACGAAGCGGCAGTGGAAGAGTGGCACCGGCTGCGGGCCCATGTGCTGATGGATGCCGGCGAACTCGGTTCCCGCAACCTCTCGGTGACCTGGGTGACCGTGCCGGGCGGCGCGAAGCAGACGCTGCACTCATCCGGCGAGGCCGAGCAGGCCTACGTCGTGGTCCGCGGCCGCGGGACGATGTCGGTGGCGGGAGACACACAAGAGGTCGGCGAGGGCGACCTGATCCTGGTCCCTCCCGCGACCGAGCACTCGATCGGCAACGAGGGCGAGACGGAGCTGGCCTGCGTCTCGATCCAGTCACCGCCGGTCGCCGCCGAGGAGCTCTACAGCGACCAGCTGGCAGAGGTAGCGGGCTACGACGATGACGACGACTACTAAGTCGTAGTCACGCTTTCGCCCGTATCTCTGCGCTGAGAATTTGCATTGCGCGCGCCACGCGTGCGCTTTTGCTGCCGATGATCGGCGGCGATGCCGGAGCTGAGCCGCAGTCAGGTCGTCGTCTACGCCGCCGTTGCGGTGGCGCTGCTCCTGATCGGGGCACGGGCGATCCGTGGCGAGAGCACCGCGGAGCCGTCCTTCGCGGCTGACAGCGGTGGAAGCTCCTCGGGGGGAGGGACGTTCTCGGTTGGCGGCAGCGGCGACGTCGTCGTCTACGTGGCAGGGGCAGTGCGGCGTCCCGACGTCTATCGCCTGCCGGCGGGGAGCCGGGTGGACGACGCGGTCGAACGGGCGGGGGGTCCGGCGCCGCGGGCGGAGCTGGAAGCGGTCAACCTGGCGGCGCGGCTGGCGGACGGGCAGCAGGTGGTGGTGCCCGCGCGGGTGCCTGGTGGGGCTGCGGCCGGAGCTGTCGCCGCTGCGGAAGACGGCCCGATCAGCCTCGGCACCGCCACCGTCGAGCAGCTGGAAGAAGTCGACGGCATCGGCCCGGTGACCGCCGGCGACATCATCGAGTTCCGCGACCAGCACGGTGGCCTCTCCTCGATCGACCAGCTCGATCAGGTGTCGGGGATCGGCCCGGCGACGATGCAGGCACTGCGGCAGCGCCTGCAGCCGTAGGCGCGCGGTGCGCTCACCGCGACCCTCGCTCCCGGTCCTCGTCGGAATTGTCCTGCTGGTTGCGGCGGCTTTGGCGAGCGCCAGCGAAATCCGCGAGCGGGCCTCGGCGGGACTAGGTCGAGGCATGCCTCCTCGCGAGGCCGAGCTTGCGCGTGGCTTCGTGCTCGGCGAAGACGACGACGTGGACGAGAACACGAAGGAAGAGTTCCGCCGCGCCGGGTTGAGCCACCTGCTCGCCGTCTCCGGCGAGAACGTCACGCTCCTGGCGCTGCTGGCGATGCCGTTTCTGGCGCTGCTCGGGATACCCCTGCGCGAACGCCTGCTCTGGGCCCTGGCGCTGATTGCGGTCTACGTGCCGGTCGCGGGTTCGGGTCCCTCGATCCAGCGGGCGGGGGTGATGGGCGCTGTCGGCCTGATGGCGACCCTGGCGGGGCGGCGCAGCTCGCGGCTCTACGCGCTGGCGCTGGCGGCGGTCGTGACTCTGGCGATCGATCCCGGCGTCGCCGGCGACGTCGGCTGGCAGCTCAGCTTCGCCGCGGTGTTGGGGATCCTGCTGCTGGCGCGCCGGCTCAGCCGGGTGCTGCTGGAGCGCCTGGGTGAGGGGCAGTGGCGCCGGGCGCTTGCGGATGGCATCGCCGTCACCGTCGCCGCGACCCTGGCGACGGCGCCCTTGATCGCCTACCACTTCGAAACCCTTTCGACCACGACGCTGGTGGCGAACGTGCTGGCGGCACCGGCGGTGGCCCCGGCGATGTGGCTGGGGATGTGCAGCGCCGGCCTTGCCCAGGTGCCTGGTCTGCCGCTCGAGCCTCTGAACGGCCTCAACGCGCTCCTGCTCGCCTACATCGCCCAGGTGGCCTCCTGGTGCGCGAGGCCCGAATGGGCGGAGTTGCAGGTCCACCTCGGCCTCGTCGGTCTGATCGCCGCCTACGCGAGTTTGGGTGGGATTGTCCTGGCCTGCTTGTACCTCGCCCGCTTCAAGCTCGTCGCGCCGGCGCTGCGCGTTCTGGCGGCCGTCGCCGCCCTGGCCGTGCTGGTGGTCGGCCTCCCCTCGATCGGGGGCGCGAGCGCGCCGCCGATCCACGGCCTGCGGATCGACGTCCTCGACGTCGGGCAGGGCGATGCGATTCTGCTGCGACCGGCGCACGCTCCCGCGGTCCTGGTCGACGGGGGGCCGCCTGGCGACGGGCTGCTGCGCAAGCTCGAGAGCGCGGGGGTGGACGAGCTCGGCGCGGCGGTTATCACCCACGACCAGAGCGATCACGCCGCCGGGGTCGAGGAACTGTTCGGGCGCCTGCCGATCGCCTCGCTGCTCTTCGGGCGCCTCAGCCGGCAACCCCTGGCGGCGGCTCGGGCGGCGGGCATCGATCCGGAGCGAGTCGCGGCGGGCCGAGAGATCCGGTCCGGTGCGCTGCGCCTGCGCGTCCTCTGGCCACCGGCGCCGCTGCTTGAAGAACCACTCCTGGGACAGGACGCCAATCAGACGGCCCTGGTGATCGAGGCGCGCTGGCACGACTTCACGATGCTGCTGACCGCCGACGCCGAGGCCGAGACGGTGCCGCTGGACCCTGGGCCCGTGGACGTTCTCAAGGTCGCGCACCACGGCAGCGACGACGCCGGCCTCGGCTCGCTGCTCGACCGGATCAAGCCGCAACTGGCGGTGATCTCGGTCGGCGAGGGCAACTCGTACGGCCATCCGACCGCGGGCACCCTCGCCACCCTCTCCTCGCACCACGTCCCGACCTTGCGGACCGATCGCGACGGTGAGGTGACGATCGAGGTCGGCGGCGGGTCCTTCCGCGTGGACGGATGATCCAATCGATAGTCGAGGAAGCCGATCCAATCGCTCGTGCAGGCGTTGCCGCGGTCGATGAACGAACTGGTGCACTCCATCATCCGCAAGAGCCGATTTGCCTCGATCCGGCACCCCAGCTTTGCCGGCCGCGGTCTCCCGGAACGAATGCGCAGCACCGCCTTCGCCCTCCTCGGCCTGACTACCGCCGCGGGGCTCGCCCTGGTGGCGATCTTCGCCCAGCCAGGGTTCCCGGTGCTCGCTCCGGCGCCGCTGCCGAAGGAACCCGTCACCCACCTCGCCGAGGCCGAGCGGGTCGTGCACCCCGGTGGCACCGAGCGCCTCGTTGCCGCCGAGCCCGCCCCCGTCGCCGAGCGGGGCTCCGCGGCGGGCGACCGGGGTTCCGTGCAAGGTGGGGGACAGCCCGCCCCAACCCCCACGCCAACGCCGGCCTCTCCCGACGACTCCTCGTCGGTGGAACAGTCCCCACCCGCGGCAGCGGAAGGAGGTGGGGGCAAGGACAGGGGTGGCGCGTCCCAGCAACCGGCGCCGAGCAGCTCACCGACCTCCAACCCCGCATCGAGCGACTCGCAATCCTCAGCCGGGTCAAGCGAACCGGTCACGACTTCCCCGCCCCCCGCGCAGCCGGTGACGCCGCCCAAGGCGACCACTTCCTCGCCGACGCCGCAGCAGCCCGCCGCGCCTGGCAATTCCGGTTCGAGCGCCGCCGCCGAACACGCCAGCGAACGCGGCATCGAAGCCTCGGCCTCGTCGGCTCCCGCCGCCGTGCCATCCGCCGCCCCCGAAACCGAAGAAGGGCCCGGCAACGGGAACGGCAACGGCTACGCGAAAGGCCACAGCAAGTAGCTGCAGTCGGCGGGCCGGGTCGGGTTCTAGACTCGCCCCCATGGCCGCCGAGATGAAGCCGCTGTACCTGATCGCCGGTACCGACGAGGCGAAAATCGACGCCACCCGGGCGCGCCTGCGGGCGCGGGCCGAACGCGAGGGTGGCGCGGCGTCCTTGGAGGTCTTCGAGCCGGGGGAGGGCAAGGGGATGCCCGACCACGAAGCGCTGCTGGCGGCAGTTCCGGCGATGTCGCTGATGGGCACGCGGCGCTACCTGCTCGCCGACGGCGTCGAGCGCTGGCGCGACAAGCAGCTGGAGCCGGTCCTGGCGGCGCTGGGGGATCTGCCGCCGGATCTGACCCTGGTTCTGATCTGCCGCGACAAAGCTCCGGCGAAGCTGTCAAAAGCGGTCGCGAAAGCGGACGGGGAGATCCACCAATTCGAGGCACCGAAGGCCAAGGACATGCCGCGGGCGCTGATCGGCGAAGCGCAGCGGCTCGGCTTCCGGCTGGACCCGCCGGCGGCGCGGATGCTGGTCGAACGGATGGGCGCCAACCCCTTGCGCCTGCGCAACGAGCTCGAGCGGCTGGCGCTGTGGGCCGGCGAGGGGGGAGAGGTCTCGGTCCCCGACCTCGAGCAGATGATCACCGACACTTCCGAGGCCGCCGTCTGGTCGCTGTCCGACGCCTTGATCGAAGGCGACGCCGCCGCGGCGCTGCGGATCGCCGAGCGCCTGATCGGCCAGGGCGAGAACGTCACCGGCCTGATCTACGGCCTGGCTTCGCGCCTGCGCGGCGCCTGCGCCGCCGCGGCGCAACTGGAGGAGGGCATCTCGCCCCAGCAGGTCGAGTCGTCGCTGAAGATGCACCCCTACGCCGCCAAGTTGCTGGTCCGCCGCCTCGCCAACACGAACCTCGCCGATCTGCGGCTGGCCACCGAGACCCTTGCCGACCTCGAGCTCTGGTGCCGCGGTGGCGCCGACTACGGCGACGAGCTGGCGCTGACGATTGCGCTCAGAAGGGCTGCTGCCGGAGCGGCTTAGCTGCTGGCGCCGGCGGCGATGCGGGCCGCTTTGGCCTTCTTGCGGGCGCCGGTGTTCTTGTGGAGGGCGCCCTTCTGCACGGCCTTGTCGATCTTCGAGACCAGGTCACGCTGCTCGGTCGCGATCGCCTCGGCGTCGCCTCCCTCGGCGGCGCTTTCGAGCCGCCGGAAGTGGGTCTTCACGGTGCTGGTGAGCAGCCGGTTCTCGGTCCGCTCCCGCTCGCTGCGGAGTATCCGCTTCTTCTGTGAGGCTATGTTGGCCATGTTCGAAAGGCCCTGGCAGGCATTTGCCTGCTCCGGGCGGCCGCCGACTATAGCGACTGAAGCAAAGCTTGGAGACGCCCAGGGCACCTGACAACCCCGATCGCGACGAGCGGCCGATCAACGCGGACGAGGCCGCGGTCGCCGCCGACGTCGGCGTTCGCGAGGCCGAGAGCTTCGAACCGGGGGAGGAATTCGGCGCCGATCCGGCTCCCGGCAAACAGGCCGGCCGGATCGCCCGCTCGACCGCCTTCTTCTCGATCGCCACCGCCGCCTCGCGCGTCGCCGGGCTCGCGCGCGAAGTCGTCGCCGCCGGCTACTACGGGATCAGCGGGCCGATGTCGGCCTTCACGATCGCCTTCCAGGTACCGAACCTGATCCGCGCCCTCTTCGCCGATGCGGCGCTGCAGCCGGCCTTTGTCCCCGTCTTTACCGAACTGCTCGGCAAGAAGGCCTACAAAGAGGCCTTCCGCCTCGCCTCGACGATGTTGCTGCTGGTGACGATGATCCTCGGCGCGATCACCGCGCTCTTCGTCCTCCTGGCGCCGGTGATCATGCCCGTCTTCGCGCCCGGCTTCGAAGGCGAGATCCTCGACCTCACCGTCAGCCTCTCCCAGGTCCTCTTCCCGATCCTCGTCCTGCTCGGGATCAGCGGCATCGTCGTCGGCATCCTCAACAGCTACGACCGCTTCGGCGCCTTCGCGATCTCGCCGCTGTTCTGGAACCTGACGATCATCCTCGTCCTCGTCGTCCTCGAGCCGATGTTCCACGGCCAGGACCGGATCTACGCCTACGCGATCGCGATCCTCGTCGGGACCCTGATCCAGCTGCTGATCCCGGCCTGGGACCTGCGCCACACGCCCTACCGTTTCAGCTGGAGCTTCGACTGGCGCCACCCGGGGGTGCGGCGGGTGCTGCTGCTGATGCTGCCGGTGACGATCAGCCTCGGCCTGATCAACTTCAACCTGCTGATCAACAGCTTCTTCGGCAGCCTCGTCTCCGACCAGGCGCCGGCGGCGATCGACAAAGCCTTCCGCATCTACCAGCTGCCGCAGGGGATCTTCTCGGTGGCGATCGCGACGGTGCTGTTCCCGACCCTGGCCCGCTTCGCCAACGCCGGAGAAATCGAGAACCTGCGGGCGACGATGGCGAACGGGATGCGCCAGATCCTCTTCGTCCTCGTGCCGGCGGCGGCGGCCATCCTCGCCCTCTCGGACCCGATGATCCGGCTGATCTACCAGCGCGGGGAGTTCGACCCGGCGGAGACGGCGGTGGTGGCGACGGCGCTCTTCTGGTTCGCCTTCTCGCTGCCGACCAATGGCCTCTACCTGCTGCAGACGCGGACCTTCTTCAGCCTGCAGAAACCGTGGCAGGCGACGGCGCTGGCGACGATCGACCTCGTCGTCTCGGCCCTCGCTGCGCTGGCGCTTTATGAGCCGTTCGGCGTCGGCGGCATCGTCGCCGGGACGGGGATCGGGACCACCGTCGCCGTTGTCGCCCAAGCGGTGATCCTGCGGCGACGCTTCGGCGGCCTGGAGCTGCGGCGCCTGTTCTCGACCGGCCTGCGGATCACGATCGCCGCCGCGGCCCTGGCCGGAGTCAGCTGGCTCGTCTGGGACGTCCTCGACGAGGCGCTCGGTCGGGGGCTCGTCGGGCAGATCGTCTCCCTCGGGGTCGGGCTGGGCGCCGGCGGCCTCGTCTATGTCGCCGTGGCGAAGCTGCTCCGGGTCGAGGAGCTCGAGC
>DASSMJ010000040.1:0-23263 GCA_035688955.1 Solirubrobacterales bacterium | reverse complement strand
GCCGAGGTGCGCCGCCGGGTGCTGCTGGTGACGTTGCCGCTCGACGACATCGACGAGAATGCCGCGATGGTCAACGCGCTGCAGCGGCACGCCACGGTGATCGCGCAGAAGAGCCTGGCCGAGGGCTTCGGGCTGACCGTCGCCGAGGCGATGTGGAAGCGACGACCGGTCGTCGCCAGCCGCGTCGGCGGCATCCAGGACCAGGTCGAGGACGGCGTCACCGGGAGCCTGATCGACGACCCGCGCGACCTCGCCGCCTGCGCCACGGCGATCGCGGCGATCCTCGGCGACCCGCCGAAGGCGCAGGCGATGGGCGAGGCCGCCCGGCAGCGGGTGATCGACCGCTACCTGGCGATCCATCGCCTGCGCGAATACGTCCAGCTGCTGAGCGTCCTAATTGAGTGAGGCGCCCGTCGGGCTGATCACCGCGCGGCCGTCGAGGCGGCCTTCGCGCATCTTCTCGTAAGCCCGCGGCGCTTCCTCGAGGCTGAAGTGCTCGACGTGGGCGTGGATCTTGCCCTGTCGCGCCAACTCCAGGCACTCTTCGAGCTCGACCGCCGTGCCCCAGTAGGGGATGCAGAGCTTGGCCTCGAACGGCACCGCCCCGAAGGCGAACTCGAATTTGCCGCCGGCGAGGCCGACGATCGTCAGGTCGCTCTCGAATTTCGCCACCGCCGCCGCCAGCGCGATCGAGTCGTCCGAGCCGACCATGTCGACGACCAGCTCGGCGCCGCGGCCCTTGGTGATCTCGCGGATCGCCCCGGCCGCCGTATCGCCGGCCATCACCGCCTCGTCGGCGCCGACCTCGCGCGCCAGCCGCAGGTGCTCCTCGGAGACGTCGACGGCGACGATCCGCGCCGGGCTCAGCGCCCGCAGGATCTGCACCCCCATGTGGCCGAGGCCGCCGACCCCGATCACCACGGCGGTCGAGCCCGGGACCAGCAGGTGCAGCGAGCGCTTGATCGCGTGGTAGGGGGTCAGCGCCGCGTCGGAGAGCGGCGCCGCCTCGCGCGGGTCGAGGTCGCCGAGCGGCAGCAGCAGGCGCGGGCTCGGGACCAGCATGTACTCGGCCATGCCGCCGTCGAGGCCGAGGCCGCCGCCGAAGGCGCCGATCTCCGCCTGGTGCTCGCAGTAGTTCTCGGCCGAGAGTCGGCAGGCGCGGCAGCGGCCGCAGCCCCAGGGGCCGTAGACCTGGACCGCCTCGCCCTCCTCGACGCCCTCGACCCCGGCGCCGACGGCAGCCACCCAGCCGGCGTTCTCGTGGCCCAGGGTGAAGGGGACGTCGAAGCCGAGCGTCCCCGGCGGCCACTCCATCAGGTGCAGGTCGGAGTGGCAGGCGCCGGCGCCGCCGATCTTGATCAAGACCTGGCCCGGCCCCGGTTCGGGGACATCCACCTCCCGCAGCTCGGCGGGGTGTTCCCATTCGGTCAGCTGGTAGGCCTTCATCGCGGCGCTCCTTCGTCTCGTGCTTTCTCCAGCAGCAGTCGTTGCTCGGCGGCGGCGACCAGGCGGCGGGCGCGGTCGACGGCGTCGATGTTGACCGAGATCGCCTCGATCCCCGACCGCACCAGCAGCTCGGCGTACTCGGGGTAGACCGAAGGCGCCTGGCCGCAGATCGAGGTCCGCAGCCCGAGCTCGTGGGCGCGGGCGAGCAGGCGGGCGATGTACTCGGTGACGGCGCGGTCGCGCTCGTCGAAGACCTCGGCGACCAGCTCGGAATCGCGGTCGGCGCCGAGCAGCAGCTGGGTCAGGTCGTTGGAGCCGATCGAGATCCCGGCGACGCCAAGCTCGGCGTAGCGCGACAGGTGGAAGAGGACCGAGGGCACCTCGGCCATCACCCAGAGCTCGAAGCCGCGGCGGTCGAAGAGCCCGGCTTCCTCGAACATCTCGCGGCAGGCGGCGACTTCGCGGGGGCTGCGGACGAAGGGCAGCATCACGTGCAGGTTCTCGTGGCCCGCCTCCCAGACCCGACCGATCGCCTCCAGCTCCAGCGCCAGCAGGTCCGGCTCGTGCATGTAGCGCAGGGCGCCGCGGTAGCCGATCATCGGGTTCGCCTCCTCGGGCTCGAAGCGCTCGCCGCCCTTCAGCCCGCGGAACTCGTTGCTGCGGAAGTCGATCGTCCGGTAGGTGATCGGCCGCGGCGCGAAGGCGCCGGCGAACTTGTTCAGCGAGGCCGCCATGCGCTCGACGAAGCGCTCGCCTTCGCCCGCCTCCAGCAGCGCCCGCGGGTGCGTCCCCTCCAGCGCCTCGACCACCATCAGCTCCGCCCGCAGCAGCCCGACCCCGTCGACGTCGAGGCCCGCGACCCGCTCCAGCTGCGAGGGCTCGGAGAGGTTGACGAGAATCCGCGTCCCCGTCACCACCGCCCCGGCGTTCGTCCTTTGTTGTTCAGACGAGGTACGAAGGACGAAGGCCGCATCGGTTTTGGCCGGTTTCGCGGAATCGCCCTCGGTGACGAGGCCGGCGCCGGCGTCTACGGTTACGAGCTCGCCGTCGCGGAGGACCTTGGTCGCCTCGCCGGTGCCGACGACGCAGGGGATGCCGAGCTCGCGGGAGACGATCGCGGCGTGGCAGGTCATGCCGCCGGAGTCGGTGACGATCGCCGCGGCGCGGCGCATCAGCGGCACCCAGTCCGGGGCGGTCATATGGGTGACGAGGACCTCGCCGTCCTCAAGATCGGTCGCCCCCTCGAGGCTGGAGATGATGCGGACCGAGCCGCTGGCTTCGCCGGGGGCGGCGCCCAACCCGTGGACCAACTCGCGCCCGCGCTCGCCTGCCTCGCCGTCGCTCGCCTCCCCACCGAGCGCCGTGCCACCGGCCGTCGTGACCGGCCGCGACTGCAGCATCCAGACGGCTCCCTCCTCGTCGAAGGCCCACTCGGTGTCCTGCGGCGAGCCGTAGTGGCGTTCGATCCGCACCCCGAGGTCGGCGACGTTGCGCACCTCCTCCTCGCTCAGCACCGGCTTGCGCCCCTCCCACTCGTCGAGCTCGCGCGTCTCGGTGCCGCCGCCGGGCAGGGAGACGATCTCCAGCTCCTTGCGGCGCACTTCGCGGCGGTCGACGTGGAGGCCGTCCTTGACGACGACGTAGCGGTCGGGCGAGACCGAGCCGGAGACGACCGCCTCGCCGAGCCCGAAGGCCCCCTCGATCACCAACCGGTCGCGGTCGCCGCTGGCAGGGTCGATGGTGAACATCACCCCCGATCGGGTCGAGCGGATCTGGCGCTGGACGACGACGGCGATGTCCATGTCGGCCTGGCCGAAGCCGCGCTTGGCCCGGTAATAAATCGTCCGCGCCCCGAAGAGTGAAGCCCAGCAGGCGCGGACGGCGTCGAGCAGCGCCTCGGCGCCACGGACGTTCAAGAGCGTCTCGTTCATCCCCGCGAAGGAGGCCGACTCGCTGTCCTCGGCCGTGGCGGAGGAGCGCACCGCGACCGGGGCGTCGCCGCCCTCGCCCACCAGCTCCGCGTAGGCGCCGCGAATCGCCTCGGCGAGCCAGTCCGGGAGCGGCTCGCGTTCGACCTCCTCCCGCACCTCGCGCGAGGCGCGCTCCAAGGCGGCGGTGTCGTCGACGTCGAGCTCGGCCAGGCGCTCGGCGATCCGCCCACGCAGGCCGGTGCCCTCGCAGAAGGCCGCGTAGGCCGGCGCCCCGATCACGAACCCGGGTGGGACCGGCAGCCCAGCAGCGGTCAGCTCACCGAGGTTGGCCCCCTTGCCGCCGGCGAAGTCGACGTCACCCCGCCCGAGCTCGCCGAAGACCCGCACCGTCTGCAGCGTCGTCTTCATGGCCGCGGCACCACCAGCACCGGGCAGGGCGCCCTGTGGGCGAGCTGGGTCGAGACCGAGCCGAGCAGGACCCGCAGCACCGGGCCGTAGCCGCGCGAACCGGCGACCAGCAGGTCGGCGCCGACCTCCTCGCAGGCCTCGACGATCGCCGCGCCGGGGACGCCGGCAAGCGCCCGCCCCGTGGCGGCGAGCCGCTCGTCGACCCCCTTCACGGTCCGGGTCACGATCGTCCCCGCCTCAGGCGGGACTGCCGGCGTGTAGCCCGCCGCGCCGGGCACGATCGCCGGCGGAGCGGAGACGGTGTAGACGACGATCGTCGCCCGGCAGGCAAGGGCGATCGCTTCGGCCCGCTTCAGCGCCGCCTCGGACTGCTCGGTGCCGTCGTAGGCGACGGCGATCGTGCGGAAAGGCCCGTGCTCCTCCTCGGCGTAGCCGTGGGGGGCGACGAACACCTCGCAGGGAGCTCCGTGCAGGAGACCGTCGGCGACGCTGCCGATCAGCGTCCGCCCGACCGGGCCGCGGTGGGGCGAGCCGACGACGATCGTCTCGGCCTCCTCCCGCTCCGCCAGATCGTTGATTACCGCCGCCGCCGAGCCGCCGCCGAAGGCGCGGGTCTCGACCTCGAGTCCGTCGAGTCGCCGCTTCGCCTCTGCGAACAGCGGCCGCGCCCGCTCGGCTTCCTCCTGCTCGAGGATCTCGTAGGGGATCGGCAGTGGCCCGTAGGGAAGGACCGAGACGACGGTCGCGCCAACCCCCAGCGCTTCCCCGAGAACCCGGGAAAGCTCCAGCGCATCGCGCCCGCCCTCGCTGCCGTCATACCCGACCAGAAGCTTCATGCCGCCAATCTAGGTCCCGCGCTCCGCCCTCCCATCCGGGGAACCCCACAGCCTTGAGGTCGGCCCTGCCCCCGGGCGAAAGCCGCCGAGCAGGACCGCGAGCGCGGCCAGCATCGCCAGCTGCAGCGCCAGGCCCAGCGGCGAGGTGAGAGCGTCGAGGACGACGTCGCCGAGGTTCCGCTCGGCGAGCGAGGCGACGCTGACGTAGATCGAGTAGGAGACGAGCCGGCCGCAGAAGAAGGCGGCGGTCAGCGGCAGCAGCGGCACCGTCATCAGCCCGGCGGCGACGAAGAGCTGGCCGGAGGGAACCGGCGAGAGGGCGAAGAGGCCGAGCCCGGCGGCGGCGCGGCCGCGGTCGGCACTGAGCGCGTCCTGGGCGCGATCGAGGCGCTGGACGCGGACCTCGCTCAGGCGCGGCCGCAGCCGGCGCGACGCACTGGCGAGAACGAAGCGCCCGCTCGCAGCTGCCAACGCCCCGCCCAGGACTAACGGCACCGCCGGCAGGTCGAAGTCGAGGCTGAAAAAGACGAGCACCGCCCAGGTCGGCGGCCCGAAGGCGGGCAGCAGGTTGACCGCGAAGACGACCCCGAGCGCGATCGCGAACTCACCCGCCATCCGCCAACTGTAGGGCGCCGCTGCGCCCCCGGGCGAGGAAGGACCACACCGAAAACGTCGGGGTTCCCCGGATGGACCCGCGACCCCTCGGCAGAAGACTGTGCCCCATGAAGAACACGGGCGCGTCCAAGGTCCTGATCGTCGGCGGCGGCGTCGGCGCCCTCGAGGCGGCGATCGGCCTTCACGACCTCGCCGGCGACAAAGTCTCTGTCGAGATCTGCGCCGGCCGTGGCGACTTCCTCTACCGCCCCTTCGCCGTCGGCGAGCCCTACGGCGCCTCACGGGTGCTGCGCTACGACCTCGAGCGACTCGCCACTCTCTGCGGCGCGCGCTTCCGGCCGGAGAACGTCGCCTCGGTCGACACCGCCCTGCGCTGCGCCCGCAGCCACGACGGCACCGAGCTCCCCTACGACCACCTGATCGTCGCCTGCGGCGCCCGCCTGCTCTGGTCGGTGCCGGGGGCGACCACCTTCTGGGGCGCCGCCGACGAAGGCGAGGTCCAGGAAGTGGTCAGCCGGCTGCGCGAAGGGCGGCTGCGCCGCCTCGTCTTCACCATGCCCGGCGGCCACGGCTGGGCGCTGCCCGCTTACGAGCTGGCGCTATTGGCCGCAACGGAGTTGAAGCTCTCGGGGATCTCCGGCACCCAGCTCACCGTCGTGACCCCCGAAGAGGGTCCGCTGCGGATCTTCGGCCGGCGCGCCTCCGAGCAGGTCGCCGAGCTGCTTGCCGCCAACTCGATCGAGGTGCTGACCGGCACCCACCCGGTCAAGTACGAGAACGGCAAGCTGGCGATGGTCCCCGGCGAGGAGATCGAAGCCGACGCGGTGATCAGCCTCCCCCGCCTCGAGGGCCGCCACCTCGAAGGGCTCCCCTACGACTCCGCCGGCTTCATCCCCGTCGACGACCACTCGCGCATTGCCGGCCTCTCCCACGCCTACGCGGTCGGCGACGTCACCAACTTCCCGGTCAAGCAGGGTGGGATCGCCACCCAGCAGGCCGACGCCGCGATCGAAGCGATCGCAGCCGAGCTCGGCTGCGAGGTCGAGGCCAACCCGCTGGATCCGGTCCTGCGAGGAATCCTCTGGACCGGAGCCAAGCCGCGTTACCTGTTCGGCTGGCTCGGCGGCGGCCACGGCGAAACCTCGGTCGCCAGCGAGCGGCCCCCTTGGCCGATCGACAACCCGAGCAAGCTGATCGGCCGCTACCTGACGCCGTTCCTGGCCGAGCTCGAGATCCCCGCGAACGGCGATGGCGGAGGGCTCTCCGCCATCGCCCGAGCGCCGCGGGGCTGAGGAGTGCGGCAAACCACGGATGCTCGCCGCGGCCCGCGGCGAGAGGCTGAGAGCCGACCCGACGCAAGGAGAGAGATGACCCAGTCGATGGAGTGCCCCCAGTGCCACCTGCGGACCGAGAGCCGCCGCGTCCCGGGATGGCGCGGCCGCCAGTGCCCCAGTTGCGGTGGCCCGCTGGTGCTGGCGCCGGCACCCGCCGAACGCCTGGTGCGCAGGTACCTGCGACAGCAGAGAGATGCCCCGCCGCCGCAGCGGGCAGCGGGGCCATCCTAGGTCTCTCTCAGTCCTTCTTCCCAGCTGAGGGAGGGTTTCCAGGTGGCCCCGCTGGGGCCTGCGCCGCTTCCGGCAGGGCCTTTTCAGTCTCCGTCTTCGGCTGCGGCTGCGGCTGCGGGTGGGGCGGCGCCGGGGTTTCCGGCGCCCGGTGAGGGTTTGCCGGCGCTTCCTCCGGCGGCGCGGGGGATTCGGGAACGACGTCTGGAGCCGGTGCCGGAGCCGTCGGCTTCGTCGGCTTGACCGGCGTCACCGGCTGGGCCGGGGCGCCGCCCTCCTCATCGCTCGATTCGTGCGGCGTGGGCTTCTGACCCGAGGCGGCTTCCTGCCCGCCGGCCGCCGCGTCCGGATATGCCTTTTCGTGGTCCTTGCCGCTCGGGTGTTCGACGACCGGCGCATTGCCTGGGGCGGAGGCGTGCTCGTTTGCTTCGTGATGTCCTTGGCCGTGGGCATTGCCGGACACCGCTCCACCGTGAGCCTGCGCCTTGCCCGCGGCCGCGGAGTTCCCGGCCGCTGCCTTATGCGAGTCGAGCTTGCCGACGGCCTTCGCCGCTCCTCCCTCGCCGGAACGGCTGTCGCTGACCGCCCCCGTGCCGGAGTTCGGGTGCCCCGAGGCCGGCGCCGACTTCGCGGGCTTCGAGCCCCCCTCCCCCGGCAGCCCGAGGTGGATGACGCCGCTCTGGTCGGCGGCGGTGACGCCGATCGCGGTCACGACCGCCGCCGTCGCCAGACCTTTCGCCGCTGCCGAGGCGCCGATCGTTTTCGCCGCACCGCCCCCGAGCGTCGCCGCCAAGCCGCCGCCGACGGCCGCGCCCTGGCTGCCGCCGATCAGGCCCTGCAGCATGCCCGCCGCCGCCACCGCCGGCAGCGGCGCGAGCGCCGCCAGGTCGCGCTGACGCGAGCGGATTTCGTCGCCGAAGGCGCGGCAGTCGGGGCAGGAGCGCAGGTGGGCGCGGACGTCGCGCCTCCTCGTCACCCTGCCGTCGCCGTCGGAGAGGGCCTTGGTCACCGCCGCGCAGCTCATCTCACGGCCCTCCTCCATCTGACGCAGGCTCTGCCGCGCCTCGTAGAGCGTCTGCCGCGCGACCGCGCCGGAAGTGTCCAGGACACCCCCGATCGCCTCGAAGTCGAGCCCGCCGAGCTCGCGCATCACCAGCACCTCGCGCTGGCGCTCCGGCAGCTCGCCGAGGTCGGCGAGCAGGCGCCGCAGCCGTTCCCGCGTCGCCACATCCTCGGCCAGGCCGTGCCCCGGGGCGATCTGCTCGACGTCGAGCTCCCGCGTCTCCCGCCGCCGCCGCAGCAGGTCGATCGACTCGTTGTGGGCGATCCGGTAGAGCCAGGGCTTCAGCTCGATCTGGCGCTCCTCGCCGGGCAGCGCCCGCATCACCTTGATCATCGTGTTCTGCAGCGCGTCCTGCGCGTCCTCGGGGTTGCCGACGATCGCCAGGCAAAAGCGGTAGAGGCTCTGGTGGTAGCGCCGGAAGATCGCCGCGAAGGCGCGCTCGTCCCCGCCGACCGCCCGCTTGGTCAGGCGCTCGTCGGAGAGCAGGCGGGCGAACCCAGGCTCCGCTGCTGCTTCGCTCATTCGACGATTTTCCCACCGCGGGACATCCCTTCAAGGGTAGAGGCGTGACGGCATTTCCCTTAACGGCTTCCTCCCCCCTCCCGTCAGTGCCTTTTTGGGGAAAGACCTGACGGAATGGGAGCCCTCGCGTTTTGTTAGGGAAATCGATCCAAATGCGGGCCCGATCGGGCTGCCGCAAAACAGAAGGGGGTTGGGATGGTTGGAGCGCTGATCGCTGTGCTGATCCTCGTCGCGATCGTGCTGGTGCTGCTGAAGGTCGCCGTCGCCGGCGGGGTGCTCGGCCTGATCGCCTTGATCCTCCTGATCCTGCTTCTGCTCGGTCGGATCTGAAAACTTGCCCCGTGGGTAAGGATGGGGCGATGAACGAACTCGTCCTCGGCCCGCTGCTGCGCTACGTCTCGGAAACCGAGGCGGTCGTCTGGGTCGAGACGAGGGAGGCCTGTGAGGTCGAGGTCCTCGGCCGCCGCGAGCCGACCTTCCGGGTCGAGGGCCACCACTACGCGCTGGTCTGCATCGAGGGGCTCGAGCCGGCGCAGCGCTACGAGTACGAGGTCAAGCTCGACGGCGAGGTGCACTGGCCCGACCCCAAGCTGGAGCTGCCGCCGAGCGCGATCCGCACGATCGCCCCCAAGCAGGGCCTCGACGTCTGCTTCGGCTCCTGCCGGGTCGCGGTTCCGCACGAGGCGCCGTTCACCGAACCGAAAGACGAATGCGAAGAGGGCCACGAGGTCGACGCCCTCTGGGTCCTCGCCCACCAGATGGCCGAGGGCGAGCGCGACGACTGGCCCGAGCAGCTCTTCCTGCTCGGCGACCAGGTCTACGTCGACGAGGGCTCGCCGAAGACGCGGAAAAAGATCAAAGAACGGCGCGGCACCGACACCCAGCCCTTCGACGAGGTGACCGACTTCGAGGAGTACACCTGGCTCTACGAGGAGAGCTGGAAGGAGCCGCTGATCCGCTGGCTCTTCTCCTCCGTCTCGGTCTCGATGCTGTGGGACGACCACGACATGAGCGACGACTGGAACATCTCCCGCGGCTGGCTGCTGGAGATGCAGCAGAAGTCGTGGTGGCACCGGCGCGCGGTCGGCTGCATCGCCAGCTACTGGATCTACCAGCACCTCGGCAACCTCTCCCCGCGCGAGCTGGCCGAGAACGAGCTCTACCAGCGAGTGCGCGGCAACAAACGCGCCGAGGAGGAGATCTTCCCCTGGGCGCACCGGATCCAGTCGACCGGCTCGGGCACGCGCTGGAGCTTCTACCGCGACTTCGGCCGCACCCGGGCGATCTTCATCGACGCCCGCGCCGCCCGCGTCCTCGAGGACGGCCGGCGGGCGATGGTCGACGACGAAGAGTGGGAGTGGATCGTCGAGCACACCGACGGCGACTTCGACCACCTGCTGATCTGCACCACGATCCCCTGGCTCCTTTCCCCCGCCTTCGACCGCCTCGAGGCCTGGAACGAGCAGATGGTCGAGGGCCGCGCCTGGGGCCGCCTCGCGGCCTGGGCGAGCGAGAAGCTGCGGCGCGAAGTCGACTTCGACCACTGGGCCGCCTTCGGCGAGTCTTGGGCGAAGCTGCGCGACCTCCTCTACGAAGTCTCGACCGGCAAGCACGGCAAGGCCCCGGCCTCGATCACCGTCCTCTCCGGCGACGTCCACCACGCCTACCTCGCCGAGGTCGGCTACCCGCGCTCGAATGGCGACGCGAGCGAGCGCGCCCCGATCTACCAGGCGGTCTGCTCGCCCTACCGCAACCCGCTCGACAAGAACGAGCGCCGGGTGGTCCGCTGGGGCTTCGGCAAACCGCTGATCGCCTTCACCCGCCTGCTGGCGAAAGCCGCCGGCGCCCCCGATCCCGGCATCCGCTGGCGCACCCTCGACGGCCCCTACTTCGACAATCAGGTGGCGACGATCGAAATCGACGGCCGCCACGCCACCCTGCGCCTCGACAAGACCGTCCCCGGCGAAGACGGCAAGGACGCGCTCGAAGAGACCTTCGCGCGCCGCCTCGCCTGACCTGCTTGAGCTACTGAATTTTGGGTAGAAATAGCTGTGTGAGACCTCTCCTCGGCGGAATCGCGACGGTGCTGACGGCCCTTGCCCTCGCCCCCGGCGCGCAGGCAGCCTTCCCAACCCTGTACGGCGGCGACGTCAGCTGCGCCGCCCAGCCGACCAACGGCAACGTCCGCCTCTGCGCCGGCACGACCACCACCTGGGACGGAACGACGAAGATCGACCTCAACGTCGTCCTTCCCCCCGACCCGGGTCCCGGCGAGGGCCCCTACCCGCTGATCGGCGTCTTCCATGGCTGGGGCGGCCACAAGATCGGGCTCGAAGACGCGCGGGTGCAGGGGTGGGCCGAACGCGGCTACGCCGTCTTCAGCATCAGCGACCGCGGCTGGGGCAACTCCTGCGGCGGCTCCGATCCCGCCCGCCTCACCCCCGCCTGCGCCGCCGGCTACAACCACCTGATGGACGACCGCTACGAGGTCCGCGATGCCCAGTACCTGATCTCGGTCCTGGCTGACGAAGGCGTCGCCCAGCCGAAGAAGATCGGTGCCACCGGCGTCTCCTACGGGGGCGGCATGTCGATGGCGCTGGCTGCCCTGCGCAACCGCACGATGCTCCCCGACGGCAGCCTGGTTCCCTGGCAGAGCCCGGAAGGCAAGGCGATGGAACTGGCGGCGGCGGTGCCCCAGTGGCCCTGGAGCGACCTCGCCTACTCGCTGATGCCGAACGGCAGCACCCTGGACTTCGTCACCGACTCGCCCTACAAAGGGCCGGACGGCAGCGCCCGGATCGGAATCGAGAAGGCCTCTTTCGTCACCGGCCTCTACGGCACCGGCCTCGCTTCCAGCAATTACTCGCTGACCGACAAAGAAGCGGACCTGAACGGCTGGTACGCGCTGATCAACAGCGGCGAGCCCTACGAGGCGAAACCGCAGACCCAGGAAATCCTCGACCAGATCACCACCTACCACTCCTCCTACTACATCGATCACAGCCAGCCACCGGCGCCGCTGCTGATCCAGAACGGCTGGAACGACGACCTCTTCCCGGTTGACGAGGCGGTGCGCTTCTACAACCGCACCCGCGCCCAGTACCCCGGCGACCCGATCTCGCTCTTCCTGATGGACGACGGCCACGCCCGCAGCCAGAACAAGGCAGCCGACGAGGCGCTCTTCCTGCAGCGCGAGAACGCCTGGTTCGACCACTACCTGAAGGGGACCGGCGCGGAGCCCGGCTCGAGCGTCGAAGCGCTCACCAGCGCCTGCCCAGCCGAAAGCGCCTCCGAAGGCCCCTTCGCAGCCGCCGACTGGCAGAGCCTCTCGCCGGGGGAGATCCACCTCGACGGCGCCGCGGCGCAGACGATCCTGCCGGCGGCCGGGGACCCGAACATCGGCAAAGCCTTCGACCCGATCGCCGGGGGCGGGGCCTGCGCCACCGCGCCCGGCGCCGACCAGGCGGGAGTGGCCAACTATCGCCTGGAGGCACCGGCGGCCGGCTTCACCCTGCTCGGCTCGCCGACGATCGTCGCCGACCTCGCAACCGGCAACCTCGACTCCGAGCTGGCCGCGCGCCTGCTCGACATCCTTCCCGGCGGCGAAGAGCGCTTGGTGGCCCGCGGCCTGCTGCGGCCGGGTGAAGGCGGCGAGAAGGTTGTCTTCCAGCTGCACCCGCAGGGCTACCGCTTCGCCGGCGGAGACACGGTGAAGCTGGAGCTGCTGCCCTCCGACTCCCCCTACGCGCGGCCCTCGAACGCGCAGGCGCCGATCACCGTCTCCAACCTGCGGCTGCGCCTGCCGGTTCTCGAGGCACCCGGCTCTCTCGGCGGCCTGGTCCAGACGCCAAGCGATCCCCGCACCGGCCCCGATCCGGCTCCCGGCGGGGCGGGAGTGATCCCGCTCCCCGCCGCCGCAAGGCCGGGGGTCGCTTCTCTCCTGCAGCGCCTCGCGAGCGGGAGACGGACGATCACCGCTCGCCTGCGCTGCGGCGGCGGCAACTGCAGCGGCCGCATCCGGGTTCGCCTCGGCACCCGCCGGCTGGCGGGCGGAAGCTACGCGATCGCCGACGGCAAGACGGGGAAGCTGAGCCTGCGCCTGACCCGCGCCGGCCGCAAGCTGGTCCGCAGCCGTCGCCTCGCCGGCAGGCACTCGCTGCGGGTCCGGGTCGAGCTCGGAGACACCGGCCGTGCCGCGCCGCTGACGCTGAACCGCCCGCTCCGCCTGACTCGCTGACGCCGCTTTCTAAGACGCGCTTCCGACTTTGACCCCACCCTGGTGGGGACAGAATCGGATGCGCGGACCGGCCGGGCTACCCGGAAGCCCGGTGCGTCAACGGCTCGCTCGGGAGCTGGGCGGTGCGGCGGCGTTCCCACCAGGCCCAGCCGGCCATCACGGCGCCGGCGTAGAGCCAGCCGAGGACGACGTCGAAGAAGTAGTGCTCGCCGGTGGCCATCAGGGTCAGGCCCATCGCCAGCGGATAGAGCATCACCAGCGGCCGCAGCCAGGGGCGGACGCGGCGGACGAGGAAGAGGGCGACGAGCATGGTGAAGCCAGAGTGCAGCGACGGGACCGCGGCGACCAGGTTGCTTGCCGCCTGCCCCTTCGAGAAGAGTGAGGCGGTGCCGACGCCGATCACTTCCCAGCCGCGGGCGGTGGTGCGATGGACTTCGCCGATCAGGCCCATTTCGCCGGCCAACCAGGGCGGCGCCGCCGGGAAGAGGATGTAGGTCGCGAGGCCCGCCAGCGCCAGCGTCACCAGCCGCCGGGCGAAGGCGAGGAAGGCGAGCCGGTCCCGGGCCCAGAGGAAGCCGGCGAGGGCGAAGGGGGCGATGAAGTAGGAGGTGTAGACGAGGGTGAAGCCGACGTCCCACCAACGGACGACGTGCGGCTCGTAGAGCCGTTCCTGCAGCCAAACCGTCGGCACCTCGCCGAAGACGGCGCGGTCGAAGTCGATCATCGGGTGGTAGTGGACGCCGATCCCGAAGGAGTCGGCAGCGCCGCGGGTCAGGTCGTAGGCCCAGAGCACGGCGACGATCGGCAGCCAGTCGATGACCAGCTGGAGGATGTCCCGCGGCGGCCGCCCGATCGAGACGCAGGCGAGGGCGCCGCAGGTCCAGAGGATCACCAGCTCCCGCTGGACCGGGATCCCGTAATGAGCGCTCCAGAGGACCAGGGCGACGACGTAGAGCGCGAGCGCGTAGGGCCGCGCCACCGCCCAGGAGGCAAAACGGAAGTCAGTCGCTCGCCCACCTCTTACGGCGGTGAATTCACCGGTGGCCACCCACCCAATCTAGGGCAAGTTCACGACCCGTTAACGAGTCATCAGCGCCCCGGCCTACTTGAATTCGAAGCTGGTCAGGTCCTGACCGAAGATCGGGCTGACGATCACCTTGTCGAGGTCGATCTTGTCGGAGACGAAGGTGCCGAGGGTGAGGTTGCCGAACGGCGCCCAGGGCGCCTGCTTCATCACTTCGCGGTCGAGCGCGGCGTATTCGCGTTCCTGCTTCGGCCCGAGCTGCACGGCCGCCAGTTCCTTGATCTTGCGGTTGACCGCGGGGTCGTCGAACATCGCCCAGTTGCTGTTGCCGACCGGCAGGATGCTTTCGCCCGAGAGCTGCGGCTGGAAGTAGTCGTTGGGGTGCGGGTAGTCGAGCAGCCAGTTGCCCCAGCCGATGTCGAGTTCGGGCGTGTGGGTGTTGCTGATCAAGGTGAAGTAGTTGGCGGCGTCGATGACTTTCAGCTTCACGTCGAAGCCGATCTTCTCCAACACCTGCTGGAGGTATTCGCCCGCTTCGTTGCCGGGCGGGAGGTTGATCGTCCAGACCGACACCTGGCGATCGCTCGGGTCGGCTGCGGCCACCAGTTCCTTCGCCTTGGCGAGGTTGTGCGGGTAGAGCTCGAACTTGCGGTAGCCGGGCATCTGGGGCGGCAGGACCTGCTGCGTCGGCGACAGCGTCCCGGCGTAGATCCGCTGCAGCGCCGCCGGGTCGACCGCGTAGTTGACCGCCTGTCTCACCTTGAGGTCGTCGAAGGGCGGCTGCTGCGTGTTCATCCAGAAGTAGTAGATGCTGATCGTCGGGTCCTGGCGAAACTGCGAGCCTTCGAATTGTTCCTTCACCTGGGCGTAGCGGTCGGCCGGCGGCGGGTTTTTCATCCAGTCGACCTTGTCCTGTTCGACTTCGTTCACCTGCGCCGACTGGTTGCCCTGGACCTTGAACTCGATCGCGTCGACGTGCCCGCTCGGCAGGTCCGGCATCGCTTCGGAGTTCGCCTTCTCCCAGAACGGGTTGCGTTCGTATTCCCAGCTGCGGCCGGGCTTGACGCCGGTGATCACGTACGGCCCGGTCGCCGGCGGCGGATTCGCCGTCTGGTCTTCGTTCGGGGTGTCCGCCGGCAGCGGCGCCGAGTACGGCAGCCCGAGGAGGAAGCTGAAGACGCCGCTCGGCGCGGTCAGGTGGATGACGATCTGGCCGCTCTCGTCGTCGGTGACGATCCCCGGGATGCCGCCCTTCTTGGTTTCGGCGAACTTCTGCGCGCCGACGATCCCCGTGTAGAAGGTGGAGCCGGCGCTGTTGACGCGGAAGAGCCGTTCGATCGCGAAGCGGAAGTCCGAGGCCTTGACCGGGCTGCCGTCCGAGTAGCGCAGGCCCGGGCGCAGGGAGAGCGTGTAGCGCTTGCCGCCCTGGTCGATCTTCGGCAGGCTCTGCGCCAAGCCGGGGATCAGCTTCGTCCCGGCCGAGCCGTTGCCGTGGGCATAGGTCAGCAGCGGGATGTAGACGTTCTGCAGCGCCGTCGCCCCTTCGAGCGTGAAGTTGAGCGCCGGGTCGAGGTATTCCGGGAAGCTCGTGTAGGTGCCGGTCAGCGTGCCGCCACCTTCGGAGGAACCCGAGTCAGAGGAGCCCGACGACCCGCAGCCGACGAAGGCCGCGCAGACGCAAACCGCGATTCCCAGGCGGCCGATCGGTGACCGCAACTTCCCCAAAGCGTCTTCCCCTTTGTTACGAACGCGGGCCAAATGTATCGCTTCGTCTACAAGGACCGCTGCTTTAGCTTCTGACCGGTCCGTGATCGGATTGATAGTGGCGCAGGGTTTCGTCGGTGCTCTCCCCCGGCATCCGCAGCCGCCGCCGCAGGGTCTCGGCGAAGTCGTCGATCGCCAGCCGCAGGATCTCCGCCCGCACCCGCAAGGAGTGAGGCCGGTCCTCTTCCCCCGCCTCGTCGGCCAGGGAACCGAGGAAAGGCAGCAAACCCGCCAGCGCCCGCTCCTCGTCCTCGGTGCGGAAGTAGTGGACGATCGGGAAGTGGATGATGTCCCGCCGCGCCCGGATCAGCTGCTCGGCGAAGCTGGCGAGCATCGTCTCCAGCAGCTGCGGATCTGCGTCGGCGAGCTTCTCCCCCAGCCGCTCCTCGGACTGCTTGGCGAGGGCGACCTCGTGGGCGAGCGAGTCGCGGCGGGAGATCGAGTTGTAGATCGAGATCAGCCAGGAGATGCTCGCGGTCAGCAGGCCAAGGCCGAACATCGTCTCGATCGGGC
Organism: Solirubrobacterales bacterium; assembly: GCA_035688955.1. GTDB lineage: Bacteria > Actinomycetota > Thermoleophilia > Solirubrobacterales > 70-9 > VAYN01. Next base: position 7,342 of record DASSMJ010000040.1, on the reverse strand, counting down.
CGAGCAGGCGCAGCAGCGAGGAGGCCGGTGAGATGTCGCCGTAACCGAGGCTGGTGAGGTTGACGAGGGAGACGTAGAGCGCGTCGAGGAAGCCGGAGTGCGCGGCGGGGTCGAGCCCGGGGTTGAAGTTGAAGCCCTGCGGCATATGCGGCAGGAAGACCAGGGCCCAACCGACCGCCAGCAGGGCGGCCCAGGTCCCGACCACGGCGATGTAGCTGAGCGGGCCGGCCAGCAGTCCCAGGGTTCCGCTCGGGCGCGGCGCCCGGCGGGCGATGGCGGCGATCCCCCGCACCACCCGGCGGGCGATCATCCCCCGGCCCAGCGGGTGGAAGAGCACGTCGAAGATGTCCCGCAGGGCGAGCACGATCAGGGCGACGCCGAGGACGGTCCAGACGATGTCCACGCGGGAGACGCTATTCGACCGCTTGCCGCCCGGTGGCGGCCGCGCGCACCAGCGCCGCCAGCTCGCCGCCGACCCGCTCCCAGGAGTAGTGGGCGACGGCCTCCTGCCGCGCTCGTTCCCCCCGGCGCCGGCGGTCGCCTGCGTCGTTGACGGCTGCGACCATCGCCGCCGCCATCCCCTCGAGGTCGTCGGGCTCGACCAGCCAGCCGGTCTCCGGGTCCTCGACGATCGAGGCGGGGCCGCCCCGAGCCACCGCGACCACCGGCAGGGCGCAGGCCATCGCCTCGATCAGGACCTGGCCGAACTGCTCGCGGACCGAAGCGTGGACGAGGACGTCGCCGGCGCGAAGGAAGGCGGGCAGCTCCCCCTGCCCGTGCCAGCCGGCGAGGAAGACGTCGCGGGCGCCGGTGCGGGCGATCGTCTCCGCCGGGTGCTCCCCCTCCCACTCGCCCGGATGGCCGCCGATCAGGACCAGGGCCGCGCGCTCGGCGAAGCGCGGCTGCGCCGCGGCGAAGGCTTCGACCAGGAGCGGCAGCCGCTTCACCTCGGTGAAGCGGCCGACCGAGAGCAGCACCACCCCGTCCAACGCCTCCAGGTCGCCCTCTTCGTAGGAGACGCTGCCCGGCGGCCCGTCCGGCAGCCAGCCCCGCGGGCGCTCGACCAGGTGGCGGCGCCAGTGCTCCCGGCGGTCGACCGGGCCCGGTGAGAAGGCGGCGTCGAAGCCGTTGGGGATGCAGGCGAAGCGCTCCTCCGCGACCTCCAGCAGGCTCGCCGCGCGGGCAAGGCCACCGCGGTCGTTGAGGACGATCCGGACGCAGGCCGCCGCCCAGCCCCGCAGGCGCTCCGCCCACTCCCGGGCATAACGCCACGCCGCCGGCGCCCCTTCCTCGATCGCTTCCAGCATCAGCAACTCGGTGCCGTGGACGTGGCCCACCACCGGCACCTCCGGCAGGGTCCGCGCGGCCGCCTCGTTCAGCGGCGTCAGGTGGTGCAGGTAGAGGACGTCGACACCGGGGGCAGCGGCCTCGGCCAGTGCCCGCGACCAGGCCTCCACCTGCAGCTCGAACTCCTCGTCGTCGAGGCTGGCGAGCACGGGGTCGACCGCGCCGGGACGGTCCTCGTAGGAGCCGTGGGCGGGAGCGCTCCAAGGGGCGCCCCGGTAGCGCAGGGGGTCGGCCGAGCGGATCGCCGGGGTGAAGTCGACCGGGCGGAGGTCGATGCCCTCGTAGAAGCTGGAGGCGAGGGCCGCCTCGCCGAGGTCGGAGCGGGAGCCCGCGACCAGCGTCACCTCGAGGCCGTTGCGCTCGAGCTGGCGGGCCAGGGCCCGGCTCGCGTGCGAGGAGCCGCCGCGAGGGTAGAAGTAGAGGCCCATCAGCACCCTCACCGCAGCATTATTCATCGCCGCCCAGGCTAGCGGTGCCCGCGAGTCGATCTCAGCGGGTGCGGCGGGGGGCGAGATGGAGCACGGTGGCGACCGGGCGGCCGTCGACCAGCTCGATCCCGTGCTCTTCGCGCGGGGTGTTGAGCAGCTCCCCGTCGACGACGAGGGAGGCGGAGCCGCCGCCGTCGAGGTTGATCGCCGCCTCGGCCCCGAGCTCGACCAGGGCGGAGGCCAGCTCCCCCATCGTCAGCCCGGCCTCGTCGTCGGCGCGGCCGTCGCAGGCGACCGCGATCAGCTGCCGCTTCGAGAGCCCGAGGGCGGCCCGCGGGTAGCGACCCTCGGTGATGTCGGAATCGAACTGGCGGGCGCCGGCGGAGAAGCCCTCGGCGTCAGCCCCGGGCTCGATCAGCGAGCGGCCACGGGCGACCAGCATCGGTCCGGCGTGGAGGAGGTCGCCGCGGGGACGGTCGCCGAGCCGGCCCCGCGGCGCCAGCGCCACCTTGCCGCCGTCGACGTGGACGCAGGCCCGGGCGTCGTGCCAGGGCGCGTCGAACGGTTCGGTCGCCAGCGCCTCGCCCCCGACCCAGACGTCGCCGAGGGCGGGGCCCCCCGGGCGCATGTAGAAACCGCCGACCACCGCGTGGGCGCCGTCGTTCTCGACCGACCAGCGGCGCACCGTCGAGGGCGGGTCCAGCGCCACCACCCGCGGGCAGAAATGTCGGCGGCTGAAGCGGGCGACGTGGAGGGTCGTCTCCGTCCCGTCGAGAAGCCGCAGCCGCCGCCGCTCCAGCAGCGGCTTCGGGGGGGCAGCTGTCGCGCGAGACCGTAGTGGGGACGCCATTCGCATTCCGAGAGACCTAACCCTGATCCCTCGGAATGGAACAGCACCCCCATGACGGATTCGCTAGCCGCTGACGATGAACAGCGGGTTCGGCGAGGTCACTTCATATTCAGCCGTCCAGGACGCGGTCGACGAGCAGAGGAAGCTGCCGCCGATCTTGCTGAAGCTGACGTTGCTCGCTTTCGCTCGGGCGGGGTTGCCGCCGCTGACCGAGACCGAGGCTTTGCTTCCTTCGTATTCGCAGGTGGTGCCGCCGCAGGTGAACTTCCCGCCCGGTTTGCTGACGGTCATCGTCCCGTTGCCGCCACTGCCCGTGACTTCGGCGGGCCAGGGGGTGTTCAGCGCCGAGGCCGTGCAGGAACCAAGCCCCGAGGTGCAGTTTTTCCAGGTGACCGTGCCGATGCTCCCGGTCACCGCTCCCGCGCCGCCTTCGCTGGTCGTTTTGCCGCTCATCGTCGATTCGGTGCAGGTGACGGTCACGAAACCCGACGACATCGTCGATTTGGTGCCCGGAACCAGCTGCGTTTTGATTGCGGTCCCTTTGCCGTAGGTGTTGCCCGTCGGGCACGGCGAGGTATTGACCGAGCACAGCTTCGTCGCCGAGGCCGTTCCCGCTCCAAGCGCCATCGTCGCCGCGGCAACCGCCAGGCAGAGGCCTGCCACTTTCAAGTACTTCATGTTTTCTCTCCCTCTTTTTGGCCCCGCCTGACCGGCGGCTCCCGCCCACCGGCTGCACCTAGTCCTACCAGGAACACACCTGTTTATCAAACTTATTTGAGCAAATCGCCCGCGAGCGTCGCCACCACCGAGCGGGGGCCGCCGTTATCCCGGTGCTCGCAGAGGAAGATGCCCTGCCAGGTGCCGAGCGCGAGGCGGCCGCCGGAGATCGGCAGGGTCAGGGAGGGGCCGAGCAGCGCGGCCTTGACGTGGGCGGGCATGTCGTCGTCGCCCTCGAGGGTGTGGGTCCAGTAGGGGGCGCCTTCGGGGACGGCGCGGTCGAACCAGGCCTCGAAGTCGTGGCGGACGTCTGGGGAGGCGTTCTCGTTGAGGGCCAGCGAGGCGGAGGTGTGCTGGATCAGCAGGTGCAGGAGGCCGACCGAGATCTCCTCCAGCTCCGGCAGCGCCGCGACCACCTCGTTGGTGACGAGGTGAAAGCCGCGCGGGCGCGCCTCGAACCGGATCGTCCGCTGGATCCACATCGCTCGAAGGATTCCACGCGCGGGCTCCTCCCTATCGTTGGGTGGGATGGCCACCGCCTCCGTCCCCCTCTCGATCCTCGACCTCGCCGCCGTCGGCCGCGAGGAGACCGTCGCCGAGAGCTTCGCCGGCAGCGTCGAGCTGGCCCGGGCGGCGGAGCGCAGCGGCTACCGGCGGGTCTGGTACGCCGAGCACCACAACATCTCCTCGATCGCCTCCTCGGCGACCGCGGTCCTGATCGCCCACATCGCCGCCCGCACGGAGACGATCCGGCTCGGGGCCGGCGGGGTGATGCTGCCGAATCACTCGCCGCTGGTGATCGCCGAGCAGTTCGGGACGCTGGAGACGCTCCACCCCGGCCGGATCGACCTCGGCCTCGGCCGCGCCCCCGGCACTGACCAGCGGACCTGGATGGCGCTGCGCCGCGACCCGGCTGCGAGCGACCGCTTCCCCCAGGACGTGGTCGAGCTGCAGAAGTTCCTCGGCGAGGAGAGCCCGCTGCCCGGGATCCGCGCGATCCCCGGCCAAGGCACCCACGTCCCGCTCTACATCCTCGGCTCCTCCCTCTTCGGCGCCGAACTCGCCGCCCAGCTCGGCCTCCCCTACGCCTTCGCCTCCCACTTCGCGCCGCGCTTCCTGCACGAGGCGATCAGGACCTACCGGGAGGGGTTCAAGCCCTCCGCCCAGCAGCCCGAGCCCCACGTGATCGCCGGCGTCGGGGTGATCGCCGCCGAGAGCGAGGAGAGCGCCGCCGCGCAGCTGGAAGCCGCCCGCCGGGTCCGCGCCCGCGCCCTCTTCGGCCGCGGCCAGAAGCTGAGTGAAGAGGACATCACCGACCTGCTCGCCTCCCCCCAGGCGACCGCCGTCGACGAAATGCTCGCCTACACCGCGGTCGGCGTCCCCGACCAGGTGTCCTCTTATCTAGAGCGCTTCGCCGCCGAGACCGGCGCCGACGAGCTGATGACCGTGCACTACAGCGACTCGGTCCCCAACCGCCTGCGCTCGGTCGAGCTCGTGGCCGAGGCGCTTCTGCAAACCACCGGTTAGGAAAAGCGCCTAAGCCTTCTCAGCAAGCGCCCTCGGGCTTGCCGCTGAGGCCCGGGTGGACGCCGCGGCCGATCGTCTGCTCGTCGACCATCTTCTGCAGCAGCTTGGTCAGGCGGGTGCGGTCGGTCTCGCTCAACCCGCTGGTCAGCTCTTCCTCGTGGGCACTGGCGATCTTGCGCCCGCGGGTGAGGGTGCTGCGGCCCTTGCGAGTCAGGTAGAGGGCGCGGACGCGGCGGTCGGCTGGGTCGGGACGGCGCTCGACCAGGCCCCGCTGCTCGAGCTCGTCGACGAGCGCGACCATGCGGCTGGGCGGGACCTGGATCGCGGCGCCGATCGCCTGCTGGGACTGTCCTTCGGCGGCGTCGATCAGGTTCAGGACCCGGAACAGGGGCGGGTTGAGCTCGACCTCGGCGATCCGTTCGGAGAAGCGGCGGGCGGCGTGGGTGCCCACCTGCGAGAGCAGGAAGGCGAGCGTGGACGGCGCTTGGTCTCCCCCGATGGCGTCGATGGTCATGGCTCGGAGAGCTTACCTGTTGCTTTGTGGTATGAATCGTTTCACGAGTGAACCTTTCTTCCTCGTAACGATACTTTCACCGGAAAGGACCCGCCGCATGACCCGTCGTCTCGCCCGCCTCGCCGACATCGCCTACCGCCACCGGGGCCGGATGGTCCTCGGCTGGATCGTCGCGACGGTGGTGGTGATCGGGCTCGGGCAGAGCCTCGCCGGCGAGTACGAAGCCGACTACAACACCCCGGGATCGGACTCGAAGGCGGCGAGCGACCTCACCGAACGCGAGTTCGGCGGCTACTCGGGCCAGGAAATCTACGTCGTCTGGAAAGACCCGGCGGGGGCGGCCAGCCCGGCCGCGCGCGAGCGGATGAACGCCTTCTTCAAGCAGGCCGAAGCGATCGAGAACGTCGAGAAACGGGATTCGATCCGCGTCTCCGACGACGGCACGATCGCCACCACGACCCTGCCCCTGACCATCCCCGGCTGGCAGGTGAAGAAGGAGCAGGGCGAAGAACTGATCGCGGCGGCCGAGGACAACAGCGGCGGCGGCCTCGAGATCAAGCTCGGCGGCGAACCGATCTACACCGCGCAGGAATCGAGCAGCCCCGAGGGGATCGGCTTCCTCGCCGCGGCGATCGTGCTGCTGATCGCCTTCGGCTCTCTGGTCGCCGCGGGCCTGCCGCTGGCAATCGCGCTGTTCGGGCTGGCGATCTCCTCCGGCGGCTTGATCGTGCTGCTGGCCAACATCATCGACGTCCCCAACTGGACGACCGCCGTCTCCGGCCTGATCGGGATCGGCGTCGGCATCGACTACGCGCTCCTGGTCCTGACCCGCTTCCGCACCGCGATGAAGGCCGGTAAGAACCGCCACGACGCGGTCGTCGAGGCCGTCACCACCGCCGGCCGCAGCGTGATCATCGCCGGCTGCACCGTCGTCATCGCCATCCTCGGGCTCTTCCTCACCGGCCTCCCCTACATGTACGGGGTCGCGATCTCGGCCGCGCTGGCGGTGCTGGTGGTGATGATCGCCTCGATCACCCTGCTGCCGGCGCTGCTCTCCTACCTCGGACCGAACGTCGACCGGCTGCGGATCCCGATCCTCGGCCGCAGCCTCGACAAGACCGAAAGCGACGGCGAATCGCCGGCGGCTCGCTGGAGCCACGCCGTGCAGCGGCGTCCTTGGACGGCTGCGCTCGTCGCCACCGCAATCCTGCTCGCGCTCGCCGCCCCGGCGCTCGGCATGCGCCTGGGCTTCCCCGACGCCGGTAACGACCAGCCGGACACGATGACCCGCCAGGCCTACGACCTGATCAGCGAGGGCTTCGGCCCCGGCGCCAACGGCCCGCTGGTGATCGCCGCCGAACTTCCCGACGCGGAAGCGAAAGGCGACGTGACGGCGCTGACCACTGCGCTGCGCCAGGACTCAGGTGTCGCCTACGTGGCGCCGCCTAAGTACAACGATGACGGCACCGCCGCGATCCTCACCGTGATCCCGACCACCTCGCCCCAGGACGAGGCGACCTCCGAACTGGTCGACCGGATCCGCGGCGACGTGATCCCGCAGGCCTTCAGCGGCTCGGGCACGGTCGCCCTGGTCGGCGGCGTCAACGCCGCCTTGGAGGACCAGAGCGAATACATCACCGACCGCATGCCGATCTTCATCATCGGCGTCGTCGGCCTCTCCTTCCTCCTGCTCCTCGTCGCCTTCCACTCGCCGCTGATCTCGCTGAAGGCGGCGGTGATGAACCTGCTCTCGGTCAGCGCCGCCTACGGTGTGATGACCCTGGTCGCCCAGGGCGGCGCGGTCGGCGAACTGATCGGGATCGATCACGAAGTCCCGATCGCCCCGTTCATGCCGGTGATGATGTTCGCGATCCTCTTCGGGCTCTCGATGGACTACGAGGTCTTCCTGATCTCGCGGATCCGCGAGGAGTACCTGAAGGACGGCGACACCCGCCGCGC
>DASSMJ010000039.1:0-26972 GCA_035688955.1 Solirubrobacterales bacterium | reverse complement strand
CCGCCAGGTCCCAGATCACGTCGGCTTCGGAGATGCTCTGGTGGCGGGCGACGATCTCGATTTCGTCCCACGGCAACTCGGCTTCGGGCAACTCGTCCCAGCGGGCCAAGTCGAGCGCCTCGATCGCGCCCTTCAGCGCCGGGCCGAGATGCTCCTCGGAGCGCAACAGCGCCCGCAACACCTCGAGTTGCTTGTCGGTCAGGCGTACAACCCACATTGGCGATACCTCCAACGTTCCAGGGGGGTGGGTTGCCCGTGGAACTTAGGCGACCGAACGGACGGAATCGGACTCCTGCTTGGAGCCCGAGCCGCTGATCCGGACCGCCTCGATGCGGTTCTCGCGGACCGCCTCGACCCGGATCGTGTAGCCGTTGGCGCTGATCGAGTCGCCGCGCTTCGGCAGCCGGCCGAGCTCGCCGAAGACGTAGCCGCCGACCGAGTTGTAGGCGTCGGTGTCGACCGGCAGCTCGATCCCGGCGTCGGCGAGGTCGCCGAGCGAGACGTGGCCGCGGACGAACCAGTCGCCGTTGGTCAGCTGCCGCACCGCCGCGGCACGCGGGTCGGTCTCGTCCTCGATCTCCCCCACGACCTCCTCGAGGATGTCCTCGACGGTGACGATGCCGACCGTCCGCCCGTACTCGTCGACGACCACCGAGAGCGAGGTGCGCTGCACCTGCAGGTCGTGCAGGAGGTCGTCGAGCGGGCGGGTCTCGGGGACGATCAGGGCGTCGCGGATCACCGTCTCCAGCGGCGCCTCCGGCCCCTCGCTCATGTAGAGCCGGGCGAGGCTGTTGTTGTGGACGATCCCCTTTACCCGGTCGCGGTTGTCGTCCTCGATCACGACCAGGCGAGTGTGACCGGAGGTGACGCAGCGCCGCAGCGCCGCCTCGACCGACTCAGAGGAGTTGACGGTGATCACCGCCGGGATCGGGGTCATCACCTCCCGCGCCTCCTGCTCGTGCAGGTGGAAGACGCCGCCGAGCATCCCGGCCTCGCCGGGGTCGAGCGTCCCCCCCATCCGCGAGCTGTCGATGATCTGCTTCAGGTCCTCGGAGGTGTGGTGCTCCTCGAGGTCCTTGGGGTCGACGCCGAAGAGGCGGACGACCGCGTTCGAGACCAGGCTCAAGGCTTTGGTCACCGGCGTGGTGGCCACGGCGAACCAGCCGAGCGGCCGCGAGACCCGGCGCGCGGTCTTCTCGGCGTTGGCGATCGCCAGCATCTTCGGCACCTGCTCGCCGATCGAGATGTGCAGGGCGGTGACAAAGGCGAAGGCGATCGCCAGAGAGAGGGCGGCGGCGGCCCCGTGCGAGAGGCTGCCGAAGACCGGCTCCAGCAGTTTCGCCAGCGACGGCTCGCCGAGGAAACCGATTCCGATCGAGGCAGCGGTGATCCCGATCTGGCAGGCGGATAGCGATTCGTCGATGCGGTCGAGCTGCTCGACCACCGCCTCGGCGCCCGCTTCTCCCTCCTCCGCGGCTTGTTCGAGTTTGCCGCGACGGCTGCGGACCAGCGCGAACTCGGCCGCGACGAAGAAGCCGTTGATCGCGATCAACAGCGCAAGTAGGACGAGCAGCAGGACGCTCATCGGCTATGCGGCCCGGTACTTCGGGCTGGGACGTCCTCGGCCATTCGGCATTCGGAATATAGCTGGCTCAGGCGCCGCCTTCCGCAACTATCGCCTCGCAGGTGCGATATTGAGCTGGAGATGCAAGTTGCCACGCTCAGCGAGATGCTCGAAGAGGTCGTTCGCCTGGGCGAGGCGACAGGGATGGAAGAGCACGCCCACGAGCTGCGCGGCGAGCTGGAGGGACGGCTGGCGACGGTCCGGGCCGCGGTTGCCGGCGCAACGGCGCCGCGGGTGGTGGCCCTGCAGCGGCTCGACCCCCCTCGGGTTGCCGGCTTCTGGGTCCCGGAGATGGTCTCGATCGCCGGCGGCGAGGACGTCGCCGGCGATCCCGGCCTGAACCCGCCGAAGGTCGGCTGGGGTGAGCTGGAGAGCCTGCGCCCAGACGTGATCGTGGTCCTGCCGGGCGTGCCGCTGGAGGCGGCGCAGGCGCAGGCGATGGAGCACTGGGAGCGGATCGCCGCCCTCGGCGCTGAGCGCCACTTCGCGGTCGACGGGACCCTGTTCGGCGATCCCGGCCCGCGGCTGGTCGACGGGGTCGAGCTGCTCGGCCACATCCTCCACCCCGACCTGATCGATCCGCCCGGGAACGTCGGCTTCCTGCGCCTGCGGGCGCCGGTGACCCGGCCGGCGCACGACGGCCACCGGCTTTAGGCGCTACGCGATAGCGAGCGCGCCGACCACCGAAACGGCGGCCACCGCGAGCATCGCCGCGATCTCCAGCGCCCGCCGGTTGCGCCCGAGCATCCCTTTCTCGCCGGCGACGATCACGAGCGCGCAGACGATGCCGCCGATCAGCCCACCGATATGACCGCCGACGCTGATTCGAGGCGAGATGAAGCTAAAGGCCAGGTTGAAAAGGATGAGGAACCCGATCTCCCCGGCGAGCGCGTCCATCCCCCGCCCCCGAGCTAGGACGAACGTGGCACCCGCCAGCCCGAAGACGGCGCCCGACGCACCGAGGGTGAGGGCGTTCGGCTCCACCACCAACGCTCCAAACGAGCCCGCGAGGAGCGAAGCGAAGTAGAGGACGAGGAAGCGCGGGGTCCCGAGGGCCGGCTCCAGCAGTCGACCCAGGACCAACAGCAGGAACATGTTGAACCCGATGTGGATGATCGTCGCGTGGAGGAAGCCGCTGGTGACCAGCCGGTACCACTCCCCTTCGGCCACCGACGGGCCGAACAGAGCGAAGTCAGCCACGAAGCGGCTGGTCCCTACGTCATAGAACCCGCCCGCCCCCTGGGCGATCTCGATCAGGAAGACGATCACGTTGATCGCGATCAGCACGTAGGTCGCGGGGGTTGCCTCGAAGCCGCTCGGCGTCCCGGTCGGGTTGCGCACGACCCGGGTCTTCTGGCTGGCGCACTCCGGGCAGCGCATGCCGACCGGGGTCGGGGTCATGCAGTCGGGGCAGATCGGGCGCCCGCAGGAAGAGCAGGAAACGCGGGTCTCGCGGTCGGGGTGGCGGTAACAGGTCTCTGCCATCGGACCGCGGAGCCTACAATCGGCGCCGATGGAGGCCCCAAGCCCCGCCCGTCTCTACGCCGCCGCCGCGGGCGCGCTGCTGTTCTGCTGCGGCCTGCTCGGCTTCTTCTACGACGCCTCCTTCAGCGCCCTCGACGACCTCCAGCCGGCGTACGGCGTTCTCGAGGTCAACGCCTGGATCAACCTGCTCTACATCGTCACCGGCGCCCTCGGAATACTTCTGGCCGGGGTCGCCTCCCGGCGGTGCTCGCTGGCGATCGGCCTGCTCTACACGCTGCTCGGCATCTTCGCCCTGGGGGCCACCGGCTTCCACCTCGTCATCGGCCTGCTCGGGCTCGCCGCCGTCGCCGGGACGCCGTCGCTAAAGCCGCGAGCGAAGCCCGCTCGCGAGCGCGCGTAGACCGCCCTCGCTCTGCCGGCGGCCGCGTCGCCGCAGCTCCAGCACAACCAAGGCGCCGGTCGCCACGCCACCGGCCCCGACCGCGACCACCGGCCGCACCCAGTTGCGGGGGTCCCGCAACGCTCTCAGCTCGCTCTCGGAAAGCTCCTCAGCCCAGTCGGAAAGCTCCTCTGCGGCAGCTTGCGTGATCGCCGCCATCGTGTCCTCGAAGCGGCCGGAGAGTCGCTCCGGCGGCTCGATCGGGCGCAGCGCGTCGTTCAGCAGCTGCTCGACGTCCCAGGTCGACCCGCTCAGGTTCTCACTCGGGTCGCTCATCTTCCATCTCCTCCTGCAGCTGTTTGATCGCACGGTGGATCAGCACCTTGGTCGCCCCGTCCGAGCGCCCCAGCGCCCGCGCGATCTCGCGGTTGTCCATGCCGAGCGCGAAGCGCATGATCAGCGCCTCGCGCCGGTCGTCTGAGAGGTGCTCCAGGTTGGCCATAACCTGCCGCAGCTCCTCGCGGCCCTCGGCGATCGCCTCGGTGTCGTGGCGGGTGGCGATCGGGTCGGCGCTGTCCAGCGGCGTCTGCGGCCGCCGCGAGCGATCGCGGTAGTAGTTCGAGGCGAGGTTGTGGGCGATCCGGATCACCCACGGCCGCAGCGGCCGACCGTCGGACTCGCGCCGCGCCCGGTCGAAGTGGCGGTACGCCTGCAGGAAGGCCTGCTCGGTCAGGTCCTCGGCGTCGTGGTGGTTCCCCACCCGGTAGTAAGCGTAGGAATAGACGTCCCGCAGATGCGCGCGGTAGAAGTCCTCGAAAGCGCGGTCGAGCTCCGCCTTGGCCGCGGGAGCGAGCTCGGCCGGCTCGACGTTCTCCGCGGGTCCGCTCACCGGCCAAGCCTACTTGCGGTGGCATCAGGCGGCCCGCCTGTGGCGCTCGACCTGGCGCAGGGTCGCAATCCACTCCTCGACGCTGCACTCGCCCTCGATCAGGGAGGCCAATCCCGAGAGCGCCTTCGCCTCGACACCGGAGGCGGAGACGGCCTGCGCCAGCAGCGGCACGGTGTCGAGGCCCTCCGAGGCTTGGCCGATCTTGCCGGGGATCTCGGTGGCCGGCGTCCCGGTCCCCAGCAGCTCGCCGGCGCGCCGGTTACGGCCGGTCGGGGCCATCATCGTCGCGGTCAGGTCGCCGACCCCGGCGAGGCCGGCGAAGGTCTCGAGCTCGGCGCCGTGGGCGACCGCGTGCGCGATGCACTCGCGCCAGATCGCGGCGACCGCGATCCCGGCGGCGTTCAGCCCATGTGGCTCGGCGGCCGCGGCCGCGAGGGCGGCAGCGTTCTTCGCCGCGCCCGCCATCTCGACGCCGGTGACGTCGTGCGAGCGCTCGCAGACGAGGCCGGCCTTGTCGAAGACCTCGCCGATCTGGACCCGCAGCTCCTCGTCACCGGAGCCGAGTACGAGGGCGGCCGAGCCGGAAACCGCCTCACGAGCGTGGGCCGGCCCACCGAGGCAGGCGATCGCCCGCGCCCGCACCCGCTCGCCCACGTAGTCGGAGGGCAGCTGTCCCTGCGGCGCGATCAGCCCCTTGGTCAGCATCAGGACGGCGCTGCGCGAGGAGACCCGGTCGGCGATCGAGCCGACCGCCTGCGGCAGCTGGGCGGAGGGGATCGCCAGGCAGATCAGGTCAAGGCCGGCGAGCTCGATCGCCGAGGCTGGCCGCACGTCGATCGACTCCGGCAGCGGCACGCCCGGCAGGTAGCGGCGGTTCTCGCCGTCGGCGATCAGCTCCTCGACCCGCTCCGGCGTCCGCGCCCCGAGCTGCACCTCCAGGCCGCCACGGGCGAGCAGGACGGCCACGGCCGTGCCCCAGCTGCCGGCACCGATCACAGCGGCGCGGCGCATCGGCGGCAGCCCGCCGAGGTCTTCCCACTGCAGGAGGACGTTGGGCCAGATCCGCGCGGTCACCGTCTCGGCCAGCGCCGGCGAGGGCTCCTCGGCGCGGGGGAAGGTCATCGGTGGGCCGAGCCTCACCTTCACCTTCTTCGGGCGGATGCGCCAGCCGCGGCGGACGTGTTCGGTTCCCAGGACCGCGGTGGGGATCACCACCGCCCCGGTCTGCAGGGCGATCCGCCCGACCCCCCGCTTGGGGTTGGAGAGCGTGCCGCGGCGGATCCGCGTCCCCTCGGGGAAGATGCAGACGGCACCACCGCGTTCGGCGATCATTCGCGCGGTCAGCATCGCGTCCTCGTCCGACTCGCCCCGGCGGACCGGGAAAGCGCCGAGCCGCGAGAGCACCCACCCCTGCCAGCGCTTCTCGAACAGCTCGACCTTGGCCATGTAGTTCATCGGCCGCCGCCAAGGCAAGCAGGCACCAACCACAAAGGGATCGAGGAAGCTGCGGTGGTTGGCGGCGACGATCACCCCGCCCTTCGCCTTCCCGTAATCCCGCCCGAGCCGGGCGAGCCGGAAGTAGACGAGGAAGAACGGCAGCAGGAACGCCCGCGCCACGCAATACATCGGCCAGTTGACGCTGTGTTTGCGCGTATAGGCGTGGTAGGCGGCGAGCCGGTCTGGGGTCACGCGTAGCGCTACACGGGCGAGCGTTGCGGGTTACGGCGCACACTCGTTTCACAAACGTCGCGATCTGCGCGCCACTCGTGCGCTTTTCCTCGCCAGGCTCGAGAGGTGCCCCGCGAGACCGCGAAAAGCCCGAATAGTTCCGAGTTTTCGCGGTCTCGCGAAACGGGTCCGGTGGATGCTCGGATTGCGGCCCTTGCGCGGCGGCAGTACGGGATTATCGGGCGCTTGCAACTGCTGGAAGGGGGGGCAGATGAGAAGGCGATCGCATACCGCAGTGCGATCGGCCGCCTTCATCGCTTGCACGCCGGCGTCTACGCGGTGGGTCACCGAGTGGTTCCGCGCGAGGGGTGGTGGCTAGCGGCGGTTCTCGCCTCTGGACCCGATGCCGTCCTCAGCCATTGGTCGGCTGCGGCCCTTTGGCGGATTCGACCGAACTCCCGGTCAGCGGTCGACGTCACGACCCCGCACAAGAGTCGCTCCTGGGATGGCATTCGCCGGCATAACAAAGAATTGCCGGGGGACGAGGTGACGCGCGAGGAGGGGATCCCGGTGACGAGCGTGCCGCGGACGATCCTCGACCTGGCGGCAACCGAGCCGCTTGACGCCGTGGAGAACCTGCTGCGGGAGGCGGAATACCTCGAGCATCGGGACCGGCTCTCGCTGCCCCACCTGATCGAGCGCTACCCCGGACGCCGAGGCGTGCGCAAGGTGCGCCTGGCGCTTGAACGACTAGAGGAAGAGCCCGAAGGGCGCAAGCGCAGCAAGCTGGAGAAGCGCTTCGCGCCCTTCCTCAGGCGCCACCGCCTGCCCCTCCCCCGCTTCAACGACTGGATCGTCCTCGGCCCCAAGCGCTACCAGGTCGACTGCCACTGGCCTGACCGCGCCCAGGTCGTCGAGCTCGACGGCTGGCAGGGCCACAAGACCCGCACCGCCTTCCGCGAAGACCGAGCCCGCGACCGCCGCCTCCGCGTCGCCGGCTTCTCCGTCACCCGCCTCACCTGGAACCAATTAGACGACGAACCCGAGCAGATTGCCGCGGATCTCCGAACCCTCCTAGGCGCCTGAGCCGGGCTCACCAGGCCCGCTCCACCAAATCGAATAATTCGCCCCGCGTCGGTGGCCTAGGAACCCGCTGCAGCTCGGGCCGCTGAAGCATCGCCTCGACCGCGTCGCCGAGCCTCTCGCGATCGCCGCCGACGGAACCGAGGCCTGGCGGGCGCCCTAGTTCCTTGACCCGCTCCGGAAGGTCCAGGAGCTCGGTGTCCAGCGCACTCGCCAGCCGCCCGTACTGCTCCGGCGCCTGCTCGCTGAGAAAGGCGAGAGAGCACGGCAAGACCGCGGCATTCGTCTCGGCGTGCGGCGTGCCGCAGAAGCGCACCAGGCTCTGGCAGACGAGGTGGTGCATGCCCATCCCGGCCGAATCGATCGCGTAAGCGCAGAAGAGCGAGCCGAGGGCCAAGTCCTCTGGGCTCCTCAAGGGCGGCTCCGAGTCCAGGCTGCGCGCGATCAGCGCCGCTCCGCGCAGGGCCGTCATCTCCGAGACCGGGTTCGACAGCGGCAGGTACAGCGTGTCGGCCCCATGCGCCAGCGCGTTCATCGAGCTCGCCCGCAGCTGCTCCTCCGGCTGACTCGTCATCGCCTCCGGGTCGGCGATCACCAGGCCGGGTCGCACCATCCCGCGCACCCGCCCCTCCGACCCCTCAGGCAAGCGGTGCGACCCCGTCATCTCCGCCCCGGACATCGTCGTCGGCACCGCCACGACTGCCGCCCCGGACACCGAGGCAACCGCCTTCGCTACGTCGATCACCCGGCCGCCGCCAAGCGCCACGAGGGGACGCACTCGCACCCCCTCCTCTGCATGTGAAGGGGGTACGAGTGCGTCCAGCAGCGCGGCGGCAGCGGCGGGAACCTGCCCCGATTTCACCTCGTGTACCGCGGAGGCAGCGGCGGCCAACGCCTCAGCCCCCGCCAGCGCCCGCGGCGTGCTCAGCAGCTCGTACTCCTCGACCCCCTGCTCGCGCAGAACCTCAACCCCGGCGCCGACCCCACCGCCCCGGAAAACGACGGTGCGGCCAGCGTCGCGCCAGGTGAAGTCCGTGCTCAACCGGCGGTCTGGACCCGTGGGTTGACCACCGGCCGCAGTCGCGGTTCGACCTCGTCCCGCAGGTGCTCGAAGTCGGGCGGCAGCGAGAGCTTCTCGCCGAGGCTCTCGAGCGGCTCGTCGACGGTGAAGCCCGGCCCGAGCGTCGCGATCTCGAAAAGCACCCCGTTCGGCTCGCGGAAATAGACCGAGCGAAAGTAGAAGCGATCGATCTCCGGCGTCGGCTGCGCGCCGCCCGCGACCGCCTTCTCGCGCCAGTCGAGCAGCTCCTCCGGGGGTGAGGCCCAGGCCACGTGGTGGATGCTTCCCGCCCCTTGCAGCCCGCGCTCAGCCGGGGGCTCGTCGTAGAAGTAGAGGCCGCCGCGCTTCTCGCCCCGCGCCTCCCAGCCACCATCAACCTGCTCGAACTCGAGCGCCTCGAGCAGCCTGCTGCTCGCAGCCGGCGCGTCGGCGTAGGCGCGCACCGCGTGGAAGCCCTGCAGCGCCAGCTCTCCGGGAATCTCCGGGTGGTCGGCGATCAGCGGCGCGTCGGGCACGTCGACCACCAGCAGCTCATGTTCCAAGCCCTCGGGGTCGGCGAAGACGAGGCTGTCGCCGTCGCGCTCAGACTCGGTCCCGTTGGTCGCCAGGCGCGTCGCCCAGAAGTCGAGCGCCTCGGGCCCCGAGACCCGCCAGACGATCCGGTGCACCATCCCCGCTCCGGCCCGCCCACGGGGCGCGCCCGGGTACTCGAAGAAGGTCAGATCGGAGCCTGGATCGCCCTTCTCGTCGGCGAAGAAGAGGTGGTAGACGGTCGGGTTGTCCTGGTTGACGGTCTTCTTGACCAGCCGCAGACCGAGAACCCCGGCGTAGAAGTCGACGTTGCTCTGGGCGTTCTCGGTTATCGCGGTGATGTGGTGAATGCCCTCTAGCTTCATTGCTCACGTATAGCATCCAGGAATGAGCCGCGGACGCCGTCGCCTGGTGAGGGTTCTCGTAGTACTCGGCTCGGTGCTCGCATTCCTCAGCGTGTTCGCGATCTGGACCGAGCGGCAGGCGCTCAACACCAACGACTGGGTCGACACCAGCGGCCGGCTGCTGGAGAACAAGACGATCCGCGAAGCGCTCGGCGACTACCTCGTCGACCAGCTCTACGAAAACGTCGACGTGCGCAAGGAACTGGAAGAGATCCTGCCCGGCGATTCGAAGGAACTCGCCGGCCCGGCGGCCGGCGGCCTGCGTCAGGTAGCGGGTCAGGGCGCCGAAAAGGTGCTCGAAACCTCGACCGCCCAAGGCCTCTGGGAAGAGGCCAACCGCACCACCCACGAACAGCTGCTGGCGGTCTTGGAAAACAAGAAAGAAGCGGTCGAAACCGACGAAGGCAACGTCCGCCTCAACCTCGGCAGCCTCCTCACCAACCTCGCCCAGCAGGTCGGAATCGGCGAAAGCCTGGCGGAAAAACTGCCGCCCGACGCGGCCCAGGTGCAGATCCTCAAGTCCGACCAGCTGAAGACCGCCCAGGACATCGCCGTCGCGATCAAGGGCCTGGCGCTGCTGCTCTCGATCCTCACCTTCGTCGCCTTCAGCGCCGCCATCTACCTCTCCCGCGGTGGGCGCTGGGTGACCGTCCTGCTCAGCGGCATCGGCCTGATCGCCGCCGGGTTCGCGGTGATCGTCGCCCGCCACATCGGCGGCGGGATCGTCGTCGACAACCTGGTCAAGACCGAGAACGTGAAGCCAGCCGCCGAAGCCGCCTGGGGCATCGGCACCTCGCTGATGGTCAGCATCGCCACCACGGTGATCGTCGTCGGCATCCTCTTCGCGATCGCCGGCTGGCTCGCCTCCCCAACCCCCGCAGCGCGCACCACTCGCCGCTACATCGCCCCCGCCCTGCGCCTGCACCCCGCCTACGTCTACACCGGGCTGGTCATTCTCGTCTGCTTCTACTTCCTCACGGGTCCGACCCAGGGCCTGCGCGCTTTCCTCACCACCCTGATCGTCGCCGTGATGGCGGCGTTCGGGATCCACGAGCTGCGGAAGCAGACCGCCGAGGAGTTCCCCGACGCCACCTACGACGACGTCTTCGGGGGGACCCGCGACAAGGTCGTCAACGCGGTCAAAGACGCCAACATCCCCGAGCGGGTCGGCGAGCAGGCGTCGAAGCTGCGGCTGCCGGAAGTGCGGCGGTCGGGCGGCGACGACTCGGAGGCCGACACCGCCGTCGCCCCCACCCCCACGCCGGCCGCGCCCGTCCACGGCGAGGACGCACGCCTCGCCCGCCTCGAAAAGCTCGGCGACCTGCACGCCAAGGGCATCCTCACCGACGAGGAGTTCGCTGCCGAGAAGGCGCGCCTGCTGGCCGGCGGCGACACCGCCGCCTGACTCGGACCTTCGGCCAGGACGGAAGTTTGGTTGCGCGGGGGGCGTTTCGTCCGTATTGCTTCCCGTCCCGCGATGAGCCCGATCGTCGACAAAGAGCGCCTGCGACAGGTCCCGCCTCCCCAGGGTCAGGTGACCGGCTGGTACCCCGACCCGATGGGAAGCACCGCCGAACGCTTCTGGGACAGCGAGTGGATGGAGCTGACCCGCTCGCCGCGACTGCGGCTCGCAGCCGAGGCCCTGGTCCGGGAGCAGGCGAAGCAGACGTCGCGCCTCTCCCTGCGCGACCGGGTGCCGCCGATCCTGCTGCCTCCGGTCTCGAAGGAGAAGCGGGAGCAGCGGGCGCGCGAACGCGAGCACATGAAGCAGCAGCTGTGGACCGAGGCGGAACGGCAGGCGTTCTTCCGCACCCCGGCCGGCCGGGCGCGCCTCGCCTTCGAGCGCGGGCAGCACCTCTTCCAGTACGAGCTCGACATCGATCGGATCGGGCCGACGGTGATCCCGGCCCCGATCGGCACCGCCGCGCGCGAGACCGAAGACGCCGTCGACATCCTCAACTCGGTCGTGGTCGAGGGTTGGAAGCTGGTCGACGGGAAATTCTTCTACGTCGCGGGACGGGGCCTGGTGGGCTGTTACCTCTTCAGGCGCTCGAAGAAGCGCCGGCAGAAGCTCAACGACCCCTGGCGGGGCTGAGGCCGGGGGTCGCCGCAGCGACCCCCGCAACCTCGCTGCCTCCCGCTGGCCCTAACGGCCCAGCTGGATGCGCACCCGCGCGCCCGGAGCGAGAACCTTGCCGGGCTGGGGAGCCTGCTTCAGCACCTTGCCGATTTTTTTCGGCTTCGGCGCGTCGACCTTCTTGACGTGACCGAGCTTGCAGCCGCTGCGCCGCAGCATCGCCTTGGCGACCTTCAGCGTGCGGTTCTTGATCCGCGGCACGACACACGCCAGGTAGGTGTAGTCGTCGAACCTGGTGTCGGGATTGGTGCCGGCGAACGTAGTCACGGCAACACTCACAGCACCCGGTTTTTCCGTGCTCGGAACAGTGGCGGTGATCTGGGTGTCGGAGTCGACGGTGAAACTCGCCGCCGTGGTGCCGAACTTCACTTCGCTGGCGTTGGTGAAGTTCTTACCGGTGATGGTGACGACGGTGCCGCCCGTGACCGGCCCGAAAGGCGGTGAGATCAGACTGATTTCCGGCTCCGGCTGGATTTCGGCACTGAGCTCGATCTCTTTGCCGTTGAAGGTTTCACTCGGCGGCACGACCGAACCGTCGAACGGAGTCGGGAAAATCGACGCGTAACCCGCACCCGATGCCTCGGCGACGCCGATTTTGTCGGTGGCGTTGGTGGAATCGATACCGATCAGGTCACCCGCCTGGATTTTCAGGTTGGTGGTGAAGGTCTGCAGACCTTCGTCGGTCGGGCTCGCGCCCTGGCTGGTTCCAGCCGCTTCGTAGCCGCCTTTGCCGTTGGGGTGGAGAACCCGCAGATAGAAGGGTCCGCCCGTGGCGCCTTGGATCCGCCAGCGCACGATCGCGCCGTCAGCCGGTGAGCTGATGGTTGCACCGGACTCGGGCAGTGCGGTGTTGAACAGCGTCTGCACACGGCCGAATTCAGTCGGTTCGTATTTGCTCGGCAGCACGCTGCCGATGCCGATCACAGAGGCCTGCGCTCCGCCGGCGCAAAGAGCACACGCCACCAGAACTGCCGCGACTACCAGCATCAGCCGGCGTCCCACCCCTGATTCCAATACTGCACTCCCCCGCTCTTGCCGCATCATCGTTCCCTTTCTCTTAGGTTCCCTTGCCTTCAGCGCTATGCGCCGTTTGCGCTAAACAGGACCTAAAGAGAAAGTTGCGCTACCGATGAAGATGAAGAAGCCCGCCGTCGGGTTCGAACCGACAACCTCCTCATTACAAATGAGGCGCTCTCCCAGGTTGAGCTAGGCGGGCAGGGGTGGCAATGATGTCCGGGGTGGACGTGACGTTCAGATTCCTGAAGCCTGACGAGGGTACCGTGCTGACGGGCGCGATCGAAGCTGCATATGGTCAAAGTTATGACGTGCGGTGGGTCTACGACCCAGCGGAGGTAGGACGGCGGATCGGTGCCGGCACCTACGTCTCCTGCGTCGCCGAAACCCCCGCAGGTGAGCTTCTTTGCCACATCGGGATGAGTCTCGCCGCGGCCGGCGACGCGGTCGCCCACTCCGGACAGGCGGTGACGCTGCCGGCGGCACGGGGTCAGCACCTCTTCACGCGGACCAAGCGGCGGCTGATGGACTGGGCGCGCGAGCGCGGATTGGCCGGGATGTACAGCGAGGCGACCGCCGCCCACCCCTACAGCCAGAAGGCGAACATCGAGCTGGGCGCGCACGAGACCGGCTTCCTGCTCGGCTGGATCCCGGCCAGCGTCAGCAACGACGCGGCCGCCGAGCGCAGCGGGCGCCAGTCGGCCGCGCTCTTCTACACGAAGCTGAACGACGGCCACGAGCGCCAGGTCTACGCGCCGGAGCGGCACCGGCAGATCGTCGCTCAGACGCTCGAGCTATGCGAGTTGCGGGGAGAGCTGGCCGAGCCACCGCCGGACTGCGAGCTGGGGGAGCGCAGCGAGCTGCACGTGGCGGTCGAGGCCGATCACAACCTGGCACTGATCACCGTCCACACTCCTGGCGCGGACCTGGAGGAGGCGATCGGCGGCGAGCGCCACCACCTCTTCCACCACGCCAACCTCGACGCGGTCTACATCGACCTGCCGCTGGAGCAGCCGGCCACCGCCCTCGCCGCCGACCACCTCGAGCGCCTCGGCGTCTCCTACTCGGGGATCTTTCCCAACTCCCGCACCGACGGCGACGTCCTGCGGATGCAGTCCCTGCACCGGGTCCGAGTCAAGGCCGACGACGTTGTCGTCGCCTCGGACCACGGGCAGGAACTGCTCGAGTACGTCCTGGCGGACCTGCCGCAGGTGCCCTAGACCGCGACCTCGCGACTGGCGAGGTGGGTGCCGACCTTGCGCTTCACCCGCTGCAGGGCGTTATCGACGGTCTTCGTGTCGCACTCCAGCCGCTCGGCGATCAGCTCGTAGGAGTGACCGTCGAGGTAGAGGGAGAGGACCCGGCTCTCGAGGTCAGACAGCACCCCGGAGACGCCGGAGAGGCAGGAGACGAGGCTCGCCAGCTCTTCGGTCGCGATCACCTGGTTGACCGGGTCGTGGACGCTCGGCCCGGGCAGGATCTCGTCCAGGGTGGTTTCCGAGTCGCCGGCGGCAGCCGGGGTCTGGCTGAAGGAGACGTATTGGTTGAGCGGCGTGTGCTTGTTGCGGGTCGCGGTCTTCACCGCGGTGATGATCTGACGGGTGATGCAGAGCTCGGCGAAGTTGCGGAAGCTCGACTCGCGATCAGTGCGGTAGTCGCGGATCGCCTTGTAGAGGCCGAGCAGGCCCTCCTGGATCAGGTCGTCGGACTCGCCACCAAGCAAAAAGTAGGAAGAGGCCTTGAGGCGGACGAAGCCTCGGTAGCGCTTGACGATCGTGTCGTAGGCGTCGGTCCGGCCTTCCTTGGCCAGGGCGACGAGGTAGTGATCATCAAGCTCAGCTTGAGGGTTACTGCTGGCGAGACGAGAGGTGCCTTGCGCAACCGGCAATGGCAATTCCTGCGTGGGCGTAGATAGAGCCACAGATCCTTCTCCTTGCTGAAGGGTCGTGGCGCCGCTTACCTCCCCTGGCAGGCGCCTTCTACAGATGAGCCTCAACTTCAGGTTCACCCTTATGTGCGGGCTAGTTTACGTCTCCGCGGTGTTCTGTCAACCCCTCAGGCGAAGAAATGCAACCGCTTATGCATCCAGGGACGACTTGCAGGGGAACTAGCCGCGCTGCCGGAGCGCCTCGAACAGCAGCGCGGTAGCCGCCGCGGAGACGTTCAGCGACTCGACCGCGCCGCGCTGCGGCAGAGCGACGAGCCCGTCGCAAAAAGACGCGACACGCGGGCGCAGCCCTTTCCCCTCGCCGCCGAGAACCAACACCGTCGAGCCGGTGAGGTCGACCGACCAGGGGGCCTGCGCAGCCTCAGCGTCCGCCCCCCAGATCCAGAACCCGGCCTCCTTCGCCTCCCCCAGCCAATCGGCGAGGTTGCGGACATGGGCGACCTCGATGTGCTCGACGGCACCGGCCGATGCCTTGCAGGTCGCCGGCGTGATCGCCGCTGCCCGGCGCTCGGGAATGACGACTCCGGCGGCCCCGGCGAACTCCGCCGAGCGGCACACTGCCCCCAGATTGCGCGGGTCCTGCACCTGGTCTAAAGCAACGAGCAGCGCCCCCTCCCGCAGCATCCCCCGCGCATCACCGTAGGGATAGGGATCGACCTCGGCCACCACGCCCTGATGGTCCGGCGACCCGCAAAGCCGCTCCAACTCCTCGGCCGAAGTCTCCGGCGCCCGCCAGACCCGGTGAACCCGCCGCCTCCCCCGCTCCGCCTCGACCACCGGCCGACGCCCGTAGATGACCTGGTTCGCCATCTAGCTCTTCGGCACCAAGCTCGGCCCATCGGCCGAATCTCTGACCGTCCACCCCAGCTCAGCCAGCCGATCTCGAAGAGCATCCGCGCGCTCGAAATCCTTGGCAGCTCGTGCCTCCTCGCGTTCCTCCATCAACTGCTGAGCTGCGGAGTCGGACTCGACACCCCCGTCCGGCTGGGCGAGGGTGCCGAGTCCGACGAGCTCCAACATTTCGGCCACCGCCGAAGCTGCGTCAGCTCCTGCCACCTCCCCGCGATTCGCTTCTCCGACGAGCTCAAACACCTCGGCCAGAGCCCGCGGCGTATTGAAGTCATCGGCCAGAGCCTCCAGGAACGCATCGAGTCGGACGGATGAGGGGGACCCGGAGGAGCCTCCACCTAATTGCGACGGAGGGTCCCCCTCATCCGGCCCCACCGGGTGCTCCCGAAAGAAGTTCCGAAGCCGCTCGGCCCGAGCAACCGCTTCCTCCATCTGCTCCTCCCCGAAGGCCAAAGGCTGTCGATAGTGCCCGGAGATCAGGTAGGCAACCACAGCCTCGCGCCCGTAGCGATCGAGCGCCTCCGAGAGCTGGAAGATGTTGCCGTCCGATTTCGACATCTTCGCCGCGCTCGTCTCGATCATCCCGTTGTGCATCCAGATCCGGGCGAAAGGACGACCCGCCGCCTCTGACTGGGCGATCTCGTTCTCGTGGTGGGGGAAGACGAGGTCCGAGCCGCCACCGTGGATCGCGAAGCTGGCGCCCAGCTCGTCCTCGGCCATCACCGAGCACTCGATGTGCCAGGCGGGGCGCCCGGGGCCCCAGGGGGAGTCCCAGCTGGTGTCCTCGTCAGGCTTGTGCGCCTTCCAGAGGGCGAAGTCGAGTCGCTCCTCCTTCAGCGAGGCCGAGCCGGCGTCCTCGCCCTGGTCCATGTCCTCCGGGCGGCGGTTGGAGAGCTTGCCGTAGGGCTCGAAGCTGCGGACCCGGAAGTAGACGTCGCCGCCGGACTCATAAGCGTGGCCAGAGTCGACCAGTTCCGCGATCAGGGAGACGATCCCCTCTACCTTCTCGCTCGCCAGGGGCTCGGCGTCGGGGCGGCCGAGGCCGAGCCGGTCGGTGTCGTCAAAGTAGGCGCGGGTCATCTCCGCCGCGAACTCGGCCGAGGGCTTCCCCGCCGCTCGCGCCGCGACGTAGATCTTGTCGTTGATGTCGGTGACGTTGACGACGAGCTTGGGCCGGTAGCCCTGCGAACGCAGGAAGCGGGCGAAGAGGGAGAAGACGACGAACGGCCGCGCGTTGCCGATGTGGATGCGGCTGTAGACGGTCGGCCCGCAGGCGTAAATGCCGACCTCCGAGCCGGGCTCGAGCGAGCGCGGCTCGCCGCTGAGCGTGTCCCTGATCCTCACCTCGCGCATTGCGCAGGCGAGGTTAGATCAAAAAGTGCGGTAGCCGGCGGTTGATGCTTTGGACTCGGGGCGCAGCCAGGAGGGTGCCGTCTCCTCGGCGGCGGCCTGCGCCTCGCGCCGGGCCTTGTTGACGCTTGCCTTGATCTCGTCCTCGGTCGCCTCGCGCACCCGCTCCTCGCGCTTCTGCGCCTGCACGCGGATGCGGTCGGCCTCGACCCGGATCTGGTCCTCTGCCCGTCGCCGGGCGGCCTCCTCGGCCTCGCGCTCGACTTTCGCGAGCAACCGCTGGACGCTCTCCTCGGCTTCGCGCCGCACGTCCTCGGTTCCCTCCATCACCCGCCGCTCGATCTCGGTCTCCAGCCGCACCGCGGACTCGTGTGCCTCGGCGGCGGCCGCTTCAGCGTCGGCGGCGCGCTGCTCGGCGACGGCGATCCGTTTGTCCGCCTCCGCCTGGATCCGTTGGCGCGCCTCCTCGACCCTGGTCTCGAACTCTGCCTTCGCGGCCCGCTCGGCCGCGGCGGTCGCGTTCTCGATCTCGGCCCTGGCCTCGCCGGCGGCGCTCTCGGCCCTGGCCTCTGCCTCCGCGGCAACCCGCTCCGCCTCGGCTCGCGCCTGGTTGGACCTCGCGACGATCTCTTCGCGCTCTTTCTGCGAGCGCTGCTGCAACTCCTCGAAAGCTCCCTCGGCCCGATCGCGCGCGGTCTCGGCGGCGCCGGCGCGAGCCTCGGCCTCGGTCCGCGCCTTGCGCTCGGCGGCGATCCGCTCGCGCGCCTCCGCGCTCACCTTGCGCAGCGTCAACAGCGCCCGCTCCTTGACCTGCCCCTTGACCGCCTCGGTCCGGGCTTCAGCCTCGGCAACCCGCCCCTCGCTGACCTTCACCCACTCGAGCGCCTGGTCGGCGACGCCACGCATAGCGCGCGTCGCTTCTCCCACCTGCTGCAGCTGCCGGGCCGGCTCGCTCATTCCCCAGCAACCTACTAGCGGCGCCGGAGGGCATCGTCGCCCCGACAGCCGCCTAAAGGCGCAATTTCCGTCAGGAGGACTGCTGCGGCTGCCCGGCGCGAAGGTCGCGCTTGAGGACCTTGCCGGTGGCGTTGCGCGGCAGCTCGTCGAGGAACTCGACCTCGCGTGGCGCCTTGTACGCGGCGAGGTTGGCCTTGACATGCGCCGTCAGGTCCTGGGCCGAGACCTCGACCCCGCTGCGGATGACGACGAAAGCCTTCAGCCGCTGGCCGAACTCGTCGTCCTCGACGCCGATCACCGCCACCTCCTCGACCGCGTCATGGTCGGAGAGCAGGTCCTCGACCTCGCGCGGGAAGACGTTCTCGCCGCCGGAGACGATCATCTCGTCGTCGCGGCCGTCGATGAAGAGCCGGCCCTCGGAGTCGAAGTGGCCGACGTCGCCGCTGGAGTAGAGGCCGTCGATCATCTCCTTGCCGCCGCCGCCGGTGTAGCCCTCCATCGCCATTTCGTTGCCGACGAAGATGCGGCCGACCTCGCCCTGAGGGACCTCCTTGCCGCTCTCGTCGTAGAGGCAGATCTTGGTCCCGCGCGGGGGCTTACCCGCCGTCCCCGGCGCCGCCCGCAGGTCCTCGGGCGTGGCGACGGTCGCGTAGGCGACCTCGGTCGAGCCGTAGAGGTTGTAGACGTTGTCGCCGAAGCGGTCCATCCACTCGATCGCCAGCTCTCCCGGCAAGGCCGAGCCGGACAGGGAGGTGATCTTCAGACTGGGCAGGCTGTACTTGTCGAGGACCTCGTCGGGCAGGGTGAGGATGCGCTGGATCATCACCGGCACCGCTGCGAGGACGTCGGCCCGGCTCTGCTCGACCGCGCGCAGCGTGTCCTCCGGATCGAAGCGCCGGCGCAGCACCATCGTCGAGGCGGTCGGCAGGCTGATCACGAAGTGGAAGAAGCCCCAGGAGTGGAACAGCGGCGCCGCGATCATCATCGTCATCCGGCTGCGGAAGGGGATCTTGTCGATCAGGGAGGCGATCGGCATCAGGCCTTCGGGGCTGGAGCGCTGGGCGCCCTTGGGGGTGCCGGTCGTGCCCGAGGTGAGGATGACGAATTTCGGCTTCTCCGGCGGCGGCTTGTGGTCGGACTCGTCGCCACCCTCGATCAGGCTCTCCAGGGTCGGCTCGGAGGTCTCGCCCTCGCACCAGCCGACGATCCGCTGCACCGAGGGATCGACGCCGGCGAGCAGCTCGGTGAACTCCTCGTCGTAGATCAAGGCCTTTGGCCCCTCGCGCTTGGTCACCTCGACCAGCTGCGGACCGGCGAACATGGTGTTCAGGTAGAGCGCGCTGGCCCCGAGCTTCGCCGCCGCCAGCGTCGCCTCGACGAAGCCGCGGTGGTTGCGGCACATCACGCCGACGCCGTCGCGGGGGCCGATCCCCATCTTCGCCAGCGAGTGGGCGAGGGCGTTGCTGCGTCGATGCAGGCGCTCCCAGCTGAGGGCGCCGCGTTCGTCGACGATCGCCAGCTCGTGCGGGTGGTGGATCGCCGCGGTGGCGACGCCGGTCGCCGGCGAGGCGCCCCAGCGGAGGAAGGTGGTGCCGATCTTCAGCGCCCTGTCGGGGCGCATCGGCTCGAGGATGCCGGCTTCGCGCAGGACCTTCCCCTGGAAGGCCATGTCGGAGATCGAGCCGCGCACGCTGGCTGCACTGAGACGAGTGGACGCCATACCCAGCCGGAAGACTATTGAGATTCGACGCTTGCCACCGCGATGCAGGCGATGCCCTCGCCGCGGCCGACAAAGCCCATGCCCTCGTTGCTGGTCGCCTTGACGCTGACCCGGGCGGAGGTCGCGTCGGCGAGTGTCCGCTCCATCAGCGCCTTGTAAGGGCCGAGGCGGGGCTGCTCGCAGACCAGGGTGGCGTCGATGTTGACGATCGGGCCGGCAATCGTGCCGACGACGGTGCGCAGGAGGTCGATCGAATCGGCGTCTTTGAAGGCTGGGTCGTCGTCGGGGAACATCTCGCCGATGTCGCCACCGCCGTTGGCGCCGAGCAGGGCGTCGATCACCGCGTGGGTGAGGACGTCGGCGTCGGAGTGGCCCTCGAGCCCCTGGTCGTGCTCGATCTCGACGCCGCCGAGGATCAGCTTGCGGCCAGGCGCGAAGCGGTGGCTGTCGTAGCCGAGACCGACCACGGTCATCGCACCCTGTCGCCGAGGGGAGCGAGGGTCCTCTGGCGCTGCTCGAAGACGCATACCTCACCTATTCCCAGCTCGTCCATGTATTGCACCGCCCGCTCGTATTCGAAGCCGACCTGCTCGGGGAGGTGGGCGTCGGAGGAGAGGGCAAAGGAAGCGCCGGCTTCGATGCACATCTCGGCGAACTGGCGCGAGGGATAGAGCTCGCCGACGGGCTTGCGGATCCCGGCAGTGGAGATCTCCACCGCAACCCCGCTCTCGGCGATCGCTTCGACCGCGGGCTCGTAGAAGGCGCGGGGGTCGCGCTGGGGCTGGGGCGTCGCCCGGCCCCAGACCTTGACCAGGTCCGGGTGGGCGAGGATGTCGAAGAGGCCGGAGCGGGCGCAGGCGGCGAGCTGCTCGAAGTAGCGGCGCCAGATCTCGTCAGCATCTCCTCCCCCCTCCCAGACGTCGAAGCCTTTGTGGTCGATCGCGGCATCGCCTTCGCCGATGAAGTGGACCGAGCCGACGACGTAGTCGAAGTCACGAGCCTCCAGGAGTGCCGCGGTGCGCTCCTCGGCGCCGGGGATGTAGTCGCACTCGACGCCGAGGCGCAAGGGCGTGCCGCGGACGAACTCGCAGTAGGCGTCGAGGTCGTCGACCCCGTTCTCGACCCAGAGCGGATGCTGCCAGAGGTCGAGCGCCTGGCGGAAGCGGTAGACGTGCTCGGAGACGCCGAGCTCCTCGATCCCGGCAGCCCGCGCGGCGTCGAGGTAGCGCTCGACGTTCTCGACCGTGAAGTACTTGTCGAACGTCGTCCCCTCCTCGTCGGGGCGCAGGTGCAGGTGGTAGTCGGTGAGCATGGGCCGAGCATAGACTTCGCGTCGAATGAGCCGCCAGCTCGCGCTACTCCTTCTCGGCTCAGCCGTTGCCACGCTGATCGCCCTGGCGCTCGGGGCGAAAAATCTCGGCACCGCCCTCGGGGTGGCGCAGGTCTGCTTCGCGGCGCTGCTGGTCTACGTGCTGATGCGCGACTGAAGCAGCAGCTCGGCCACCTGAAGGTCGAGCGGCGTCGTCACCTTCAGGTTCTGCTCGGCGACGGGATGGATCAGGACGGTGCCACCGTTCGCCTCGATCAGCATCGACTCGTCGGTTGCCTCCTCCGGCCGCTGGGCGGCGGCAATCGCCTCGCGCAGCGCAGCGGTCCGAAAGACCTGCGGCGTCTGCGCCCGCCACAAGCGCGTCCGATCCTCCGTAACCCCCACCTTCAGTTGTTCCTTTTTGTTGCCATCCGCCGAAAAGGAACAGGTCGATGCGCGCTTGATCGTGTCGTTGACGGGGGCCGCGGCGATCACGCCGTCGGCCTCGTCGGCCGCGTCGAGGTCGGCGACCAGGGCTTCGATCAGCGCCGGCGTCAGCAGCGGCCGGGCGGCGTCGTGGATCGCGACGTACTCGGTCCCCACCGCCTCCAGGGCGTTGGCGACGGACTGAGCGCGGGTGGCACCCCCCGCGACCACGCCGACGTCGTGCCCCGCCAGCTCGCCGACGTGGCCGGGCGGGGCCGCGACGACGATCGAGTGCACGGAATCGCAGCCGCGGAAGGCCTCGATCGACCACTCGATCATCGGCCTGCCGGCGACCGGCACGAAGGCCTTCGGGCCGCCGGCTCCGAGTCGCTCCCCGGAGCCGGCGGCCGCGACGACCGCGGTTACTGCTGCGGCCTTAGGCGGTCGCAGTGGCGGCGAACCGCTCCTCGAGGAGGCTGTCGAGGTATTCCTCGGCGCCGTCCTCGTCTTTGTCCAGCGCGTACATGAACTCCGAGGCGAGGATCTTCTTCGCCCGGGTGTACATCTGCTTCTCACCGGTGGAAAGGCCCTTTTCCATCTCGCGGATCGCGAGGTTGCGGACGACCTCGGCGAGCTCGAAGACGTCACCGGTCTTGATCTTCTCGCGGTTGTACTTGAAACGCCGGTTCCAGTTCTTCGGCATCTCCGACACGTCGTCGGTGAGGACGTTTGTAACTTTTTTGATTTCGTCCTCGTCGATAATCCGCCGCAGGCCCGCTTTGCCGGCGTTTTCGCAGGGGACCATCACGGTGAGCTCGTTGTGGAGGATCTTGATCGTGAGGTATTCACGCTCCTCCCCCATCAGCTCGCGGGTCTCTTTGGTCATCACCAAGCCCGCGCCATGGTGCGGATATACGACCTTGTCGCCTACTTCGAAGTCGCAGACGTATTCCACGTCCTCCTCGAAGACTGCCTCCACGGTGGCCTCGTCTATCTCGGAAATGGGGTGACTCCTTTCGTTTTCGACGGCCAGTGCCGTCAGCTCTGCAAGTACCGGTCGACCAGGTCCACCTCTTGGAGCCGCCGCAGGCCCTCGCGGATGTCCTTGGACCGGGTGGGTCCGACTCCGTCGACGGCGGCGAGCTCTTCTTCGGAGGCCGCAAGGACCTCTTCGAGCCCGCCCAGCTCATGGGTGATCTTCTGGACGACAAGCTTGGGAATGCGGGGGACGCGGCCCAAGACGCGGTATCCGCGCGGCGCGACCGGGAAATCCAGGGTGTTGACCTTGCGGTCGTAGCCGAGCAGCTCGGCGAGGCGACCGAAGTCGAGCACGTCCTGGTGGGGCATCCTGCCGAGCGCCTGCAGCACGGCGGTCAGATTCCCCTCGGAGTCTTCGACGCTGTAATCGCGGATCAGCGCCGTCTTATCGGCGGCGACACCGACCATCGTCTCCTCCAGCTGCATCTCGATCAGCCGGCCCTCGGTGCCGAGCTCGACGATGTAGCGCTCGACCTCGACCGCCATCCGCGTCACCAGCTCGGCCCGCTGCAGAACCGAGAGCGCGTCGTGGAGGACGACGCCGCCGTCGAACTCGAGGCGGGTGAGGCGCGAGGAGACCTGGTCGAGGCGCTGGCGGTACTTCTCGAGCGTGGCCAGGCCCTGGTTCGCTTTGGCGAGCACGGCCGGGATGTCCTGGAGGATGTACTTGGTGCCCTCGACGTAGAGGGAGACGACGTCGCGGCGCTGCGAGATCGCGATCACCAGTGCCGTCGTCTGTTTGGAGACGCGCTCGGCGGTGCGGTGGCGGGTGCCGGTCTCCGAGCTGAGGATCGTCGGGTCCGGCATCAGCTGGACGTTGGCCCAGGCGATCGTCGTCGCCTCGCCGTTGAGGACGATGGCGCCGTCCATCTTTGCCACCTGGTAAAGCATCGCCGGCGTGTAGTCGACGTCGAGCTTGATGCCGCCGGAGAGCAGGTGGGAGATGTCGTCGAGGTCGCCGACGACCAGCAGGCCGCCGGTCCGCGAGTGAACGATGTTGTCGATTCCCTCGCGCAGGGCGCCGCCGGGGGCGACGACGTCGAGAGCTCTTAGAAGTCGGGGATCTTGGCGTTCCGATAGCTCGTGGAGCTCATCCCCAGACAAATCAGGCATCGCTTAAGAGGATGGCAGAAACGGCTCTGGAATGCGGTCTCCTCATTCCTAGTGGACAGGTCGGAATGGGCTTTGTCAAGTCGGCGCCGGCGGCTCAAAGATGGAAGCGCTTGTGGTGCATGTGGTGCTGGAGCTCGGCGACTGCCTGTGAGGTGCCCGGCGGCTCCGGATCGCGGACGAAAGCCCAGGTGAGGGCGGCCCCGATCGCGCAGAGGGCGACCGCCACCCAGGTCGAATCGGCAACCGCGGCGGCGAACGAGTGGCCGTCGCCGAGCAAGGCGTGGAAGACGGCGCCGGTGGCGGCCAGGGCGACCGCTCCGGCAAGGACGCGGTCCATTGCCAGGACGCCGGAGGCGATCCCGACCTTCTCCCCCGGCATCGCCGCCATCGCTGCCGTCGACATCGGCGCGTAGACGAGGCCGAGCGCGATTCCGAACAGCAGATAGCCGACCAGCAGGAGGCCGTACGGACTGTCGGCGTCGATGCGGGTGAGGACGAGGAGTCCGAGCAGGCCGCAGAGCATGCCGGCGCTCATCAGTCGCCGGGCGCCGAAGCTGGCGATCAACCGGCCGGAGAAGGGCGAGATGAAGATCATCGGCGCCGTCACCGGCAGGATCATCAGACCGCTGAGGATCGGCGAGTGGCCGCGCACGTCCTGCAGGTACTGCGGCTGGAAGAACATCACCGCCCAGTAACAGCCGACGAGGGCGAAGGCGGCGGCGCTGGCGCCGAAATAGGGGCCGTTGCGGAAGAGGTCGAATTCGATGATCGGCGCGCGGACGCGGTGCTCGATCCGCCAGAAAGCGGCAAGGGCGACGAGGCCCACCAGCGCCAGGGCGATGACCGCCTCGGCGCCCCAGGCCTGCGACTGAACCAGGGCCAGGATGACCGCAGTGAGACCGACGCTCAGCGCCGCCAGGCCCGGCCAGTCGATGCGCTCGCCGGCGTCGGGATCGCTCGACTCCGGCGCCGCGGCGAGCGTAATCGCGATCCCCACCGCCGCGACCGGCAGGTTCATCCAGAAGATCACCCGCCAGTCGAATTCGATCAGCAGGCCGCCGGCCAGCGGCCCGACCGCCAGCGCCACAGCCGAGACGGCGGCCCAGATGCCGAGCGCCCGCGGCTGCTCCTCACTCGGAAAGACGTTGCAGACGAGCGCCAGCGAGAGCGAAAGCATCGGCGCCGCCCCGGCTCCCTGAAGGACGCGGCCGAGGATCAGCATGTCCTGGTCCTGTGCCGCTCCCGAGACCACCGAGCCGACCGCGAACAGGACCATCCCGGCGAGGAAGACCCGCTTGCGCCCGAACATGTCCCCCAGCCGCCCCGCCGTGACGACCAGCACCGCGATCGTCAGCAGGTAACCGTTCATCACCCACTGCAGCCCCTCGGCGCTGGCATCGACGTCATGCCGAATCGCCGGCAGCGCCAACGCCACCACGGTCGAATCGAGCATCAGCAGGAACAACCCCGCGCAAGCCCCCGCCAGCGTCCACCACTTCCGGTTCACGAGGGCGAAGCTATCGGCACCTTCGGCGGGACTGACCAGCGCATCCGACTCCCGGCACAGTGGGCTGTGTCAAAACTCGGCTGCGCTTGGTCCTGCGGCGTCAACCGGAGCTCCGTCGAAGAGGGGGCCGATGTTCCTCCGGAGGAATGTTCGGCGATATGCAATCTGGCTTTTGCGCGGCGAAGCCGCGCAGCATGTTCTCCCCGCAGCGAAGCGGAGGGGAGGTAAATTCCGGTGGAGGGACATCGGCCCCCTCTATCAGCAGCGATCGGTCCTGCGGCCTCAGTGATTAGCGACGAGGTCGCGCTCGGGGTCGATACCCCAGCGGCTGCCGACGGCGGCCAGGTCGTCGGTGAGGGGCCAGCGGTCGGGGCGCTCTTCGCCTTCGTGTTCCGTGCTCGCGCCCTTCAGGGTCATGCAGCCGCTGTTGTCGCCGATCGCTCGGATCTCGGCGATCTCCTCCTCGCTTAGCCGCTGCTCGGCGGGCAGGGCTGCCAGCTCGGCGCGCTTGTCCTCGATCGAGCGCGCCGCCGGGCCGATCTCCTGGATCAGGGTGGGCGCTACTGACTCGACCGCGGGATGGCCGAGGTTCCACTGGCAGGCGAGCTGCATCGGCGTGAGGTCGTGGCGATCGGCGATCGGGCGCAGGCGCCCCAGCTT
The DNA here is from genome assembly GCA_035688955.1 of Solirubrobacterales bacterium. Lineage (GTDB taxonomy): Bacteria > Actinomycetota > Thermoleophilia > Solirubrobacterales > 70-9 > VAYN01. The sequence continues at coordinate 1,821 of DASSMJ010000039.1, read as the reverse complement.
CTCGAGCCCCGCCTCGATCCAGCCCGCCGGGCGGAACTTGCGGTGGTCGTGCTCGGCCATCTCCATCCCCGGTCGCACGTCGCCCCAGAAGATGCCGCCGTAGTCGACGACCCGGGTCAGCACCTTCACCTCATTCTTCGCCGCCGCCTTCAGGCACAACTCTCCCGGCCAGGGCTCGAGCGGGTTGAGGATGATCATCGCCCAATCGATTGCCTCGCCGAACCGCTCGAGGCAGGCGATGACGTCGAGGGTGAAGCCGTTCGCGGGACCGGGCGCGACGCCGATCCGCGCCGCCAGCCCTTCGTCGCGCAGCGCCGCCATTGCTTCCCAGACAACCTCGCTGCTGTAGCCGGTGCGGTCGGGGTTGTGGAGCAGCAGGAGGTCGAACGAGGCAGCACCGGTCCGTTCCAGGCTCTTCTCCGTCGCCATCCGCAAGTAGCCCCCGTACTGGTCGGGCTTGCGCAGGCGCGGGTCGGTGAAGCGCGGGAACCCTTTCGGCCCTTCCCGCTCGCCCTCGTAGAAGTCGTGCCCGACGGCCCCGATCAGGCAGTACTCATCGCGCGCCGCGCCGACAAGCGCCCGCCCCAGCACCCGATCGGCCTCACCCTGACCGTAGGCGTCGGCGGTGAGGAAGGTGTCGATGCCGCCCCCCGGCCGCAGCAGCGCCTCCAGGCGCTGCTCGGAGATCGCCTCCCCGAAGCGGAGGAAACGCCCTCCGCCCCAGGTGCCGATCGCGGCCCGGCCCGGCTCCTTCACAGTTGCTCCGCTAGGACTGGTCGTCGTCCGACGCGGGGACGTCGACGTCGTCGTCGCCCTCGCCGTCGTCCTTCTTCGCTCCGACGCCGACCTTCTCGCGCTTCGGCTCTTTGGGCTTCGGCTTCTTCGGGGCGATGATCTCGAGGTCGAGCGGTTTGTCTTCCTCGTCGCCGGCGGCGTTGCGGGAGACCATCACGGTCGAGCCGGGAGTCATCTCGCCCTGGCGCAGGACTTCGTCGGCCAGCGGGTCCTCGATGTAGCGCTGGATCGCCCGGCGCAACGGCCGCGCACCCATCGACGGATCCCAGCCTTTGTCGACCAGCAGGTTCTTCGCCTCGTCGGTCAGCTCCAGCTGCAGTTCGTGCTCGGCGACCTGGACGCGGACGCGGTTGATCATCAGGTCGATGATCTCCTTGACCTCCTCCTTGGCGAGCTTGTGGAAGACGATGACCTCGTCGATCCGGTTGAGGAACTCCGGCCGGAAGACTTTTTTCAGGTCGGACATGATCCGGTTCTTCATGTCGTCGTAGGACATGCCGGTCTCGTCGGAAACGGTGAACCCGATCGAGGTGTTCTTGGCGATCTCGCCCGCCCCGATGTTCGAGGTCATGATCACGATCGCGTTGCGGAAGTCGACCGTGCGGCCCTGGGCGTCGGTGAGCCGGCCGTCCTCGAGGATCTGCAGGAGGATGTTGAAGACGTCCGGGTGCGCCTTCTCGATCTCGTCGAGCAGCAGCACGCTGTACGGCTTGCGGCGCACGGCCTCGGTCAGCTGGCCGCCCTCGTCGTAGCCGATGTATCCCGGCGGCGAGCCGACCAGGCGGCTGACCGCGTGCTTCTCCATGTACTCGGACATGTCGATCCGGACCATCGCCTCCTCGTCGCCGAAGAGGAACTCGGCGAGGGTGCGTGCGAGCTCGGTCTTGCCGACCCCCGAGGGGCCGAGGAAGATGAACGAGCCGGCCGGCCGCTTCGGGTCCTTGATCCCGGCGCGCGAGCGGCGGATCGCTTTCGAGACGGCGGTGATCGCGACCTCCTGGCCGATCACGCGCTTGTGGAGTTCCT
>DASSMJ010000038.1:0-59412 GCA_035688955.1 Solirubrobacterales bacterium | reverse complement strand
TCGGCTACGTCCACACCGGGATCGAAAAGTCCTGCGAGGACAAGAGCTACTGGAAGGTCATCCCCTTCGTCGAGCGGATGGACTACGTCTCCTACTTCTTCCAGATGGAGGCCTACTGCGGCGCGGTCGAGCGGCTGATCGACCTCGAGATCCCGCCCCGCGCCAAGTACCTGCGGACGCTCTTCCTCGAGCTCAACCGCATCCACTCCCACCTGGTCTGGCTCGGCACCACCGCGCTCGACCTCGGCGCGATCTCGATGCTCTGGTACTGCTTCCGCGAGCGCGACAAGATCCTCGACCTCTTCGAGATGGCGACCGGCCAGCGGATGCACACCCGCTACTTCCAGGTCGGCGGCGTAATCGAGGACATTCCCCTCGGCTTCGAGGCCAAGTGCCGCGCCTTCGCCGAGGAAATGCCGATCCGCGTCGGCCAGTACGAAGACCTGCTCGACCGCAACGAGGTCTTCCTGCAGCGGACCAAAGGGACCGGGATCGTCTCCCGCGAGCGGCTGCTGGAGCTGGGCGTGACCGGGCCGCTGCTGCGCGCCGCCGGCGATCCCTGGGACCTGCGCAAAGCCTTCGACTACCTCGCCTACCCCGAGATGGACTTCAAGATCCCGGTCGGCACCGTCGGCGACAACTACGACCGCTACCGGGTGCGGGTGGCGGAGATGGTCGAGTCCTCGCGGATCATCGCCCAGTGCCTCGACGCCCTCCCCGAGGGCCCCTACATCGCCGAGGACCGCAAGTACGTGCTGCCGCCGCGCTCGGAGCTCTCGACCTCGATGGAGAGCCTGATCCACCACTTCAAGCTCGTCACCGAGGGCTACCGGGTGCCGCCTGGCGAGGTCTATTACTCGATCGAGGGACCGCGCGGGGAGCTCGGCTGCTTCGTCCTCGCCGACGGCTCGGCGAAGCCGGCCCGGGTCCACTATCGCGACCCCTCCTTCGTCAACCTGCAGTCCTTCCGGGACATGGCCGTCGATGGCTACGTCGCCGACATGATCGCCAGCCTCGGCATGCTCGATCCGATCCTCGGAGGTGTCGACCGATGAGCCCCGTCGACGGTCCGGGCATCAGCAACCCGAACCTGCCGGTCGACCCGGCGGTCCGCGAGGGCCGCGTCCCGGGTCGCACCGAGGAGGAGATCCCCGAGCTGCACGAGGTCGACTGCCCGCCGGAGCTGCGGCAGCGGATCGAGACGCTGATGGGCCGCTACCCCGACCGCCGCTCGGCTTCGATCCCGGCGCTGTGGGCGGTGCAGGAGCTATACGGCTGGTGCACCCCGAAGGGGATCCGCCAGGCCGCCGCGGTGATGCGGGTGACGCCGGCCTACCTGGAGTCGGTCGCGAGCTTCTACGACCTCCTGCACACGAAACCGGTCGGCTCCCACCGGATCGAGGTCTGCACCAACATCTCCTGCTGGATGCGCGGCGGCGACCGCCTGCTCGACGCCTTCGAGGCCGCGGCCGAGGGCGACGAGGACTTCTTCGTCACCGGCTTCGAGTGCCTCGGCGCCTGCGACATCGCCCCGATGGCCTCGATCGACCAGCGCTATTACGGCCCGCTGGAAGCGGCCGAGGCCGGCGCCGCGATCGAGCAGCTGCGCACGGGCGGCGAGGTGCTCCCGGAGAAGGCCCTGGCCAAGCGCGGACTGGCGGGGGATTCCTGATGGCGCACCAGCTGGAGAAGCGCGTCCTGCTCGAGCACGCCGAGGACCCGGCTCTGCGCACGATCGACGGCTACCGGCGCCTCGCCGGCGGCTACGCGACGCTCGAGCGCGCTTACAAGGAGATGGAGCAGGACGAGGTCCTCAAGGAGCTCGAAGACTCGGGCCTGCGCGGCCGCGGCGGCGCCGGCTTCGCGATGGGCAAAAAGGCCTCCTTCCTCCCCCGCGGCGACATGGCCAAGTACCTCTGCTGCAACGCCGACGAGTCCGAGCCCGGGGCCTTCAAGGACCGGGAGCTGATGCAGCGCAACCCGCACCAGCTGATCGAGGGGATCGCGATCGCCGCCCTCGCCGCCGACGCCGGCCACGCCTTCATCTTCATCCGCGGCGAGTACGACGAGCAGGCCGACATCCTCGACGCCGCCGTCGCCGAAGCGTATGACGCTGGATACCTGGGGACGAACATCCTCGGCTGCCACCGCGACCTCGAGCTGGTCGTCCACCGTGGCGCCGGCGCCTACATCTGCGGCGAGGAGACGGCGCTGCTCGACGCGCTCGAGGGCAAGCGCGGCAACCCGCGCCTGAAGCCGCCGTTCCCGGCGGTGCAGGGCCTCTACGGCGGCCCGACCCTGATCAACAACGTCGAGACGCTCTCCAACGTCCCCCACATCGTCCGCCGCGGCGCCGAGTGGTTCAAAGGCTTCGGCACCGAGCAGTCGCCGGGGACCAAGGTCGTCTCGATCTCCGGCGGCGTCAAGCGCCCCGGCAACTACGAGGTCGAGCTCGGAATCCCGACCCGGGAGCTGATCTGCGACCTCGCCGGCGGCCCCGAGGACGGCCACGAGATCAAGGCCTTCTTCCCCGGCGGCTCCTCCTCGCCGGTGCTGACCGCCAAGGAGGGGCTCGACCTCCCTTACAGCTTCGAGGCGATGGCCGAGGCCGGCTCGATGCTCGGCTCGGGCTCGATCATCGTCTGCGACGACCGCGTCTCGATCCCGCACCTGGCGCTGCGGACGGCGCGCTTCTACCACCACGAGTCCTGCGGCAAGTGCGTCCCCTGCCGCGAGGGCACCAACTGGACCGTGAAGATGCTGGAGCGGATGGTCCGCGGCGAGGCGACGCCGATGGACCTCGACATCGTCTCCTCGGTCCAGCAGAACATCATCGGCCACTGCCTCTGCGTCCTCGGCGACTCGATGGCGATGCCGGTCGGGGCGATGGTCCGCAAGTTCCGAGAGGAGTTCGAAGCAGTGATGGCCAACCCCGAGCTGGTTGTCGACCCGCACGCCGTCGTCCAGGCGCCGCCCGAGACCCTGGGAGCCGCGACGTGAGCCCGGGCGGCCGCGAGGTGACGATCACGATCGACGGGCGCGAGGTGCCGGCGATCGAGGGTGAGATGCTCCACGACGCCGCCCGCAAGGGCGACGTCGAGATCCCCTACTTCTGTTACGAACCGAAACTCGGCGACCCGGTCGGCGCCTGCCGGATGTGCCTGGTCGAGATCGAGGGGATCCCCAAACTGCAGACCTCCTGCTCGACGCCGGTGCGCGAGGGGATGGTCGTCCACACCCGCACCGAGCAGGTCAAAGAGGCGCAGAGCGCGGTGGTCGAGTTCCTCCTCGTCAACCACCCGCTCGACTGCCCGGTCTGCGACAAGGGCGGCGAATGCCCGCTGCAGGACATCTCCTACGGCTGGGGCCCTGGCAAGAGCCGCGTGATCGACGAAAAGCGCCACTTCGAGAAGCCGGTCGAGCTCTCGCCGCTGGTCGCGATCGACCGCGAGCGCTGCATCCTCTGCTACCGCTGCGTCCGCTTCAGCCAGGAGGTCTCCGAAGACGCGCAGCTGCAGCTGCTGGAGCGCGGCGACCGCACCTACGTCGGCACCTTCGACGACCGCCCCTACGTGGCGCCCTTCCAGGGCAACATCACCGACATCTGCCCGGTCGGGGCGCTGACCAACTACACCTACCGCTTCCGCGCCCGGCCCTGGGACATCGAGCACGCCGGCTCGGTCTGCACGCTCTGCCCGAGCCAGTGCAACGTCAGCTTCACCGTCCGCGACGAGAAGGTGAAACGGGTGATCACCCGCGACAACGCCGAGGTCGACGACGGCTGGCTCTGCGACCGCGGCCGCTACGGCTTCGAGATGTTCGACGCGCCCGAGCGGATCGACGCGCCGCGCCTGAAGGGCGGAGCCGAGGCGAGCTGGGAGCAGGCGATCGAGGCCGTTGCCGCGGGGCTGCGCACCGCAGCCGATTCTGGCCCCACCCCGGTGGGGGAAAAATCGGCTGCGCCGAGTCGGGTCGCGGCGATCGTCGGCGACGCCTCCAACGAGGAGGGCTTCCTGCTCCAGCGAATCGTCCGCGACGCGCTCGGCTCGCCGCACATCGACTCGCGCCCCTCGCGCGGGCCGAAGGCCAAGGTTCTGCGGCGCCTGGCCGAGCCGAGCGTCTCGGCGAAGGTGCGCGACATCGACGAGGCCGGCGCGATCCTCGTCCTCGGCACCGACCCGCTGCAGAGCTCGCCGATCCTCGACCTGCGGGTGCGCAAGGCAATCCGCCGCAACGGCGCCAAGCTGGTCGTCGCCACCGAGCGGCCGACCGCGCTCGACGGGGGCGCCGAGGCGATCGCCCGCTATGCGCCCGGCCAGGGAGCCCACTTCGTCAGAGAGCTGGCGGGCGCGATCGGCGGCACCGACAACGTCGCCTCTCCGATCGCCGAGACGCTGCGCGAGGCCGAGACTGTCGTCGTCATCTGGGGCGAGCGGATCGCCCGCGAGGACGGCGCCGCCGAGGCACTGCTCGACGTCGCCGCCGCCGTCGGCATGAGCGGGACCGAGGGCTCGGGCCTGCTGGAGATCCCCGACACCACCAACGCCCGCGGCCTGCGCGAGGCAGGCTGCCTCCCCGACGCCGGCCCTGGCCTCGCCGAGACCACCGCCGGGATGGCGACGGAGGAGATCCGCCAGGCGCTGATCGACGGTGAGCTGAGCGGCCTCGTCCTCTTCGGCGCCGACCCGCTGCGCGACTTCCCCGAAACCCCAGCCTGGGAAGAGGCGCTGACCGCGGCCGACTTCGTCGTCTCCTTCTCGATGCACGAGAACGCGACCACCGCCAAGGCAGACGTCGTCCTCCCGCTCGAGACCCACGCCGAGAAAGACGGCACCGTCACCCACCCCGACGGCCGCCTGCAGCGGGTCCGCCCATCCGCCGGCCGTCCCGGCTCGATCCGGCCGAACCTGCTCGTGCTGAGCGAGCTGGCAAAAGCCCTCGGCCTCGACTCCGGCATCGACTCCCAGCCCACCGCCTTCGCCGCTCTGACCGAGGCGGTGAGCTTCTACAACGGCATCAGCGACGAGCAGATCGGCGGCCGCGGCCTGCGCTGGCAAGACCGCGAGGGCTCGACCGGCGACCGCACCGGCAGCGAGGGGCCCGGCCCGGAAGGAGCCGTCGACTCCGCGGAGCAGGGCCCGACCGAGACCGGCGCCACCAGCAAAGGTCACGGCCACGAAGCGACCGAGACCGTCGGCGAGGGGTCCCCGGACATCGGGCGCGACGCGCCGATCAGCACGGCCCAGCCGGAGCCGACTCCTGGCGGAGTCGCGTCTGGAGACCCTGACGCGACCGTCCCGCCCTCCAAGGAAGACGGCTCCCTTCTTCTGGGCACCTACCGAGACCTCTGGGCGGGCCCGATCACCGAGCTCAACCCCCCGCTGAAGTTCCTCGCCCCTCAGCAACGCCTGGAGATCTCACTGGCCGACGCCGAGCGGCTGGGGCTCCAGTCCGGCGAGGTCGTTCGCGTCAGCCAGAACGGCAACGCGGTCGAGGCCCAGGTCCACATCAAGGAGCGGGTCAGCGAGGGCGTCGTCTTCATGGCCGAGGGTGTCCTCGACGGCAACGCCAACCGCCTGCTGAACGGCGGGCCAGTCCAGGTGAAGATCGAGAAGCTGAGCGAGGTCCGCGCCTAGTGCTGCCGCTCGCCGACACCACCCTCGCCGAAGCGACCTGGATCATGGTCCTCAAGAGCGTCGTCATCTTCGGCGTCATCTTCGGCATCCTGCCGCTGCTGACGGTGCTGGAGCGGAAGCTGATCGGCCGCTTCCAGCACCGCTACGGCCCCAACCGGGTCGGTCCCTACGGCCTCCTGCAGCCGCTCGCCGACGTCGGCAAGCTGATCTCCAAGGAGTCGTTCCGGCCGGAGAACGCGGTCTCGACCCTGTTCATCCTCGGGCCGCTGCTGCCGGTCCTGGCGGGCGTGCTCTCGCTGGCGATCATCCCCTGGGGCGACGTCCAGGACGGAGTCGGCTTCTACGGCATCGACGTCCCGATCGGCATCCTCTACTTCTTCGCCGTCGGCTCGATCGCCTTCTACGGCCTGCTCCTCGGCGGCTGGTCCTCGGGCTCCAAATACAGCCTGCTGGGGGCGATGCGCTCGGCCGCGCAGCTGATCTCCTACGAGGTCAGCATGGGTCTCGCCCTGCTCGGCGTGGTGATGATGAGCGGCTCCCTCTCGCTGGTCTCGATCGTCCACTCGCAGGGGGAGATGTGGTTCATCGTCCCGCAGTTCGTCGGCTTCATCATCTTCATGCTGGCCGGCTTCGCCGAGACCAACCGCACCCCGTTCGACATGCCCGAGGCCGACGCCGAGCTGGTCCAGGGCTTCATGACCGAGTACGGCGGCATGCGCTTCGGCTCCTTCCTGCTGGTCGAATACATGGAGATCCTGGTCGTCTCCGGAATCGCCGCGGCGATGTTCCTCGGCGGCTGGATGGGCCCCGGCCCGAGCTTCCTCGACCCGATCTGGATGCTGGCGAAGATGCTCGGGCTCGTCCTCTTCTTCATCTGGGTGAGGGCGACGCTGCCGCGTCTGCGATATGACCAGCTGATGAGCCTCGGCTGGAAAGTGCTGCTGCCGCTCGCCACCCTCAACGTCCTCGTCACCGCCGTCCTGGTGGTGGTCACGTGAGCGTCGATCCCAAGGCGGCCTCCTACCTCGACTCGATCGAGGTCGTCGAGGTCCAGCGCGGCCCCGAGCCGGGCGGGCTCGGCGGCGCCTACCGCGCCTTCGGCGAGACCCTGCGCGGGCTGAAGACGACGATGGCGCGGCTGATCGAGGGGCCGATGACGATCGAGTACCCCGAGGAGAAGACGCCGGTCTACCCGCGCTTCCGCGGCCGCCACAAACTGCACAAGTTCGAGGACACCGGCCTGGAGAAATGCGTCGGCTGCTCGCTCTGCGCCGCCGCCTGCCCGGCCGACTGCATCCGCGTCGTCGCGGCGGAGAACATCCCCGGCGAACGGGTCTCGGCCGGCGAGCGCTACGCCGCCGTCTACGAGATCAACCTCAGTCGCTGCATCTTCTGCGGCTACTGCGAGATCGCCTGCCCCTTCGACGCGATCACGATGGGCCACGACTACGAGATGGCCGACTACGACCGCCGCGACCTGATCTTCACCAAGGAGATGCTGCTCGCCGAGCCGATCGAGCGGACCCCGCTAAAAAGCGAGGGGGAATAGTGGAAGAGGTGCTCTTCTTCGTCGCCGCCCTCGGCGCACTCGGCGGCGCCATCGGCGTGATCGCGATGCGCAACCCCTTCTATTCGGTGCTGGCCCTGATCGTCCACCTCTTCTCGCTGGCGGCTCTGTTCCTGCTGCTCACCGCCGCCTTCGTCGCGGCGGCCCAGGTGGTCGTCTACGCCGGCGCGGTGATGGTCCTCTACGTCTTCGTCGTCGCCTACGTAGGAGGAGGCGGCGAGTCAGCCTGGGAGCCGATCCCCGGCCAGCGCTTCCTCGCCCCCCTGCTGGGCATCGCCCTCTTCGTAGAGCTATCGGTAGCTGTCCTAGGTTCGGGCCTCAAGGCCCTGGAAACCGAGGGAGCGGATGTCTCGGCTGGTTTCGGTAACCCCGCGGCAATAGGTCGCCTGCTTCTCGAAAAGTTCTTGCTGCCGTTCGAGGCCAGCTCAATCCTCCTCTTGCTGGCAGCCGTAGGAGCAATCGTCCTGGCCGCCCGGCGCCGGGAGGACCCAGCGTGAACACCAGCTGGTTCATCGTCCTCTCCGCCCTCCTCTTCGCCACCGGCGCAATCGGCATCCTCCTGCGCCGCTCGCCGATGGTGATCCTGCTCTGCCTCGAGCTGATGCTGAACGCCGGCAACCTCGCCCTCGTCGCCTTCAGCCGCATGGTCGGCAACGGCCAGGGCCAGGTCTTCGCCGTGATCGTGATGGTGATCGCCGCCTGCGAGGTCGTCGTCGGCCTCGGCCTGATCGTCGCCATCTTCCGCCGTCGCCTGCCGCTCAACGTCGACGACCTGCGGGAGCTGCGCGGATGAGCGCCACCGCCTGGGCCTGGCTGGTCCTGCTCTTCCCCCTGCTCGGTTCGATCGTGATCGGGCTGGGCTTCAAAGTCCTGCCGCAGAAGCTGGCGGGCGCCATCGGCACGCTCGCAATCGGGGCCGCTTTCGCCTGCGGCGTCGCCGCCCTGATCAGCCTCCTCGGCGACGATCCCGAGGCCCGCCACCACGCCTCCTCGCTCTACGACTACGCCAGCGTCGCCGGGCTCAACATCAAGCTGGGGATCTTCGTCGACCCGCTCTCGATCTTCATGGTCCTCATCGTCACCGGCGTCTCGACCCTGATCCACCTCTACTCCTACGGCTACATGCAGTCCGACGAGGGCTACCACCGCTTCTTCAGCTACCTCAACTTCTTCGTCTTCTCGATGCTGCTGCTGGTCCTCGCCGGCAACTTCGTCCTCCTGATCGTCGGCTGGGCCTTCGTCGGCTTCGCCTCCTACGCGCTGATCAGCTTCTGGTACCGGCGCGAGACGGCGACGCGGGCGGGGATGAAGGCCTTCGTGATCAACGTCGTCGGCGACATCGGCCTCGTCCTCGCCGCCTTCCTGATCTTCCGCGAACTCGGCACCTTCGACTACGGCGCTGTCTTCGAGAGAGCGCCCGAGGCCTTCACCACCAACGAGTGGACGATCACCGCGATCTGCCTGCTGCTGCTCGTCGGCGCCTTCGCCAAGTCCGCCCAGTTGCCGCTCCACACCTGGCTGCCGGACGCGATGGAGGGCCCGACCCCGGTCTCCTCGCTGATCCACGCGGCGACGATGGTCACCGCCGGCGTCTACCTGATCGCCCGCACCCACGTCCTCTTCGAACTCGCCCCGACCGCCGCCGACATCGCCGCCTTCGTCGGCCTGGCGACCCTCCTGGTCGCGGCGACGATGGCGCTGGTGATGACCGACCTGAAGCGGGCGATCGCCTACTCGACCATGAGCCAGATCGGCTACATGATCATGGGCGTCTCGATCGGCGCCTACAGCGCCGGCATGTTCCACCTGATGACCCACGCCTTCTTCAAGGCGCTGCTGTTCATGGCCGCCGGCTCGATCATCGCCGCGATGGCCAACGACCAGAACATCGACCGGATGAGCGGCTTCGGCAAGGCGATGCGGTTCACCTCGATCACCTTCGTCTGCGGCGCCCTCGCCCTCGCCGCCTTCCCCGGCACCTCCGGCTTCTTCTCCAAGGACGAGATCCTCGCCTTCGCCGAGGCGCGCGGCGGGATGTACCTGATCTTCACCGTGCTCGGTTACGTCGGCGCCCTGATGACCGCCGTCTACAGCTTCCGGCTCGTCTTCCGGGTCCTCCCCGGCACGCCCTGCCGAGAGGCGCAGGAGCTGATCGATACCGGGCACGTCGCCCACGAGGCGCCGAAGAACCCGGCGACGGGCGAGCCCGAGGACACCGACGTCGGCTTCCCGGGGCCCGAGCACCACATCGCCGAGCAGTCGCTGCCGATGCGGGTGGCGATGGGCGTCCTCGCCGTCCTCGCCCTGGTCGGCGGCCTCGTCCAGATCCCCGGCATCGACGACGTCGTCACCAAGTTCCTCGACCCGGTCTGGGAGGGCTCGCCGCTGGCGGCGATCGAGCCCACGCTCGGCGAGGACTACACCGGCCTCGGGATCGGCGGCCTGATCGCCCTCGCTGGGATCGGGATCGCCTACGTTCTCTACGTGCGGCGGCCGGAGCTGCCGCGCACGCTGGAAACGCGCCTGCGCCCGCTGCACACCCTGTTCGTCAACAAGTGGTACTTCGACGAGGCGATCGACTTCCTCGTCGTCCGCCCCGCCCTGGCGATCGGCCGCTTCGCCAACCGGGTCTTCGAGCGCGTCGTCGTCGACGGGCTGGTCACCGGCACCGAGGGGACGGTGCGCGGGACGAGCGGCGTCATCCGCGCCGTGCAGAACGGCTTCGTCCGCAGCTACGCGCTGCTCCTGATCGCCGGTTTCGCCGGCCTGGCCCTCTACTTCCTGCTGAGCAGCTCATGATCAACGTCCTCCTCTGGCTCCCCCTCGCCTTCGGCCTCGTCGGCCTCTTCCTGCCGCGCCGCGCTGCCGGGCCGTGGGCGGTGCTCGGCGCCGTCGCCACCCTCGCCGTCGCGATCGGCATGATCGCCGGCTTCGACAGCGGCAACTCCGGCCTGCAATACACCGAGGACACCGCCTGGATCTCCGGGCTCGGCGTCGATTACAGCCTCGGGCTCGACGGCCTCAACCTCTTCCTCGTCCTGCTGACGGCGGTGCTCTGGGTCGGCGGCATCGCCTTCGCCGCCTTCCGCGAGTGGGAGCGGCCGAAGACCTTCTACCTCCTGATGCTGCTGGCCGAGACGGCGACGCTGGGCTCGTTCCTCGCCCAGGACCTGCTGCTCTTCGTCCTCTTCTTCGACTTCATGCTGGTGCCGTTCTACTTCCTCTTCGGCGCCTGGGGCCACGACCGCACCGCCGAGGGTGGGATGACCGCCGCCGGGGCGACGCTGAAGATGATCATCTACACGCTGATCGGCTCGCTGCTGATGCTGGTGGCAGCGATCGCCACCGCGATCATCGCCGCCGACGGGGGGCACGTCACCTTCTCGATCCAGGCGCTGCAGGCGCACGGCCTCAGCCACGGCAGCCAGCAGTGGATCTTCTGGTTCTTCGCCGCCGCCTTCCTGGTGAAGATGCCGGCCTTCTTGCTGCACGGCTGGATGCCCGACGCCTACCGGGCGGCGCCCCTGCCGGCGCTGGCGGTCTTCTCCGGCGTGCTTGCCAAGGTCGGCGCCTACGGCTTCCTGCGGATCGTCCTGCCGCTCTTCCCGGAGGCGACGGTGGAATTCCAGGAGGTGATCCTGCTGATCGCCCTGGCCTCGATTCTCTACGGCTCGGTGATGGCCTTCACCCAGACCAACGTGCGGCTGATCGCCGGCTACTCCTCGGTCGCCCAGCTCGGCTTCATCACCGCCGGGATCTTCGCCCTCCGTGCCGACGGCTCCGACGGGGCGATCCTGCAGATGGTCAACCACGGCCTCGTCGTCGCGCCGCTCTTCATCATCGTCGCCCTGCTGGTCGAGCGGACCGGCAGCGAGGACATCCGCGAGATGGGCGGGATGGCGCTGCGAGCGCCGGTGCTGGCGGCCCTCTTCCTGATCGTCGCCCTGGCGACCCTGGCGATGCCCGGCTCGGCCAACTTCGTCGGCGAGTTCTACATCCTCAACGGCCTCTTCCAGGAGAAGATCGTCTTCGCCTTCGTCGCGATCAGCGGCGTCGCGATGTCGGCTTACTACGCGCTGCGGCTCTACCAGGGGGCGATGCACAACAGGAAGCCGGACGGCTTGCTGTCGAGAGAGATCGGGGTGCGCGACGGGCTCGTCCTGGTGCCGCTGGTCCTCTGCATCATCGGCCTGTCCCTCTACCCCCAGCTGATCCTCAAGCGCACTGACCCGGCGGTCGAGCAGACGGTGGCGAAGGTCAGCGGCGGCGAAGCGCCCGAAGCGCGCTTGGCCTCCACCCCGCCGACGGGACGAAAGTCCCCCTATATGGAGGGAAATCGTCCCGTCAGCCCGGAGGAAGCGGAAACTCCATGAACTTCAACGAGCCGCATATCGACTACGCCGGCATCTCGCCGCTGATCGCCCTGACGGTGGGCATCTGCGTGGTCCTGCTCAGCGCCGTCTTCAAGCCGACCAAGCGTTGGGCGCCGGGGCTCACGCTCGTCACCCTCGGCGCCACCGCCGGGCTGCTGATCTGGCAGTGGGACGACCCGAAGAGCCTGATCACCGGGGCGCTGCGGCTCGACGACCTGGCGATCTCGATCTCGCTGATCGCGATCCTGGTCGCCGCCTTCTGCGTCGTCCTCTCGATCGGAGAGCGGGCGACGAAGGAAGCGGGATCCGGCGAGTACCACTCATTGTTACTCGGCTCTGTCCTGGGGATGGTCCTGCTGGCACAGGCGACCAACCTCGTCACCTTCTTCGTCGCCCTGGAGACGCTCTCGATCCCGCTCTACATCCTCTGCGCGACCAACCTGCGGCGCGAGGGCTCGCTCGAGTCGGGGCTGAAGTACCTGATCGTCGGCTCGATCGGCTCGGCGACCCTGCTCTACGGGATGGCCTTCCTCTACGGCGGCACCGGCGCAACCAACTTCGGCGGCATCGCCGACGGCATCGCGAGAAACGGGCTGGACGGTGACCCGCTGATCCTGATCGGGATCGCGATGGCGGCGGTCGGGCTCGCCTTCAAGACCTCGATCGCCCCCTTCCACCAGTGGACGCCCGACGTCTACCAGGGGGCGCCCACCCCGATCACCTCCTTCATGGCGGTGGCGACCAAGGCCGCGGCCTTTGCCGTCTTCCTCCGCTTCTTCGACGTCGCCCTCGGCTCCCAGCTCGACTCCTGGCAGCCGGCGCTGGCGGCGCTGGCGGCGATCTCGATCGTCGTCGGCAACGTCGGCGCCCTCGGGCAGGACTCGCTGAAGCGGCTGATGGGCTGGTCCGGCGTCGCCCAGGCCGGCTACATGCTCGGCGGGGTCGTCGTCGCCACCGAGCAGGGGATCAACTCGCTGGTCTTCTATCTCGCCGCTTACGCCTTCATGAACCTCGCCGCCTTCGCCGTGATCGTCGCCCGCGAGCGCGAGACGGTCTACGGCGACGACATCCGCGGCGTTCGCGGCCTCGGCGCCGAGCGGCCGGTGCTGGCCTGGTCGCTGACGATCTCGATGCTGGGGTTGGCAGGGCTGCCGGCGACGGCGGGCTTCATCGGCAAGCTCTACCTGATCGAGGCCCTGGTCGAAGGCGACTACACCTGGCTTGCCGTCTTCATCGCCGTCGGCACGATGATCTCCCTCGCCTACTACCTGCGGGTGGTGGCGGCGATGTGGATGCGGCCCGAGCGCGAGACCGTCCCCGGCGGCACCCCGGCGATCGCCGGCGCCGCCCCCGAGGCCGACCCGGTCGACCCCGAAGCCGGCCGCCGCTGGTACATCGCCGGCCCCGCCGTCCTCGCCGCCGCCGCGACCGTCTTCTTCGGCGTCATCCCACAGCCGCTGGTCGAGTTCGCCAGCCACGCCGGCGCCGCGCTGTTCTAGCGCTTGGGGGTTCTCCTCACTCTCGTGCTGATGGCGGCCGGCGCCGGGGTCGGCGTCTGGTCTGAGAAGCGGAGGCCACAAGAGGCGGTGGCGCTGGCACGGAAGCTGCTGCTGGTGATGCTCTACGTACTGGTGCCGCCGGTGATCTTCTTCAACCTCGCCGCCAGCTCGATCGACGTCGAGCACGGGATCGGGATCGGGATCGCCCTCTTCAACATGGCCCTGATCGGGGTCGCCGTCTGGCTGGTGGCGACGCGGGTGCTGCGCTTGGGGCGGCCGCAAACCGGGGCGGTGATCTGCGCCGCGATCGTCGCCAACACGACCTACCTCGGCTACCCGCTGACGGTGGCGCTACTCGGTCGCGACCACCTGCCGGACGGCGTGCTCTTCGACGTCCTCGTCGGCGGGCCGACGCTGATGGTCGGCGCCTTCGGGGTCGGCGCCGCCTTCGGCACCAAAGCGGGCGAAGGGATGCGGGAGCGGGTGCGGACCTTCTTCACCCGCAACCCGCCGCTCTACGCGGCCGTCCTGGGCCTGCTGGCGCCGGACGCCCTCGCCCCCAACGTCCTCGTCGACGCCTCGCAGATCCTCGCGGTGGCGATCCTGCCGCTCGGCTTCTTCGCCGTCGGCGCCACCCTCGCCGAGGGAGCCGAGCAGGGCGAGCTTCCCCTGCCACCCCCCTTCACCGCCCCCGTCGCCCTCGCCACCGGCGGCCGTCTCCTCCTCGGCCCGGCCCTGCTGATGCTCCTCGCCGCCCCCCTGATCGAGCTTCCCTCCGCCTACCGCCTGCTGTCAGCGATGCCGACCGGCATCAACGCCCTCGTCGTCTCCCACGCCTACGGCCTTGACAACCGCATAGTCGCCGAGACGATCACCTGGTCGACCGCAATCGTGATCCTCGGAGCCCTCGTCTCGCTGCTGCTCTGAGCTAGTGGGTTGCGATCACGCCGATCAGCACGCCCAGCAGACCAAGCAACCCCACCACCATCGCCCAGGACACCTTGAACAGCATCTGGTGCAAGTTTTCGAATTTGTCATTCACGGCGTCGAACTTGGCATCGATCCGGGCGAAGCCTTCATCCATCCGCACAAACCCCGCATCCATCTTCGTCTCGATGCGGTTCACGCGCTCGCTCAGGTCATCAAGTCGCCCGTCGTTCCACTCGGTCATCGTCTTTCTCCTCTCCGCAAGCCCTGCCTCCATCGGTCACTCCTTGCTCAAAGTTGCGTCGCGATGACACCGATCAGGGCTGCCGTTATCACGCCGCCGACTTGAATCAGCGTTTTCTGCAATGAGTCGAAGCGGCCATTCAGCGCTCGCATGTCGGCGTCCAGCCGCGCGAATCCCTGATCCACTTTCCTGCTCAGGTCATCCAGTCGCTCGTCGGTCCAGCTTTCCCTCACGCTCATGACGGTAACCGTAGCAGACAATATGTTACGTAACTGAATCGTCTCTGTAAATTCTTTGGCGTGCTCCACCATGTCGGGATCGAGGTCGCGCCCGCGGACATCGAGGCGTCTGCCGCCTTCTTCGAGCTGCTCGGGTTCAAGCGGGTCGAGCCGCCGGAGACGCTGCGCGAGTTCACCTGGCTGGAGCGCGAAGGGACGCAGGTCCACCTGATGCCGGAGGAGGAGCCGGCGGTTCCCTCGCGCGGTCACCTGGCGATCGTCGTGCCGGAGTTCGACGCGGCGGTCGCGCGGCTGCGCACCGGCGGCTTCGAGGTGGAGCCGAAACGGAAACACTGGGGGGTGCCCCGCGCCCTCGCCCGTGCACCTGGCGGTCATCGGGTCGAGCTGATGGCGGCGCCGCCGGCGCCGGGCGGCTGACTACGATGCCCCGGTGCGTTACCCGGTAGAAGACTTCAACGCTGAGGAGCGGGCGCTCCTCGCCCCGCATTTCACCAACCTCGACCGGCCTGTGTTCGCGCTGGTGAACCTGCCGGAGACGGTTAAGGGGGCGCTTTTTGCCCGCTATTCGCGCTATTCCGGGACGGTGCGCCGCCTCTATCTCGAGGAGTTCGCCGCCGACTCGCCGAGCGGCGGCCGCCCCTTCGACGAGGACGAGGGCGAGCGCGCGGCGAAGCTGTACGAGCGCGTCTTCGCCGGCTACGGCGACGACTCGATCGCTCAGCTCGGCGGCGCCCACGTCGCCTGCGAGTGGGTCTCCAACATCCTCACCAAGGTGCTGCAGCGCGGCCGCCTCGCCGCCTACCTCGAGCAGTCGACCCGCTACATCCCCTACGACAAACCGCTGCCCGACGGCGGCTACCGCTTCTACCGCGACGAGCAGCTCGGCCCGGAGTTCGCGGCGGCGATGTCGGAGATCTTCGCGATCTACTCGCGCCTGCTGGGCGAAGTCCAGGAGTGGGCGGCGGAGCGCTGGCCACGGGGCGAGGAGCCGGAGGCAGCCTGGCAGCGCTCGATCCGGGCCAAGGCCCTCGATCTGCTGCGGGGCTTGCTGCCGGCGGCGACGCTGAGTCACGTCGGCATATACGCCACCGGCCAAGCCTACGAGCAGCTGATCATGCGCCTGATGGCCTCGCCGCTGCCGGAGGCGCGCGAGTACGGCGGGATGATCCTCGCGGAGCTGAAGCAGGTGATGCCGAGCTTCGTCTCCCGGGTCGACCGCCCCGAGCGTGGCGGCGAGTGGATCTCTTACCTCGAGCGCCGGCGCGAGCAAACCGAGGCCTGGGTCGCGCGTCTCGGCCTCGACCGCCGCGACGAGGGGGGCGACGGACCCTCGGTCGAGCTGGTCCACGTCGACGGCAGCGAAGAGGACCTGCTCGCCTCCTCCCTCTTCGAGTCCGCCAAGGCGCCGGAGACCGAGATCCTCGCCCGCATCGACGTCCTCGACCGCGAGGAGCGGGGGGAGCTGCTCGGGGCACTTGTCGGCGAGCGCGCCAACCGCCGCTACCGGCCGGGGCGCGGCTTCGAGGCGCTGCGCTACCGCTTCGAGATCGTCTCCGACTACGGCGCCTTCCGCGACCTGCAGCGCCACCGGATGCTGACCTGCCAGTGGCAGCGGCTGAGCCCGGACCTCGGCGCCGGCGTCCCCGAGGAGGTGCGCGAAGCCGGCGTCGGCGGCGAGTTCGAGCGGGCGCTGGAGATCTCCCGCGGCGAGTACGAGCGGCTGCACGCCGCCGGCCTCGCCGAGGCGGCCCCCTACGCCCTCAGCCTCGCCTACCGGATCCGCTACACGCTCGACCTCAACGCCCGCGAGGCGATGCACCTGATCGAGCTGCGCTCAGGGCGCGAGGGGCACCCCACCTACCGCGCGGTTGCCCAGGCGATGCACGAGAGGATCGCCGCCGTGCACCCCGCCGTGGCGGCGGCGATGTCCCATGTCGACAGCTCGGTCGAGCCGCGCCTGGAGCGGATCATGAGCGAGATCCGCACCCACCGCAAGCAGGTCGCCGCAGGCCGTTCCGAGTAGGTCCCCTACTCGGCTTTGCCCTCCTGGGCGGGTTCGAGTTCGGCCGCCGCCCTCTCGCCCGGCGTCGGCCACGGAACCGCTTCGCCCTCCTCCCAGGCCGGCGGTTTGCCGCCCGGGAGCAGGCCGAGGTAGAGCATGCCGAGGTAGATGAACCAGACGACGCCGAGGATGAAGAAGCCGATCAGGAAGGCGATCCCGAGCGCCATCCCCAGCGATCCCCAGAAGCGCGTCAGCAGGCCGGTGCGCATCGCCCAGAGGCAGGTGTAGAAGAGGCTGATCGCGAAAAGCAGGGCGCCGCCGAGGCTGAGGATGGTTGCCAGCGGCGTCAGCGAGGAGTCGCTGATCGCGTTGGAGGCCGCGTCGTCTTCTCGTTCTTCCTTTTCACATGCGGCGAGCGGCTTCTCGCCCTCGCATTCTTCCTTCACCTCCTTCGCCGAGATCGTCGGCTTGGCTTCGCCGGCGACGAAGGCATCCGCCGCGTCCTGCCGCGCCTGGCCGAAGAGGATGGTGCCGGTGGCAACCAGCAGCGGCGCGACGACGACCATCACGATCAGCGGTTGCAGCACCCGCTCGCTGCGAGCCCGGGCGGCGCGGAAGAGGTAGACGAGGGGGAGCAGGGCGAAGAGGAAGGCGGCCGCCTGCAGCAGGCCGGTGAACGTGACATTGCCGGCGTGCGCCTCGACCGAGCGCAGCAGCTCGGCGTTGCCGTCGCCGCTGACCGAGCTGAGGAAGTTGGGGAGGATCATCAGGATCCCCGCCAGGAAGGCCGAGATCGCCGCCGGAACCGCCCAGCGCGACTCGCTCTCCCGCAACTGCTCTCGATTCATCCGCTAGCCCCTCTCGTGGAAATAGAACTGGGGCAGCGCCCCCTCGATCACGTCCTGGGTCATCTTCTGCGCCACCTCGAGGTTGCCGCTGCGGACGGCGATGTCGTCGAGGCTGACGATCCCGACCAACTCCTCGCCGCGGACAACCGGCAGGCGTCGGACCCGGTGCTGGGCCATCAGCACCGCCGCCTCGTCGAGCTCCATCTCGGGCTCGCCGCTGATCAGCGGGCGCGAGGCGTGGTCGAGGGCCGAGGCGGCCGGATCGACCCCCTCGGCGAGGACGCGCAGGGCAAGGTCGCGGTCGGTCAGCATCGCCACAGGCCGGCCGGCGGAGTCGACGAGGACGACCGAGCCGACGTGGTGGTCGCGCATCAGCCGGGCCGCCTCGAGGGCGCTGGCCTGCGCCGGCGCGGTGACGACGCCGGCGGTCATGATCTCGCTGAGCCGCACGATCCGTACGCTACCCGAGCATGAACCCCACCGAGGTAACCCGGGTCGTCCCGCTCGAGGCCGGCGCCGGGCCCGAGAACCCGCCCTGCCCCGCCTGCGGCGAGCCGCTGTTCGGCTGGATCGGCATCAAGTCCGGGCTGTCGGGACCGGTCCGCCGTTGCGAGAGCTGCGGCCTCGGTGTGATCGGCGATCCCGGCTCCCCCGAGGAAGCGCTGCGCGAGCTCGACGAGCTGCGGGTCGGCGAGTTCGTCGTGATCGAGAACCGCGCCGGCACCGGCTGCTCGCTCGGCGGCGCCGGCTGGGCGGGTCTGCACCCGGGGGCGCGGCACCTGTTCACGGTCGAGGCGGTGCGGCGGCTCGTCGCCCGCCGCGACCAGGTCGTGAAGTCGAGCCGCTGGCGGCCGCTGGCGAGCCTCGGCGCCACCTGGCAGACCCTGCTCAACAGCGTCACCTTCGGCCACAACGTCGCCCTGGCGGCGCTGCGCGGCAAGCCCTCGATGCCGGCGCGAGAGCCCTGGCAGCGCCGCATCGACGCGCTGGCCAGCATCGTCCTCGCCCTGCCGGCGCTCCTCGTCGCGATCCCGGTCGAGCTGCTCGGCGGCGCCCTGCGCCGCGGCGCCGTGATCGCGCTGCGCTTGGAGCTGCTCTAGAGCGTCAGCTCAAGCCTTCGCGCGCCTCGCGCACGAGGGTGACGGCCTCCGGGAAGAGAACCCGGATCGCGTCGCGGACCTGCATCGCCTGCTCGTCGGCGTTGCCGGTGAGCTCGAGGCGGCCGATCGAGGCGACGGTCATCTCGACCGCGAGCTTGATCGCGTTGTCGGCCCAGGCGACTCGCTGCGAGGACTGCATCTGCTCCGACAGCTCCTCCATGCGAGCGCGGAACTCCTCGGGGTCGCCGAACAGGTTGAAACCACCCTCCATTCCCCTGCATGTAAGCAGACCTGGCACACCGCCGATTCAGGATCGGCACTTTCTGCGCGCCACTCGTGCGTTCTGGCGAACTAGCGTCGGCGCGATGGCGGCAGGCGAGCGAGAGCGGGGGTCGGCGACGGTCGAGCAGACGGCGCTGGCGGCGCTCGTCGCCCTGCTCCTGATCGCGGCGATCTCCGCCGTCGCGGCGGGCGGCGAGGTCGACGCGGGCCGAGGGCTGGCGGGTGCGCTGGGCCGCCGCCTCGCCTGCGCCCCGCGGCTGCCGGACGGCTGCCGGCATCATCCGCTCGTGCCCGCCTATGGCTGGCCCCTGGCGCGCTTGGCGCGTGCTCTGGCGCCCGTCCCCGTAGCCCTGCCCGGCCCCTCTGGCCTGCCGCTGGCGCCGGTCGACTTCCGCCGCTGCCGCTCGGAAGGCTGCGCGGTCGCCGCCGGTCCCCACCTCACCGCCTCCGGCCGCCGGGTCACCGCCTTCACCGAGCTGGTCGACCGCCGGCGCTCCGAGGGCTGGGTCGAGATCGTCTACTGGCTCTACCGGCCGACACTCGGCTGGCAGCGGGTCGCCCGCCGCGCGACCGGGGCCGACGTCGAGGCCGCCGCCGGAACTGAAGTGCTGGAGCGAGACGATCCGGCGCTGGTCCCGCTGGAGACGCTGCCCGGCCGCAACCACTACGAGTTCGCTGCCGGCGAGCGGCCGCCCTGGCAGGGGCGCGTCGGCGGCCGCTACCCCGGCTGGTCGAGCTGATCCGAGGTCCAGGCTTCGCCCCCGGCGGCGCGCTCGAAACCGATCCACAGCGAGTTCATCGCCGTGGCGACGACGCGCTCGCGTGGCACCTCGGGATGGTCGACCCACCACAGCGCCAGCCCCTGCAGCACCCCGCGCAGGACGACCCAGGCCATCTCCAACCCCTCTCCCGCGACCGAACCGGTGAGGCCGCCGGCGCCCGGCTCGGCAGCGAACAACTTCATCACCGCGGCGCGGCTGGCCCCGGCGACCTCGGCGTGGACAGCCTCGGCCTCCGGGTCGCCAGCGGGCTCACGGAAGAGGAGGCGGCAGGCGGCCGGATGCTCTTCGACGTAGGCGAACCAGCCGTCGAAGGCTCGCGCCGCCCGCTGTCGCGGCTGCTCGTCGCCGGGGAAGCCGCGGCCCCAGATCGCCCTCAGCTCGGCGAAGTTGGCTTCCAGCAGCTGCCGGTAGAGGTCGAGCTTGGAGGGGAAGTGGTCGTAGACGACAGGGGGAGTGACCCCGGAGCGGCGGGCGATCGCCTCGATCGAGGCGCCGCGGTAGCCGCGCTCGGCGAAGAGCTCGGCAGCCGCCGCTTCGACCTTCGCCCGACGCTCGCCGCCAGAGAGGCGGCGCCGCGGGACCGTCTCGCTCTTCGTTGACAACCTAGTGCTCCTTAGGTAGCTTCACGCTCAACCTAATGAATCCTAGGTTAGACCTCTGACGTGATCGTCTCGATCGACATCGCCCATCTGGGAGCCCTTGAGGGACTGCGTGCCCTGAGCAAACGTCCGCGACCCGATCAGGTGGCAGGCCTGCGCTACGCCGAGACCGTCTTCACGGCTCCGATCACCTCCAACCTCCTCCCCAAGCCGGACTTCGGCACGGTCGCCCTGATCGCCGCCTGGGACGACGACGCCACGCTCGACCGCTTCGCCGCCGACCACCCGCTCGGGCAAGCGCTCGCACATGGCTGGCAGGCGCGGATGATTCCGCTCCGCGTCGCCGGCGCCTGGCCGGAGATACCCGGCCTGCCCGAGCGCCAGTTGCCGGTTGACGACGAGGAGCCGGTCGCCGCGCTCACCCTCGGCCGCCTCAAGCCCTGGCGGCTGCGCCCCTTCCTCGCCGCCGCCGGACAGGCCGAAGCCGCCGCCCTCGAGGCCCCCGGCCTGCTCGCCTCGACCGGCTTCGGCCGGCCACCGCTGGTCTCGACCTTCACCCTCTGGCGCTCGGCCGCGGCTATGCGCGACTACGCCTACCGCCGGGGCGGCTCCCACAGCGCGGCCGTCGCCGCCGACCGCTCCCGCGCCTTCCACCATCGCTCCGCCTTCATCCGCTTCCGCCCCTACGCGGTGCGGGGCGAGTGCGGCCAGTTCGGCCCCCTCGCCTAGGACACCGCCTCAGCCGCCTTCTCCCCCTCGGCTTCCTCCTGCGCCTGTTTGATCAGCCCGCGCCAGTCGGTCGTCCTGAAGACCAGAAGGATCGAGAGGAAGCCGAGGACCACCGACCAGGCCGCCATCGCGATCTGGGTCCCGACCGAGAACGAGAGCACCGCCGTCCGGGTCGGGCCGTGCAGCGTCGCCACCAGCAGCGCCTGCTGGGCGCCGGCGCCCCCGGGGGTGAATGGGACGACGTTGGCGATCGCCTGGCAGCTCATCACCAGCATCACGCTGCCGACCGAGCCGTTGATCCCGAAGGCCTCGAGGAAGAACCAGAAGGCGGCGAAGCGGAAGAGCCAGCCGAGGCCCTGCCAGGCGGCAACCTCCCGCAGGTAGCGGCGCGGCTCGGTGAGGATCACCAGTCCCTGCCGCACCCGCGCCCAGAACCGCCGTACCCGGTGGGCCAGCAGGTAGATCGCGATCGCGATCGCCAGCAGCGTCACCCCGACGGTGATGAAGAAGAGGTTCGGGTGGTCGGCCCAGAAGGAGATCTCGAAGGCGGGCAGGTCGGGGATCTTCGGCAGCGGCGGCAACAGGCCCTGGGTGATCGCGTAGAGGAGGACGAGGATCCCGACCGAGGTGTCGAAGACGGTCTGCACGAGGAAGGACGAGGTCACCGCCGGATAGGAGGAGTCCGGGATCTGGCGTTTGACGAGGAAGACCTTGGTGACGTCGCCGGCGTGGGCCGGGACCACGGCGTTGATCCCCGCCCCGGCCAGGTAGGCGGCGGCGAGCGGCAGGTAGTCGATCCTCTTGTCGGGATAGGCCGCCCGCAGGACGTTGCGCCAGGCCTGGGCGCGGGCCAGCTGCATGCAGAGCAGGCAGGCCAGGGCGATCGCGAACGTGGTCCAGTCGATTTCCGAGAGGTGCCGGAAAAACTCGGCCGCCCGGTTGAAGAAAGCCTCGAAGTTGCTCTGAAGATCGGCGGAGACCATCGCAGCTAGACTAGCCACGCTCGTGCCGGACACCGACACGCACACGCTCCCCCAGACCCCTGCCGCCGACCCCGCCGACGAGGCGATGTGCGCCCGTGCCCGCGAGCGCTACACCGCCGATCGCAAAAGCCGCCTGCGCCGGCGGCGCAAACGCCACGCCGAACTGCCGAACCTGATCATCATCGGCGGGCTCAAGTGCGGCACGACCAGCATCCACCACTACCTCGGCCTCCATCCGGAAATCCAGATGTCGAAGCCGAAGGAGCTCAACTTCTTCGTCGAGGAGCTGAACTGGGACCTCGGCCTCGACTGGTACGCGAGCCGCTTCGACGACCGCTTCAAGGTCCGCGGCGAGTCCTCCCCCCACTACACGAACCTGCCCCGCTTCGAGGGCGTTGCCGAACGGATCAAGCAGAACTGCCCCGATGCCCGGCTGCTCTACATGGTCCGCGACCCGATCAAGCGGATCCTCTCCCACTGGGTCCACGCCACCGGCGCCGGCTACGAGACCGGCGACCTGGTCGAGGTGCTCTCGAACCCGAACAGCTCCTACATGAACCGCTCGAAGTATTGGATGCAGTTGCAGCCTTACCTCGAGCGCTTCGACCGCGAGCAGATCACGCTGATCGCCCAGGAGGAGCTGCACACCGAACGCGAGGCGACGATGCGCAAGGCCTTCGCCTTCGCCGGCGTCGACGAGACCTTCGTCTCCGAGCAGTTCGATCGCGAGTGGGAGAAGTCCAGCGCGAAGGAAGGCGACAAATACCAGCTGATGGAGAAGCTGGTGAAACTGCCCGGCTTCCGCTCCTTCGACCGCAACTTCGACCGCCTGCCGGAGAGCATGCGCTGGCTGGTCGAGAAGGTCGTCCACGACCCCGAGAAGCCCCCGGCGCCGAAGCCGAAGCTCCCCGACGACCTCTTCGAGACGGTCCGCGGCCGCTTCACCGAGGACGTCGCCGAACTGAAGAAGTTCGCGGGCCGCGACTTTCCCGGCTGGCACGACTACAACTGACGCTGGTCGCGCCGTTAGTCTGAGGCCCCTGGCTGGCGTGCCAGCCTGAGCGGTGGTTCCGAAAGGCGGGCCGGGACTGGACCGGCCCACCCCCCTGTTAGGAGCTCAGTCCCTAGCTGGTCTTGCTGGTTGAGATCGCCGGGATCACCGCGCTGCTCTTGCTCATCGTCATCCGCTTCACCTCCTTCCTTGGGGTGGTGGGGAAGGGGGACCCGGCTTTTGCTGCAATCGTTTGCAGCAAAGTTTAAGAACCAGCGCATTTACCGGAACGGGAATGGAGGAATAATCTGTACCGGAGCAAGTCGCCTAAGCAGGAGGAGAGAGCCGTCACATGAGCAAGCAGACGAACATTGAGCCGGTCCAAGGCACCGGCAAAAAGGAGGCCGGTGCCAACTTCGGCAGACCTGGCCATGAGCAACTAGTCAAAGGATTGAGCCACCCCGTGCGGACGCGGTGCCTAACCGTTCTGACCGACCGAGTGGCCAGCCCTCGCGAGCTCTCAGAAATCCTCGAAGAGGACCTCAGCAACGTCAGCTACCACGTGCGGGTCCTCGATGAGTTGGGTTTGATCGAGCTGGTCGGAGAAGAGCCTGTCCGAGGCGCCGTCGCTCACTTCTATAAAGCAGTGGAACGGCCGCTGCTTTCAAATGATCAGTGGGAAAAGATGCCGCTCGAGGTCCGCAAAGCCTTCTCTGCCTATAACTGGGATGTCCTGATCAAGGACGCAACGATCGCGATTGAGAAGGGCACCTTCGATAGCCGTCCTGACCGACACCTGACTCGGACCCCGCTCCTTCTCGATTCGGAGGGCTTCGCGCGTCTGAGCAAGGCGATGGACGATCTCCTGGAATTGATTTTCGAGGAGCAAGCCGCCAGCGCCGAACGGCGTAAGGAGTCGGGCGAGGAGGCAATCCATGCCGTGGCGGGAACGGCCCTCTTCGTGATGCCAGAGGCTGACTCGGCAAAGCGCTGACACTGCATAAAGCTGTCCCCACGGGGTAGTTTCGCGCCGTGCGGCGGCTCCTGCCCGAACCGGGCCCAACGACGATCTCCGAGCAGTTGGAGACCTACCGGCCTTGGGAGGAAGCGCCCGAGGAGCGGCCGCTGGTGGCGATGAACTTCGTCTCCACCCTCGACGGGAGGGCGACGATCGAAGGGCGGTCCGGGCCGATCGGCTCCGAGACCGACACGGCGATGCTGGCGGGACTGCGGTGCCGCTTCGACGCGGTGATGATCGGCGCCGGGACGATGCGGGTCGAGCAGTACGGGCCTCTGGCCTCGAAGCAGGAGACGCGCGAGCGCCGCGAGCGCAGCGGCCTCCCCCCCGAGCCGCTGATGGTCCTGATCAGCGGCCGCCTCGATCTCCCCTGGGACGCTTCCCTCTTCGCCGAGGGCGGCAACGTCCTCATCTTCACTTCCTCCGAAGCCGAGCCGCCGGAAGTCGGCGCCGAGGTCGAGGTCGTCCGCCACGAGGGCGCGGTCAACTTCACCGAGGCGCTGCGCCACCTGCGAGAAGAGCGCGGCGTACGCGCCCTGCTCTCCGAGGGCGGCCCCCACGTCCACGAGCAGATGCAGGCCGACGGTCTGGTCGACGACCTCTTCCTGACGATCGCCCCGAAGCTGAGCGGCGGCGAGGGACCCCGCATCCTCGAGGGGCCGCTGCCCGAGGTCGCCGAGCTTGAGCTGCTCTGGCTGCTCGAGGAAGAGGGCGAGCTGTACGCCCGTTACCGGCGGACCTGAAGCCGGCAATCGATTAGCGTTCGGCTCCCAGAGGACGAGGAGAGGAACGGATGGACTTCAACCCCACCCCCGAGTTGGCGAGCCTGCGCGAGCGCGTGCTCGACTTCATGGACGCCGAGATCTACCCGCAGGAGCGGGAGCTGATGGAGGCACTCGACGCTGAGGTGCGGCCCGGGGTCCCCTACCCCGAGAACCTCGTCGCGGTCCGCGAGAAGGCGAAAGCGGAGGGGCTCTGGAACCTCTTCATGCCCGACGAGCGCTTCGGCCCGGGGCTGAGCAACTGGGAATACGGCCTCCTCTGCGAGGAGATGGGGCGCAGCCCGATGGCGGCGCCGATGGCCTTCAACTGCTCCGCTCCCGACACCGGCAACATGGAGATCCTCGCCGAGCACGGCACGCCGGAACAGCGCGAGCGCTGGCTGGAGCCGCTGCTCGAGGGGCGAATTCGCTCCTGCTTCTCGATGACCGAGCCGGAGGTCTCCGGTTCGGATCCGACGCTGCTGCAGGCGCGGGCCGAGCTCGAGGGCGACGAGTGGGTGATCAACGGCCACAAGTGGTTCACCAGCGGGGCGATGGGCGCCGACCTGGCGATCGCGATGGTCGTCACCGACCCCGACGCCAACCCCTACGCCCGCGCCTCGATGATCTGCGTCCCGACCGACACGCCCGGGTTCAACCTGGTGCGGCCGATCTCGGTGATGGGGCACGACGGCGGCCCCGGCCACTGCGAGATCCGCTACGAAGACTGCCGGGTGCCGAAGGAGTTCCTGCTCGGCGAGCGCGGCGCGGGCTTCGCCGTCGCCCAGGACCGTTTGGGACCCGGCCGCATCCACCACTGCATGCGGGCAATCGGAACGGCCGAGCGGGCGCACGAGCTGATGTGCCGCCGAGCGAATGAACGCAGCGCCTTCGGCGGCCCGATCGGCGAGAAGCAGTTCGTCCAGGAGTCGATCGCCGCCAGCCGCATGGAGATCGACCAGGCCCGCCTGCTCACCCTCTTCGCCGCCTGGAAAATGGACACCGAGGGCAAGCGCGCCGCCCGTCAGCAGATCTCGGCGATCAAGATCGTCGCCGCCAACATGGTGATGGACGTGCTCGACCGGGCGATCCAGGTCCACGGCTCCCTCGGCATGACCGACGACACCCCGCTAGCGATCATGTGGCGCTTCAGCCGCATGCTCCGCCTCGCCGACGGCCCCGACGAGGTCCACAAAATGGTCCTCGCCCGCCGCGAGCTCAACCGCTGGGCCAAGCGCGCCGAGGCCGAAGCCGAAGGCAACCTCGAGCCACGCCACGCGACCCGGATGGTCTAGGGCATAGAAAAGGCCGGGCACGGAGCCCGGCCTTTCTAGAACTTCCTCTGATACCTGCCCTACGGGCAGATGACGATCAGATGGAAGCTTCCGTCGGTGATCGTGCCGCCCTCGTCGCGAGCACGGACATCGACCGCGTTCGGGTTGCCCGCCGCACCGCCGACCTCGACGAACCCGGCGGTTTCCACGCCTTCGCCGGGAGTTCCGCGGGTGACGGACCAGACGCAGTTGGAGATGTTCCGGTCGAAGGCGACGATCACGCCTACGCTCTCGGTCACCGTGGGCGCCGGCTGCGTCGAGCGGACCAAGGTGGCGTTGGCGGCGCCGGACGGGTTGCTGACAACAGCCCAGAGGACGTTCGAAGCCGATTCGGCGACTTTGGCGCTCGGGACCTGCCCGAAGGTCGCCTCATTGGCCTTGGCGCCGGTGACCGCCTCGTTGACGAGCTTGCCGGTGCCGACCGAGTTCTCGGCCAGCTTGGCGCCGTTGACGGCGTCGGCGGCGATCTTGCCGCTGTTGACCGCATTGTCGGCGATCTTGGCCGTGGTGACGGCGTTGTCGGCGATCTTCGAGGTGGTCACGGAGTTGTCGGCAAGCTTGGTGCCGTCGACCGCGCCGTTCTTGATCTTCCCGGTCGTCACCGCTTCCTTGACGATCTTGCCGGTCTTGACCGAGTTGGCTTTCAGCTGATTGGCGCCGATCTTCGACGCGGCGAAGGCGGTCGCGCCTCCGAGAACGAGGAAGACGGCGATCGACGACATGACGTTCGCGTACGTCAGCCGCTTGCGTATCTGCTTCACGTGATGTGACTCCTTGTCAGGATTAGAGGACGAAGCACAGGGGAAATTCCGCGGCAGCGGCCATTTCCCTCGTTATTAGGTCAGGCCGCCGAACCTTTTCAACCGGCTCGGACGCCTGTCAACAGCCCTGGACGGGCGTTGAGGAGACTCAGTTGCCCTCGCGCTCGACCCGCTCGGCCTCTTCGGCGAGGCGCTCGACCAGGCGGGCGAAGGCCTCGACGCCCTCGTTGACCTTGCCGTAGCCGCCGGCGGTGTAGCGGGCGTAGACGCCCTCGAGGATGATCGCCAGCTTCCAGTAGCCGAGGGCGACGAAGAAGTCGAGGTCGGAGAGGTCGCGGCCGGAGCGCTCGGCGTAGCGGGAGATCAGCTCTTGGCGGGTGGGGAAGCCGGGGGCGAGGTTGGCCGGCATGCCGAGGGCGAGGGAGTCCTCGCCGCGCTCGGGCCAGTAGACCAGCAGCAGGCCGACGTCGGCGAGGGGGTCGCCGAGGGTGCAGAGCTCCCAATCGACCACGGCGGCGACCTCGCCGCTCGGGGTGAGGATCATGTTGTCGAGGCGGTAGTCGCCGTGGACGATCGTCGCCGGGCCCTGCTCGGGGATCCGCGCTGAAAGCGCCTCGTGGACGCGGTCGATCGGCTCCAGCTCCCGCGTCTTCGACTTCTCCCACTGCCCCTGCCAGCGGTGCAGCTGGCGGGCGACGTAGTCCTCCTTCTTGCCGAGGTCGCCGAGCCCGGCGGCGTCGGGGTCGACGGCGTGGATCTGCACCAGGGTGTCGGCGACGCGCTCGCCGATCGCCCGCCGGTCGGCCTCGTCGGGGAAGGTCTCGGCCTCGGCAAGCCCGCGCAGGATCGGGCCCTCGACGAACTCCATCACGTAGAAGGGGGCCTCGTTGACGCTCTCGTCCTCGCAGAGGCCGACGACCGGGGCAACCGGCACGTCGCTCTTCCCGAGCGCGGAGACGACCTTGAACTCGCGGCCCATGTCGTGGGCGGAGCCGAGCCGCTTGCCCAGTGGCGGCCGCCGCAGGGCCCACTTCGTTCCGGCCGCGTCGGTGACGCGGTAGGTGAGGTTGGAATGCCCGCCGGCGATCCGCTCGAAGCTCAGTGGAAAATCGACCCCGGCGACGTTTTCGCCGAACCAGGCTTCGACGGATTTCTGGTCGATTCCGTCCGGAGCAGCGACGGTTCCGTTCGCGTCGGTAGCCTCGTCACCCATAGGGGCGCAAGCATATTCACGATCCCGTCGCCGCCTGAGCCCGTCGCTCGCCAACCGGCTTCGCATCGGGTTTGCGCTCGGCTTCGCCGTGCTCACGGCGATGGCGGTGATCGGTGTCGGCCGCTTCATCCAGCAGCGCCAGGACTTCGAGGACGCGATCGCCCGCTCCTACCAGGTGGAGATGGCGGCCCGGGTCGAAATCGCTCAGGGCACCGGTGGCAAAGCCGCCGAGCTGACGGTGAACCGGCAGATCCAGCGTCGCGAACGCCTCCAGGACGACATCTCCGGCGACACCCGCGACACCGCCCTGCTCGTCGCCGCGGGCCTGATCGCCGGCCTCACCGGCGCGCTGCTGCTCTTCAGCGGCCTGATCTCCTCGATGCGGCGGCCGCTTGAGCAGCTGGTCGACGCCGCCGGGCGCCTCGCCGGCGGCGACCGCAGCGCCCGGGTCGAGGTCGGCGGCCTCTCCGAGACCGCGGCCCTCGGCGCGGCCTTCAACGAGATGGCCCGCGAGCTGGAGATCGAGGAGGGCCGTCGCGACGAACTCGACCGGCTCAAAGACGAGTTCGTCCTCACCGCCTCGCACGAGCTGCGCAGCCCGCTCACCTCGGTCCAGGGCTTCGCCGAGCTGCTGATGCTCGACAAGGACTCGCTGACCCCAGGGCAGCGGGAGACCGTGGAAATCATCCTCGACAACTGCCGCCACCTGGTGCGGCTGCTGAACGACCTGCTCGACCTCGCCCGCAGCGACGCCGGCCGGCTCTCGATCCGCCCGCAGCCGACCGAGGTCGCGCCGCTCGTCGAAGACGTCGTGCGTACGATGCGAGCGCAGACGGAGGCCACCAGTCAAACGCTGCTGGAGCAGATCCAGCCGGGCCTGCCGCTGATCGAAGTCGAGCCGGATCGGATCCGCCAAATTCTCGTGAACCTGGTTACCAACGCACATGAGTACTCGCCCGAGGGCGCGACCATCGGGGTCGCCGCGCGAGCCGTCGGCGCCGAGGTCGAGATCGCGGTCAGCGACAACGGGCCGGGAATCCCCGCCGAGCAGCTGGAGCGGATCTTCGAGCGCTTCACCCGCGGCGACGCCGGGCTGACCCAGCGGGTCGGCGGCACCGGCCTCGGCCTGGCGATCTCGAAATCGCTGGTCGAGCTGCACGGCGGCAGCATCGCCGCCGAGTCGACTCCGGGTGTCGGCTCGACCTTCCGCGTGCGCCTGCCGATCGCGACCGGCGCGGCGCCGGGCGCCGACCAGGGCCGGGCGACGGCAGAGGCGAGCTGATGGCGCGGGTGCTGGTCGCCGACGACTCGGAGACGATCCTGCTGCTGATGCGGACGCGGCTGGAGATGGCGGGGCACACGGTCGCCACCGCCGCCGACGGCCAGGAGGTGCTGGACGCGGTCGCCGACGGCGGCGCGCCCGACCTGCTCCTGCTCGACGCGATGATGCCGCGCAAATCCGGGATCGACGCGCTGCGGGAGCTGCGCGGCGCCGGCCACGAGGTCCCGGTCCTGATCGTCAGCGCCCACCAGAACCCGGGCGACGCCGACGCCCCCACCGACCTCGCGATCGACGGCTACATCACCAAGCCGATCGACTTCGACCGGCTGCTGGAGACGATCGAGCAGCTGACCGCTAGCGACGGCGCAGCCGGAACCTGAAGGCGGCCGGGGTGGCGTCGCGGTTGCCGGCCGGGTCGATCGCGTAGACGCGGAAGACGTGCCGGCCGGCCTTGACGCGGTAGGCGCGTGGTGAGCCGCAGGCCCGGTAGGGCTTGGCGTCGAGCTTGCAGCGGAAGCTCGAGCCGGGCTCGTTCGAGTTGAAGCGGAACGCGACGCGCCGCCACTTCCGCGCGCTGACGATGCGGCTCGGCGGCCCGACGACGATCCTGGTGCGCGGCGGCCGCGCGTCGCGAGCGGGCTTGGGGGGCGGTACGGGTGCCGGCTCCACCAGGGGCGGTGGCGGCAGCAGCGTTCTGAGCCTGAAATCGTTGGGGTCGGCTTCGTAGACCGCCTCACATTCGACCGGCGCCGGATCACCGAACTTGGGGCGATCGATCGTCGCCACGTCGTTGTCGGCGCCGCAGTCGATCACCCGGTCGGCGTCGCCGGAGTTGGCGAGGATCGAGTCTTCGCCGGCACCGGCGAAGTAGGCGTCGGCGCCGGGATGGCCGAGCAGCTGGTTCGCCCCGGCGTCGCCGTAGAAGTCATCTTCGAAGGCCGAGCCCTCGAGGTCCTCGATTTCACTCAGCGAGTCCAGCGGTTCGGCGCCGCAGGCGGGGGTGGGGCCGCCGCTGGGGCGGCCGGCGAGGTGGGTCTCGAGGTTCGCCGCGACGCCTTCGCCGAAGCGCGCCCAGGAGGCGTTGTCGCGGCCGCCGCCGCCGACCACGGCCTCGCCGTCGCAGACCGAGTTGGAGAGGAAGAGGTCGTTGCCGTCACCGCCGTTCAGCTGGTCGGGGCCGCCGTTGTGGGTGAGGGCGTCGTCGCCGCCGAGGGCGTTAAGCACGTCCTGTCCCTCCCCCTGGCCGTCGACGAGGATGTCGTCGCCGTCGCGACCGCCGAGCGAGTCGCCGCCTTCGCCGCCGGTGAGGAGGATCCCGGTCGAGGCGGGGAAGCCGTTGACCGCGATGGTGTCGGCGCCGCCCAGCCCGGCAACCATCAGCGAGTCGAGCGTCATCGCCCCGAGGGGGCAGACGGCTTCGGTCGCGGATTTGACTTCGCAGCCGCCGTCATCGGCGACGCTGGCGTCGAAGCTGCCGCTGGTGAGACCGAAGCTGACCGCGGCCGTCGAGTAGGTGGCGGTGACGCTGTCGTCGCCGCTGCTGCCGACCAGGTAGAGCTGCGCGTACGGGGTCGCTCCGGGCGGGGTGATGAAGCCGACGCTGACTTTGCCCGTGTTCCGCGTCGCGACCGCTCCCTCGCATTCGGCGGTGGTGCCGCCCGGGGCAACGCAGACGTCGCCATCGGCGCCGCCGAAGATCTGGTCCCCTCCCCCGCCCCCTTCGATCACGTCGGCGCCACCGCCGCCGTAAATCGTTTCCGCGGCGCCGGTGCCGACGATCCGGTCGGCGAAGGCGGTGCCGACGATCGTCTCGAAGACGCCGGTTTCGACTTCGTCGACGCCGCCGCCGTTCGGCGCGACGCCGTTCCTGGCGTTTTCGCCGATCGTCCCGAGTTCCAGTTTGACGCCGTTTTCGGCGGCTGCGTCACCCCAGCCGGGCGTGACCCCGGTCGAGTAGCTGAGGGTGTCGGTGCCGCCGCCGGTGTCGAAGATGCGGTCGATGGTCGAGTCGCCGCGGACGTAGTCGTCGCCTTCTTCGCCGTCGATCGAGTCGGCGCCGAAGCCGCCGCCGAGGCGGTCGTTGCCGGGGCCGCCCTGCAGGAGGTCGTCGCCGATGCCACCGAAGAGCTGGTCGTCCCCTTCGCCGCCGCGGAGGATGTCGTTGCCGCGCTCGCCGTAGACGACGTCGTTGCCGGGGCCGCCTTCGAACGTCTGGCTGCCGATGCCGAGGAAGCAGCCGCCGGGGCAGTCGGTCGCCGCCGTGACCACGGGGGCGATGATCGTGTCGTCGCCTCCCCCGCCCTTGACGGCTTCCACCGAGGCGGGCGCGACGATGACGTCGGCGCAGGGCGTGCCATAGGTGGTGTCGCCGACCGTGGTCGGCCCTTCGGCGCAGGTAGGAGTGGTGTCGGCGGCCGCCTCGCCGACCAGCGAGAGCACCATCACCAGGCAGGCGGCCAGGAACGGGGTCAGGAGGCGCATCGCCCTTAGATACCCGCTCCGCCGCCCTAGATTCGGTCGCGCCTCCGATATTCACCCCGCTATGGCGGGGTCAACCTCGGATGCGCTCAGCTCTTGGCGATCTCGAGCCGGATTTCCTTGCCCTTGAGCTTGGTTCCGTCGAGGAACTCGACCGTGCGCTCGGCCTGGTCGGGGTCTACCTCGACGAAGGAGAAGCGGTGCAGGACGCGGACGTCGTGGACCGCCTCGTCGGGGAGCACGGCTCCCTCGCGCAGCGCCCAGCGCAGATCCTCCTCGTCGATGCCGCTGCGCTCGCCGCGGTTGACGAACAGCTTCACGGTCTTGCCCTTCGGCTCCTCGCTCGGCTCGCCGCCGTCGCCGTTGCTCGCGGCGGGCGCCGGCTCGCGCTCGCGGCGCTCCCTGCGCTCGCCCCGCTCGCGCTCCCGCCGTCGCGGCCGGGGCGCGTGCTCGAGCCGCTCCTCCGGGCTCTCCCACTCACCGATCGAGGTCTTCACGTCGCGCTCGATGCGGCTGATCTCGTCGCGCTGGTCGGGGGTGACGAAGGTGATCGCGCGCCCGGTCCGCCCGACCCGGCCGGTGCGGCCGATCCGGTGCACGTAGGTCTCAGAGGAGTTCGGCACGTCGTAGTTGATGACGTGGGTGACGTGCTCGACGTCGAGCCCGCGGGCGGCGATGTCGGTCGCCACCAGCAGCTTCACGCGGTGGTCCTTGAAGGAGATCATCACCCCGTCGCGGACGCCCTGGCTGAGGTCGCCGTGCAGCGCCTTCACGTCGAGGCCTTTGTCCTTCAGCGTCTTCTCCAGCTTCGAGGCGCCGATTTTGGTCCGGGTGAAGATGATCGCCTGCTCGGGTTCTTCGGTCTTCAGCAGCTCGACCAGCCGCGCGGCCTTCTCCTTTGCCGGGACCTCGACGAATGCCTGGGAGATCTTGTCGACCGTCAGCTGTTTCGGGGTGATTTTGATCGTCACCGGGTCGTACATGTAGCCCTCAGCGAGCTTCTGGATCGGCGGCGGCATCGTCGCCGAGAAGAGCGCCGTCTGGCGCCCGCTCGGGCACATCCGCAGGATCCTCTCGACGTCCTCGATGAAGCCGAGGTCGAGCATCTCGTCGGCCTCGTCGAGGACCACGTAGCGGGCCGCGGTGAGGACCAGCGAGCGGCGCGACATCAAGTCCTTCATCCGGCCGACGGTGGCGACGACGACGTGGGCCCCCGAGCGCAGCTGCGACTGCTGCGAGCGGATCGGGGCACCGCCGAAGACGGCGACGATCTCGATGTCGAGGTGCTCGGCGAAGGTGCGCAGCGCCTGGGTGACCTGGATGCAGAGCTCCCGCGTCGGGGTGAGGACGATCGCCTGCACCTCGTCGTTGGCGGGGTCGAGGTACTGCAGCAGCGGCAGCCCGAAAGCGGCCGTCTTGCCGGTCCCCGTCTGCGCCTGGCCGATCACGTCATGGCCGCCGAGCAGCTCCGGGATCGCCTGCTCCTGGATCGGCGTCGGCTCCTCGAAGCCGAGCTCGTCCAGCGCCTGCTGGATGTCAGGCGAGAGGCCGAGGTCTTTGAAGGCGGTCACTGGATGCGTGTTTAAGAGGAGGGATCCAAAAGAAGCTTGCCGCTCGTGCGGCGGGCGATCAGGTCTTCGTGCGCCCGCTGCGCTTCGGAGAGCGGGTAGACCTCTCCGATCGTAACCGTCAGCTCGTCTGCGGCAATCGCCGCGAAGAGGTCCTTGATCATCGGCCCGAGCAGGTCGGGCCGTGCCAGCAGGTGCGCCAGCCAGAAGCCGATCACCGCCTTCGAGCCGCGCAGCAGCGAGGCGGTGGATACCTGGCGCTGTTCGCGCGAGGCGATGCCGAAGACGACCATCCGCCCCAGCGGCGCGAGCACGCTCATCTCGGCGTCGAAGGGCTCGCCGCCGCTCATGTGGAGAAAGGCGTCGACGCGCTTGCCGTCGTTGGCCTCGCGGATCGCCGCGCCGAGGTCCTCGGCGCGCGAGTCGACGGCGGCGTCGGCGCCGAGACCGCGGACCAGCTCGCGCTTCTCCTCGCTGGAGGCGAGGCCGATCACCTTCGCCCCCGCCCGCTTCGCCAGCTGCACCGCCAGGGTGCCGGTGCCGCCGGCGGCGGCCTCGACCACGATCGTCTCCCCCGGCTCGATCCGGGCGCAGCGGTGGACCAGCGCCATCGCCGTCAGCCCCTGCAGCAGCCCGCCCGCGGCCTGGTCGTAGTCGACCTCCGGCGGCAGCTCGATCAGCTGTCCCTGCGGGACCGCGACCTTCTCGGCGTAGCCGCCGCTCCCGAGCAGGACGGCGACGCGGCGCCCGTCGTTGGTCTGGCCGCTGATCTCCGCGCCGGGAATCAGCGGCAGGGTCTGCTCGGCCAGGTAGTCGTTGCGGGAGGCGTGGGTGTCGGCGAAGTTGACGCCGATCCGCTTCACGTTGACCACGATCTCCGCCAGCTTCGGGTTGGGGTCGGGAACCTCGACGTACTCGAGCACCTCCGGCCCGCCGAACTCCTCGATCTTGATCGCCTTCATCGGCCGCGGAGTCTCGCAGGGCTGGCGTCAGAGGTGCGGTCACGTGATTTACCCTGGCTCCCTCATGGCACTCACGGTTGTCGGATCAATCGCGTTTGATGCTGTCAAAACCCCGTTCGGGGAGCGCGAGCGGATGCTCGGCGGCGCCGCCGTGCACTTCTCGCTGGCGGCGAGCTTCTTCACCGAGGTGCGCCCGGTCGGCCCCGTCGGCGACGACTTCGGCGCCGAGCAGTTCGAGGTTTTGGAAGGCCGGGGCATCCTCTGCGACGACATCGAGCGGGTCGAGGGCGGCAAGTCCTTCTTCTGGCGCGGCCGCTACGAGTACGACCTCAATGTCGCCCATACGGAAGA
This sequence comes from Solirubrobacterales bacterium, assembly GCA_035688955.1. Classification (GTDB taxonomy): domain Bacteria; phylum Actinomycetota; class Thermoleophilia; order Solirubrobacterales; family 70-9; genus VAYN01. Next base: position 24,883 of record DASSMJ010000038.1, on the reverse strand, counting down.
CACCCAGCTCGGCGTCTTCGCCGAGTTCGAGCCCAAGCTCTCGGCCGCCTCGCAGGCCGCCGACACCCTCTTCCTCGCCAACATCCAGCCGGACCTGCAGCGCCAGGTCCGCGCCCAATGCGAGGCGGCGCGGCTCAGCGGCCTCGACTCGATGAACCTCTGGATCGAAACCGCCAAGGACTCGCTGACGGCGGCGATCGCCGAGGTCGACTGCCTCGTCGTCAACGACGCCGAGATCCGCATGCTGACCGGTGAGTCGAACCTCGCCCGGGCCGCCCGCGCGGTGATGGCGATGGGGCCGCGGGCGGTGATCGCCAAGCAGGGCGAGTACGGCGCCGCCCTCTTCACCGGGGACGGCTTCTTCGCTCTCCCCGGCTTCCCGCTCGAGGACGTGCGCGACCCGACCGGCGCCGGCGACAGCTTCGCCGGCGGCTTCTTCGGCTACCTCGACGGCGTCGAGGGCGAGCTGGACGACGCCGAGCTGCGGCGGGCGATGGGCTACGGCACCGTCCTCGCCTCCTTCAATGTCGAGGAGTTCGGGACCGAGCGCGTCTCGCGGCTGACCCGCGAGGAGATCGACGAGCGCTTCGAGCACCTGCGGGCGATGACGCAGTTCGAGGGCGTCGCCGCCTCTTAACAGCCGACGCGGGCGAAGTGACAGAATGGGCGCCGCCCCATGGCCACCGACTCGCTGACCGTCACCGACAACCGCACCGGCAAGACCTACGAGCTGCCGATCTCTGACGGCACGGTGCGGGCGATGGACCTGCGCCAGATCAAAGTCGACGAGGACGAATTCGGGATGCTGGCCTACGACCCGGCATTCACCAACACCGCCTCCTGCCGCTCGGCGGTCACCTACATCGACGGCGAGGCCGGGATCCTCGAACACCGCGGCTACTCGATCGAGCAGCTCTGCGAGCGCTCGACCTTCCTCGAGGTCGCCTACCTGCTGATCTTCGGCGAGCTTCCGACCGCCCCGCAGCTGGATCGCTGGGTCTTCGACATCACCCACCACACCTTCGTCCACGAGGACCTCAAGCACTTCTTCGAGGGCTTCCGCTACGACGCCCACCCGATGGGGATGCTGCTCGCCGGTGTCGGCGCGCTCTCGACCTTCTACCCCGACGCGAAGCAGATCGGCGATCCCGAAGAGCGCTACATGGCCGCCGTGCGGCTGATCGCCAAGGTGCCGACTCTCGCCGCCTTCTCCTACCGGCACAACATGGGCCTCCCCTACGTCTATCCCGACAACGAGCTCTCCTACGCCGAGAACTTCCTCTCGATGATGTTCAAGAAGACCGAAGACCGGCACATCCCCAAGGAGGCGCTGACCAAAGTCCTCGACGTCCTCTTCATCCTCCACGCCGATCACGAACAGAACTGCTCGACCAACGCGGTTCGCGGGGTCGGCTCCTCAGATGTCGACCCGTACTCGGCAGTGGCGGCCGGGGTCGCGGCGCTCTACGGGCCGCTGCACGGCGGTGCCAACGAGGCGGTGCTGCGGATGCTGCGGCGGATCGAGTCGCCGGAGAACATCCCCGACTTCCTCGAGCGGGTGAAGCAGCGCGACGAGAAACTGATGGGCTTCGGCCACCGGGTCTACAAGAACTACGACCCGCGGGCGCGGATCATCCAGCAGTACATCGAGCCGGTCTTCGAGGCCACCGAGTACAGCCCGCTGGTCGAGATTGCGCGCGAGCTGGAGAAACGCGCGCTCGACGACGAGTACTTCACCGAGCGCAAGCTCTACCCCAACGTCGACTTCTACTCGGGGATCATCTACGAGGCGATGGGGATCCCGACCGAGATGTTCACGGTCATCTTCGCCATCCCCCGCACCGCCGGCTGGGTCGCGCAGTGGATGGAGATGCAGGAAGACCCGGAGAAGAAAATCGCCCGCCCGCGGCAGATCTACACCGGCGAGCGCGAGCTCGCCTACAAGCCGATCGAGGAGCGCGAGGGACCGGAGAAAATCACCGGCCCGCCGGCGCGCCGCCCGAAGCGCCCCCGCCGCGGCGCCTGATCCGGCCTTTTTAAATCTGAGGCATCCGATTTCGCGGGTGCCCCGTACTCCCGAGGAAAGGAATCCCTATCCAAAGGAGGTCCGATGCTCAAGCGAACTCTGGCACTGCTCGCCGCCCTGATGGTGATCGCATTGCCGGTCGGCAGCGCCTCCGCTGCCCCAAGCAAGAACATCGTCGAAACCGCGGCGGGATCGCCCCAGTTCTCCACCCTGGTCTCGCTGGTCAAGAAGGCGGGCCTGGTGGGCACGCTCTCGGGCAAGACGAAGTACACCGTCTTCGCCCCGACCAACGCCGCCTTCGCCAAGGTGCCGAAGAAGACGCTGAACGAATTGGCGTCCAACAAGGCGATGCTGAAGAAGGTGCTGCTCTACCACGTGCTGCCGGGGACGGTGCCGGCCGCCGAGGTGCTGAAGACGAAGTCGGCGAAGACCGCCGAGGGCGCGAAGGTGACCTTCTCGGTCCGCGGCGACAACGCCTTCGTCAACGACGCGAAGATCATCAAGACGGACATCCGCTGCAGCAACGGGATCGTCCACGCGATCAACGCGGTGCTGCTCCCGCCCGGAAGCTGACCGAGCACGAGCACGGCGAGTTATGGCGGAATAGCCGCCATAACTCGCCTCACATCGACATCCAGCTAGCCTCGCGCCCGTGTCTCGCTGGAAGCTGACCGTCCGCCACGGGTCGGATGTCGACCACGCGCAGTTCGACGACCTCGCCGAGGCGGTCGCCGCGATGCGCGAACGGGCGCTGGCGATCCGCGCCGAGGGGCCGGTGCGTCCGGTGCAGTCGCTGCGGGATTACGAGCCCTCCCAGCAGGTCCACGCGCGGCTGCAGCTGAGCGGCAAGGGGCTGTTCCGCAAGCCGGTGGCGGGAGTCGACGTCCGCGGCGACGGCACGTTCGTGCCCTTCAAGGGCGGGGTAGTGCGGGAGGAGCTCGACCCGACGAGCCACGACACGCCGTTCGACCTGGTGCGCGAGACTCTGGAGGCGGAGGAAGAAGAGCGATGAGCAAGGCAGACACCGAGATCCCGAAGGGCAGCTACGCCGCCGGCGAGCGGGTGAAGCTGCCGGCCGGCGCCCAGCCGCCCTACACCGTCTTCATCAACGGGATCGAGCAGAGTCCGGACAGCTACCGGATCGAAGCCGGCGAGATCGTCTTCAACCGCCCGATCGTCAAGGAGAAGGTCGGCACCGGCCGCTGGCTGGCGATGTACCTCGGCCTCTTCGGCACCTACCGCAAGAACGAGACGATCGACCTCCAGTTCACCCGCAACGGCAAGGTGGAGCTGCGCTCCGACCTACCGGTCGTCCCCTACGCCGAGGGCGAGGGGCCGGAGGCCTAGCGCCGTGGAGATCGGCTTCGTCCTCCTCTGCGACTACAGCGAGGCCGTCAACGGCAAGCTCTACCTGACCGGCGGCGGCTGGAACGTCCTCCGCCTCCCCGAGCTGCCCGCCGAGTGGTCCTTCTCGATCGGCCTCGGCATCGACATCGCCTGGCATGAGACCAACAGCCCCCACGAGCTGGTCGTCACCGTCCAGGACCCCGACGGCCAGGAGCTCGGCGAGGGCCTCACCGCCAACTTCGAGACCGGCCGCCCCCCCGGCCTCCCCGAAGGCCAGGAGCAGCGCCTAGTCATGTCGATCGCCGCCACCGCTGCCTTCGCCACCGCCGGCCCCCACGCCGCGGTCGTCCAGGTCAACGGCGAGGAGCTCTCCAGGGCCCGCTTCTACCTGATGGAAGGCGGCGGCCCCGAGGTCGAATTGGCGTAGCTCCGAGATTCGGGGGGCTCTAGCCCACCAAAGTTCGGAGTCGCTAGTCGAAGACGTAGAGCAGTAGGAAGGCGATGATCGCGAAGGCGGCGCCGGCCGCCTGGATGCCGCGGTCGCCGGCGATGATGCCGGACATCGAGCGGTCGTCGTTGCGGTCGTAGATCAGGTAGAGGTAGCGGAAGATGCCGTAGACGACGGGCGGGATCGTCAGCATCATCTTGCTGCCGACGAGCGGTGAGTTGACGGTGTAGATCGCGTAGCTGATCACCGTGCCGGTGGTGACCATCGAGACCATCTGGTCGAGGAAGGGCAGCGAGTAGTGCTCGAGCACGGGCCGGGTCGAGGTGCCCTCGTGCAGCTCGGAGACCGCCTCCTGGCGGCGCTTGGTGAAGCCGAGGAAGGCGGCGAGCATGCCGGTGCAGAGGATCAGCCATTCGGAGGCGTGGGCATCGACGGCGCTGGCGCCGGCGGCGACCCGGAGGATGAAGAGGCCGGCCAGCGTCATCACGTCGATGATCACGATCTGCTTGAGGCCGAGGCTGTAGGCGACCTGGGCGATCCCGTAGCCGACCACCATCAGGCCGACCTGCCAGTTGACGAGGAAGGCGATCGCGATCGCGACGACGGCAAGCGCGGGGGCGATCGCTTTAGCCGCCGATTCCGAGAGCTCGCCGGCCGCCAGTGGGCGGAAGCGCTTCTTCGGGTGCTTGCGGTCGAGCTCGACGTCGATCAGGTCGTTGACGAAGTAGCCGGCGCTGGAGATCAGGCAGAAAGCGACGAAGGTGATGAACGCCTCCAGCACCTCGTGCGACTGGTTGAACTTGCCGGAGAAGAGCAGCCCGGCGAACACGAAGACGTTTTTGATCCACTCCTTCGGCCGCCCGGTCTTGATCGCCGCCCGCAGTGGCGAGCGCCGCGGCACGACTTCGCCGGTGTCGGGCTCATGCGACTCGGTCGCCGGGCCCGGCACGGTTGGCTGTTCAGAGGTGATCGTTTCCATCGAGGGGCGCGGCTCGGGCATCTCCATCAGCTACCCGGCCGTGAATTGGAGTCGCGAAAGGGTACCGCCGAGCGACGTCAATCCCGGTCTTCACCTTGGCCCTGGGAAGAAGTCCGTCTGGCTGCGCCCGTGACTCGGTGGGTCTCATCTCGCCCAAGAGTAGTTAGACAATGCGGGTGCTAGGGGTCGATCAGAACGCCGGGGTTGAGCATTCCTGCAGGGTCGAGCTCGGACTTGGCGGCGCGGAGGGCGGCGGCGAAGGGAGGGGGGCGCTGGCGGTCGTACCAGGGGCGGTGGTCGCGGCCGACGGCGTGGTGGTGGGTGATCGTGCCGCCGGCGTCGATGATCGCCTCGGAGACGGCGGCCTTGATCTCGTCCCACTGCTCGACCTCGCCGCCGCGGATCGCCGGGGCGAGGATCGTGAAGTAGGGGGCAACGCCGTCGGGGTAGACGTGGGTGAAGCGGCAGCTGACGCGGGGCGAGCCGGGGCCGTCGGCGGGGACGCCGCTGACCTGGGAGACGGAGCGGCGCGCCATCTCCATCACGGTCGCGTGGAACTCGTCGAAGCGGTCCCAGGTGATCGCCGTCTCAAAGGTCTCGGAGAGGACGCCGCAGGCGACGAAGGTGTCGCGCAAATACGGAGCCAGCAGGAACGCCCCGCGCCAGGTGTCGACGGGACGATTTCCCTCCATATCGGCGTATTTTCGTCCCGTCGGGGAAGAGGTGCGGACTTCGCCGGGGGCGCCGCCGTGGGCGCGGGCAATGCCGAGGGCTTCGTTCATCGGCGCGTCCACGGAGCAGTGGGCGGACTCGAAGCCGAGCAGGAGGAGGTGACTGCTGCCGTCCCCGGCGCCGGTCAGCTCGGCCTCGCCGGCGTCGAGGAGGCGGAGATTCGACGGGTGCAGGCCCGACTGCGCCAGCTCCCGGACCGCCTCGGTGGCGGCGCCGAAGTCGCTGAACTCGACGCCCACCGAGGCCTTGAACTCGGGGCGCGGGCGCACCCGCACCCAGGCCTCGGCGATCACGCCGAGGATCCCCTCCGAGCCGATCAGCATCCGGTCGGGCGACGGTCCCGCGCCGGAACCAGGCAGCCGCCGGCTCTCCCAGATCCCGCGCGGGGTGATCGCCCGCACCGACTCGACCAAGTCGTCGATGTGGGTCTCGAGCGTGGCGAAATGGCCGCCGGCGCGGGTCGCGATCCAACCGCCCAGGGTCGAGTACTCGAATGACTGTGGAAAGTGGCGCAGGGTCAGCCCGTGCTCGCGCAACTGCTCCTCCAGCCCCGGCCCGAGAGCCCCTGCCTGGATCCGCGCCGCCAGCGAGGTCGGGTCGACTTCCAGCACCCGATCGAGCCGGCGCAGATCCATCGACACGACCGGCCGCTCCCCCAGCCGCGCCTCGACCCCGCCGACGACGCTGGTCCCGCCCCCGAACGGAATCACCGCCGCACCCTCCGCCTCGGCCCAGCTCAGCACCGTCTCGATCTCAGACTCGTCGCGGGGAGAGGCGACCAGGTCCGGTGGGTTCTCGAACTTGCCGTAGAACCCCCGCACGACATCGCGGTAAGCCTTCCCCAGCGCATGCGAAACCCGCTCGTAACGCCCGTCCGAGAACAGATCCCCAAAAGCCTCAGGCCGCTTCAACCGCGACCCCCTCTGCTCCACCTCCCCCAATGGCACCGGCCTCTCGACCTCACCCCCGAAACCAAAGCGAGCCCTGATCCCTTCAGCAGCCTCCCGCAGCTGAGTAGCCGAAGGCACCTGATCCTCGTACCCCCACCCCCAATGCTTGAGCCGGCGTTCCGCCACCGCCTCAACCTACCTCGCTACCAGTGCACGCCTTTCATCAGGTGCGCGAAGGCAACGGCCTCGGTCGAAGGTGCCTTGTCCCGCGCCTCCTCCCGTTTCCCTTTCGCCGCCTGCGAATCGGGGAAGAGCTTGTAGGCGGTGTTGAGGATCGAGTCGCTGGCCTTCGGCGCCACCGCGTACATCAGCTCGCCGAAGGTTCCGAGGCGCGTCGCCACCTTCTTCGGGCGCCGGATCATCGCCTTGGTGATCATCTCCGCCGCCTCCTCGGGGGTGATCGCCGGGAACATGTCGTACATCCGCGTCGGCGCGATCATCGGCGTCCGCACCAGCGGCATGTGGATCGTCGTCAGGTGGACGTTGTCGTCGACCACCTCGGAGGCGATCACCCGGCTGAACGCGTCCAGCGCCGCCTTCGAGGCGACGTAGGCCGAGAACCGCGGCGGGTTCGTCTGCGTCCCGATCGAGCTGATGTTGATGATGTGGCCGTGCTTGCGGGCCCGCATCGCCGGCAGCAGGGCCAGGATCAGCCGCACCGAGCCCAGGTAGTTGAGCTGGATCGTGCGCTCGAAGTCGTGGTAGCGGTCGTAGGAGAGCGCGATCGAGCGCCGGATCGAGCGGCCGGCGTTGTTGACGAGGATGTCGACGTGGCCGTGGTAGGTCAGAACCTCCTCGGCCATCCGCTCGATGTCCTCGATGTCGGCGAGGTCGCACTGGTGGATGTGGGCGGCGCCGCCACCGGCGACGATCTCGTCCTTGGTCTCTTCCAGCTTGTCGAGCGAGCGGGCGACGAGCAGCACCGTCGCGCCGGCGTCGGCGACCTTGACCGCGGTCGCTTTGCCGATCCCGGAAGAGGCGCCGGTGATGAGGACGATTTTGCCCCGCACCGCGGCCGAGAGCGAGCGGTCCTTGAAGAGGTCGGGATCGAGGTTGCGCTCCCAGTAGTCCCAGACCCGGGTCGCGTAGCTCTCCAGCGGCGGCACCTCGATCCCGGACCCTTTCAGCGCTTTCTGCGTCCGGCTCGAGTCGAAGCTGGTCGGGTAGTCGACGTAGTTGAGGAGCTCCGGCGGCAACCCGAGCTGGTTCAGCGCCAGCTTCGCCGCGCGCCTGGCGGGCGGTAGTAGCTTCAGCGCCGTGCGCATCGCGCCGGTCGCCGGCTCGGTGACGTCGGTGTCGAGCCGCACCGCCATCTGCGGCGCGTCGGCGGCGCCGGCGAAGAGGTTGATCACTTCCCCCGCCGTGTGCGGGTTGGGATCGGTGAGGTGGAAGGCGCGCCCGTTCAGGCGCGGTTTGTGGGCGATGTGGTCGATCGCGGCGGCGACGTAGTCGACCGGGACGATGTTGATCTCGCCGCCTTCGATGCCGACGATCGGCAGCCACGAGGGCGCCACCCGCCGCAGCCGCTGCAGGGTCTTGAAGAAGTAATAGGGGCCGTCGATCTTGTCGATCTCCCCCGTGCGCGAGTCGCCGACGACGATCCCGGGCCGGTAGACCCGCCAGGGCCGCTGGCACTCGTCGCGGACCAGCCGCTCGGACTCATGCTTGGTGCGGAAGTAGGGGTTGTTGTCCAGCCGTTCGGCCTCGTCGAACATTTCCTCGTCCCAGACGCCCTTGTAGAGACCGGCAACCGCGATCGAGCTGACCTGGTGGAAGCAGCCCGCCTCGACCGCACCCGCCAGCTGGATCGCGTTGCGCGTCCCCTCGACGTTGGCGATCTCCTGCGCCTCGGCGTCGGCCATCAGGTCGTAGATCGCCGCCAGGTGGAAGAAGTGGTCGATCTCCCCCCGCATCGTCAGCAGGTCCTCCTCGGAGACACCGAGTCCAGGCTGGGAGAGATCGCCGGTGATCGGCACCACCCGGGCGCCGTCGGCACCCCAGGCGGTGCGCAGCTCCTCGAGGCGACCGCGGGACCCCGCCCGCACGAGGGCGTAGACGGTCCCCTCCCGCTGCAGCAATTTCTCGACCAGATTGCGGCCGATGAATCCCGTGGCGCCGGTGACGAAGTAGCTCATCGGGTACCAGGGTATCTCGATGGCGCACCCGATAAACCTCTTTCCTTAGACTGAGACAGAGAGATGCCAGAGACGGCCACCGTGCAGATCGCAATGCCCGAGATGGGCGAGTCGGTGACCGAGGGCATCGTCCTCGAGTGGCACGTCGCCGAGGGCGACACCGTCAGCGAGGGCGACACCGTCGTCGAGGTCTCCACCGACAAGATCGACGCCGAGGTTCCGGCCCCGGCCGATGGAGTGATCACGAAGCTGCTGGCGGCGGTGGACGACGAGGTCAAAGTCGGGCAGCTTTTGGCCGAGATGGAAGCGACGGGCGAGGTGAATCCGGATTCGCCGGCGCTTGGCGGGACGACTAACGGCGAGGGACCGGGCGCGGAGCCCGCGGGTCCTGTCTCCGATACCGGGCTCCCCCTGTCGGGGGAGTCCTCGGCATCGTCGCCACCCGCGGGAGAGGCCGTGACTATCGCTATGCCTGAGATGGGCGAGTCCGTGTCCTCCGGGGTCGTGCTGGAGTGGCATGTAGCTGAGGGTGACTCGGTCTCCGAGGGCGACACGGTCGTCGAGGTCTCCACCGACAAGGTCGATGCCGAGGTTCCAGCTCCCGCCGCCGGCGTGATCACGAAACTTCTTGCTTCTGTTGATGACGAGGTGAAGGTTGGTCAACCTCTCGCGGAGATGGAATCGTCAATTGGTGCGGCGTCTCCCGTGGGTGACGTCGAAGGGGGGACCGCCCCCGCCGTAGGTGGGGGTGGTGGGTCCCCTTCGGCGGCAGGACCCGCGGGCAACGGCTCCTCGTCCACGGATGTTCGAGCTACCCCCCTCGCAAGGAGAGTCGCGCAGGCTGCCGGGGTCGACCTCAACTCCGTCGGTGGCTCCGGCCCCAACTCGAAGATCACCAAAGAGGATGTGCTGGCTGCCGCCAACGGCGGCGGCAACGGTGCCGCGCCCGCCGCAGTCGGCGAGGCCAAGCAGCTGCGGGGAGCGGCGGCGATGCTGGCCAACGCGATGGACGAAAGCCGGGCGGTGCCGACCGCGACCTCGTTCCGGACGATCGCCGTCGACACGCTGGACGCCAAACGCAAATCGATCAACTCGGTTCTCAAAGACCGCGGGCTGAAGGTCTCCTTCACCCACCTCGTCGCCTGGGCGATCGTGCAGGCGACTAAGGAGTTCCCGGTGATGGTCCGCGTCTTCGCCGCCAAAGACGGCAAGCCGTTCGCGATCGAAGGCAACCCGATCAATCTCGGAATCGCCGTCGACGTGGAGAAAAAGGACGGTTCCCACAGCCTCATGGTCCCGGCGATCAAGAACGCCGGCGAGCTCGACTTCACCGGCTTCCACTCCAACTACGAAGAGCTGATCGCGAAGACCCGCGAGAACAAGCTCTCCGCCGACGACTTCCAGGGCACCAACATCAGCCTCACCAACCCCGGCGGGATCGGGACGATGGCCTCGGTGCCGCGGCTGCTCTCCGGCCAGAGCGCGATCATCGCCACCGGCTCGATCGCCTACCCGCCCGAGTGGCTTCACGCCTCGCCCGAACGGATCAAGCAGCTCGGCGTCTCCAAGGTGATGACGCTGACCTCGACCTATGACCACCGGGTCATCCAGGGGGCCGAGTCGGGCGCTTTCCTGCGTCGGGTCGAGCAGCTGCTGCAGGGCGAGGACGAGTTCTACGAGTCGGTCGCCGAGGACCTCGGCCTCGACCCCTCGCTGGTCAGCAAGGCCCACCCCGCCTCGGCCTCGGCGCCGCCCCTCGGCGCCGGCGCCCCGAGCGCGGAACCGACCACCGCCCCCGGCCAGATCGACGAAGAGCTGCTGCAGGCGGTGCAGGCGGCGACCTCGCTGCTGAAGGCCTACCGCACCCATGGCCACCTTGCCGCCCGGCTCGATCCGCTCGGCTCCGAGCCGAAGGGCGACCCGGCGCTGCAGCCGGAGAACGTCAACCTCACGCCCGAGCTGATGGCGAAGATCCCGGCCTCGATCCTGCGGATCGGGGTCCCGGGCGAGACCCTGCTGGAGGCGCTGCCGCGCCTGCGCGACGCCTACTGCGACACGATCGGCTACCAGGTCGAGCACCTCTCCTCCCACCAGCAGCGGATCTGGCTGCGGGAAATGATCGAGACCGGAGCGCACCGCCAGCCCCTCGCCAACGCCGAGAAAAAACGCCTGCTGGAGCGGCTGATCGACGTCTTCCAGTTCGAGCGCTTCCTCGAGAAGGCGTATCTGGGGCAGAAGATGTTCTCGATCGAGGGGCTCGACGTCGTCGTGCCGATGCTCGACGAAATCGTCACCCTCTCCCAGCGCGCCGGCGCCGAGGAGGTCGTCTTCGGGATGGCCCACCGAGGCCGCCTCAGCGTCCTCGCTCACAACCTCGGCCGCCCGGTCGAATCGATCCTCGCCGAGTTCGAGGGCTCGAAGCAGATCGACGCGGTCAAGGCCGTCGCCGCGATTCCCCACGGCGGCACCGGCGACGTCAAGTACCACTACGGCCACCGCGGGGTCTACGAGACCGCCGACGGCCAGAAGATCTCAGTCCGCCTCTACCCCAACCCGAGCCACCTCGAGTTCGTCGACCCGGTCGTCACCGGCGGCACCCGCTTCCTTCAGCAGGACTTCGAGGGACCGGAGCTGAGCCACGACTTCAAGCGGGCGGTGCCGGTGCTGCTGCACGGCGACGCCGCCTTCCCCGCCCAGGGCGTGGTCGCCGAGACGCTCAACCTGCAGGCGCTGAAGGGGTACGCGACCGGCGGCACGATCCACGTCATCCAGAACAACCAGGTCGGCTTCACCACCGACCCGTCGGACGCCCGCTCCACCCCCTACGCCGCCGACATGGCGAAGGGGTTCAACGTGCCGATCATCCACGTCAACGCCGACGACGTCGAGGCCTGCGTCGCCGCCGTGCGCCTGGCGATGGCCTACCGCGACCGCTGGTGCCGCGACATCGTCATCGACGTGATCGGCTACCGCCGCTTCGGCCACAACGAGACCGACGAGCCCGCCTACACCCAGCCGACGATGGCGGCGAAGATCAAAGCCCACCCGCCGGTCTCGGAGATCTACGCCGAGAAGCTGATCGAGGAGGGCACGGTCAGCGCCGAGGAGGTCGGCCGCGCCTCCGACGAGCGCCACGCGGAGATGTCGCGGGCGCTGAAGGGGCTGCGCGAGAAGATGGAGGCCGGCGAGTACGAGGATCCGACCGTCACCGGCACCACCCAGACCGGCGAACTGCTCGACCGCACCGCCAGTCCACCGGTCCACACCGCCCTCCCGGCCGAGAAGCTGCGGGCGCTGAACGAGGCGCTGTTGAAGACGCCCGAGGGCTTCAACGTCCACCGCAAGCTGCGGCGCCCGCTGGCGCGCCGGGTCGAGGCCCTCGAGCAGGGCGGGATCGACTTCGGCCAGGCCGAGGCGCTCGCCTTCGGCTCGCTGCTGACCGACGGCGTGCACATCCGCCTCACCGGCCAGGACACCGAGCGCGGCACCTTCTCCCACCGCCACCTCGTCCTCCACGACGAGAACACCGGCCTCGAGTACACGCCGATGCAGCACCTCGAGGACGCCGCCGCCCCCTTCGAGCTCTACAACAGCCCTCTCTCGGAGACCGCCTGCCTCGGCTTCGAGTACGGCTACTCGGCGGCGAGCCCGAGCGCCTTGGTCCTCTGGGAGGCCCAGTTCGGCGACTTCGCCAACGCCGGTCAGGTGATCATCGACAGCTTCATCGTCTCCGGCGAGTCGAAGTGGGGCCAGCAGACGCGGCTCACCCTGCTGCTGCCGCACGGCTACGAGGGCTCCGGCCCGGAGCACTCAAGCGCCCGGATCGAGCGCTTCCTCGCGCTCGGGGCCGAGGGCAACATCCGCATCGCCTACCCGACCACCGCCGCCCAGTACTTCCACCTGCTGCGCCGCCAGGGCCTGATCAAGAAGCCGCGGCCGCTGATCGTCTTCACCCCGAAGGGGCTGCTGCGGCTCGACAAGGCGACCGCGACCCTCGAGGAGCTGACCGACGGCGAACTGCAGTTCATCCTCGACGACCCGACCGCCGGCGAGCGCCGCGAGAAGGTCGAGCGCCTCGTCCTCTGCACCGGCAAGGTCTATTACGACATGGACTCGAGCGAGCGCCGCGGCGCCGCCGAGAACGTGGCGATCGCCCGGGTCGAGGTCCTCTACCCCTTCGCCAAGGAACAGCTGGAACGGCTGATCGCCTCCTACCCGAACCTGAAGGAGATCGCCTGGGTCCAGGAGGAGCCGCGCAACATGGGCGCCTGGAAGGTGATGAGCCGGCGCATGCCCGACGTCCTGCCCGAGGGCGTCACCCTCACTTACATCGGGCGTCAGGGCCGCGCCAGCACGGGCGAGGGCTACTCGGGGGCGCACGCCCGCGAGCAGGAGCGGATCGTCCTCACCGCGCTCACGGCCGGAACCTGAACGTGCCGCGGCGCCCGTTCGAGAAGCCCGTGCCGGGTGAGCTGTTCGTTTGGGTAAAGCGGCTTTCCTGGATCGAGCTGGCGATCTTCGCCGGCCTGATCGCCTTCTGGCTGCTGCCCGGGTTCGAAACCGAGACGATGCTCTTCGGCTGGGCCCACGGCCTCGGCTTTATCGCTCTCTGCGTGTTCATCTGGATCGCCTGCGTGCGCAAGGAGGCCCCCTACACCCTGCTGGCGGCGACCCTCACCCCCGTCGGCCCGGTCGGCAGCGTGGTCGGAATCGAGCTGATCGAGCGCAAGGGCTGGGGAATCTAAAGACATGAAGTTTTCTCAAACGAAAATGGCTAACGAAATAGCTAAAAGCTGCCCAGAACACCGTTAAAACGCTCGACCGCGCTTGACCGGGGGGTATAGAGCCGGTATAGCTAAACCCTGACTGTTCCTCAGGGCAGTCCCGCCAGGGGGAACGGCCGCGTCGGCATCCCTCCCTGGCTACCGACGCGCAGGTGCAGCGAGGGTCGCGCGGACCCCCCTGCCTCCCGCGGCCCCCGCTGCGCCTACTTCAAATTGCGCAGCACGGTCTGGAGAATTCCGCCGTTGAGGAAGTAGGTGACCTCGTTCGGCGTGTCCAACCGCACCGTCGCCTCGAACCGCGTCTCGGAACCGTCGTCGCCGCGGGCGGTGACGGCCACGGTCTTCGCCTTCCCGTCCTGAAGGTCGCCGACGTCGAAGCTCTCGGCCCCGGTGAGGCCGAGCGAGGCGACGCTCTCCCCCGCGGCGAACTGCAAGGGCAGGACCCCCATCCCGATCAGGTTGGAGCGGTGGATGCGCTCGTAGCTCTCGGCGATCACGGCGCGGACGCCGAGCAGGTTGGTCCCCTTGGCCGCCCAGTCGCGCGAGGAGCCGGACCCGTACTCCTTACCGGCGAGGACGACGAGGGGCACGTTTTCCCCTGCGTACTGCATTGCGGCGTCGTAGATCGTCGTCTCCTCGCCGTCGGGGAAGTGGCGCGTGTAGCCGCCGGCCCGGTCGACGAGCTGGTTGCGCAGGCGGATGTTGGCGAAGGTGCCGCGGATCATCACCTCGTGGTTGCCGCGCCGCGAGCCGTAGGAGTTGAAGTCCTTGACCTCAACCCCCTGCTCGGTCAGCCACTTGCCGGCGGGGCTGTCGCGTTTGATCGCGCCGGCGGGCGAGATGTGGTCGGTGGTGATCGAGTCCCCGAGCAGGGCGAGGGCGCGGGCGCCCGCGATCGGCTCGATGCCGGGTGCGGCGGCCGGCATCTGCTCGAAGAAGCTCGGGCGGCGCACGTAGGTCGAGTCGGGCCAGGTGTAGCGGTCGCCGGTTGGAACCTCGACCTCGTTCCACATCTCGTCGCCGGAGAAGACCCCGGCGTAGTTGCGCTCGAACATCTCCGAGGCGACCGAGGCGCTGACCACCTGGTTGACCTCCTCGGCCGAGGGCCAGATGTCGCGCAGAAATACGGGCTCGCCATCCTGCCCCTCGCCCAGCGGCTCGTTGATCAGGTCAACGTCCATCCTGCCTGCCAGCGCATAGGCGACGACCAGCGGCGGGCTCGCCAGGTAGTTGGCCTTGACGTGCTGGTTGATCCGCCCCTCGAAGTTGCGGTTGCCGGAGAGCACCGCGCAAACGGTCAAATCCTTCTCTTCGACCGCGGCGGCGATCTCCTCCGGCAGCGGGCCGGAGTTGCCGATGCAGGTGGTGCAGCCGTAGCCGACCAGGTTGAACTGGAGGGCGTCGAGGTACTCGGTCAGGCCCGCCTTCTCCAGGTACTCGGTGACCACGGTCGAGCCGGGCGCCAGCGAGGTCTTCACCCAGGGCTTGCGCCGCAGGCCGCGCTGGACCGCGTTGCGGGCGAGCAGGCCGGCGCCGAGCATCACGCTTGGGTTGGAGGTGTTGGTGCAGCTGGTGATCGCGGCGATGACGACACTGCCGTGGTCGAGCTCGAAGGTCTCCCCCTCCATCGTCACCTCGACCTCGTCGCCGCGCTTGTTGGCGAGGCTGGTGGCCGAGCCAGGGGTGGCGGAGAGCGGGTGCGGCTTGCCGTTCTCGTCGTCGTGGTCCTCGGCCGGCGGGTCGGAGGCCGGGAAGGACTCCATGCTGGCCTCGTCGACCGGGTTCACCTGCTCCTCGACCGCGTCGGGCGAAAGCTCCGAGAGCGCCTCGAGGAAGGCACCCTTCGCCTGGGCCAGCGGCACCCTGTCCTGTGGCCGCTTCGGGCCGGCGATGCTGGGGACGACGTCGCCGAGGTCGAGCTCGAGCAGATCGGAGAAGATCGGGTCCTCGGAGCTGGCGTCATGGAACATTCCCTGCTCGCGGGCGTAGGCGTCGACCAGCGCGATCGTCTCGGTCGGGCGGCCGGTGAGGTCGAGGTAGCGCAGGGTCTCGGCGTCGACCGGGAAGATCGCGCAGGTCGAGCCGAACTCCGGCGACATGTTGCCGAGGGTGGCGCGGTCGGCGAGGCCGAGGGTCGGCAGGCCGGGGCCGAAGAACTCGACGAACTTGGAGACGACGCCGCGCTCGCGCAGCATCTCGGTGACGGTGAGGACGAGGTCGGTCGCGGTCGCCCCCTCGGGCAGCTCACCGGAGAGCTTGAAGCCGACGACCTGCGGCAGCAGCATCGAGATCGGCTGTCCCAGCATCGCCGCCTCGGCCTCGATCCCGCCGACGCCCCAGCCGAGGACGCCGAGCCCGTTGACCATCGTCGTGTGGGAGTCGGTGCCGACCAGGGTGTCGGGGTAGGCCTGGAGGGCGCCGCCGCTCTCGCGGCTGTAGACGACCTGGGCCAGGTACTCGAGGTTGACCTGGTGGCAGATCCCGGTCGCGGGCGGGACGACGCGGAAGTTGTCAAAGGACTGCTGGCCCCACTTGAGGAACGAGTAGCGCTCGCGGTTGCGGTCGAAGTCGTGCTCGGCGTTGACCGCGAAGGCGCGCTCGTTGCCGAAGGCGTCGACCTGGACCGAGTGGTCGATCACCAGGTCGACGTCGACCAGCGGGTTGATCGCGGCCGGGTCGCCGCCGATCTCCTCCATCGCGTCGCGCATCGCCGCCAGGTCGACGACGGCGGGGACGCCGGTGAAGTCCTGCATGAGGACCCGGGCGGGCTGGAAAGGGATCTCGACGCTGGGCTCGGCGGCGGCGTCCCAGGAGGCGATCGCCTCGACGTCGGCGGCGCTGACCGAAGTGCCGTCCTCGAGCCGCAGCACGTTCTCCAGCAGGACCTTCAATGAGTAGGGCAGGCGAGCGACGTCGAAGCGCTCCTGCAGCGCGTCGAGGCGGAAGATCTCGTACTCGCGCCCCCCCACGGAGAGGGTCGAACGGGCGCCGAAGGAATCGCTGCTCACGTAGGCGAGTCTAAGGAAAGTGCGCTGCCGGCCGGGCGCCGCTCAGCGCTTGTCCACGGAGTGGCCCGAGGCGATGTCTTTGGCCGCCTTCTGGCCGGCGCTGCCGCTCTGCACCTTGACGCTCAGCGCGGGGCTGAAAAGCGCGAGATGAGCGCCGGCGCGCTGGGGCAGCGGCGCGATCGTCACCTCGACCTTGTTCCGCTCGATCGCCTTGACGGTTGCCGCCCCGACCTGCTCCGGCGTCGAGGTGCCCATGCCCGGCGGCGGCTTGGAGCCGGCGTCGGCGAACATTCCCGCTTCGCGGATGAAGCCCGGCGAGACGATCGAAACGCCGACACCGCGCGGGTTGAGGTCGCTGCGGAGCCCGAGGGCGAAGCCGCGCAGGCCGAACTTCGTGGCGTTGTAGATCGAGGTGCGGGGGCTGGCGGCCTTGCCGGAGAGCGAAGCGACGAAGACGAGATGCCCCGATCCGGCCTCGAGCATTGCCGGATAAAGCGACCGGGCGAGCAGCATCGGCGCCTCGAGGTTGACCCGCAGGGCACGCTTGACCTCCTCGGCGCTGAACTCGTCGAGCTTGCCGGCGCCGGGCAGGCCGGCATTGGCAATCAGGATCTCGGTGCCGGCGGCCTCGGCGGCAAGCCGCTCGGCGTCGTCGGGCTCGGCGAGGTCTGAGGGCAGGACGGAGTGGCCACTGCCGGGCAGGTCGGCCGCCATCTCCTCGAGCGCCTCGCGCTTGCGGGCGCTGAGGGTCAGCACCGCCCCACGCTCGGCCAACGCCTGGGCGATCGCCCTCCCCAGGCCTCCCGTCGCCCCGGTGAGGAGCGTTTTTCGGCCCGAAAGGTTCATCCCAAGGCGCAAGCTACCAGCCGAGGCGTCGAACAAAACCTCCATGGGAGCGGCTTTTTCGAGCGAATCGAGCAAATGTTGGCGTTTTGTGAGCGCGGCGCCGCCCGATCGTCTACACTGCCCGCGTTCAATCACCGGAACGCCGAATCCCAGGCGCCGAGGGCGCATTGGGAGCGGGGGAACCAAGTTTCCGGGCCGAGCCCACCAAGTTGGTGGGGGCGCAAGCTCCTTTCGCGCTAGGCCGACAGCTAACCCCGTAGGCCGACGAAGGAGAATCGGTTTGCGCCACAACTTCAGGTTGGCTGGGCTTGTACTTGTAATTGCCCTTTTCGCCACCGTCTTAATCCTCCCGGGCTCCGCCTCCGCGCGTTGCACCACGGGCGGCATGTCCCCGGCTGAAATCGACATCTGCACCCCGACCGCGAAAGCGAAGCTGCTGCCGAACGGGATGCTGATCCCGCCGGCGAGCGCTCCCGCCCGGGTCAAGCAGGTGATCGCCGCGGCGAACAAGATCCGCAGCAAGCCCTACGTCTGGGGCGGCGGCCACGCCCGCTGGTGGGACCGCGGCTACGACTGCTCCGGTTCGGTCAGCTTCGCCCTCCACGGCGGCCGCTTCCTCGAAAGCCCCCTTCCCTCCGGCCCGATGGAAAGCTGGGGAGAAGAAGGCGAAGGCCGCTGGATCACCGTCTACGCCAACGGCGGCCACGCCTACGCCGTGATCGCCGGCTACCGCTGGGACACCTCCGGCGACTCCGGCGGCGAAACCGGCCCGCGCTGGCACGAAGACCTGCGCGACAACGTCGGCTTCATCGCCCGCCACCCCGCCGGCTACTAACCCGCAGCAGCAGCTCCGAACCTTGGTCCCCTATAGGGGCCCAAAGTTCGGAGAGGCGGCGCCCTGGCGCCCGTACTCCACCGTGGCTAATCCCCGCCGTCCACGTTGTTCTTGAATTTCGCACCTTCCCGGATAACGTCACGGGTATAGACGCCGCAGCACCAGACATCCGTTTGTCCGGCCTCACCAAGAAGTACGGGGAGGTGGTCGCGGTTGCCGGGATCGACCTGGAGATCGCGCAGGGGGAGTTCTTCACCATGCTGGGGCCCTCGGGCTCCGGCAAGACGACGACGCTGCGGATGATCGCCGGCTTCGAGGATCCGAGCAGCGGCACGATCGAACTGGCCGGCGAGGACGTCAGCGGGGTCCCGCCCTACGACCGGGCGGTCAACACGGTCTTCCAGGACTACGCGCTCTTCCCCCACATGAGCGTCGGCGAGAACGTCGAGTACGGGATGAAGGTGGCGCGGGTCGACAAGGCCGAGAGGGCCCGGCGCCGCGACGAGGCGCTGGCGATGGTGCGCCTGCCCGACTACGGCGGCCGCAAGCCGAGCGAGCTCTCCGGCGGCCAGCGCCAGCGGGTGGCCCTGGCGCGGGCGATCGTCAACCGCC
The DNA here is from genome assembly GCA_035688955.1 of Solirubrobacterales bacterium. GTDB lineage: Bacteria > Actinomycetota > Thermoleophilia > Solirubrobacterales > 70-9 > VAYN01. Next base: position 6,181 of record DASSMJ010000038.1, on the reverse strand, counting down.
CCAAGGTCCTCCTCCTCGACGAGCCCCTGGGGGCGCTTGATCTCAAGCTGCGCGAGCAGATGCAGACCGAGCTGAAGACGATCCAGGGCGAGGTCGGGATCACCTTCGTCTATGTCACCCACGACCAGGACGAGGCGCTGACGATGAGCGACCGCATCGCCGTCTTCAACAACGGCCGGATCGAGCAGGTGAGCCCGCCGCTCGAGCTCTACGAGCACCCGGCCAACGAGTTCGTCGCCGGCTTCGTCGGCGTCTCCAACCTGATCGAGCGCGACGGCACCCGGATGACGATCCGCCCGGAGAAGATCGAGCTGCTCGAGCCGGGCGACGGCGACGGGCTCGATACCGAGGCCGGCCGCATCGTCGACGTCGCCTACGCCGGCATGGTCACCCGCTTCACGGTTCAGCTGGAGTCCGGGGAGAGGCTCCAGGTCGTCAAACAGAACGTGGAGAGCGCGTCCGCGGGCGCGCTACCCGCGCAGGGGGATGAGGTCCTCGTCGGCTGGCGGCCGGAGCACGCGGCCGCCGTGGGCGGAAAGTCAACGAAACAGGAGGTTGCACCATGAGGAGAAGGGATGGCAATCCCGCCCGCACGGCGTGGCTCGTCGTCGCCGGTCTGGTCGTGTTCATGCTCGCGCTTGCCGGCTGCGGCGGTGGGAGCAGTGACACCACCGGTGGCAGCAGCAGCGAAGAGCTGCAGAAGGTCGGCAAGGGCGAGGGCGAAGTTTCGCTGATCTCCTGGGCCGGCTACGTCGAACCAGGCTGGAGCAAACCGTTCGAACAGAAGACGGGCTGCAAGGTCAACAACAAGGAAGCCGGCACCTCCGACGAAATGGTCGAGCTGATGAAAACCGGCCAGTACGACGGCGTCTCGGCCTCCGGCAACGCGACCGCCCGCCTCGTCGCCGCCGACCTCGTCGCCCCGGTCAACACCGACCTCGTCCCCAACTACAAAACGGTCTTCAGCGACCTCAAGGACCAGCCGTACAACACCTTCGAAGGCGTCAACTACGGCATTCCGCACGGCCGCGGGGCGAACCTGCTGATGTGGAACTCCGACGACGTCAAGCCGGCGCCGAAGTCCTGGGACGTGATGTTCGACCCGAAGATGGCCGCCAAGTACAAGGGCAAGATCAGCATCTACGACGAATCCAGCTACATCGCCGACGCGGCCATGTACCTCAAGGCCCACCAGCCCGACCTGGGGATCGAAAACCCCTACGAGCTGAACGAAGAACAGTTCAACGCGGCGGTCGACCTGCTGAAGGAACAGCGCGAATGGGCCGGCGAATACTGGTCTGAAGCCGCCAAGCAGATCTCCGCCTTCGCCGGCGGCGATATCCAGGTCGGCACCACCTGGCAGTACCAGTACTTCGCCCTGAAGGAAGAAGGCGTGCCGGTGGCGGCCAGCCCCGCCAGCCAGGGCTTCCTCCCCGAAGAGGGCGCGACCGGATGGTCGGACACCTGGATGCTGGCCAAGGACGCCAAACACCCGAATTGCATGTACGAGTGGATGAACTGGATCATCGAACCGAAAGTCAACGCCGAAGTGGCGGAATGGTTCGGTGAGGCTCCGGCGCAGGAACTCGCCTGCAAGGAAACCGAAAACAAGAATTTCTGCTCCGAATACCACGCCGAAGATCCCGAATTCTGGGATCGGGTCTACTTCTGGGAAACCCCGTTGGCGGACTGCGGCAACGGAGAAGAAGACTGCATGGACTACAACGACTGGGTCAAAGCCTGGACGTCGGTCAAGGGCTGACGCGGTTCTAGTTCATGGCATCTGAAGCGGTCTTGAAGAGGAGGTCGGTCGGGCATCGCCTGGCCGGCCTCTTCCAGGGCCGCCCGCGCCTGCAGGTAGGGGCGCTGCTGGCCGGCCCGGTGGGTTGGCTGGTGATCGGCTACCTGGGGTCGCTGGCGCTGCTCCTGGTCGCCGCCTTCTGGTCGGTCGACCCGCTCAGCGGCCTGACCGAAAAGAGCTTCACCCTCGAAAACTTCGAAGCGCTGTTCAACGAACCGGTCTACCGGGACATCATCTGGCGGACCGTCCGCACCGCTCTGCTGGTGACGATCACCGACGCCGTGATCGCCTTTCCGATCGCCTTCTACATGGCGAAAGTGGCGAGCCGCCGCGGCAAGGCGCTGCTGGTGATCGGGATCCTGCTGCCGCTCTGGTCGAGCTACCTGGTCAAGGTCTACGCCTGGCGGACGCTGCTATCCGCCAACGGCGCGATCAACTGGGCACTCGACCCGATCGGGCTGAGCGGCCCCGGCTACGGGATGACCGCGGTCTGGCTGGTCTTCAGTTACCTCTGGCTGCCGTACATGATCCTGCCGATCTACGCCGGTCTCGAGCGGCTGCCGAACTCCCTGATCAGCGCCAGCGAGGACCTCGGCGCCTCCCCCTTCACGACCTTCCGGCGGGTGATCCTGCCGCTCACCTTTCCGGCCGTCGTCGCCGGTTCGATCTTCACCTTCTCGCTTACCCTCGGTGACTACATCACCCCGCGGCTGGTCTCCAACGACCAGTTCATCGGCAACGTCATCTTCGGCAACATCGCCAACAACCAACCGTTCGCCGCGACCCTGGCCCTGGTGCCGATCGTGGTGATGATCGCCTACCTGCTGGTCGCCCGCAAGCTCGGCGCCTTCGAGCACGTCTGAGCGATGAGGCTCTCGAAACGCTCACGCATGCTGCTCCGGGTCGCGGTCGCGCTCGGCCTCGCCTTCATCTACATCCCGCTGATCGTGATCGTGGTCTACGCCTTCAACTCGAGCAAGATCCTCGAGTGGCCGCCGCCGAGCTTCACCACCCACTGGTTCAGCCAGGCGTTCAAGGACGAAGCGGCGCGGGAAGCCTTCTTCACCTCGCTGAAAGCGGGGGCGGCGGCTAGCGCGATCGCCCTCGTCCTCGGCACCATGGCCGCCCTCGCGGTGGCGCGCCATCGCTTCTTCGGTCGCGAGACGATTTCCTTCCTGGTGATCCTGCCGATCGCCCTGCCGGGGATCGTCACCGGCGTCGCCATCTCCAACACCTTCACCCAGGTGCTCAACGTGCCCCTCAGCCTCTTCACCGTGGTCGTCGGCCACGCGACCTTCTGCATCGTCGTCGTCTACAACAACGCCGTCGCCCGCCTGCGGCGCCTCTCGGGCTCCTTCGAGGAGGCCTCGGCCGACCTCGGTGCCCACACCTGGCAGACCTTCCGCCACGTCACCTTCCCAGGAATGAAAAGCGCCCTGATCGCCGGTGGCCTGCTCGCTTTCGCCCTCTCCTTCGACGAGATCATCGTCACCAACTTCACGATCGGGGCCGGCGAACAGACCCTCCCGATCTGGATCTTCTCCAACCTCTTCCGCCCCCACGAACTCCCGATCGTCAACGCGGTGGCCGTGCTGATGATCCTGATCTCGATCATCCCCGTCTACCTGGCCCACCGCCTCGGCGGCGAAGAGGTCGGCGCCCCCGGCCGGGGTGGCGGTGGCGTCGAGACCGAGGCCACCGCCGTCCCGTAGGGCCGGGTTGTTCTAGCTGGCCAGGACGTACAGCGGGGTCGGTTCGATCACCGTCAGCGAAGCGGTCATCGAGGCCGGGTTGGCGCAGAGGAAGCCGCCGGAGATCAGCGGCAGTTTCGCGTTGATGCTGATCGTCGGGCTGGTGCCCCCGTTGAGGGTGATGCCGGAGCCGATTTTGCCTCCGTACACGCAATCGACCCCGAGAGCGCTGCCTGTGACTTCCATCCCTTCGGCTGTGAAGGTGCCGTTCGTCCCACTCGTCCAGTGAATTTCGCCGGTCCCCGTTTTGAGGACTTTCACTTCAGCGTTGCAGCCACCGAAGCTGAGCGTCTTTGTGTTGCCTTTGACTGTTTCGGTGGCGCCGCCGCTGGTCGTCATTTCGACCGACCCGTTGCCTTCGGTGCATTCGATCGTCATGAAGCCGGCTTTGAGGACGGCTTTCGTCCCCGGCGTCAATACCGCCTTGAACACGGTCCCTTTCGCGTACGGCGACCCGCAGGGGCTCGTTTTCGTTTTGCAGATCACCGTCGCCGAAGCCGTCCCGGCCGCGAAGACGGCGAATACCGCGGCCAGCGCCGCGGCAAGAGCCAGTCCCTTCAGGTATTTCATCTTTTTCCTCCCATCTTGAGCACGGACTGGCACGCACTCCTATTGATCAAGAAGACTTGAGCTTAAATGACTAGAGCGGGATGTTGCGGTGCTTGCGCTTTGAGCGGCGTTCGTCCTTATCCGCCGACAGGGCGAGAAAGGACGAGCGCCGGCGTGTCTCAGCGCGAAACGTGGAAGCAGGCCACGTCGTACTGCGACTTCTCGCTGTAGTGCTGACCTCCGGCACCGCCTTCTTCGCTGTCGATTTCCGGCTCGTTGAAGGGGGAGCCGGGCGAGGAGGACGAGTGGCCGGGGACACGGCCTCCTTCCGCCTCGATTTCCTGACACGACTGGCTCGGCGGCCCTTTGCCGGCGGGATTGCCGCCTCCGGCGAAGGCCATCTGGGACAAGGCACCGAGGACGAGAGCACTGATGATGGCTGCGAGCAGCAACCGTCTCATGAGGTGCTCCTTTCGGTTTTCCGGCCGGAGTGGCCGGTGCCCGGTCCTACGGACAGACACCGGCCGAGGTTCAGGTGCTCCTCAACTCGCCAGCAAGCACTTGGAGTTGAGCTGCCTCACACTCCTCATGGGGTTGGAGGGGATTGCCGATAGCTGGGCGATGGAGCTGCTGATCAAGCTCGGCCTTTTTGCCCTGATCTTCCTCGTCGCGTTCTCCGTCCTCTACCGCCGGTTGCGAAATGAACAGGACCCCGAGTGGGAAGGCCGGTGGCGGAGCCTGCCACAGAGCGAGCAGGAACGACTGGCGGAAGCGGCTCGCCGGGGCGAACGGCTCGAAGATCCAGATGAGGCCTACCTGGCCGCCGGCTCAGCTCGGGAGCAGCGCTCACTCGGGTCCGGCGCCGCGTCCTTCGTCAGCGGCCGCGCCGTGCTCGTCGGAGTCGTGCTGATCGCGTCGATCGCGGCCGGGTCACCGCTGATGATCGCCGTCAGTCTTCTGCTCCTGTCGGTCTTCGGCGTGCTCGCGTATCGCGCCCGCGCGGTGGACCGCAACCTGGAGCGCGCCGAAGAAGTGAACCGCTCCCTGTAGACGACTAAAGCGGGATGTTGCCGTGCTTGCGCTTCGGCTGGTCGACGCGCTTGCTCTGCAGCATCCGCAGGGCGCGGATCAGCTTGGGGCGGGTCTGACGGGGCTCGATGACGTCGTCGATGTAGCCGCGCTCTGCTGCCGAGTAGGGGTTGGCGAAGTGGGCTTTGTAGTCGTCGATCAGTTTTTGGCGACGCTCGTCGGGGGTCGGCGAGTTGGCGATGTCTTTGCGGTAGATGATGTTGACGGCGCCCTCGGGGCCCATCACCGCGACCTCCGCGGTCGGCCAGGCGACGTTGTAGTCGGCCAGCATGTGCTTCGAGTTCATCACGTCGTAGGCGCCGCCGTAGGCCTTGCGGGTGACGACGGTGAGCTTCGGCACCGTCGCCTCGGTGAAGGCGTAGAGGAGCTTTGCGCCGTGGCGGATGATCCCGTTCCACTCCTGGTCGGTGCCCGGGAGAAAGCCCGGCACGTCCGTGAACGTGAGGATCGGGATGTTGTAGCAATCGCAGGTCCGCACGAAACGGGCCGCCTTCTCGGAGGCCTCGATGTCGAGCACCCCGGCGAGGAAGGCGGGCTGGTTGCCGACGATGCCGACCGGATAGCCGTCGAGACGGGAGAAGCCGCAGACGATGTTTTTCGCGAAGTGCTCGTGGACCTCGAAGAACTCCTCGTCATCGACGACGCGGGCGATCACGTCGCGCATGTCGTAGGGCTTCTGCGGGTCGTCGGGGACCAGGGTGTCGAGCTCGTCGTCTTCACGCTCCGGGTCGTCTGAGGGAGCGAACCGCGGCGGCGCCTCGAGGTTGTTCGAGGGCAGGAAGCTCATCAGGTAGCGGACGTCCTCGAGGCAGCTCTCCTCGTCCTCGGAGGCGAAGTGGGCGACGCCGGACTTCGAGTTGTGGCTCATCGCGCCGCCGAGCTCCTCGAACTCGACTTCCTCGCCGGTCACGGTTTTGATCACTTCCGGGCCGGTGATGAACATGTGCGAGGTCTCTTTGACCATGAAGATGAAGTCGGTCATCGCCGGCGA
>DASSMJ010000037.1:0-65373 GCA_035688955.1 Solirubrobacterales bacterium | reverse complement strand
GATTCCTTGCGCTGCCGTTCGGCGGCTTCGATCGACTCGCTGATCGCGTTGGCGCGTTTGTCGAGCGCTTCCTGGATCTTCGGGAAGGCGACCTTGCTCAACACCCACATCGTGAACAGGAAGAGGACCAGCGTCCAGATCATCAGGCCGAGGCCCGGGGAGACCAGGAAGCTGCCGCCGCTTTCTTCGCCGTGCTCGGCCGCCTCAGCGGCCAACGGCAGTATTTGTCCGACGAACTCCATACCGGCCTACGAGAGGAAGAAGGCGATCAGGCCGAAGATGAAGGTGTAGAAGGCGACCGCCTCGGTCAGCGCGAAGCCGAGCCAGCGGATGCTTTCCAGGTCGCTTTTCATCTCGGGCTGACGGGCGACCGACTCGATCTCCTTACCGAAGATGAAGCCCACGCCGATGCCGGCGCCGATCGAACCGAGCCCGGCGCCGACGCCGAGGGCGATCGCTTTGCCGGCGCCTTTGACACCTTCGTCGGTGACTTCGGCGATCGGGAGTGCAGTGAGATCCATCGAGAGTTGCTCCTTTTCTAGTGAGTGGCGGAGGTCGCTCCGCCGATGTAGATAGCGCTAAGCGTCGAGAAGATGAATGCCTGCAAGGTCGCCACAAGCCCGACCTCGAAGATGAAGAAGGCGAAGGCGAGCGGGAAGGTGAGCGCCCCGAGGGCGGCGATCCCCAGCAGCACCGCCAGCCCGCCGCCCATGAAGAGCAGCAGCAGGTGACCGGCGAGGATGTTGGCGAAAAGACGGACGGAGAGAGAGATCAACCTCACGAAATGGGAGATCACCTCGATGATGAAGATCGCACCCTTGCCGATCGGGCTCATCTCCTCCAGACCCGGGGGCAGCCAGCTTTTGAAGTAGGGAAGGAAGCCCTTGGCCCGGATGCCCTCGACGTGGTAGCTCAGCCAAACGACGAGGGTGAGGACCAGCGGGATCGCGATGTTGGCGGTGGCGGCGTAGATCGCGAAGGACGGAATTTCGAGGCCGAAGAGGCTGAAGTGGTGCTCGGTGTTGGTCGGCAGCGGCAGGAAGCCGAGCATGTTCGAGAACCAGATCCAGAAGAAGAGGGCGCCGATGAAGGGGAACCATTTGCGGGCCAGCTCACCGTGGAGGCTGCCGCCGGTGATCGTGTTTTTGGTCAGGTCGTAAGCGACCTCGACCGCGGTCTGGACCCGGTTCGGTTTCTGCTGCATCCGGCGGGCGATCCAGACCATCGTCCCGATCGTCGCCAGGCTGGCCAGGACCAGGTAGAGAACGGCCTTGTTGATGCTGAGGTCGATCCCGGCGAGGTGGATCGAGACCCACGGTTCGAGTTTGAACTCGTTCTGCGGCTTGAACTCTTCGTTCTTGCCGGCGTTGCCGAAGATCAGCAGCAGCAGGACGGCGACGGCGAGGTAGATACCGAGGCCGATGAAGACCTTGGCTTTGGTGCTCATGCCGTCGCGCTGCGGGGCGCCCGCGGGCGCCTGGCTCGTCGCCGCCTCCATGTCTACGCGACCCCCTGCCCCTCGGGCTGCTCGAGCAGATGGGAGATGCCCTGCGCGGCAAAGGAGATCGTGAACAGGGCGGCCAGCAGCACGGCCGCAGCCAGGCCCGACTCCCGTTCGACCAGGCCGACCAGCAGCACCGCGGTCGCCATCAGCCAGACGCGGCCGAGGGTGGTGCCGGCGACGATCCCCATCGCCTTCTGCCGGTTGCCGGCGGCGAGGTGTTCCTTCATCCGCCGGTTGGCCAGGCTCTGCAGGCCCCGCTGGGCGAGCCAGGCGGCTGCCGCCACGGCGTAGCCGAGCAGGGGAAACCCGCCGAGCAGGAAGATTGCGAGCGCGGCGGCCAGCGCGATGAGGTCGACGTACTTAGGAGGAGACATAGGCAAGAAAAAGCAGATAAACGCCCGGCTCGGGGCAGAGCGGGCGTGCTCTCGACTATATAGAAGAGGCCCCCGGAATGGCTTTCTGAAGCCACTTCGTGAGGGTTGCCACTACCGGCGGCGCCTCTATTTGGGGATCGCCTCGAATTCCCCGGTTTCGGGATCGACCGCCGGGAAGTTGCCGGTTTCGAGCTCCTGCTCGACGGCGACGTTGACGTCCTGCAGCTCCGGCTCGGGCTGGCCGACCTGACGGCGCAGGGTGATCAGCTGGCGCAGACGGGTCTGGCGCAGCTTGAGGATCTCCAGCACCTCGACCAGGTAGATGCTGGCGGCGAGCGCGAGCAGGCCGAAGACGGCGATCACCGCGGTCCAGAACGGGTCGAAGTTGCCGTGGTCGTCGCTGTAGGGGACGAACCGCAGGGCCAGCGCGAGCGCCGCCATCACCACAGTCCAGCCGTAGAGATAGAGCAGGGTGCGGCGCTGGGAGAAGCCGATATCGGCCATCCGGTGGTGGAAGTGCCAGCGGTCGGCTTTGTAGACGGGGCGGCGGTATTTCAGCCGTTTGGCGACGACGAAGCCGGTGTCGAGGATCGGCACCGCGAGGATGATCAGGGGGATGAAGAGGGCAATCACGGCGTTGGTCTTCAGCGCTCCCTGGACGGCGACGGTGCCGAGCAGGTAGCCGAGCAGGTTGGAACCGGTGTCGCCCATGAAGGTGCTGGCCGGCGGAAATCCCCAGCGCAGGTAGCCGAGCGCCGCGCCGGCGGTGAGGGCGGCGAGCACTCCGGCGGCGGTGCGGTCGAGCGAGAGGGCGATCGTTGCCAGGGTGATGCCGGAGATGACGGCGACGCCGGCGGCGAGCCCGTCGACGCCGTCGATCAGGTTGATCACGTTGATCATCGCCACGATCGCGAGCACGGTGCCGACGTCCCCGAGGTGGACGACGCCACCGCCAGGGAGGGTGAGGAGGTCGACGGTGCCCGGGGTGAGGCGGCCGAAGAAGGGGAAGGTGAAGTTGTCGACCGTCACCCCGGCGGAGACGGGGATGACGACGGCGACGACCTGGCCGAGCAGCTTCGCCGGGGCGGGGAGATCGAAGACGTCGTCGAGGACGCCGACCCAGACGATCGCCACAGCCCCGATCAGGATCGCGTGGCTTTCGACGTCGCCGGGGAGCCAGATCAGGCCGGCGATGAGGACGCCGCCGAGAATCCCGAGGCCGCCGAGCTTCGGAGTCGGGGCGAGGTGCAGCTTGCGCTCGCTGGGGTAGTCGATCGCGCCCACCCGCACCGCCAGCCGCTTCGTCAGCGGCACCAGCAGCAGGGCCAGCAGGCCGGCGACGATGAAGGCGAGCAGCGCGTCGAGATCAGTCGGCATAGCGGTCGAACCAGAGGGTAAGCGCCATCAGGCCCCAGATCTGGCGGCTGAGGTCCTCCTGCCCGGCGCAGTGACGGTCGAGGATGGGAGTGACGGCGGCGGGGTCGAGCAGGCCCTGCCGGGCGACGGCCGAGGGGGCGAGGACCTCGCGGGCGAAGGGCTCCAGCGGCCCCCGCAGCCAGCCGGCGATCGGGATCGAGAAGCCCTGCTTGCGGCCGTGGGTCACCTCGCGCGGCAACAGCGGCTCCAGGGCCGAGCGCAGCAGCCGCTTCTTGGCAAAGCCGCGGACTTTCATCTTCCGCGGCAGCGAGAAAGCGAACTCGGCCACCTCCTGGTCGAGGAAGGGGACGCGCAGCTCCAGCGAGTGGGCCATGCTGAGGCGGTCGGTCTTTACCAGCAGGTCGTCGGCCAGGTAGATGCCGAGGTCGACGTCCTGCATCCGTGCCAGCGGCTCGGCCCCGGCGGTTTCGGCGTAACGGGAGCGGTAGAGGTCAAGCGGATCCCAGCCGGCGACCGAGGCTCCCGCCAGCTCGGCCCGGCTCTCCGCCGAGAAGATCTCCTTCCAGCCGTGGTGGCGCTCCAGCGGCGGCAGGGCGGCGGCGCGGGCGAAGCGCTTGGCTTTGTAGTCGAAGCCGACCCGGTCGGTGCGGCTCGGCAGCGCCTCGGCCAGCGGTCGCGCCAGCGCGGCGAGGCGGCCGACGCGGCGGGCGAGGAGGTCGGCGACGTAGGTGTAGTAGCCGCCGAAGAGCTCGTCGCCGCCCTCGCCGGAGAGGGCGACCTTGACCTCGCTTACCGCGAGCTCGGAGACCAGGTAGGTCGGCAGCGCCGAGGAGTCGCCGAAGGGCTCGTCGAAGCTCTCGACCAGCTTCGGCAGCAGCTCAACCGCGTCCGGGCGCAGGACCAGCTCGTGGTGGTCGGTGCCGTAGCGCTCGGCGACCAGGCGGGCGCGGGAGAGCTCGTCGAAGCCCTGCTCCTCGAAGCCGATCGAGAAGGTCCGCAGGGGCTCGTCGACGTGGCGCGAGGCGAGCGCGGCGAGGCCGCCGGAATCGACCCCGCCCGAGAGCAGGACCCCGACCGGGACGTCGGCGACGAGGTGGGCGCGGACGCTGCCGTCGAGGACCTCGCGCAGCTCGGCCGCCAGCTCGGCCTCGGTGCCGTGACGCAGCTCGCCATCGGGAGGCGGGCCGGGCCGGGCGAAGCGCCGCAGCTCCAGCTCCCCTCCCTCCCACGCCAGCAGGTGGCCGGGGGGCAGCTTGCGCGCCGCCTTGAAGATCGTCAGTGGCGCCGGGATCGAGTTGAAGGCGAGGTAGGCGCCGATCGCCTGCGGATCGATCTCGCGCGAGAAGCCCGGCTGCTCGAGCATCGACTTCAGCTCGGAGGCGAAGGAGAGGCTGCCGCCCTCATGCGAGTAGTAGAGCGGCTTGATCCCGAAGCGATCGCGGGCGAGCAGCAGGCGCTGCCGGCGCTTGTCCCAGAGCGCGATCGCGAACATCCCCCGCAGCCGCTCGACGAACCGCTCCCCCTCCTCCTCCCAGAGGTGGACGAGGACCTCGGTGTCGCAGTCGGTGGCGAAGCGGTGACCGCGCCCCTCGAGCTCGCGCTTCAGCTCGCGGTAGTTGTAGATCTCGCCGTTCTGGACGACGACGGCGCTGCCGTCCTCGTTTTCGATCGGCTGGTGGCCGTGGGCGAGGTCGATGATCGAGAGCCGCCGCGCCGCCAGCGCCACCGGCCCCTCGGCGAAGAGACCGTCGTCGTCGGGCCCCCGATGGACCAGGCGCCCGCTCATCCGCGCCACGGCCTCGCGATCGGGTCCGCGCTCCCGCTCGCCGGCGACGACACCGCAGATCCCGCACATGGGCGGGAGTCTCGCAGCCGCGCCGGGCGAGGCGCCTTTCCTAACCAGTGGTGTGGGAAAGCGCCTGGCGCCCTAGGACTCGGGCGGCGGGGTCACCGCCGGGCCGCGTCCCATCACCTTGTTGACCGTGGCGAAGAGGACCTGGAAGTAAAGGCCGACGGAGCGGTCGGCGATGTACTCCATGTCGTGGGCGAGCTTGTCGGCCCAGCTCTCCTCGCGGGTGATCCGGGTCTGGGCGAAGCCGGTGACGCCGGGCCGGACGACGAGGCGCTGCCAGTACTGCGGGATCTCGCGGCAGAGTTCGGCGAAGAAGGCGGGGCGGATCGGCCGCGGGCCGACGATCGCCATGTCGCCGCGGAGGACGTTCCAGAGCTGCGGTACCTCGTCGAGGTGGGTCGTGCGCAGGATGCCGCCGATCCGGGTCCGCTCTTCCTCGGTGCGGCGGGTCAACTCCTCGCCGTAGTAAGGGCCGAGTCGCGTCTCGGCGTCCGGCTTGAGGGTGCGGAACTTGTACATCCAGAAGAGGTGGCCGCCCTTGCCGACGCGGGCGCCCCGGTACAGGACCGGCCGCCCCGAGTCGAGCGCGATGATCAGCGCGATCAGCCCCAGCAGCGGCGAGAGCACCAGCAGGATCGAGGCGGAGATGAGGATGTCGAGGGCGCGGAGGGCGAGGTCGACGGGGCGCGGGTCGCCCTCTCGCGCGGGCGCGACGAGTTCTTCGAGGCCGGGTTCGGCCGCGGGCAGCTCGCTCAGGAAGGCGTTACGGGATGAGGCTCTTCGCGCAATGGTGAGGCTCCGACGGTACCTAGGATCGTCTCGACTAGAAAGGCCGGGTCGCGGCGGACCGGCGCTGCCTCCGCGCTTCTCTTCTCCAGCTGGACCGCCCGCGGGTCGGTCAGCGGCCGCAGCCGGCCGGACTTGATCAGCGCTTCGTCGACGCCGCCGAGGCGGCCGCCGTAGGTGGTGTAGACGGGGGTGCCGAGAGCGGCGGCCTCACGGTTCATCGTGCCGCCGGCGGAGACGACGAGGTCGGCGAGCGCGACCAGGCTCTGTGCCTCGACCGCGCCCGGGGGCACGATCACCGACGGCAGCCGCAGCCCCTCGATGAAGCGGCGCTGCTCCTGGGTGCGCGGCAGGACCACCGCGTGGACGTCCTCGTCGCGGCCGAGGCGGTCCAGCACCTTGGGAAAGAGTGGGTTGGACTTGCGGTGGTAGAGCGAGACGTCGGGCGGCGGGCGGACGATCACGACCACCCGCTTCTCGTCGACGCCGAGGCGGCGCAGCGCCCCCGCGTCGGGCTCGAAGTCGTAGAGGTAGTACTCCTCCTTCAGGCCCGGATAGGGGAAGTACTTCTCCTCGGTGACGCCGAAGCGGCGCAGGCGGTCGAAGGGAACGGCGTCGGGGAACATCACCCGCCGCGCGAGCCGGCAGCCGATCCGGTGCTGGGTGACCGCGTACTCGTAGTCGTGCAGATTGGCCTCGGGGATGCCGAGCGCCTTGGCGGCGATCGCCAGATCGTTGGAGCCGTGGGCGATGGCCAGGTCGAAGTGGCGGCCGCGGCCGTAGGCCAGCATCTGGCTGGTGCGGGCGGCGAGGCGATAGCCCTTGCGCAGCCGTGAGGCGCCCCCGTGCCGGCCGATCCGCGTGTGCGGCATCCCGTGCAGCTCCAGCAGCGCCAGCGTCTGGGCGTAGTCGCGGGCGGTGACCTCGACGCTGTGCCCTTCGGCTTCGAGCCGCTGGATGATCGGCCGCAGCACCAGCACGTGCGCGGGCGCGCTCATGTCGACCCAGACCTTCACGAAATACCGCCCTCAGGCAGTGGCAAGCGCAAGCTCTGGGTAGAGCGGGAAGCGGTCCATAAGCGCCTCACTGCGGGCACGGAGGTCTGCCTTTTCCGACTCGAAGTCGGGGCCGAGGGCGGCGACGATCACCTCGGCGATCTCGCTCATCTCCGCCTCGCCCATGCCGCGGGTGGTGAGGGCCGGGGTGCCGATCCGCAGCCCGGAGGGGTTCATCGGCGGGCGCTCGTCGAAGGGGATCGCGTTGCGGTTGACGGTGATCCCGACCGCGTCGAGCCGGTCCTCCCCGGTCTGGCCGTCGAGGCCGGTCGGGGTGAGGTCGACGAGGACGAGGTGGACGTCGGTGCCGCCGGTCAGCACTGGGACCCCACCGGCTTCGAGGCCGGCGGCGAGCGCCCGCGCGTTGGCAACCGTCTGCCGCTGGCGCTGGCGGAAGGGGTCGCTGGCGGCGATCCGCAGCGCCACCGCCTTGGCGGCAATGGTGTGCATCAGCGGCCCGCCCTGCTGGCCGGGGAAGATCGCTTTGTCGATCGCTTTCGCGTGCTCCTCGCGGCAGAGGATCATGCCGCTGCGCGGGCCGGCGAGGGTCTTGTGGATCGTCGTCGTGACGACGTCGGCGTGCTCGACCGGGTTCGGGTGCTCGCCGGCGGCGACGAGGCCGGCGAAGTGCGCCATGTCGACCATCAGCTTCGCCCCGACCGAGTCGGCGATCTGGCGAAAGGCGGCGAAGTCCAGGTGGCGCGGATAAGCCGACCAGCCGGTGACGATCAGCGCCGGCTTGTGCTCGTGCGCCAGCCGCTCGACCTCCTCCATGTCGACCAGGAGATCCTCGCGGCGCACGTGGTAAGGCACCGGGTTGTAGAGCTTGCCGCTGACGTTGATCTTCATCCCGTGGCTGAGATGGCCGCCGTGGTCGAGGGCGAGGCCGAGGAAGGTGTCACCCGGCTCCAGCAGCGCCATGTAGACGGCATTGTTGGCCTGAGCGCCGGCGTGCGGTTGGACGTTCGCGTGGTCGGCGCCGAAGAGCTCCTTGGCGCGGTCGATCGCCAGCTGCTCGGCGACGTCGACCTCCTCGCAGCCGCCGTAGTAGCGGCGGCCCGGGTAGCCCTCGGCGTACTTGTTGGTCAGCACCGAGCCCGCCGCCTCGAGCACCGCCTGCGGCACGAAGTTCTCCGAGGCGATCATCTCCAGCGTCCGCCGCTGGCGATTCAGCTCGGCGTCGAGGACCGCGGCGATCTCGGGATCGACCTCGGAGAGCGGTGCGGTCTGGAAATCGTCCGGCAGTGAGGGCATGCGGCGACCATAGCAACGCCCCGGGATAGTCTGGCCCGCGTGAGAACCCGGATCTTCCTCGCTTCCCTGGCGCTGGCGGCGGTGCTCGCGCCGGGAGTCGGCAGCGCCGCCGAGATCGAGAATCCCTGCGAAGGCCCCGAGGCCCACAAGCTCCTCTGCCCCAACCTGCGGATCGGGCGACCGAGCGAGCTCTACCTCGACCGCACGAGCGACGGCCGCGCCCTGCTCCGCGCCACCAGCGACGTTCAGAGCCGCGGCCTCGGGCCGATGGAGCTGCGCGGTCGGCGCAACGGGTCGCGGACGATGAAGACCAACCAGCGGATCTACCGGAAGGGCGGCGGCCACATCACCGTCCCCAGCGAGGCGACGCTGCGCTTCACCTACGTCGGCACCTACTTCGGCGGCTCCTACTGGAAGGTTCACCAGCTCGCCCACTTCGACCTGATCCGAGTGCGGCCGGACGGCAGCCTCGGCGACGTCGTCCGCACCAGCCCTAAGCTCAACTACTGCCTGCGGGACCTGTACCGGACCCGCGCGGGCCGCCGCTCCCCGCCGTCGCGCCACTACCCCGGCTGCAACCAGAACCCCTTCCGCGATCGGGTCGCGCTCGGCACCTCGGTCGGCTGGTCGGACATCTACCCCGCCGCCTACCACCAGCAGTGGATCGACGTCAGCGGCCTGCGCGGCTGCTTCGCCTACCGGATGACCGTCGACCCGACCGAAGTCCTCTTCGAGTCCAACGAGAGCGACAACAGCTCCCAGATCCTCGTCCGCCTCCCGTACCGCGGGCGCACCGGCTGCTGACGGGGCGCTAGTCCAAACCGACGGAGGCGAGGGCGCTTTTCACGTCGCCCAGGGAGAGAGCGCCGTCGCGGAGGACCTGCCAGCTGCCGTCCTCGTCGATCGCGGCGATGTCGATCACGGTCGAGGGCAGGCCCGGCAGCTCACCGCCGTCGATCGCCAGGTCCGCGCCGGCGACGATCGACTCCGGGATGTCCTCGAAGCGAAACGTCGCCGGCTCGCCGCTGAGGTTGGCCGAGGTCTGAAAGACCGGGCACATCGTCCCCGCCAGCGGGCCGCCGATCAGCCGGATGCCGAGCCGCTCGGGGTCCTGCCGGCAGGCCAGCGGATAGCGCCTATGCGGGTTGGCGACGACCAGCGTCACCGGGCCGGGCAGCAGGGCGCTGGCGACCGCTTTCGTGCGCGGCCCGAGGCCGCCGAGCAGCTCGCGGATCGCCAGCGGCGAGAAGTACATGACCGCGGAGGGCTTGCCGTCGTCGCGCCCCTTGAGGCGGTGGATCTTGGCGATCGCCGCCGCGTCGAGCGGATCGCAGGCAAGGCCATAAAGGCCGTCGGAGGGAAAGACGGCAACCCCCCCGCCGGCGATGCAACGTTCCAGCGCCCGCCTGGCTACATCCGCTTCGCCGCTGCGAAGTCGTAGAGGCTCGTTCACGCCCCCACTCCTACCCCGGAACCCAGAACTACGCGCTCGATCCCCGCCAAATCCCGCCGCGTCTCGACCTTCGCGAATCCCGCCTCCCGAAAGAGCTCCGCCACCGCCGCCGCCTGCCCCTCCCCAACCTCCACGGCAAGTCCGAGGTGCTTGGCGCAGCTGGGGATGAAGGCGCGGTAGGCGTCGAGGCCATCGGGGCCGGCGAGGAGGGCCTCGCGCGGCTCCCACTGGGTGACCTCGGGCTGGAGGGAGGGCCAGTCGCGCTCGGGGACGTAGGGAAGGTTGGCGAGGATCAGGTCGAACTCGCCTTCTGGGAGCGTGCCCTCGACGAACCGCACTCGCTCAGTTAGACCCAGGCGCTGCGCGTTGGCGCGCGCAACTTCCAACGCCCCGGGCGAGGTATCGCTTGCGGTCACCTCGCACCCCGGCAGCTCGTCGGCCACCGCCAGCGCGATCGCGCCGGAGCCGGTGCCGACGTCCAGCACCCGTGCCGGCCGCCGCTCGAGGGCCACTTCGACCAGCAGCTCGGTCTCCGGCCGCGGCACCAACACCCGCCGGTCGACCGCCAGCTCCAGATGCCGGAACCCCTTGTGGCCGAGGATGTAGGCGACCGGCTCGCGCCGCAGCCGCCGCCGCACCAGTTCTCCGAAGCGACGCCCGGCGGCCGGCGACACCTCGGCCTCGGGTTCGGCGACGAGCGTCGCCCGGCTCCATCCCGTCGCCTCCGCCAGCAGCAGTTCGGCGTCCAGGCGCGGGTCTTCCACCCCGGCCGCTGCGAGTGCGTCAACCGCCGAATCGAGCGCTTCGCGGACGGGTGCGCCGGTCACCGCTGCCGGGCTCACGCGGCGGAAGCCGCGGCCTCGAGCTTCTGCCGCTTCTCCTCGGCGGAGAGCGCGTCGGTGAACTCGCCGAGCTCGCCCGCCAGCACGCCCTCGAGGTTGTGCGAGGTGTGCTTGATCCGGTGGTCGGTCACCCGGCCCTGCGGGAAGTTGTAGGTCCGCACCTTCTCCGAGCGCTCCCCGGTCCCCACCTGCGCCTTGCGCTCGGAGGCGATCTTCGCCTGCTGCTCGGCCAGCTCGCGCTCGTACAGCCGCGCCCGCAGCACCCGCATCGCCCGCTCCTTGTTCTGCAGCTGGGACTTCTCGTCCTGCATCGAGACGACGATCCCGGTCGGTTTGTGGGTGATCCGCACCGCCGAGTCAGTCGTGTTGACCGACTGACCGCCGGGACCGGAGGAGCGGTAGACGTCGATCTGCAGATCGTTCTGGTCGACCTGCACCTCGACCTCCTCCACCTCCGGCAGCACCGCGATCGTCGCCGTCGAGGTGTGGATCCGCCCCTGCGACTCGGTCTCCGGCACCCGCTGCACGCGGTGGGTCCCGCCCTCGAACTTGAAGATCGAGTAGGCGCCCTCGCCCTTGATCTCGAAGGTGACCTCCTTGAACCCGCCCGCCTCCGAGGCGGACTGCGAGAGCACCTCGGCGCTGAAGCCGAGCTCCTCGGCATAGCGGCCGAGCATCTTGAAGAGGTCGCCGGCGAACAGCGCCGCCTCGTCGCCGCCGGTGCCGGCCCGGATCTCGACGATCACGTTCTTGGCGTCGTTGGGGTCGCGCTCGACCATCGCCAGGCGGATCTCCTCTTCCAGCTCCTCCAACTGCTTCGGCGTCTCCTCGACCACCTGCCGCATTTCCGCGTCCTCGCCCTCAGCCAACAGCTCCCGAGCCCCCTCTAGGTCATCGCGCAACGTCCGCCAGCGCGACGCCAGCTCGCTGGCGGGCTGCAGTTCGCGGTACTGGCGCCCGACCGCGGCGTAGCGCTCGCGATCGGCGATCACGTCAGGGTCAGACATCTGCGCCTCGAGCTCCGCGAAGCGCGCTTCGACCTGCTCGACCAGCTGCTCGATCATGCTGCGAAGACTAGAGACGAAACGCCGCCGCGGAACCTAGGCGACGATCTCGATTTGGGGGCCTTTAGCCGCCTCCTCGGGAGTCTCTCGAGCGAGGACGGCGTTAAGCGAGGCGATCGCGACCGCGAGCTGTTCTTCGTCGGGCTCGCGGGTGGTCAGGTTCTGCAGCATCAGGCCCGGCCACATGATCGCCCGCACCCAGCGTTTGCGGCGGTGCTTGCCGGCCCACTTGATCACCTCGTAGGAGAGGCCGGCGATCAGCGGGATGCCGAGGATGCGCGAGGCGAGCAGCCAGTACCAGGCGGGCAGCCCGAGCGGGGCGAAGACGAAGATCGCCAGCACCATCACGATCAGCAGGAAGCTGGTCCCGCAGCGCGGGTGCAGGCGCGAGTAGAGCTTCGCCCGGGCGGGGACGAGTTCGTCTTCGGCCTCGTAACAGGAGATCGTCTTGTGCTCGGCCCCGTGGTACTCGAAGACGCGCCGCAGGTCCGGCATTTTGCTGATCGCGAGGATGTAGCCGATGAAGATGCCGGTGCGGAGGACCCCCTCGACCAGCCAGAACAGGAAAGGCGAGCCGAGCTGGTCCTTGATCAGGCTGGTGAGGCCGACCGGGACGACGAAGAAGAGGCCGACCGCCAGGGCCATCGAGAGCACGATCGTCAGGCCCCAGACCCAACCGCCGATCTCCTCTTTGTTGCCCTCATCGTCGTCCTCGAGCTGCGCGTTGGCGGAGATCGCCAGGGCTTTGAAGCCGATCTTCAGCGACTCGCCGAGGGCGACGACGCCGCGGATGACCGGCAGCCGCCAGAGGCGGTGGCGCTGCGCCCAGGGGACGAGCGGCTCGGACTCGACCTCGATCTGCCCCTCGGGCGAGCGCACGGCCACGGCCCAGACGGAGATGCCGCGCATCATCACGCCCTCGAGCACCGCCTGACCGCCGACCGGCGCGTCGCGCTTGGCGACCAGCGCCCCGTCGGGCATGCGCAGCGGGTCTCCTCCGTTGCTGGCGGAGGAGTTGTCGTGGGATGCCAGTGCCGAGCCCGACGGCGGGCTCACGGGCTACTTCCCGGCCCGGTGCTTGGCGGCGCGGCGCTGGAAACGCTCGACGCGGCCACCGGTGTCGACCAGCTTCTGCTTGCCCGTGTAAAAGGGGTGGCACTCGGAGCAGAGCTCGACATGCAGATCGTCCTCGGTCGACCGCGTGTAGAACTGATTGCCGCACGAGCAGTGGACGTGAGCAAGCTTGTATTCGGGGTGGATTCCTGCCTTCATCTCCACCAAGTCTAGAGAACCGCGCAAGCCTTGCCGATAGGTGGTTGTGAGAGCCCATCCTCAGGCAGCGAAAACGCGCCGGTTTGCAGGGCTGCAGACCATCGTCGGCGCGGTCCTCGTCGGTGGCATGGCCCTCGTCGTCCTCTACGACTGGGTCGGGATCGGCGGTGCGAGCCTCGACACCGCGATCAACGGCGTCGCCTACGACGCGGTCGTCGTCTGCGCCGGTATCGCCTGCCTGCTGCGGGCGCTTCGCGGCGGGCCCGAGCGCCCGGCCTGGCTGGCGATCGGCGCCGCGATCCTTGCCTGGGCCGGGGGCGAGATCTGGTGGACGCTTTACATCGAAGGCAACGCGGACGCCCCCTACCCCTCGCCGGCCGACCTCGGCTACCTCGCCTTCTACCCCCTGGCGATCCTCGGCCTCTACCTGCTGGTCCGGGCCCGGTCCGAGGAGCTCGACCGCCGCCTCTGGATGGACGGCCTCATCGCCGCCCTCGGCAGCGGCGCCGTCGGCGCGGCGCTGATCTTCGAGTTCGTCGCCGACCGCACCAGCGGCTCGGCGATCGAAGTCGCGACCACCCTCGCCTATCCCTTCGGCGACGTAGTCCTGATCGCGCTGATCGTCGGCGTCATCGCCCTCACCCGCTGGCGACCCGGCAGGACCTGGTCGCTGCTGCTCGCCGGCCTCGCCGTGATGGCGGTCGCCGACGTCGCCTTCACCCTGCAGAGCTACGAAGCGGCGCTGCCCGGGGGCGACTGGGTCGAACCGCTCTACTTGATCTCCGCCGTGCTGCTGGGGGCGGAGGCGTGGCAGCCACAGGCGGACCGGATCCTGCCCGACGCCCGCTTCGACGGCTGGCGGGAAATGATGGTTCCGGGGATCGTCGCGGCGGCGATGATCGCGCTGGTGGTCATGCAGTACTTCAATCACGCCAGCGCCCTGACCACCGTCCTCTGGTCGGCGACGATGCTGGCGGTGATCGGGCGCCTGGCCCTCAGCCTGCGGGAGAACACGCGGCTGCTGGAACAGGTCCGCACCGACCGCCTCACCGGCCTCGGCAGCCAGGCCCGCTTCCAGATGGACCTGGAGCGCCGGGAACGCACGCCGGGAGCGGCGATGACCGTGATCCTGCTCGACCTCAACGGCTTCAAGCGCTACAACGACACCTTCGGCCACCCCGCCGGCGACAAAATGCTCGCCCTGCTCGGGAAGCGGCTGGGAGCGGCGCTCGGCGACGAGGCGACCGGCTACCGCCTCGGCGGCGACGAGTTCCTGGTCCTGGCGGAGGGCGGGCTTGTCGACCGTGGGCTAGAGGCGCGCGACGCGCTGGCGGCCCGCGCCGCCGAAGCGCTCACCGCCCGCGGCCGCGGCTATGAGCTCAACGCTTCCTGGGGAATCGCCTCGGTGCCGGAGGAGGCGGACTCGCCGGCCGAGGCGATGCAGCTGGCCGACGTGCGGATGTACGCGCAAAAGGAGTCCCGGCGGCTGGCCGGACCGCTACCGCTCGACCGCGAACCCGTCGAGCAGCGCCACTAGGACCGCGGTCACCTCCGCTCTCGCCCCCGGCCGCTCGTCGCGGGCAAGCAGCATCGCCGCCTCGTCCAGCGCCCCCATCAGCAGGTGCGCGGTCGGCTTCACCGGGACGTCGCGGATCTCCCCCGCCTCGATCGCGGCGGCGAGGCTGGCTTCGATCAGCCCGAGCCCGTTGGCGGCGCCGATGTCCCGCCAGCGCTCCCAGCCGAGGACAGCTGGAGCGTCGTGGAGGGCGATCTGCCGCAGCTCCGGCTTCGCGCACTCCTCGAGGAAGGCCTCGACGCCCGCCTTCATCGCCTCTATCGGGCTGTGCAGCTCGGAGCCGAGGACGATGCGGGCGACCCGTTCGGTCGATTCGGCCTCGATCCGCTGGTATACGGCCTCGAGCAGGCTCGCCTTGTCGCCGAAGTGGTGGTAGAGGGCGCCGCGGGTGACGCCGGCGGCGCGAACGACCTCCTCCGTGCCGACGTCCTCGTAGCCGCGCTCGGTGAAGAGCTTGCGGGCGGCGACGATCAGCGCCTCGCGCGTCGCCTCCCGGCGTTCTGCCTGCGTCTTGCGTTCTGGACTTACATTCATGCTGTATGTATGTTAGGTGCAGATAACGTTGAAGGAGGGCATCGTGACGGACCAGCAAAAGGAAATCCAACTCCCCGCAGGTCGAATTCGTTACCGCGAGGCGGGCGAGGGCAAGCCTGTCGTCTTCGTCCACGGTTACTTGGTGGATGGGCGCCTATGGGACGGCGTCGTCGACCATCTTTCTGACCGCTGTCGCTGCTTCGCCCCGCACTGGCCTCTGGGCGCCCAGCAGGTGGCGATGAACCCGGATGCGGACCTCTCCCCTCCCGGGATCGCGCGACTGATCGCCGACTTCCTCGAGCGGCTCGACCTCGAAGACGTGACGATCGTCGGCAACGATTCCGGCGGCGCAATGTCCCAAGTGCTGGTGACCACCTACCCGGACCGCATCGGCCGCCTCGCCCTCACCAACTGCGACACCCACGAGAACTTCCCGCCCGGGGTCTTCAAGGCGATGCCGCCGCTGGCGAAGCTGCCCGGCGGGATGACCGTCCTCTCCGCCCCGTTCCGGATCCCGGCCGTGGCCCGCCGCGCCTTCGCCCCCTTCGCCGAGACGCGGATTCCGGACGAGCTGATCGAGTCCTGGATGCGGCCTGCGATGAAGGATTCGGGTGTGATGCACGACCTGAAGAAGGTCACTGCCGGGATGAACAAGCGCTACACGCTGGCAGCCGCGGAGAAGCTGCGCGGCAGCGAACTGCCGATCCGCCTCCTCTGGGCGCCGGGCGACAAGTTCTTCCCGATCTCCTACGCCGAGCGCCTCGCCGGCGAAGCGGGCAACGCCGAAATCGTCCGCGTCCCCCACGCCAAAACCTTTGTCCCCCTCGACCAGCCCGAGCGGGTGGCGAAGGAGATCGCCGAATTTGCGGCTTCCTCCTAACGCTCAAAAACGAACAAGCGTTCCCAAACCTTCGCAAAGACCATATTTTTCGTCCGACGGGCGGGAGAACATTCGCCAACGCCCCCTACAGGACGGAGTGCCATGTCCAAGCAGATCTTCGACCAGGATCGGCCGCGCAGCACGATGGCCCAGCGTCTCGACGAAGCCTTCGCCGGCTGCGATCAATGGACCGTCGTAGCCGCCCCGGCCCGCCGCAGCAGCCTCGACTTCACCCCCCGCACCACTGGCCCCTCCCGGATCTTCGATGCCGCCGCCGTGCTCCAGCCTGAGGAGCCGCGCGCACTGTAGTACTGCTGACGAACAGTCAGTGGTAGCGCATGAAGAGCAAGCCGCCGCCAAGACCCACGATGGGGAGCAGCAGCACTACTGCGGCGGCCAGCGTTTCGTCGTCGGCGCCTAGCGCGTTTAGACCGAGCATCCAAACAGTGGTGAGTACGACGATTCCAACCCCGAACAGGATGAAGGCATTGCGTTCGCTCATAGGTTCTCCTCAGACATAACATTACGGTATCACTGCAGCTAGGACGATGACCGCCGCCGCAAGGAGCAAACCGCCGATGCCTCCCACCACCGTCGCTGCTCTTACGGCCTTCTCGTCTGCCTTGACAAGCGCCGGCGGAACCTGCATGACGAAGCCGCAAACCGCGATGCACGCGGCCACGAAACCAGCACCGCTCGCGAGATCGTTGATCAGAGAACCGACGGGAAACACCCGCCGAGCCTAGGCAGCAAATCCGCGCGCGTGGCGCGCGGATTGTGCCGATAGGCGAACGGCTTCGCTACGAAATCAGGTCTCTTGGTACAGCGGGCCGTCGCCGCCCTCGGGGAGGGTCAGCCTTCCGCCCTTGGCGGTGATCGCGCCGCACTGGACGCAGTTGGAGGCGGTGACGTGGACGTCTACCTCGGCGGCGCCGCTCTCCAGCTGGTCCTCGGGGATCTCGTAGACCTGGGCCGGGCACATCGAGACCCAGGTCTGGGCGACCTCGCGGGGGACGTGGGTCTGGACGCGGACGTGGTTAGGGGCGTCGTCGCGGGTGGCGTTGCCGGAGAGGAAGACCGAATCGAGCTTGTTGAAGGTCAGCTCGTTGTCGGCTTTGGGGTAGGTGTCCCCCGCCTTGCCGAGGTCCATCTCGACCTCAGAGTCGTGCTCCTGACTCCAGTGCCCGCCGGGGAAGGCGCCTTTGGTAATCGTCATCGCCGAGGCGATCGCCCCGCCCATGAAGAACCCCTTCGAGAACGGCTGACGCATGTTGCGCGATTCCTTCAGGTCCTTCTCGATCAGCGACTTGCGGACTTTCTCGTCGTAGGCCTCGAAGTTGACCGAGTCGATGTCCTGCTTCAGCGTCTCGACGATCGTCTCCGCCGCGAACATCCCGGCGTGCATCGCGTAGTGGACGCCCTTGAGGGTCGGGACGTTGACCATGCTGGCGGCGTCGCCGGCGATCATCATCCCCGGCACCGCGAGCCGCTTCGGCATCGCGAAGTAGCCGCCGGAGGGGATCGTCTTCGCGCCCCAGGCGACCCGCTTGCCGCCGTCCAGCATCTTCTTGATGAAGGGGTGGGTCTTGATCAGCTGCAGAGCGTCGTGGACGCTGAAGGTGGCGTCGGTGTAGTCGAGACCGGCGACGAGGCCGATGCAGATCTTGTCTTCACCCATCGGGTAGATGAAGGTGCCGCCGAACTCGTTGAAGCGCGGCGATTTGCGCAGCGGCCAGCCCATCGTGTGGATCACCCGGTCGAGCGGCTCCTTCACCTCCCAGACCTCTTTCACCCCGAGCTCCCAGCGCATCGGGTCGGCGCCGTGCATGTCGAAGTAGTCGTAGGCGGCGTAGGTGAGGTGGCCGACGGTGCCCTCGGCGAGGACGGTGGCCTTCGCGGTCACGTCGGAGCCGGGCTCGAAGTTGGGCAGCTCCTGGCCCTCCTTGCCGCGGCCGCGGTCGCCCGAGCGGACGCCTTTGACGATCCGGTCCTCGACCAGCAGTTTGGTCGCCGCGGTTTCGCTGAGGATGTAGGCGCCGGCCTCTTCGGCTTTCTCGGCGAGGAAGCGGCCGAGTTTGGAGACCGAGGTGACGTAGTTGCCGTGGTTTTTGAAGTTCGGCGGCATCGGCTTCAGGGGGAGAGCCGCCTTCGAGGTCAGCAGGTAGACCGCGTCCTTCGTGACCTCCTGGTAGACCGGCCACTCCTCCTTCGGCAGGTCGGGGAACAGCTCTTCCATCGCCGAGGGCTTCATGTTCGCCCCGGAGAGCAGGTGCGCGCCGGCAACTTTGCCCTTCTCGATCACCGCCACCGGGACTTCGCCCAGCTTCTCGGTCAGCTCCGGCTCGTTCTCGAGCAGCTGCAGGACTTTGTTGGCGCAGGCAAGCCCGGCGGGCCCGCCGCCGACGATCGCAACCCCGACCTCGATCCGATCCTCGGGCGCGTCGGTCGGCGGACCGATCACGCTCTCGGAGTCGAAAGGCGGCGGGAACTCAGCGGGTGCGACGGCGGGCATGTGGGTGGGCTCCTTTACGAGGAAGCGACCGAGCCGAAGCTCAGCCGCCCTTCTTGGCTTTGATCGCCTCGGTCAGCTTGGGGACGATCTTGTGCAGGTCGCCCACCACCCCGAGGTCGGAGAACTCGAAGATCGGAGCGTTCGGGTCCTTGTTGATCGCAAGGATGTTTTCCGAGTTCTGCATCCCGACCTTGTGCTGGATCGCCCCGGAGACGCCGGCGGCGAGGTACAGCTTCGGCGCCACCGTCTTGCCGGTCTGGCCGATCTGGGCCGCGTAGGGGTACCAGCCGGCGTCGACGACCGCGCGGGTCGCGGCGACGGCGCCGCCCATCGAGTCGGCGAGCTGCTCGCAGAGCTCGAAGCCCTCTTTGGCTCCAAGGCCGCGGCCGCCGCCGACGAGGATGTCGGCGTCCTCGATGTTGACGTCGGCACCGCGCTGCTCGCCGCGCTGCACGAGCTTGGCCTTGGTCGACCACTCGGAGAGCTCGACGTCGACGTCGACGACCTCGGCGCTGCCGCCGCTCTCGTTGACGTCAAAAGCGTTGAGGCGGCCGATGATGATGCCGGGCTCAGAGACGTAGCCGACGTCGGCGATCTCACTGTCCTGCAGGATCGGCCGCTCGACAACGAGCTTCCCGTCCTGAACTTTGACCGCGGTGACCTCCATCGTCACGCCGGCATTGAGGCGGGCGGTGAGGCCGGCGCCGATCTCGAAGCCGAGCAGACCGCCGCCGAAGAGGGCGTAGGAGATGCCCTGCTCCTGGATGACTTTCGCCATCGCGTCGACGATCGGCTGGGCCAGACCCTCCGGGACGCTCTTGGCCCGGTAGACCTTGGCGGCGCCGTAGGCACCGAGTCCGGCGCAAGCGTCGTCGGCGATGTCGCCGACTACCAGCGCGGAGGCCTCGCCACCGACTTCGCCGGCCAGCTTCGCCGCCTCGGAGATCGCCCCGAGCGAGTTCTTGTTGAAGTTGCCCTCGTCGTCGTGGAGGGCGTAAACCAGAATCCCTGCCATTTAGATCAGCTTCCTCTCGTCGAGCCACGCGACGATCCGTTCAACCGTCTCGTTGGTGTCCTCGTCCTCGATGATCTCGCCCGCTTCCTTCGCCGGCGGCGGGTTGAGACCGAGGACCTGGGTCTTGGAGCCGTCCTGGCCGACCTGGGCGGCCTCGATGCCGACGTCGCCGGTGGCCTTCGAGTCGAGCGGCTTCTTTTTCGCGCCCATGATCGCTTTCAGGCTCGGGTAGCGCGGCTCGTTGATCGCGTCACCGACGCTGATCACGGCGGGCAACTCGACCTCGACGGTGTCGTAGCCGTACTCGGCCTGGCGCTCGCAGCGGAGCTTGCCGTCTGAGACGTCGATCTGGATCACCTGGGTCAGCGAGGGCCTCTTCAGGTGGTCGGCGACGACGGCTCCGATCGTGTAGCACTCGCCATCGTCCGACTGCTGGCCCAGCAGGACCAGGTCGGGACTCTCCGACTCGAGCACTTTCGCCAGCGCGTAACCGGTCGCGCAAACGTCCGAGCCGGCCAGCGCATCGTCGGAGAGGTGCACCGAGCGGTCGGCGCCGAGCGCGACCGCCTTGTGCAGCGCGCGGACGGCTGAGCTCGGGCCCATCGTCACTGCCACGACCTCCTCGACCGGGATCGCGCCACCCTCCTTGATCTGCATCGCCGCCTCGAGGGCGTGCGTGTCGAAGGGGTTGAGATTTTTCTCGCCGCTGCGGTCCAGCCGCATCGAGTTCGGGTCGATGCGCTTCTGGACGGCGGCGTCCGGTACCTCCTTGACCAGGACGCAGATCTTCAAGTTCAAGCCTCCTTGGGGATGATTCTCAGGTCTTCGCGGGGCGCGATATTAACGCGTGCGCGCGGTTGACTGACGAGTCAATCAGGATCATACCCGGATCGGACGGACCTATGCACGAATCCGTGTCAAATGTCACGGAGGCGGCTTTGCGCCGGATCAGGCTTCGGCTTCGTGGCGGGCGCTGGCGCGCTCGCGGATGAACTCGACGATGTCGTCGGTTCCGGAGCCGGGGGTGAAGACCTCGGCGACGCCGAGCTTCTTCAGCTCGGGGATGTCGTCGGCCGGGATCGTGCCGCCGACGGTGACGAGCACGTCATCAACCCCTTGGGCCCCCAGCAGCTCCACCACTTTCGGCACCAGCGTCATGTGCGCCCCGGAGAGGATCGAGAGGCCGACCGCGTCGGCGTCCTCCTGGATCACCGTCTCGGCGATCTGCTCCGGCGTCTGGTGCAGACCGGTGTAGATCACCTCCATCCCGGCATCGCGCAGGGCGCGGGCGATGATCTTGGCGCCACGGTCGTGCCCGTCGAGGCCGGGCTTGGCGACGACGACGCGGATCTTGCGGGCGGTTGCTGCCTCCATCGAGGCCGAAACCCTAGCGGGTGGACGGCCGGTCCAGCCAGCTCCCGACCGTGCCTGGCTGCGGGAAATCACCGCTCCGATGTGGGACTTCACACGGAGGGCAGGGCGCCGCGCGGCTGGGATCGTCGTCGCATCAACCGGGCCCGCAGGGGCTCACGAGCCAACTGTAGGGAGGATTCCGATGCGCAAAGGACTCGAGATAGGTGGTGTCGTCGCGGCGATCGTGCTGATCGCCTTCGGCGTTGCCGCGATCGTCATGGGAGCGGACGGGAAGTCGACCGTCGAAGACAGCCTCTCGCGGGAACAGATCGTCGGCACGCCGGACATGACGCCGAAGGAAATCAACGCCGAGGTGAGCGGCGCCGGACTCGCGGGCAAAGTCGACACGCCCAGTTGCAGCGTCGCCAACCAGACCGTCGACAGCGGCGACAAGGCACGCTGCTTCGCCGAGTACATGCGGGTCCACTCGCTGCTGGCGACCGGCGGCTACACCTACTCGCAGATGGGCCGCTTCGAAGCGCTGCCGAACACGCCGAAGGCCGAACTGGCGCCTGGCGGCGGCACCGAAAACGAAAAGTTCGCCGCGATCGACCCGGAAACGAAGCAGCCGGTTGAAAATGGCGCCCGCCAGGTCTGGGTCACCTCGACCGCCCTCGCCACCGCGCTCAACGCCAGCTACATGGCAGACCGCCTCTCGATCTTCGGGATCGTCATCGGCATCGCCCTGCTGCTGACCGGGATCGGCTTCGGCGTGTTGGTCGCCGGCGGCGCGGTGCGCGACCCCAACAGCGTTCTCAGGTTCCTGCACCTGCGGCGTCACCAGCCGACGGCGCAGCCCGGCTAGAGACGCAGAGCTCCCAGGCGCCCGGCCGCGTCAGTGGCGGCCGGCGCGCAGCGGGAAACGGCGCGGCGCCGGCATCCGGCGCCGCGCCGCTACGCGTGAGGCGCCAAAGCCGGCGACCGTCGCCAGCAGCGTCACCGCCGCTGCCACCAGGCGGCGGCCGAGGCGCTCGAAGCGCATCACCTGCCAGCCCTCGGCCCGGGCGATCTCGGCCAGGGGCGGATCGGGGTTGACGGCGACGGGATTGCCGACCGCCCGCAGCATCGGCAGGTCGGAGAGGGAGTCGGAGTAGGCGTAGGAGTCGGCGAGCTCGATCGCGTGCCGCGCGGCGAATTCCTCCATCGCCGTCACCTTGCCCTCGCCATAGACGAAGGGGCCGTCGAGGCGACCGGTGAAGCAGCCCTCCGCGTCGGTCTCGTATTTGGTGCCGATGCCGCCGTCCATCCCCAGCACGTGCGCCAGCTGCTCGACCACGCCGTTGCCGGCGGCGCTGACGATGAAGGTCGGGCGGCCCGCGTCCTGGTGGGCGTAGACCTCTTCCAGCATCTGCGGATAGACCCGGGGCAGGATCGCCGCCATCACTTCGGGGCCCATCCGGTCCACCGTTTTCGCCGAGACGCCGGTGATCAGCTCCCGTGCCACCCTCAGCACCTCGGCGGTGCGGGCGTCGGTGGTGCCACGCAGGCGGTAGCGCAGGTGCTCGAACCCCCAGCCGGCGAGCTGGCGGCGACCGACGATCCCCTGACCGGCGGCGATGCGGGCGAACTGCATCCCGCTCGACCCCGCCATCAGGGTCTTGTCCAGATCGAAGAACGCCGCAGCCCGCGGCGAGGGTTCACTCGCGGGCTGCTCGCTCAAGATCAGGCCTTGTCGACCTCGACCACGATCGCGTCGCCCTGGCCACCGCCTGAGCAGATCGCAGCGACGCCGAGACCGCCGCCGCGGCGCCGCAGCTCGTGCACGAGGGCACCGACGATGCGGGAGCCGGAGGCGCCGATCGGGTGCCCGAGGGCGATCGCGCCACCGTTGACGTTGACCTTCTCCTCGTCGACGCCGAGCATCCGCACCGAGTTCAGCGCCACCGAGGCGAAGGCCTCGTTGATCTCCCAGAGGTCGACGTCCTCCGGGCTCTTGCCGATTTTCTCCAGCGCCAGCTTGGAGGCGTTGGCCGGCGTTTTAGCCAGGTAGGGGAAGTCGTCGGCGACGGTGCCGTAGGAGAGGATCCGGGCCAGCGGAGTCTTGCCGTTCTTTTCCGCCCACTCCTCCGAGGCGATCACGATCGCGCCGGCGCCGTCGTTGACGCCGGGGGCGTTGCCAGCGGTGTGGGTTGCGTCCTCGCCGCCGATCGCCTTCAGCTTCGCCAGCGTCTCCAGCGTCGTGTCGGGGCGGATCGCCTCGTCGGTCTCGACCGTGCTCTCGCCCTTGCGCGACTTGACCGTGACGCCGACGATCTCCTCGGCAAGGCGACCGGCTTCCGTCGCCTCGTTGGCGAGCCGGTGCGAGCGCTCGGCGAAGCGGTCCATGTCGACGCGGCTGATCTCGAGCTCGTTGCCGACCTCGCTCGCCTCGTTGATCATCTGCTTTTCGGTGAAGGGGTTGGTGAGCCCGTCGTGGGTCATCGCGTCGAGCGCCTTGACGTCGCCCATCCGGAAGCCGAAGCGGGCGTTCGGCAGCAGGTACGGCGCCTGGCTCATCGACTCCATGCCGCCGGTCACCGCGACCTCGGAATCGCCGGCGCGGATCGAGGTGTCGGCGATGCCGAGCGAGCGCATGCCGGACGCGCAGACCTTGTTGATCGTCTCGGAGGGGACCTCCTTCGGGATCCCGCCCTTGATCTGGGCCTGGCGCGAGGGGATCTGGCCCTGGCCGGCCTGCAGGACCTGGCCGAAGACGACCTGCTCGACCTGCCCCGGCTCGACGCCCGAGCGCTCCAGCGCCGCCTCGATCACGGTGCCGCCGAGATCGGTGGCGTCAAGGGAGGAGAGACCGCCGCCCATCTTGCCGAAGGGGGTGCGAGCGGTTCCGAGAATTACTGAGCTGGGCATCTACTGCCTTTCCTTTCAGGTTTCGCTAGGCCTGGCCCCTGTCGCCAGGTCCAGCGGATGACGATACCGACAGGGCATAGAATCGCGATCCGATGAGGGTCGAGGTGAAGCCAGTCGAGATCGCCGCGAGCGGCGCCGACCTGCTTGCGGTCGGGCTGTTCGAGGGCGCGGACCTGCCCGAGGGCATCGCGCCCGCGGCCGGTGCCGGCGAGGCACGCCCCGGCTTCAAGAAGGTCTCGCTGCTGCGCCCGGACGGCTTCCCGCCGGTTGTCGTGGTCGGGCTCGGGGAGCGCGGGGAGATCGACCCCGAGAAGCTGCGGGTGGCCGCCGCGCTCGCCGCCAAGGAGGCGGCGCGTCTGCAGGCCACCTCCCTCGCCTGGGCGCTGCCCGAGGGCGGGGACGCCTCGGCGGCCGCCGAGGCGCTCGTCACCGGGTCGATCCTCGCCGCCTACCGCTTCGACCGCTTCAAGTCCGCCGACGGCGACGACTCGCCGCGACTGGAGGCGCTGACGCTGCTCGGCCCCACGCAGGTCGAGAACGCCGTCGGGGTGGCGCGGATCGCCGCCGTGGCCCAGAACCGGGCCCGCGACCTCCAGCTCACCCCCGCCAACGTCGCCACCCCGACCTACCTCGCCGAGCGCGCCGAAGCGATCGCCGCCGGCGCCGACTCGCTCTCGGTCGAGGTGTTCGGTCGGGCCGAGCTCGAGCAGAAGGGCATGGGCGGCCTGGTCGCGGTCGGCCAGGGCGGGCCGCAGGAGCCAAAGCTGATCATCCTCCGCTACGACGGCGGCGGGTCCGGGTCTCCCCTCGCCTACATCGGCAAGGGCGTCACCTTCGACACCGGTGGCATCTCGCTCAAGCCCGGCGCCGGGATGCAGGAGATGAAGATGGACATGTCCGGCGCGGCCGCCGTTCTGGAGGCGACCGCCGCGATCGCCGAGCTGGGACTGCCGCTCAACCTGATCGCCCTCGTCCCCACCACCGAGAACATGCCCTCGGGGACCGCGATCAAGCCCGGCGACATCATCACCCAGTACAACGGCAAGACGGTCGAGGTCAACAACACGGACGCCGAGGGACGGCTGATCCTCGCCGACGCC
This sequence comes from Solirubrobacterales bacterium, assembly GCA_035688955.1. Lineage (GTDB taxonomy): Bacteria > Actinomycetota > Thermoleophilia > Solirubrobacterales > 70-9 > VAYN01. Next base: position 40,663 of record DASSMJ010000037.1, on the reverse strand, counting down.
CTCGCCTACGCGGTCGAGCTCGGCGCCGAGCGGCTGGTCGACATCGCCACCCTCACCGGCGCCGTCGAGATCGCCCTCGGCTCGACCTACGCCGGCTTGATCTCCAACGACGACGCGCTTGCCGCCGCGGTCACCAGCGCCGGCGAGACCACGGGTGAGCTGTCCTGGCGGCTGCCTCTGCACCCGGAGTACAAGGAGCTGATGAAAGGGACGGTCGCCGACCTCTCCAACCTCGGCAAAAAGCGCAAGGCCGGGACGATCACCGCCGCCTCCTTCCTCGAGGAGTTCGTCGGCGAGACGCCCTGGGCGCACCTCGACATCGCCGGCAGCGCCTGGGACATCGGCCGCGAGTACGTCGGCAACGAAGCCAACGGCTTCGGCGTGCGGCTGCTGATCGAGCTCGCCCGCCAGCACTCTTCCTAGCCTTCTCCCAGGAGCATGCAGGTGGCGATGCCGTGGGCGAGCAGCTTGTTGCTGTCGGCCGCGACAAGGTTCGCCTCGGCCGTCGCCTGCTTGCGGCCTCGATACATGACGGTGGCCTCGCAGAGGACGCGGCCGGTGTCCCTGGTGATCGGACGCACGTACTTCGCCTCCAGGCCGAGCGAGGTGTAGGCGACGCCGGCCGGCAGCGTCGTATGGACCGCGCAGCCGAGGGCGGAGTCGAGCAGGGTCGCGGCGTAGCCGCCGTGGACGACGCCGATCGGGTTGTAGTGCTCCTCGCCGGGTTCACCCTCGAAGATCACCCTCCCCTCCTCCAGCTCGACCGGCCGCAGGCGCATCGTCACCGCGATCGGCGGCGGCGGCATCTCGCCACGGACGACCGCGGTCATGTACTCCATGCCGGTCATCGTCGCCCCGGCGGCCGCGGTCGGCACCGGGTCCTGCCAGACCAGGGTGCGGCTGCGGGAGCTGTCGGGGTTGGAGGCGGCAAAAGTCCTGGCCAGCTCGGCCGCGGTCCCCTCCGGAGCGGTGACGACGCCGTCCGCGCTCACTTGATCTCGATCCTGCGGTAGGCGGTCACCGGCTGGCGATCCCCCGCCGCCGGGTAACGCAGGTCGGCGCTGATCTCCTCCTGCGTGATCGTGATCTGCGACCTCAAACGTCGCCGCGAGTGCCTCTGCCTTGGGATCAGTCTCATGATCTGCCTCCGATCGACTCTGGTTAGTTGCATGAAGCAACTGATCTGCCCAGACCCTAGCCGAAGTCAGTTGCTTGATGCAACCAACTGTGCAAAGATCACACTCGTGCTGAGACGCGACTATCCCGGGGTCGACTCCCCCGTCGCCAAGGCGCTCGAGGTGATCGGCGAGCGCTGGTCGCTGCTGATCGTGCGCGCGGTGATGCACGGCAACCGCCGCTTCGGCGAGATGCAGGAGAACCTCGGCATCGCCCGCAACGTCCTCTCCGCCCGCCTCCAGCGCCTGGTCGACGAGGACATCCTCGTGCGCCGCGCCTACTCGGAAAACCCGCCCCGCTACGAGTACTTCCTCACCCAGAAGGGCCTCGACCTCTGGCCCGCTCTGATCGCCCTCCTGCATTGGGGCGAGCGCTACTCCCCCGACCCCGGCGGCCCCAGCCGCCTGATCGTCCACAAGGAGTGTGGCGGTAAGGTCAGCGAGCGTGGCCTCTGCGAACGCTGCGGCAAGGTGCTGACGGCCCGCGACGCGATTCAGGTTCCGGGGCCGGGCGCGAAGGTGCCCGGCCACGGCGCGGCGAACTCCGCCTAGTTCGTCTCCTCTGGGGCCTCCCGCTTGCGAATCGCGTCAGCGAGAACGAGGTACTCCTCGAGCATGTTCCGGTCCTTGGGCCGGTTGGCTGCTCGCTTCATCGCAATCAGGTGATCAAGAGAGGCGACCTTCACCGGCATTCCAAAAATCTCCTTCTCCTCGGCCGCTGCGGACAAGTCCTCGTATGAGCGGATGCCCGCGACATCCGCAAGCACGTCGAGATCGCCATAGGGCGTAACGAAGGTGAAGTTCGCGCCGTTTTCGATCGTCTTCTCATCAAGCAGAAACGGTAAGTCGGCGGGGCCGCCCCGAAGGCGCACTTCGATCTCTTCCAAGGCGACAACCAGATGTTTCACGTTCGCCGCGCGTCGGGAGTACGCGACATCAAGGTCGTAACTGGGGTAGTTCGAGCCCAGGGCGATCCCCGCCATCCCGCCGATCAGGACGAAATCCACCCCGTGCCTCACCAGGGGCGTCAGAAGTTGTCGGAGATCAGGAGCTTTCGGAGGAAGCATGTCGGTCATCGCTTCCAGCCCGGGCGCTTAGGCAGCGGACTCATCTCGATGACCTGGTCCGCGAATGCCCTTCCGTATTCCAGGCGTTCGTCGGTATCCATGCGTAGACGCTCGTCGATGAGCGTCCGGTCGATCCCGGCGTCACGCTCCTCCACGCGGAGCACCAGATCCTCGCCCAGGAGCCGAAGTAACTCCGCAAGCGTCCTCACGGTCGGAGACGACCGTTCCTTCTCGATCCTGGAGATAGCCGACTGGGTCGTCTCCGCCCGCGCCGCCAATTGCTCTTGACTGACACCGTGGCGCATCCTGGCTTCTCGCAGTAGTTTTCCCGGCTCAAGTGTCATAGCTTATTTGCGATTATCGCATATATGTACTCGGAGCTGATCAGCTAGCTTTGAGGCATCGGAGGGCGACGAGAGGAGCGGGATGGCGACGGCGGCTGAGCTTCAGGTCAAGAACAAGATTTTCATCGGCGGCGAGTGGGTCGAGCCGAGCGGGGCCGATCCGATCGAGGTGGTGAACGCCACCACCGAGGAGGTGATGGGGTCGGTTCCGGGCTGCACGCCGGTCGACGTCGATCAGGCCGTCGCCGCGGCGCGGGACGCCTTCGAGAGCTGGTCGCTGACCTCGCGCGAGGAGCGCGCGGGCCACCTGGCCGCGATCGCCGAAGGTCTGGGCGAGCGGGCGGAGGAGATCGCGACGACGATCACCCAGGAGTTGGGGATGCCGCTGAAGCTGAGCCGGATCGTCCAGGTGGGGTTGCCGACCTCGCAGTTCGCCACGACGCCGAAGCTGATGGAGGAAGTCAACTGGGAAGAGGAGGTCGGCAACTCGCGGGTGCTGCGGGAGCCGGTCGGCGTCCTCGGCGCGATCACGCCCTGGAACTACCCCCTCAACCAGATCGCCTGCAAGGTCGCCCCCGCCCTCGCCGCCGGCTGCACTGTGGTGCTGAAGCCGAGCGAGGTGACGCCGCTGAACGCCTTCCTGCTGGCCGAGGTGATCGAGGCGGCCGGCCTCCCCGCCGGCGTCTTCAACCTCGTCACCGGCACCGGCCCGGTCGTCGGCGAGGCGATCGCCGGCCACCCCGGCGTCGACATGGTCTCCTTCACCGGCTCGACCCGCGCCGGCCGCCGGGTCAGCGAGCTGGCCGCGGCGACGGTGAAGCCGGTGGCGATGGAGCTCGGCGGCAAGTCGCCGAACCTGATCCTCGACGACGCCGAGCTCGAGCGGGCGGTCCCCGACGGCGTCGCCAAGTGCTTCCTCAACTCCGGCCAGACCTGCTCTGCCCTGACCCGGATGCTGGTCCCGCGCCAGCGCCTGGCCGAGGCCGAGGAGCTGGCCAAGGCGGCCGCCGAGACCTTCACCCCCGGCGATCCCTTCGACTCCTCCACCCGGCTGGGACCGCTCGTCTCCGAGGTCCAGCGGGAGCGGGTCCGCGGCTACATCCGCAAGGGCGAGGAGGAGGGCGCGCGTTTGATCACCGGCGGCGCCGAGCCGCCCGAGGGCCTCGAGCGCGGCTACTTCGTCCGCCCCACCGTCTTCTCCGAGGTGACGCCGGAGATGACGATCGGCCAGGAGGAGATCTTCGGCCCGGTCCTCGTGATCCAGCCCTACGAGGGCGAGGACGACGCGGTCCGCATCGCCAACTCGACCCCCTACGGCCTCTCCGGCGGCGTCTGGTCGGCGGACACCGAGCGGGCGATCGCGGTCGCCAAACGGATCCGCACCGGCCAGGTCGAGATCAACGGCGGCGCCTTCAACCCGATCGCGCCCTTCGGCGGTTACGGCCAGTCAGGCCACGGCCGCGAGAACGGCCGCTACGGGATCGAGGAGCTGCTGCAGGTCAAGGCGCTGCAGCTGTAGGCGCGTACCGCGTCAGCTCGGCGGGGTGGCCGTAATCCCGCCCTCGGCGCGTGCAGCCACCTCGGCAGCCCGGCCGACCTTTTCGCCGATGCCGAAGTGGGCGCAGATCGTCAGCTCGTGCTCGCGGCGCAGGGGGCGGGTCGGGTCGACGACGGGGGCGCTGCGGATCGCGTCGCTCTCCTGCGCCACCCAGACGCCGAAGGGGGCGCCGGCGCAGTTGGCGTAGGGGACGGCGACGACGCGGGTGCGGCGGCGGCGGCCGAGGCGGGCAATCAGCCAGGCCGGTTCGCCGTTCTCGGCGTCGACGTAGAAACCTTGGACCTGACCGACGTTGTCGCCGCCGAGCTCGGCGACCTCGGCTCCGAGCCAGCCCATCGCCTCGGCCGTCGTCGGCCGCCGCTCGCCCTCAGGCGTCGACATGCTTCTCCAGCAGCTCGCTGGCCGCGGTCGCGGGGTCGAGCTCTCGCCGCACCACCCGATCCAGCAGCTCCGCCGTCGCCGGGTCCTCGGAGACCGTCTGTTCGAGGCGGCGACGCATCCGCGAGGTGGCGATCCCCAGCACCTCGCTGCGCAGGTTGCGGGCGCGGCGCTCGGCCAGCGTGCCCTGCTGCTCGATGAAGGCCCGGTGCGCGGCGATCTGCGTCGCCAGCTCGTCGACTCCCTCCCCCCGCGCCGCCTCGGTGCGGAGGATCGGCACCTTCCAGCCCTGCGGGTCCTGCGAGAGCGCGAGGACGCCGCGAACCTCGCGGACCATCGTGTCGGTCATCGGGTGGTCGGCCTTGTTGACGACGATCACGTCGGGGATCTCCATCACGCCCGCCTTCAGCGCCTGGATCGAGTCGCCGGAGCCGGGCATCAGCGCCAGCACGATCGTGTCGGCGTGGTCGACGATGTCGATCTCCGCCTGACCGACGCCGACGGTCTCGATCAGGACATCGTCTTTGCCGGCCGCGTCCATGATCAGCGCCACCTGCAGGGCCGCCTCGGAGAGGCCGCCGAGGGCACCGCGAGAGGCCATCGAGCGGATGAAGACGCCGGGGTCGAGGAAGTGCTCGGTGAGGCGGATGCGGTCGCCGAGCAGGGCGCCGCGGGTGAAGGGGCTGGAGGGGTCGATCGAGAGCACCGCGACTTGGCGCTCGGTTTTGCGCAGCTCTCCGGTGAGGGCGCCGATCAGGGTGCTCTTGCCGACCCCGGGCGGGCCGGTGAAGCCGACGATGCGGGCGTTGCCGGTGCGGGGGTAGACCTCGCGCACGAGCTCCCAACCAGCCGGGTCGTCAGACTCGATCAGCGTGATCGCCCGCGCCAGCGCTCGCTTTTCGCCCTGAAGCAGGCGCTCTGCCAGGGGCGCGGTTTTCGCGACGTCGGCCAAGGGCGAGCCAGTCTAAGAGGTCATCCGGGGAATTCGCGGGCGACCTCTAGAGTTGCCCCGCCGTGCTGCGCTTCCTGGCCCGCAACCGGATGCTTACCCCGCGCTACGCGCGCCTTCTCTGGCGCTACCTCTGGCGCCGCCTGCTGACCCCGGCGGGGTGGCGCTGGCGCTCCGAAGGACCCTTCTTCTTCGGCCGGGGGCTGGAACTGAAGATCGAGCCGCGGGGTGAGATCCGCTTCGGCCGCTTCGTCTGGATCGGCGACGGCACCAAGATCCGCTGTCACGAGGGCTGCGTCGAAATCGATGCCAAGACCGTGATGGGCCAGGAGTGCACGATCTCCGCCTACCAGCGGGTGCGGATCGGCGAGCAGTGCGTGATCGCCGACCGGGCGATGTTCATCGACTTCGATCACGGGGTGGTCGAAGTCGAGCGGCCGATCCGGCTGCAGGGCATCTACAAGCGGGACGTCGAGGTCGGCAACAACGTCTGGATCGGCTACGGCGCCTGCATCCTGCGTGGCGTCAGCGTCGGCGACAACGCGGTGATCGGAACCAACGCGGTGGTGACCAAGGACGTTCCCGCCAACGCGATCGTCGGCGGCGTTCCCGCTCGCATCATCCGCATGCGCGAGGCGCCCGAGGAGCTGCGCTGGAAACGGCCGGTCGAACCTGACCCCAGCGCCTGGACGACGCTGCAGCCGCCCGAGCTCGCCGCTCACGACTAGGTCTGGCGGCTAACGGGTAGCCCTCCGGACATGCCCGACGACGAAGAGAAGCTCGATCAGGAGGAGGCGGTCAGGCGCCTCAACGCCGCGCTCACGCTCCAGTACCGCTCGGCCCTGCAGTACTCGATCGTCGCCTCCAGCCTGACCGGGATCGAGGCCCAGGCACTGGGTTCGAAGCTGACCGCGTTCGGTGACGCCGAGCTCGCCGACGTCCGCCGTCTGATCGAAAAAATCGTTTCCTTCGGCGGCGAGCCGACCAACGAGGTGGCCGAGCTTTCCTACGAGGCCGGCTCCGAGCAAGCGATCGGCAGCCTCGCCGAGAACGAGCAGGCCGCCGTCGAGGCGCTGCAGGAAGCGATCGAGCCGACCGGCCGCGACGGTCGCTCGGAGGCGCTCGAGCACCTGATGGAGCACCTGATCCTGCGCAAGCAGCAGCAGGTCGACTTCCTCAACCGCGCGATCGCCTGAGTTCCCCGCGGGGACGAAGCGCTTCGTCTGCAAGCGTGCTGTCATTTTTGACATGTATCGTCTGACTGACAATGAACTGCGTCAGAGAGTCTTCCCGTATGTCCCGCGACGGCAGAATCCGCTCCGAGGAGGTGGCAGTCCGGTTCGGCCGCAACCTCTGGCGCTGCCGGCGGCGGGCATCGCTCTCGCAGGAAGAGCTGGGCGGCCGCGCGGGCCTGCACAGGACGGAGATCGGGATGCTGGAGCAGGGCACGCGCCTCGCCCGCGTCGACACGCTGATGAAGCTCGCCGGCTCGCTCTCGGTCTCGCCGATGGAGCTACTCGAGGGCATCCACTGGACCCCTGGCGACAGCCACGAGGGCGGCTTCGCGATCGACGACCGCACCCTCCCGCGCCGCCGCCGCGACGACTGCCAGTAGAAGAGTCCAGCCACACGTTCCGTGGTTCCTTTGTCCTCGATATCCGGACTAAGGAACCACGGAACGGCCAGCTCCCCTGATTCCGCAGGCGTGTGGTTCCTTTGTCGTGCATGGCCGGACAAAGGAACCACGGAACTGCAGCTGATAGCGGACAAACCCTCGGCGTCTGCCGGGGCGATGTCGGGCAGGGGGTCGGTACCCCTCCGGAGGAATGTTCGGCGATATGCCATCTGAGGTCGGGCGGGCATAGCCCGCTCCAGGTTCTCCCCGCAGCAAAGCGGAGGGGAGATCAATTCCGGAGGAGGGGTACCGACCCCCTGCACCGGAAGCCCTTGCTCCGCGCCCCTAGGACAGCTTGGCGCCGGTGAGCTCGGCGTACACCGCCGCCGTCTGCTCGGCGACGTCGCCCCAGTCGAAGCGGCGCAGGTGCTCGTAGGCTTCGGCGACCAGGCGGCGGCCGAGCTCGTCGTCGGAGAGGACCCGGATCGCCACCTCGGCAAGCGCTTCGGGGTCGTGGGCGCGGAAGCGCAGGCCGGCCTCCTCGTGGGGGACGACCTCGCGCAGGCCGCCGGTGTCGGCGACGATGCAGGGACAGCCGGAGGCCATCGCCTCCAGCGCCACCAGGCCGAAGGGCTCGTAGATCGAGGGGACCACGGTGAGGTCCGCAATCCGGTAGAGCGAGTGGAGGACGTCGTCTCCGATCCAGCCGAGGAAGGTGCCGTGCTCCATCAGCCCGAGCTCCTCGGCCTGGCGCTTCAGTTCCTTCTCGTGGGTGCCGGAACCGGCGACGAGGAACCGCGTCCCCGGTGCCTCTTCGAGCACCCGCGGCATCGCCTCCAGCGCCAGCTGGAAGCCCTTCTCGTAGACGAGGCGGCCGATCAGCAGGACCAGCTTCTCCTCCGGCGCGGCGAACTCGGCCCGCAGGCGAGCCAGATCCTCTGCTGGCTGGTTCGGCAGGTCCTCGGGGTCGATCCCGTTGGGGATGACCGTGATCCGCCCCTCCTCGACGCCGAAGATGTCGGCGACCTGTTCGCGCATGTAGTGGGAGCAGGTGATGACCCGGTGGGAGCGGTTGGTGATCCAGCGCTCGACGCCGTGGATGTAGGTCTGCGGGTGCTTGTCGACCCAACCCTGGTGGCGGCCGTACTCGGTGGCGTGGATCGTCGTGATCAGCGGCGCGTCGAAACGCTTGGCGAGGTGGTCGCAGGCGTTGGCGACCAGCCAGTCGTGGCCGTGGACGAGGTCGAAGCTGTAGCGGTCGCCGAGCTCGACCCCGGCGGCGAGCATGTCGGAGTTCATCCGCTCAACCCAGGCGACGAACTCGCCGAGGTCGGTCGGTCGTTTCGGCTCGCGGATGCGGTGGATGATCACCCCGTCGCGGCGCTCCTCTGCCGGCGACTCCTCCCCCCCGCGAGTCAGCACGTGGACCTCGACGTCGCGCTCGACCAGCGCCTCGGAGAGCTTGCGCACGTGCCGGGCGAGGCCGCCCTCGATCAGCGGTGGGTACTCCCAGGAAAGGATGAGCGTCCTGATCAAAGTCGTGGCTGGCTCGGGGTGGCTGGTTAAGGCTCCAAAAGCGACGCCAGGCTCAGGTCTGGGGCAAGCGAGCGCAGGCGCGGTTCGGCGGGGCCGGCGGAGTCTATGGCCTCCAAGAGTGCCCGTGAGTGATCGGTGGCGCGCTGGTAGGCGTAATCGCCGGCCTGCTTGCGCTGATCCAGAAACGCCCAGTCGCTGGCCTGCGCGGCGAGGAGCTCGCGCGCAGCCCGCTCCAGGGCGGGACCGCGCAGCCCCCCCGCGATCGCCCGCAGCAGGCGCAGCTCCAGCCGTCGCGCGCCCCAGGCGAGGTCGGCGACAGCCGGCGAGTCCCACGTCCGCAGATCCTTCTCCTCGCCCCAGGTGGAGGCATGCAGCGGGCGCTCGACCGGCTCGTGCTCGGCCAGGGCCTGCGGGACCGTCAACAGGCGGATGCCCGCTGCGTCGGCGCCCGCGAGCACCTCACGCAGCCAGATCGGGCCCTCCGACCACCAGTGGCCGAGCAGCTCGGTGTCGATCGCGAAGACGAGCAGGCCGCGGCAGCCGCGCTCCTCCGCGTAGCGGCGCAACCGTGCCGATGCGGCGGCGAGGAACTCCGCCGCCTGCCGGCGAGCCGCGGCCGCGGCCGCGGCGGGGTCGTAGGGACCGCCGCCGACCCGCCAGATGCGGATGCCGCGCAGGGATTTACCGGCGAACTGGGCGTGGTCGGGATGCGACGGGTAGCCGTCGAGCGACCAGAGCCAGGAGATCGCCTCCCAGTCGATCGGCAGCGCCACCGGCCCCGCCGGCGTGCGCACCGGGGCGAGCGCCTCGAGTGGCTCGGCGTGGGCGCTCTGGTCGACGCAGAACCACTCGACCCCCGCCCGCGCCAGCTCCCACTCCAGGCCGGGAACGTAGGCGCACTCCGGCAGCCACATCCCTCCGTCCCAGCCGAAGCGCCGCCGATGCGAGCGGATTCCCGTCTCCAACTGCAGCCGCAGTCCTGGCTCGGTCGCCACCAGGGGCAGCACGGCATGGGTCGCGGCCGAGGCCGCAAGGGCGATCCGGCCCTCCGCCGCGGCCCGCTGGAACGGCACCAGCGGATCGCCGCCGGCCGCGTCGAGCAGCTCCAGCGCGTGGCTGTAGCGCTCGCGCTCGCCCTCGCAGGCGGCGCGGCACTCGGCGGCCACCTGGGGCAGATCCGCTTCCGCCGCTCCGATCCGCCACTCGACGAGGAAGCGGCGCAGGCGCTCGGCCGCGCCCCCGTCCTCGAGCTGGTCGGCGAGGACCGGCGTCACCGTCATCGTCAGGTTCCGCGCCACCTCCAGCACCGGCAGGTAGGAGCGGATCACCGCGTCAAACAGCCACTCCTCGCCGAAGGGGTAGGTGCCGAAGCCCTCGACGTAGGGCATGTGGCTGTGCAGGACGATCGCCAGGTCCCCGGCGCTGCCCTCCCGGCTCATCAGCTCGTGTGGCAGACCGCGAGGAAGTCGAGTGCGCGGTCGAGGTCCCCCTCGCGGAGGCTGAAATCGGAGGCGGCGATCGCCGGGGTGAAGCGGTCGTAGAAGGGTTTGGTCAGCCCGAGGCGTTTGTGGACCGAGTCCCAGCCGAGCTTGATCGCCAGCTCGTGGACGCGCAGTTTGCCGGCGTGGAAGAGGCCGAAGAGCTCGACCCGGCCGAAATGCTCCTCGCAGAGCGCCCGGAACTCGTGCGCTCGGTACTCCTTCACGTGCCAGGGGTTGTCGGACTTCTCCGCCCCGGGCGGAGCGAGGGTGAGCAGGTTCGGGGTCGAGACGTAGGCGACGCCGCCGGGGTCCAGCATCGCCTTGAAGTGCTCGAGGATCGCGCCGGGGTCCTGGACGTGCTCGATCGTCTGCAGGAAGACGACGGCGTCGCAGGGCTCGCCGAAGCTTTCGACCAGGTCGCGCTCGAAGCGCAGGTTCTCCCGCCGGTAGCGCAGCCGGGCGTGCTCGTGGGCCTCGGGGTTGGCGTCGACGCCGACGACCGAGGTGGCACGCCGGGCGAGCACGTCGGAGCCGTAGCCCTCGCCACAGGCCATGTCGACGACCCGCTTCCCGGCCACCCGCTGGGCGATCCACTCGTAGACGACGAGGTGGCGCCGGTACCAGTAGTTCTCCTCCGGCACGTCGGGCAGCGTCCGCTCCCCCGTCAGGGGCAGAGGCGGCACGCCGGGAGGCTGGTTCTCCTGGAGGTACTGACGCTCCATCGACCGGGACCGTAATAGAGTGCCCGCCGATGCCGGCCTCCCCCTCCGCCAGCGCGGAGCACATCAAAGACGTCAATACCCGCTACCACGACGCGGCTGCCGAGGAGTACGACGCCAAGTGGGGCATCGACTTCGGCGAGGTCGGGCAGCGCCAGGTGCGCCTGAAGCTGGTCAAGGCGCTCGGCGGTTCGAAGGGCGCCGGCTTCGGCGACGCCCTGGAGATCGGCTCCGGCACCGGCTACTTCTCGCTCAACCTCGTCCAGCTCGGCGTGATCGAGCGGCTGACCGCGACCGACATCTCGCCCGGGATGCTGAAGCGGCTCGCCGCCACGGCTGAGGCGCTCGGGCTCGAGAACGTCACCACCGTCGAGACCGAGGCCGAGGTGCTGCCGTTCGAGGACGAAAGCTTCGACCTCGTCTTCGGCCACGCCGTCCTCCACCACATCCCCGACCTCGACAAGGCCTTCGCCGAATTCCGCCGCGTCCTGCGGCCCGGCGGGATGATCGCCTTCGCCGGCGAGCCCTCGCGCTACGGCGACACGCTGGCGGCGCTGCCGAAGCGCGCCGGACTGGCGCTGGCGCCGCTCTGGCGCCGGGCGATCGGCGCCGAGGAGCGCGCGGTCGCCGAAGGCGAGCAGTCCCATGACCACTCGCTGGAGGCAGAGGTCGACGTCCACGCCTTCGCCCCCGCCGACCTGCGCCGCCTGCTGCGCGACGCCGGCTTCGAGGCGCGCCACGTCGGCGGCGAGGAGCTGCTCTCCAACGCTTGGGGCTGGGCCCTGCGCACGGTCGAGTCGAGCGCCGAGCCCGAATCGATCTCCTTCCGCTGGCGCCGCTTCGCCTTCCGCAGCTACATCGCCCTGCAGAAAGTCGACACCCGCGCCCTCGAGCCCTACCTCCCCGCCGAGCTCTTCTACAACCTGCTCGTCTCGGCCCGCAAGCCGACCTGAGCGCCTAGCGCCGCAGGCGCGGGCCGCGATCGCGGGGTTCGCCTGGCAGGCGGGCGCGGAAGATCTTCACCCGGTAGTCGAGGCCCTTGAGGCGGCGCTCGCCGACGTAGGAGTAGTCGAAGCGCTCGCCGGCGGCTTCCTTCGTCGCCTCGTCGAGGACGACGCTGCCGGGGCGCGCCACCCCGGTCAGGCGGCTGGCGAGGTTGACGGCGCGACCGTAGTAGTCGCCTGACTGTGGCAGCGTCATCCCGGTGGCGATCCCGGCTCGCAGCCAGGGGAACTGCTGACCTTCGGCCTCGGCGGCGTCGATCAGCGCCAGCGCCGCGGCGACCATCGGCTCCGGCTCGGTGGAGACCAGCATCACCTCGTCGCCGATCGTCTTCACCAGCCGCACCGGCGGCTCGGCGACGGCGGTTGCCATCTCCTCCAGCCTGCCCGCGACCATCCCCAGCTCCTCGGGCGCGATTTCCTCGCCGAGGCGGGTGAACTCGACCAGGTCGGCGAAGCAGACGGTCAGCTCGAGGGTCCCTCCAACCTCCCCGGAGGCGAGGTCGGTGGCGCCGATCACGTCGCGGCGGATCTGTTCGATCAGGTGCGCCTGCAGCGCGTAGACAACGGTGGGACCGACCAGGGGCATCATGTAGTCGGCAGCCCCGACGAAGCGGCGGGCGACATCGTGCTCGTTATCGCCGGGGCGGATCAGGGTGCGGACGATCAGCTCGCGGTTGGCTTCGGCGATCCGTGCCGTCCCCATCCCGATCGTGCGGGCGACGCCGAGCAGGCCGTCTTCGGGCAGGCCGGTGTCGATGAAGGCTTTGACCATGCGCGCCGCCTCGAGGTCGGCGTCGGTGCCGCGGCGCTCGTCGGGGTCGCCGTAGGGAACGCCGAGCGCGGAGCTGAAGCGCTGCAGGACGTCGATCTCGAGCCCGACCTTCTCCGCGATCTCCCGTGCCGTATACCGTGGTCCCGCACCTGCGAGCGCCCGCTCGACCGGCAGCAGCGTCAGCCGCCCGGCAGCAACGGCCGCCTTCAGCTCCTCCAGCGAGCAGCCTTCGTCCGTCAGCTCTTCGAGCAGCTCCAGCCGCGCCTGGCGAGGCGCCCCCTCGACGCCATCCAGCAGCCCCTCGGCCTCGAAGTCGATTTCAGGCCCCGCCATGCCTACTCAGCGTATGCGACCGCTCCGCCGCGACGAGGGTCGCCGCCGCCGCTCAGCTCGCCGCTGCGGGGGTCCCGCGCCACGGCCTGGACGCCGCCGAAGAAGAGGTTGAGCGCCGGGCGCCGCAGCACCCCCACCCCCCGCTGCTCGATCCGCTCCAGGGCCGCCTCGTCGATCCCCGGCTCGGCCTGGACGATCCCCTCCTCGAAGTGCAGCCGCGGAGCCTCCACCGCCAGGTCAACCGGGAACCCCTGCTCGACCGCCCGCACCACCGTCTGCAGAATCGCCGAACGGATCCGGTTGGAGCCGGCGCTGCCGAGGGCGAGGACGATCTCGCCGTCGCGAAGGACGACCGTCGGCGCCATCATCGAGGGAACCCGCCGGCCGGGGGCGATGAGGTGGAAGCCGGCGGGGTTGAGGTCCTCCTCGCCGAGCATGTTGTTGAGGATCACGCCGGTGCCCGGGACCAGCACGCCCGAGCCCGAGCCGTTGGAGCAAGTGACGCTGGCGCAGTTGCCCTCGCCGTCGAGCACGGAGATGTGAGTGGTGGAGCCGAGCAGGTCGGCGGCGGCAAGGTCGAGCCCGAGGGGGTCGAGGAAGCCTGCCTCCATCCCCTCCTCGTAGAGCGACTCGGCGAAGGCGAGGTCGCGGCGGGAGTTCGCCGCCTCCATCGCCGCCACCAGCTGCTCGGGTCCACTCCTGGGGCCCAGGCGCTCCAGTAGGCCGAGGCAATAGGAGATCAAGATTCCACCGGAGGACGGCGGCGGGTTGGTGAGGACTTCGTTGCCGCGGAAGGCGGTCTCGATCGGTTTGCGCTCGATCGCCTCGTAGGCGGCGAGGTCGCCGGGGCCGACGATGCCGCCGTTGCCGACGACGAAGTCGCTGATCCGCCGCGCGATCTCGCCCCGATAGAAGGGCTCGGCACCTTCGCAGCCGTAGCGTTCAAGCGCCTCGGCCAGTTCCGGGAAGACAAAGACGTCGCCCTCCCCAAGCCGCCGCCCCTGCGGCGCGTAGAGCTCCCTGGTGCCGGTCATGTGCTCGTGGATCGGGGCGAGGATCTCGAGGATGTAGGCCTGCTGGCGGTTGACGGCTGCCCCCTCGCGGGCAAGGCGGACCCCAGGGCCGACCAGCGCGGAGAGGGGCATCGAGCCGAAGCGCCGCAGTGCGTGCTCGAGGCCGGCGGCGGTCCCCGGCACCCCGCACGAGGCCGGCCCGACGAAGAACGTCTGCACGGTCTCGGCATCGAAGCGCACCGGCACCGGCACCAGCTCCGTCGTCCGCTCGACCTCGTCCAGCCCCGGCGCGGCGACGAAGAAGTCGATCAGCGTCGTCTCCCCAGCCCCGTGGACCATCATGTGGCCGCCGGCGCCGAACCCGGTCAGCGGGCTCTCGACGGCGAAGGAGGCGAGCACCGCGCAGACCGCAGCGTCGACGGCGTTGCCGCCCTCGCGCAGGACCTGCGCCCCCGCCTCGGCGGTCAGCGGATGACCAGCTGCGACGACCCCTTTCATGGGGCCGGAATCAGCCCGGGAGAAACTCGGGAACGTCTATTCCCAGCTCGCGATCGCCACCCCGGCCGCGGCGCGGAGCATCGGCTTCTTTCGTGCGGCGGATCGTCGGCTCGGCGGCGCGGCGCGGCGGCGCCGTGCGGCTGTCGAAGCGGGTGGCGACGACGGTGACCCAGACCTGGTCGGAGAGCTCCTCGTCGACGTTGGCGCCGAAGATGATGTTGGCGTCCGGGTGGGCGGCCTCGCCGACCACCTTGGCCGCCTCGGAGACCTCGACCAGCGAGAGGTCGGAGCCGCCGGTGATCGAGAGCAGGATCGCGCGGGCGCCCTCCATCGAGGTCTCCAGCAAGGGGGAAGAGATCGCTTTTTCGGCGGCTTCGATCGCGCGGCCGTCGCCGTGGGCCATGCCGATCCCGAGCAGCGCCCGGCCGGCGTCGGACATGATCGAGCGCACGTCGGCGAAGTCGAGGTTGATCACGGCCGGCAGGGTCACCAGATCGGAGATCCCCTGGACGCCCTGGCGCAGCACGTCGTCGGCGACCTTGAAGGCCTCGACCATCGAGGTCTGCTGGTCGAGCACCTCGAGCAGGCGGTCGTTGGGTACGACGATCAGGGTGTCGACCTCTTCGGCCAGCTCCTCGATCCCCTTCTGCGCCTGGGTGCCGCGGCGGCTGCCCTCGAAGCTGAACGGCTTGGTGACGATGCCGACGGTCAGCGCACCGACCTCGCGGGCGAGGCGGGCGACGACCGGGGCGGCGCCCGAGCCGGTGCCGCCGCCGGCACCGGCGGCGACGAAGACCATGTCGGAGCCCTTCAGCAGGCGCTTGATCTTGTCCTGCTCCTCGAAGGCGGAGCGGTGGCCGACCTCGGGGTCGGCACCGGCGCCGAGGCCGCGCGTCTGCTGGTCGCCGATGTGGACGGTGACGTCAGCGACGCAGAGCTGCAGGGATTGAAGATCGGTGTTGACCGCCATGAACTCGACGCCGGGTACGCGGGCGTCGACCATCCGGTTGACCGCGTTGACGCCGGCGCCGCCGACCCCGACGACCTTGATCACCGGCTGGTGCGGCTCGCCGCTGCCAGGCGGCTCGTAGGCCGGCTCCTCGCGCCCGTAGCGCGGGTTTTCCGGCGTGAACTGCTCCCGCCGCGGCTTCGGTTCCTCGTTGAAGACCCGCTTCAACCGCTCCGGCGCGGACTCCGCCGAGCTCTCGATCTCCTGGTCGAAGAAACTGGGCGCCTCTTCCCCCTGCGTCAGCGGAATGTCGGCCTGCGACTCCTCTGCCGCGGGTGGCGACGATAGGCCGTCCTCGCCGCCGGGCGAGGAGGGACTGTCGGAGACAGGACCCGCGGCCCGGGCGTCCTCGTCCTGCACCTTTTTCGCCTCAGCCGGATCCTGGCGCCCGTAACGAGGAGCCTCGGGCGGATCTGCCGGCGCGTCCTCGGACGTCGACCGGAAGAGATCGGAAAGCGGGCCCTCACGCATGCTTGCGCGCTTATTGCGACGAGCCATGAGACAAGACCTCCTTCGCCAGCTCCCGGTAGTAGTTCGCGGCGCTCGAATCAGAATCGTACTTGAGCACGGAGGACCCTTTGACGGGAGCCTCGGCGAATTTGATCGCCTTTTTGATCCGGGACTGGAAGACGAGGTCGCCGAAGTTCTCCTCGAGGATCTCCACCGCCTCCTTGGCGTGGATCGTCCGCGTGTCGAGCATCGTCGGCAGGATCCCCTCGATCCGCACCTCTGGGTTGAGGTTCTCCTGGATCATCCGCAGCGTGTTCTGCAGCTGGACCAGGCCCCGCATCGAGAGGTACTCGCACTGGACCGGGACGATCACCTTGTTCGCCGCGGTCAGCGCGTTGATCGTCAGCAAGCCCAGGCTGGGCGGCGTGTCGATGCAGACGAAGTCGTAGTCGCCGCCGACCTCTTTCAGCGCTTTTTCCAGCGAGCGCTCGCGGCCGATCTTGGTGCTCATCGCGATCTCGGCGCCGGCCAGGTCGATCGAGGCGACGGCGATGTCGATCTCCCGCTTGACGATGATCTCGGAGATCGGCATGTCGTTGACGAGCACGTCGTAAAGGCTTTTCTCGACCTTGTCGGGGTCGATTCCCTGGCTCATCGTCAGGTTCCCCTGCGGGTCGAGGTCGACGCAGAGCACGCGGTAGCCGGACTCGGCGAAGGCGACGGCCAGGTTCAAGGTGGTGGTGGTCTTGGCGACCCCGCCCTTCTGGTTGGCGAAGGCGATTACCTCAGCCGTCTTTACCGGTCGCTCCTCGGCGGCCTCCTTTTCCTGGAGGAAGTCGAGCCGCGTCGGCGCGATCAGATCGATCGCCCGCATCCGCCCATCGCCGCCCTCCTCAGGCGACTCCTCCTCCTCGGCGTTGAGAGCGGGCTCGAGTTCGGTCTCCGGCTCCGGTTCGGCGATCTCGACTGGGGGCGCAACCTCCTCCACGACCGGCTGCTGCTCTTCGATCGCCCACGGCTCCTCGTGCACGGTCGGCTCAGGCAGCGCCTCTTCCATCTGCTGCAACTCGTCGTGGATCGGGTGCTCCTCCTGAATCTCGACAGGAGCAGGCTTTGGCTTCTTTCGGCTTAGAAATCCCATTGCGCGGATATTCGTATGGGACCCGGCTTTTCCTGCCGGCCCCCGAAATTGCTAGGAATCAGTCAATCCCCGACCTCCTCGACAAGAGACTCGTCATCGTCACCGGCAAGGGTGGCGTCGGCAAGACCACGGTGGCGGTGGCGCTCGGACTGCGCGCCGCCAGCGAAGGCAAGCGCACGATCGTCTGCGAGGTCTCCTCGCAGGAGAACGCCTCGCGGATCTTCAAACACACCGCCGTCGGCTTCCACGAGGTGGAGATGGAGGAGAACCTCTGGTCGATCTCGATCGATCCCGACGAGTCGATGCGCGAGTACGTGCTGCTGCAGCTGAAGGTGCGGGCAATGCGGGACCTGCTCTTCCGCAGCCGCATCTTCAACTACCTCGCCGCGGCGACCCCCGGGCTGAAGGAGCTGGTGACGATCGGCAAGATCTGGGAGCTCGCCCAGCTCGACCGCAAGGTCAAGAGCGGGCGCAAATACGACCTGGTGATCGTCGACGCGCCGGCGACCGGGCACGGGGTCGGCTTCCTGCAGACGCCGCGCACCTTCGCCTCGATCGCCCGGGTCGGGCCGATCCACTCGCAGGCGCAGACGCTCGACAGCTTCATCACCGACCAGGAGAACACCGGCGCCGCGATCGTCGCCTTGCCGGAGGAGATGCCGGTGAACGAGTCGATGACGCTGGAGCAGGATCTGCGCGACGAGGTCGGGGTCGCGGTCGACCGCGTCTACCTCAACGGGCTCTACCCGGAGCGGTTCAAGAAGGACGAGGCAGAGAAGCTGGCGCAGCTGGTCGAGAACGAGAACGGCGCCGCGCGGGCGGCGGCGCGCGCGGCCCTCTCCGAGCACGGGAGGGCGAAGTCACAGCGCACCCAGTTGAACCGGCTGCGCCGCGGCGTCGAGGCGCCGGTCAAGACCCTGCCCTTCCTCTTCGAGCCCGAGCTCGACCTCGAGGCGGCGCGCAAGCTCGCCGGGAAGGTCGCCTGATGGCCTCGGTGGGCGAAGTCCTCGAGGGCAAGTCGATCTGCATCTGCGCCGGGTCGGGTGGAGTCGGCAAGACGACCACCTCGGCGGCGATCGCGACCGGGATGGCGGCGCAGGGGCTGAAGGTCTGCGTGCTGACGATCGACCCGGCGAAGCGGCTTGCCGATTCCCTCGGGCTCGACGAGCTTGGGAACGAGGCACGGCGGGTCGACCCGGCCCTGTTCGAAGAGCAGGGCGTCGAGATGAAGGGGGAGCTGTGGGCGATGATGCTCGATGCCAAGGCCACCTTCGACGAGCTGATCGCGCGCCAGGCGCCCGACGAGGAGTCGCGCGACCGGGTGCTGAACAACCGCATCTACCAGCAGATCTCCAGCGCCCTGGCCGGCTCGCAGGAGTACATGGCGATGGAGAAGCTGTTCGAGCTCCACACCGAAGGTGGATTCGACCTGCTGGTCCTCGACACGCCGCCGACTCGCAACGCGCTCGACTTCCTCGACGCGCCGAAACGGCTGACCCAGTTCATCGAGGGCAAATCGATGCGGGTCTTCATGAAGCCCACCGGTTTGGCGGCGAAGGTCACCGGCCGCGGCGTCTCCGTTGCCCTCTCGGTCTTCAAGAAACTCGTCGGCTTCGACCTGCTCGCCGACCTGGCCGAGTTCTTCAACGCCTTCAGCGGCATGGTCGACGGCTTCCAGGCGCGGGCGAAGCGGGTGAACAAACTCCTCGCCGACCCCGAGACCTGCTTCCTCGTCGTCTGCGGCCCCCAGGGCGAGCCGATCGACGAGGCCGTCTACTTCCACCGCAAACTGGTCGAGGCGAAGCTGCCCTTCGGCGGCGTCATTGTCAACAAGGTCCACTACCCCGCCGACGAGCTCCAGGCCGAGGTCGAGGACCTGCCGGCGGCGCTGGCCGAGAAGCTCGGCGACGAGAACCTGGCCAAGCGCGTCGCCGACAACTTCGCCGACTACCAGGCGCTGGCCGAGCGCGACGCCCGCAACATCGACCACCTCGCGGGCGAGCTCCGCACCAGCTGCGTGATCCGCGTCCCCTACCTCGACGAGGACGTCCACGACCTCGCCGGGCTCTCGCAGATCGACCGCTACCTCTTCGCCACCGCAGAGGAGCGGGTGGAGATGGCAGCGGGCCGAGCCTGACCCCGGCTAAGCGCCCTTCTTCACCCGCAGCAATGCGGCCGCGGTCTCAACCTGTTTCATCGTCATGGTTTAGCGCCTTGGTAAGTGTAATTCACACTATTCACACTTTCGTGGACGGTGTCCGTGTAATACGACCTTACCTCTTTAATTAACCGTAACAACCCTCTACGCTCAACAAAACTAACAGAGGGGTGGTGGTCAGCTTGTCTGACGCGCATGCGAACAGGAGCATCGAGGAGGTCGTCCAGTACGCGATCGGGCACCGTATCCGGGTGGAGACCCTGATCCTGCTCAACGAACGACCGTACTGCTCGACCGAAATCGCCAAGGCCATCGGCGTGCCGCTGACCACCCTCAACAACCACCTGCGCAGGATGTGCGAGGAAGGCTCGATCGAAATCGCCAAAGTCGAGAAGCGGCGCAACATGGACCGCTACTGGTATCGAGCGGTTGAAATCAAGGAATACAGCGTCGCCGAATTCGAACGTCTGCCATTTCGGTTCCGCCAGAACATCGCCGGCGCGATCGCCCAGTCAGGCATCGCCGAGGTGATGGCCGCCCTCTACGCCGGCACCCTGGCCGACCCGCGGGCCAACCTCTTCTGGCAGTCGTTAAACCTCGACGAGGAGGGGCGCGCTAAAGCCGACGCGGCGACGGAGGGCTACGTGAAGGAACTCCAGGAGATCGAGGTCGAGGCGACCAACCGAGTCGCCGCCAGCGGCGGTGAGACGACCTCGATGCTTGTCAACCACTCCTTCTTCGAGCGGGCCCGCAAGGGCGGCGTCAGCGGGCGCGGCGCGAGTACTCGAACTCGAGGCGGCTAACCTCCCAGTCGGCGTCCTCGGGCACCGGGAAGAGGTGGCGCACCCGGGGGGTGTCGATCCGCTCGCGGTGCTGGATGTCGCGGTCGTCGGCGGCCGGCCATTCGAGTGAGTCGCCGGGGCGCGCTTCGGAGACCTCCTCGAGCCAGGGAGTGGCGGTAATCCTGATCTCGTCTTCGGCCGGGACCGGCTCCATGATGCGGGTCTCCTGCTCCATGTACTCGTCCTCCTCCGGTAGTTCGTCGACGGGCAGCTGAAGTTCGGCTGACGGTTCGGGCTCGACCGCTTCGATCGAGATCTCCTCCGCCTCGGGCTCGGGGACGATCGACTGCTCCTCGACCGCGACGCTGATCTGCGCGTCGCCTTCGGCCAGTCCGTTGACGATCAAGGTCTCGTCGGCGACCGTGCTGAGGTCGTTGCCGAGCTCGCCCAGCGCGGCCTGGCGCAGCAGCCGGCGGGTCCCCTCCTCCATCCAGGTCGCCAGCTCCGGCGCCCGTTCGATCGGCAGGCCGTTCATCATCGCCCGCTCCAGCTCGAGCACGTCCTCGACCCGCTCGCGAGCCTGCAGGCGGTCCATCGCCTCGTCCTCGATCAGGGCGGCGGCGCGCAGCGGCAGCGAGGCGCCGACTGGGCCATGGCCCTCGAGCACGGCACGCATCGCCAGCAGGTGGTCGCTCAGACCCTCGAGCGCCGTCGGCCGCTCGCAGCCCATCTCGAAGCGCCCGACCGCCCAGGAGAGGGCGTTGTCGGGGTCGGGGCGAGCCTCCAGCTCGGCGGCGAACTCGGTCAGCTCGGTAGCTTCGGTCTCGCCGAGGCGGTAGCCACCGGGCCGGGTCGCGGGCGCGCCGGTGGCGATCCGCCGCCAGCAACCCTCGCCGGTGGGGGCAAAGGCGTAGGGGCCAAGGCCGATCCCGCCCGCTTTGAAGAGCCTCATCACGCTGACCAGCTCGCGCAGTTGCTGCAGGGCGGTCTCGGCGCCGTCGGAGCCCTGCTCGGCGACGGCCAGGTACTGCGGCTCCCAGGCGGCGCGGCCCATGCCCTCGCTGCGCATCGCGTCCACGGGCGCCTCGATCGAGTCGGCGCGGACGATCCGCACCCCGTGCGGGAGCTGCAGTCGCTGCATCGACATCCGCAGTCCGACGATCGGCACGATCAGAACCTCGGCTTCGTCGGCGTCGCGGGATTCGGCGTCCAGCGTGGAAAGAGCGGTCTCCAGCCCTGCCCGGTCCAGCGCGAAGCCCGCCGAGCCCTCCCAGAGCTCGGCGAAGAAGGTCGTCAGCATCAGCTCGGCCCGGGCGCCGGGATCGGCGGGAATCGTCTCCCCCCGCGCCTCCAGATAAGGAGCGGCGACGCCGGCTTCGACCGTGGCCTCACGAGCGGGCGCGAAGCTCGGCAGCGAGCGCAGCTCCTCCGCGTGCTCGACCACGTAGCGACCGGTCATCGGCACGTAGCTGTAGAAGGCGGACTCGTCGGCCTCGTCGGCCGCAACGTCGAAGGGAATCTCGTCCCCCATCGCCACCAGCGAGCTGAAGCGCCCGGCAGCCTCGGTCGCCAGTCGCTTGATCGATTCGTTCAGGAGAAAGTCACGCACGCCCCAGGCTTCCGCCCGGCGCCTGGGGCTCCTGCGCTTGCACGATGCCTTGCAGTTAGAGCAGCCGCACCTCGCACCCGAGGTCGGAGATCCTGGCCGCCTTTTTGTCCCCGGTCAGAATCAGATCGACCTCAGGTTCGATATCGGCCGTCGCCAGAATCAGCGCATCGGGCATACGCAGGGATTTCAGGCGGGATCGAAGGTCTGCCGCCCTCTCGGCGACGGACATGTTCACAGGCAGAACCTCCGAGACCAGCTGCAGGAAGAAGCCTCGGACGCGCTCCTCGTCGTGGTGCCCCAAACGGGAGCCGGTCAGCACCTCGGCATAGGTCACCGCAGAGACCAGCAGGCGATGCTCCCGAATCAGCTCCCGAATCGCGCTATCTGCGGCCGCGTGCAGAGCGTCGCTGCGGTCGAGGAAGCCGACGACCGCGTCGGAATCGAGGACTACCGCCACTCCT
The DNA here is from genome assembly GCA_035688955.1 of Solirubrobacterales bacterium. Taxonomy (GTDB): domain Bacteria; phylum Actinomycetota; class Thermoleophilia; order Solirubrobacterales; family 70-9; genus VAYN01. The sequence continues at coordinate 18,611 of DASSMJ010000037.1, read as the reverse complement.
CACGGAGCCCTTCCACCTGCTCGCGCAAGCCGCCGTCCGTTTGGAGACACCCGGAATAGTTGTCGATCAGCTCCTCGATCCGCGTCAAGATCACCCGCCCTGCTCCCTCGGCCTCCACCTTCAACACGTCGCCTGGCGCAAAGCCGGCACTGCGGAAGGCAGCAGCGGGAATGGTCACTTGGTGCTTGCTGGAGATCTTCGTCTGGCTCTTTACCTTTTTCACAAGAGGTAAAGATTACCAACGGGAAGCGGCTAAACGGCAGCGGGCTCGCGCTGCGCCGCGTCGCCCAGCAGCCAGCGCATGCCGTAGGCGCGCATGTCCTCGACCAGCGGCACCAGGGCCTTGCCCTTTGAAGTCAGGGCGTACTCGACGCGCGGGGGCACCTCGGGGTAGGTGTGGCGCTCGACGATGCCCTCCTCCTCCAGCGCCCGCAGGCGCAGGGAGAGGGTGCGGGGGCTGATCCCCTCGAGCGAGCGCTCGAGCTCGCAGAAGCGGGCGCTGCCCTCGGCGAGGTCGCGGATCAGCAGCAGCGTCCACTTGCCGCAGACGACTTCGGCGGTCTTACAGACGGGGCAGGTCGAGTTGCTCTCAGCGCTCATGATCCGGAGGCGAGACAGCTAGTGGCAAATGCCTCGCTTCAGGAAGTGTAGCGCCATAGCTTCACTTACTGAAGCTTTGGTCAAAGCGCGCTGTGTTCAGGTTCTGTCGGTGACGACCGGCTCGGCTTTGACCAGGTTCACCTTGTAGCGGACATCGTTGTCGCCGTAGACGAAGGTAACCGGGAAGCCTTCTTCGAGAACCAGCAGCTGGCAGGTGCCGCCGCCGGCGATGCAGTTCGCTTCGCCGTAGATGGCGGTGACTTCGTTCGAGACCAGGAACATCGGCACGTGGCCTTTCGAGCCCATGCCCAGATAAGTGATCACCGGCGTTTTTTCACCCGGCAGCGGCGCCGGAGCCCTGACGTCTTTGTAGGTCGTCGGGCCCTTCTTGTCGACGCTCCCGTCAGGCTTGGTTTCGATCCGCGTGATCTGCAGCGTCACCTCGAGGGTGAAGAACGTCGCGCCGTCCGGCACCCCGTTCTTCGATTCGCCTTCGGGCTTGCCGACCGTCGATCCACCGCTGCCTCCGACCGGCGAGGGTTCGCTCGGCGCTTCCGCTCCGCTGCCTCCGCCGGTCGATTCGCCGGACCCCGATTCGCTCGAAGATTCAGAGCCGCTCGGCAGAGCACCCAACTTCGCCTGGGCCAAGCCCTGCGGGCCGGTGTAGCGCTGCTTGAAGGGGTTCGTCGGGCTGCGATGCGCGAGGCGCTTCTTGTAGTTCCGCAACCCGGGCGCCGCTTTCACCACCGTCAGCTCCTGACCCGCCGGGTCGCTGCTGCCGCTGGCAACCGCACTTGGGCTTGGCACCGGTTCCAGTTCCTCTGAGCCGCCGCCCAAGAGGAACGGGGTGGCGACGATCGCGACGAGAATCAGAGCAACAAGCGGCAGCAGGCGACGATCCCGCAGATCGGCGTAGAGGTCCGAGAGGAACGGGGGGACCTTCATCTCCCCGCCTTTCAGCTTCGGCATCTTCAGCTCGGGGCCGACTCGCTTCACGGCGTCCCTCCAATGGTCGTTGCGACCGGCGTGGTGGCCGGTTCGGGGCTGGTGGGAGTCGCACCCGCGGTCACACCCTGCGCCGGCGGCACCAGGAAGGTGTTGACCGAAAAGCTCGCTTCGAGGAAGGGGAAGCCTTTGTTGCTGTCGGCCTTGAGGTTGAAGCCGGAGATCGTGATCAGACGACCGGTGACCTCGACTTCCGAGTTCTTCGTCTTCACCAGCTTGTCCAGACCGTTGATGAAATCGGCCAGCTTGAAGAAGCTGCCTTTAAAGGTGAGCGAGTAGGGCATCACCGCCAGACCGGCAGAGCCGATCGAAGCGCCGAGCGGCAGCTTGGCGGCGGCGACCTCCGTCGGGGAGGTCGGTTCTTCCCCTTCGGGCGCTGCCGTCACTTCTTCCGCGCCCCCTTCTTCGCCGCCGCCGGAGTCTTCGAGCTGGAAAGTCTCGAAGCGAATGTCGGCATCCCTGGCGATGCGGTTCAGCTGCACGAGGAGCGAAGCCGTGTCGTCTTCGGCAGGCGCGGCCTTCCCGAGCACGACGAGCTGCTGGTACTGCTGCGGAAACGCACGCTGGGCCTCGAGGCCGCGCTGCACTTCCGACTGATGCAGGGAAAGCGCTTCTTCCTTCGTCGCGACCTGCTGATCGAGCTTGGTGACTTCAGCCCGCTTCGGGCTGAGCAGCAGCATCCAGAACGCGATCGCAAGGGCGGCGACGGCGAGCATGGCGACGATGATCCGATTGCTGGCGCTCATCTCATTCGCCTTCGGAGGATTCGGTTTCGGTGGACGTCGTTTCCGCCGTTTCGACCGCCGTGGCGGGGGCTTCCCCTTCGGCGAGAGGAACCGGCGCGGCGTCGAAGGCGACAACAAGCTGGAACTTGGCGATGAATTTCCGGGTCTGGCATTCCCCGCCGACACTGGTTTCGGCTTCGCCGCCTTCCGAACTTCCCGAGCCTTCTTCCTTGCTGGGCAGTTCTGAGGATTCGACGCCGACCCGGGTCACGCCGTCGATGTCTTTGAGGGCGGTGACGAAACCCGCGATCGACTCTTGGCCGGCTCCGCAGCCGGAGAGGGAGAGCGCCGGTCCGGGGACCGAGGACCGAAGGGCGCCTCCGCTGCTTTCTCCCGACCCGGAATTCGGCGAGGCCGAGGCGCTGAGTTCAGTCAGCCACACGTCGCGGGGGAGGACCAGGGCCAGTTCGCGCATCACCCGCTCCCAGTCGAAGCGGCTGTCGGCGAGACTGGCGATCGTCGCCAACCGCTGTTCGTGAAGGGTCTGGAACTGCGTGTAGGGGGCGAGCCGCTGTGCTTCCTGCACAGCGACGGCGTCTTCCTGGGTCAGCTGGGTGACTTCCGTTTCGCGATCGGAGATCTGGTTGCTCGTCAGGACCAGCAGGGCGACTCCGGCGAGCACCGCCACGAGCGCCCCGACCAGGATGTACGGAAGGGGACCGGTTCGCGTCGGCGCCTGTGCGCCCTGCCGCAACTCGGGGGGAAGAAGGTTGACCGGCCGCATCTCAGTTCTCCAACCCAAGGCCGAGGGGCAGGACCAGCCGGGCCGCGAGGAGGTCGTCGACGCTGGCGAGCTGCGCGGGTCGCGGGGTGGCAATAGGCAGCCCAACCTGCTCTTCCATTGCCGGAGCCAGACCGCGGACAGCGCTGCCGGCGCCGCAGAGGACGATCGACGAAACCGGCACGGCGCTCTCGAGCGCCCGGTAGTAATCGAGTGAGAGCCGCAGCTCGTCGACCAGCCCGACCACGCCCTGCTCGAGGGCGCGACGACTTGCGGCGACGATCTCCGGGTCCCCTTCGATCGCCTCGACGGGGGCTTCGAAGCCGACGTGGTGGAGCCATTGCTCGGCGTGCTCGGGGGTCAGTCCCCGCTCGGTCGACAGGCGGGCGATGATCGCCTCCATCCCGGTGCCGGATACGCGGGTGAAGAGGCAGGAGCGGCCCCGGGCGACGGCCAGGTTGAGGACGTCGCCGACGTTGCAGTAGAGGACACCGTCGTCTTCCGGCGCGGGAGCGGTCGGCATCGTCAGCGGAGCGAGGGCGCGGATCATGCCGAAGGCGGCGAGGTCGATTCCCTCCGGCTGCAGCCCCGCCCGGCGCAGGGGCTCGACAAGGGAAGCGATCATGTCCCGGCGGGCAGCGATCACGACCACGTCCACCTGGGGACCGGAATTCTCCTGGGCGGGGACGCCGCCGACCACCTGATGCTGCAACACGGCCTGCTCCAGAGGCATCGGGATTTGCTCCTGGGCCTGGAAGCGGATCGCCGCCTCCATCTCCTTCGGGTCCTCGATCGCCGGCAGGCGGAGGGTGCGGACGACGACGCGCTGGTTTCCGACTCCCACCCGCACCCGCCTGGAGACCTTGTGGTTCGAGTAGAGGTCCTTCAGTGCCCCGACCAGGCCATCCGGGTCGATCACCTCACCCTCGTGAAAGGTTCCGGGCTGCAGCGGCTGCACCGCCGAGGCAACGACTCGCCCCGACCCGTCGGCCGCAACCTCGGCGACGGCAACGCTCCCGGCCTCGATGCTGAGACCGGCAAGGCCGCCTGCCTTCTTCCTGGTCAGGCTGAGCGACGGCTTGCCCAGGTTGAACGAGGGCATGCCCCACGAAAGGGATGGCATCGATATCGGTTTGGTCAGCTGCATGAGAGGCCCACGTCCTCAATCGGCAAAACTTCGAGAAAACTTTCGTCCTGCAATTACCGAGAACTAGGAGAAGGTCGAGAGGTACCAGTCGACCAGCTGATCGCCGGCAAGCAGGCCGACCACTCCCCCCAGGGCGAGGAAGGGGCCGAAGGGAATGGCGCGCTTCCGTGCGGCGGCGCCTTCGCGGGCGATCATCGCCAGCCCGACGATCGAGCCGACCAAGAGGGCGACGAGCAGCGCCGGGGCGACGTTGCGGCCGAGGAACAGGCCCATCACCGCGGCCAGCTTGACGTCCCCCAGTCCCATCCCCTCTGGATATGCGAGCGCGACCAGGAAAAGTCCGCCGCCGGCTGCCGCGGCCGCGATCAGCCGCTCCGGGAAGCTGGCGGGATCGCCGACGGCGACGATCGCGATCCCGGCCGCGGCGGCGACCAGCAGAACCTTGTTGGGGATCACCCGGCGGTCGAGGTCGGTCAAGGTGATCGCCAGCAAAGTGGTGACGAAGACGAGGCCGAGCAGGACTTCGGTAACGTCGCCCCAGAGGACTGCCACCGTCGCCAGGTAGAGCCCCCCGAGGGCGAGCTCGGTGAGCGGGTACCGCGCTGAGATGCGGTCGTCGCAACAGCGGCTGCGGCCCCGCAGGACAACCCACGAGAACACGGGGATGTTGTCGTAGGCAGCGATCTGGGCGCCGCAGGTGGTGCACCTCGAACGGGGACCGAGGATCGATTCTCCCCGCGGCACGCGATGGCCCACAACGGTGACGAAGCTGCCGATCACAAGCCCGCCGAGGAGGGCAACGATGAGCGCCGGGGCCACCGCTATTCGCCTTCCAGCGGAGTGTTGGTATCAACCTCGAGACGGGCGGGGTATTTCGGATGGTCGTACATGAAGGCGAGCGCTTCGCCCCCCGTGTTCGCCCGCTCGACGCTAAGCGCCAGCCCGATTCTTTCCCCGGCTTCGATCGTTACATTCGGCCCGTTGAAGTACATCGTCAACCGTTCCTTGGTCCAGACGGTCGGCCAGTTGGCGTTTTCTTTCGGCGTGTACTGCCAGTATTTCGTGCCGCCGTTTACGTTCGTGAGCAGCGAAGGCTGACCGCCTTCTTTCCATTTGTAAAGGTAGACGCAGGCCGTGCCGGTCGCGGAGGAGTTGTTGATCGAGCGCGTGTAGAACTGGAGCGTCGCCTTTTCGGTCATCACGAATTTCGTTTTCATCGGGTCGGTGACCCAGCGATGCACTTTCGTCTCCGGATTCGAGCTTCCTTTGAGTTCGAAGTCACAGAGGGGAACATCGGCTTTGCGGATCTGGACCCCCGTCCCGGTGTCCGGGGTGGTATCGAGGTAGCTGTCGTTGGCGTAGTCGTATTCGGGCGGGTTGTTGGGGTCTTCGAAGTCCGGATCTGGCGGGGTCCCGAGCAGAAGGGCATCGGGGGCGCCGGGAGTGGTCCCGGTCTGCAGTCCGTTCGCGCAGGTTCCGAGCGTGTTGTGGAGCAGGTGGTTGCCCGTGATGGACTGGCGCACGGTTGAGCCCGACGGCGAGCAGGGGGTATCGGTGAGGAAGAACTGCTGGGCCGTGACGACGTTGCCGCTGGCATTGGCAACAGGGTCTTTTTCTGCGTTGTCGACCGGATCGATGAAGTTGGACTGGACTTCGAAATAGCCGCGCTGGGAGGCATCGCTGGGAGCCTTGTCGATCTGGACCGCGACGACGATCTGCTTGTAGTCCTGTTTGGTAGGGCAGACGGTTTCCGGGCATTTCGGGTCGTTCCGCCAGACGATGTAGCGATAGACCTTGCCTTTGACGTCACCGCTGGTGAAGGGGGTGGGCCCGGGCGAGATGACTCCGCCTTTTATTTCTTTTTCGCCGGCGACGGTGCGGCCGTTGACCACCATGTCGCGATAGGTGCCGAGCGGTTCCCGCTGCAGGGCGAATTCGTTGTTCCTCACCCGGTAATTCGGGCTGAGCGGGTTGCTCACCGGTTCCGGGGCGCCGATCAGCGCCAGCTGTTCGTTCTTCATGCTGCGCATGAACTCGAGTTCCTGTTCCGCGTACTCGAGCGCCACCTGGCTGGCCTTCGCGCGTTGCGCGTTGCGCGTTGCCGTCGTCAGCAGGCTGAAGGTCGTCATCGCCGCGATGCTCAAGATCAGGATCGCGACGAGCACTTCGGTCATCGTGAATCCCGCCTCGTTGTGGCTGTCCTGCGCCATCAGTAGCCCAAGGTCGCGTTGCGGAGACTGGCCCCGTTGGACACCGTCAGCGCCCCGGACCCTTGCGGATTGGGCAGGCGCAGAGTGACTTTTACGTAGGTCGGTTCGGTTTCGTTCGGCGCGTAGCTGAAGACCTGGTTGCTGTTGATCCCGCTGAAAATCAACCGCGGCGTGCCGGTGGTGCTGTTTTTCGGAGCCTCGGTCCGATAACAGGCGGTGGTCGAGCATTCATAGGTGACCAGGCATTCGATCGACGCCGCGGTACTCGCCAGAGCGGTGGTGCCACCGCAGGTGGTGTGGCGCACGTAGGCCACGAAGGAGACCTTGCTGGGAGTTTTGCTCACAACGGTGGCTCCACCGCGGATCTCGCGGGTCATCCGCTCCAGGACCCATCGCGCGGTGGTCACGTTCTGCGCCTGAGCGCTGATTTTGGGCTGGCCGCGGACGGTGCTGATCACCAGCATCGCTACGGCGCCCATCACCACCACCCCCATCGCCGACGCGACGAGGAGCTCGACCAGCGTCACCCCCTCCTCCGACGACCTCAGCCGCGCGAGCCGCGATTTCACCGCGGCACCACCTTGAACGCGCGCTTAACGGGTGACGCGCCGGCGGTGCCGACGGCGTTCACGGCCTTTACAGAGAAGGAGTGGCGGCCCAAATGCAGCTTCTTGAGTTTGATGGGGGAACTGCAGGCGGCCCACCGCTGCTTGTCGACCCGGCAGAAGAAGCGGGTTCCAGGCTGGCCGGTGGCGTCGAGGAAGCGGAAGGTCGGCCGGCGCAACCTGGTCTTCGACGCTGGTCCGAAGGTGATGTGGGGAAGCGGCGTCGCATAGCTGATGCCTTCCTTGCCACCCTTACCGCCCCCGGGCGTGCCCCCGGAGCCGGTTTTGGTGCCGGTCGTGGAACCGGCGGTCGCACCGCTGCCGGTCGACCCGCCGCCGCCGGTATCGCCGCTCGTGTCGCCCGACCCTCCTTCATCGGGGGGAGTTGGCGGCTGGGCGTCTTCCTGCTTGTAGGCAAGCGGGCTGGAGCAGAGTGAGGTCAGGCCTTCGGATTCCGCCGTGGCGCTGAAGTAGGTCGTCGACCCAGCAACCACGGTCACGGAGAAACCGGGCGAGGCCAGCTGGGTGGCGGTCCCCTGGGCGATAACCGGCCCGGTACAGCCAGTGCTCTTGTAGATCTTGATCTGCGCCCCTGCGGTGGCGCTGCCGAAGATCGTCGGGGTGGTCGACGCGTTCGGCGAGGTCGGGGTCGTCCCGTCGAGGCTCGGCGGCGGCGGGCCCAGGGCGACGCCGTTGCCGGTCGAGATCAGCAACGTCGGTTCGGCTTCGCGCCAGACGTAAACGTCCTGTTCGCTGTCGATGTCGCCTTCGGTAAGACGCTCCGAGGTCGTGAAGAAGGCCTTCGTTCCGTTCGAGGAGATGCCCTGCAGCACCGCGGCGCTTTCTTTGTTGCCGTTGATCTGCCCGACGGAGACGCGGATCGTGCTCCCGGCAGAACGGCGGTACACGTCGAAGCTGTCGTCGGTGTCCTGGGGAACCACCCGCTCCGGGGTGACGAAGAAGATCTTCGAGGCGTCGACCGAGGCCGCGGAGAAGCTCGCGTCGGAGTTGCCGCCGGCTGCTTCCGGGCCGGTCGAGATCAAGACGGTGGAGCCGCCGGAGCGCTCGTAAACGTCGCGGCCGCTGTCCGTGTCCTCCGGAACCAGCGGCTCAGCCGTGGTGAAGATCGCGCGGTCGACGGAGCTGTCGGGAGAAACCCAGTCGAGCGAGGCGGGCACCGATTCGTCCCCCAGCCCCCCCTCCCCCTCGGAGATCAGCGTGGTCGTGCCTTCAAACCTGCGGTAGACGTCTTCGCCGGCTCCGTCGGCGTCTGCCGTGAGCAGGGATTCGACGGTGACGAAGTAGACGGCTTTACCGTCGTCCGAAGCAGTCTTGTAGCGAGCGCCCTGGGTGCCGTTGCCCCCATTGGGCCCGATCGAGACAAGTGCCGGCATTCCGCTTCCCGACCAGTCGTAGACGTCCTGGGCTGAGTCGAGGTCTTCAGCGGAGAGATTTTCGCTGGTCTCGAAGAACACGTGGGAGCCATCTGCCGAGATCCCCCCATAGGAAGGCGTGCACGGAGCGCTCGGGCACGTGTCGGAGACTGAGACAAGCGTCGTGGTTTCCGCCCCGAGGTCTCGCACGTAAACGTCGCTGCTTACATCCAGGTCCTCGGAGGAGAGGCTTTCGGTGGTGGTAAACACCGCTCGGTCCCCTTCTTTGTCAATCCCTTTGTAGGAGGCGCCTTCGGCGCCGTTGCCGCAGGTGCCAACCGTGCAGGAGGAGTCGCCGGCGGAGACCAAAATGGTTTTGTGAGCGGAGAGCGATCGCGCGTAGAGGTCCTGGCTGCCGTCGCCGTCGTCGCTGTTGAGGATTTCGCTCGAGGTGAAGAAGACGACGTCGCCGTCGGCCGATACGCCACCCTGAGCGAAACCGGCGGGTAGGTTGCCGTTGCCGCAGCCCGTGGAGGAGCAACTGCTGTCGCCCTGGGAGACGAGGATCGTTTTCTTGTTGACGAGGTCTCGCATGTAGACGTCGACCTCGTCGTCCGTGTCTTCGCTGACCAAAGGCTCTTTGGTCGAGAAGAACACCTTCGTCCCGTCCGCCGACGTCGCGTCGTAGCTGGCCGGCCGGGTGTCATTCCCGCCCTTGGGGCCGATCGAGACCTCGCGGGTCACGGGTTCGCCAAGCGTCGCGTCGAGGGCCCTTACGAAGACGTCCGGTTCCTGGTCGGTGTCCCCCGTGTTCTGCAGCTGCTCCGCAGTGCTGAACACCGCGACTTCGCCGTTGGACGAGCTGCCGCCGTAGAAGGCGGGGTCGGCCAGCGCACTCGGCACGCAGATCGCACCCAGCAAGAGGAAGAGCAGAGTCGGCGGAAGCAGTCGACGCATCGACTTCAGATATCGGCCTAGATGATCCATCTATTTAGGGCGAGCGTGGAAGTTGGCCTGAAACGCAGGAAGGGCGGGCCCAAGGGGCCCGCCCTTCCAATCCGTCAGTCCAGCCCGGAACTATTTGTTCCAGGTTTCGCTGACCGGACAACCACCCGATTCTTTCGGGGTGCAGGGGTAGCTCAGCGCCCCCGAGGCGTTCACGATTTTGAAGACGTGACCGTTGGAGGAAATCGATTCGATCGTGTACCCGTTGGCGGTTGCGCCGGCGACCTTGATGCCCTCGGTGGTCGTTTCTTTACCGGGTTCGCCGCTGGTCGTAGCTTCGACGATGGTCGGCTCGATTTTTTTCAGTTCGGCCACGGTGGCACCGGCGTAACTGCCGTTGTGGTCGGTGGAGTACGTCTCCATCGCCACCTGGGCGGAGTGCGCGTTCTCCTTGGCCTTGGCGTCGCCGGCCTTGTCTTTCTGGTTGAAGAACGCCGGCAGCGCGATCGCGGCCAGGATTCCGAGGATGAGCATCACGACGAGGAGCTCGATCAGGGTGAAGCCCGCCTCGCTGTCGCCGTTGAGCCGGGCGCCCACTTTGGCCCGGAGATTCTGGAGAAACATTAGTGACCTCCTATGGTCCTAATCGTTCGAGCCAGAGCCCCGTCGCGAGAAGCCACGTGGTGTCTGTCGACCCCGGTGGTAGCCCGGCTGACTCCGATCGAGTCCCGACGGCTTTGCGCCCCCGCCTCACGACGGGTTTGCCTTTTGCACCGAAGCACTGGCAGATTCATCACAGGGGGTTCATCGGCCGCAGCGGCGAGGACTTGATCCCTGAAATTAGGGTCGCGTCCGGCGAAAAATCGGATCGCTGGACGCGCGTCCACGCGCTGTCCCGAAAACCGATGACCGATTCAGCGGATGTGTTCGTAGATGCTGAACATCGGCAGGTACATCGAGATCACGATGAAACCCACCATGCCGCCGACGAAGACGATCATTACCGGCTCGATCAGCGCCGTCAGCGCCTTCACCTTGGCGTCGACCTCGGCCTCGTAGAAATCGGCGATTTTCGACAGCATCGTCTCCAGCTGCCCGGTCTCCTCGCCGACCGCGACCATGTGGCCGACCATCGGCGGGAAGATGTCGTGCTGGCTGATCGGCGCCCCTAGCGAGCCGCCGGTCTTGACCGACTTGTAGACGTCGTCCATCGCTTTCTCGACGACGACGTTGCCGGCGGTGTCGCCCGTAAGTTTGATCGACTGCAGCATCGGCACGCCGGAGGAGACGGACCCGGAGAAGGTCCGCGACCAGCGGGCCAGCGCCACCTTCTGGATCACGTCGCCGATCTTGAACGGCAGGCGGAGGATGAAGCGATCCCACTGGTCTTTGCCCCGTTCGGTCTTCTTCCACTTGAAGAACACCCAGAAGCCGACGATCAGCCCCGGCAACAGCACGAACCAGTAGCCGGTCAGCAGGTCCGAGACGCCGACGCAGAGCTGGGTGGGAAGCGGCAGGCCGGTGGCTTCTTCGGGGTTTTCTTCGCCGAGTTCTTTGAAGATGCCGGCGAAGACCGGGATCACGAACATCACGATCGCAATCAGGACGACGGTCGCGAAGCCGAAGACCAGCGCCGGGTACATCATCGCCGATTTGACCTGGCGCCTGAGGGCATCCTGTTTCTCGACCTGGAAGGCGATGCGGTCGAGCGCCTCGTCGAGGCGCCCCGACTGCTCCCCGGAGCGGACCATCGCCCGGAATAGGCGGTCAAAGACGCGGGGATGACGTTCCATCGCCTGCTCCAGCGTGCTGCCCGCTTCGACGTCCTGGCGCAGGCCGGCAACCGCCTCCTTGATCTCCTCGTCTTTGGACTGCTCCTCGAGGGTGCTGAGGGTGCGAAGCATCGGCATCCCGGAGGCGACGAGGGTGGCGAACTGACGCGAAAAGACGGCCAGCTCCCGCATGTCGACGCTCTTCCAGCGCCGCATGATGTCCTCGATTTTGATCGGGTTGCTCTTTTCGCTGACGTCGAGGACGATCAGGCCCTTCTGGCGCAGCTGCTCGGAGACCTGGGCCTTCGACTCGGCTTCGAGCTCCCCAGCGGTCGCGGCGCCAGCAAGGTCCATCGCGCGAAAGGTGAAGGTGCTGGCAGCCATCGCCTAACCGCCCGAGACGTAGGAAGGCTGCTGCGGCTGCTGCGGGACACCTGGAACGGCGCCGTTGTACCCCGCCGCGGGCGAAGGCATTACCGCGCCGTCGGAGCCGAGCACCCGTTTGAGCTCCTCGGGAACCGAGGAGCGCTGCTCGGCCAGCGAGCGGGTGATCTTGCCGGCGCGGACGAGGCGGGCCAGATCGGCGTCCATCGTCTGCATGCCGATCGCCCCTGAGGTCTGCACCGCTGCGTAGATCTGGTGGGTCTTGCCCTCGCGGATCAGGTTGCGAATCGCCGGCGTCGGCACCAGCACCTCGGTGGCGACTACGCGCCCCATGCCGTCGGCCGTGGGCAGCAGCTGCTGGGTGACGATGCCCTGCAGGGCGATCGAAAGCTGCGTCCGCACCTGGCCCTGCTGCTCGGGCGGGAAGACGTCGATGATCCGGTCGACCGTCTGCGCGGTCGACTGGGTGTGGAGGGTGGCAAAGACGAGGTGGCCGGTCTCCGCCGCGGTCAGGGCGGTGCCGATCGTCTCCAGGTCCCTCATCTCGCCGACCAGGATCACGTCGGGGTCCTCGCGCAGCGCGGCCTTCAGCCCAAGCGCGAAGGTCTCGGCGTCGGAGCCGACCTCGCGCTGGTTGACGATTGATTTTTTGTGCCGGTGCAGGAACTCGATCGGATCCTCGATCGTGAGGATGTGGTCCTGGCGGTCACAGTTGATCGAATCGATCATCGCCGCCAGCGTCGTGCTCTTGCCGGAGCCGGTCGGACCGGTGACCAGGACGAAGCCGCGCGGTTTCTGGGTCAGCTCGCGCAGCACCTGCGGCACGCCGAGGGAGTCGAGCGCCGGGATGTCCTGCGGGATGAAGCGGAAGGCGGCGCTGACGGCGCCGCGCTGGAAGAAGCAGTTGACGCGGAAGCGGGCGACACCCGGGATCGCGTAGGCGAAGTCGAGCTGTTTGTTGTTCTCGAAGCGCTTGCGCTGATCGTCGTTGAGGATGCTGAAGACGACCTCGCGCGTGTCCTGGCTGGTGAGCACGGGAAACCCGTCCATCGGGGTGATCTTCCCCTTGTCGCGGAGCGCCGGCGGGAAGCCGGGGGTGAGGTGAACGTCCGAGGCCCGCGCCTCGACCATCCGGCGCAGCACCTCCGAGAAGTCGAAGTCCATGGCTACTAAATCGGCCCCGCGCGCGGATTCCTTAAGCGGTGACGCGAAGTACCTCTTCGAGGCTGGTGGAGCCGCCGCGAATCTTCTCGAGACCGTCCTCGCGCAGGGTCAGCATCCCCTCTTCGCGAGCGGCGGCGGCGATCTCCGCCTCGGGAGCCTGGGCGACGATCATCTCCTTGATCCGCTCGCTCATCGTCATCACCGAGTAGAGGCCGACCCGGCCTTTGTAGCCGTTGTTGCCGCAGCGCCCGCAGCCCGCCGCCTCGTACCCCTCGAGATCGGCCGCTGCGCGCAGCCCCGCCTCGTGCAGCGCCTGCACCGGAATGATGGCGCGGCGCTTGCAATGGGTGCAGAGCTTGCGCGCCAGGCGCTGGGCGACGACGCAGTCGACCGCCGAGGAGATCAGGAAGGACTCGATGCCCATCTTCGTCAGGCGGGTGATCGCACCCGGGGCGTCGTTGGTATGGAGGGTCGAGAGCATCATGTGGCCGGTCAGCGCCGCCTCGATCGCGATCCGCGCCGTCTCACCGTCGCGGATCTCGCCGACCATCACGATGTCCGGGTCGGCGCGGAGGATCGACCGCAGCCCGGTGGCGAAATCCAGTCCGGCCTTGCGGTTGACGTTGATCTGGTTGATCCCGCCGATCTGGTACTCCACCGGGTCCTCGATCGTGATGATCTTCTTCTCGACCTGGTTGAGGTCCTGCAGCGACGCGTAGAGGGTCGTGCTCTTACCGGAGCCGGTCGGCCCCGTCACCAGCACCGCCCCATAGGCCTGGCGGAAGGAGTGCTCAAAGCGCCGGCGGGCCTCGCCGTCCATGCCGAGGTCGTCGAGCGAGCGCTGGACGTTGTCTTTGTCGAGGATGCGGATCGTCGCCCCCTCGCCGCGCTGGGTGGGAAGGGTGGTGATACGAAGGTCAACCGGGCGGTTCTCCACGGTGACGCTGACCCGGCCGTCCTGCGGCACCCGCTTCTCGGCGATGTTGAGGTCGCTCATGATCTTCACCCGCGAGATCACCGCGCTGACCATCCGCTTCGGCACGTGGGCGGCCTCGCGGAGGACGCCGTCGACCCGGAAGCGCACCCGCATCTCGTCGTCGTCGGCCTCGAAGTGGATGTCGGAGGCCCCCTCCCCCACCGCCTGCCCGAGGATGCTGTAGACGAGCTTGATCACCGGCGCGTCTTCGGCGCTGACCTGCATGTCGGCGACCTCGGCCAGCTCCTCCTCTTCTTCTTCCTCCTTGATGACGCTCTCGGTGACCGCGCTCTGCAGCGTGTTCAGCCGCCCGACCAGGGCCTCGATGTCCTCTTCGGCCGCGACCGCGACCCGGCAGTCGAGGCCGGTGGCGATCTGGATGTCGTCGATCGCGAGGACGTTGGTCGGGTCCGACATCGCGACCAGCAGCGTCTGCTTGTCGATGAAGGCGACCGGCATCGCGCTGTAGCGTCGGGCGGTGTTGACAGAGACCAGATTCGCCGCGGCCATGTCCACCTGGAAGGCGCTGAGGTCGATGTGGTCGAGCCCGTAACGCTCGGCGACGGCACGGGAGAGCTGATCGCTGGTGATCGCCCCCTGTTCGAGCAGCAGCCGCTCCGGCGGCTTGCCGGCGGTGCGCGCTTCTTCGATCGCCTGCCGGGCGCGATCGTCGCCCACATAGCCGAGGTCGACCACGACGTCGGTGACAAAGCCGCTGGAGCGGACCCTGGTTCGGGGCGCGGTCAATCCCGGGGGGCCGGTTTCCGGCGACTGCAGCGCGGGAGCGGCCGAGCCGCCGGGGTCGGGAACCGGCCGCAGATGGCTCGGGTTTTCCCGTGGGTCCATGCTCATGGGTGGTAGGCCAGCGTGCCGCCCCGATATCGAGCGTCCACCACTGCCTGCACGATGCTCTCCGGGCTCTGAAAGCCGTAGTGCACCGACGCCGCGTCGTAGCCCTTCGAAAGAGACTTGGGCCTGATCACGACAAGAGCGGGGACCCGGTTTAGGTCAACTCCCTGCGCGATCGCGACGTAGCGCGCGAGCTGCCGGCTGGGAACCACGAAGACGGCGACGTTGGGGATCGCTTCCAGGCGGTGGACCGCACCGGCGACCAGGCGGTCGTCGATTCCGCCGTCGCGGATGAAGAGCACGGCGACGGTCTGACCCGAGTCAAAAGCGGTGACGACCTTCTGCGGAGGAGGCGGCAGGGCGCCGACTCCCGAGCCCGGCGCAGGCAGCTGCGCGGGTTCGGTGCCGGCTTCAAGTTCGGTTTCGACCGCGGCCACCGCAGCGGTGGCGGCAGCCGATTCGCCTTCGCCTTCTTCTTCTTCGGAGCCGCCTTTGCCAAGGAAGAAGACAACGGCCACCACGAGGAGGACGGCGATCAGCCCGACCTGGGCCATCGGATTGTCGTTCAGCTTCTCTCTCATACCTTTGCCTACTGTCGTTTCGACAGCGGAAGCCTCGGCCTTGAGCGCCGGGCGAAGCCGGCCGCGGGAGGCTCAGCAGTTGGCGTTAGGGGGAGAACCGGTGCCGCCGACACACTCGGCGAAGCGGGTGCGTTCGAAGAGACTGGCGATGTTCTGGTTCGGCAATTTCAGGTTCGGATCCGATTTGATTTTCGGGTTTCCGTGAATCTTGATCGTTTTGCCGGCGAGCATCCCCATCCAGGTGGCTTTACCACCGATGGTGATTTCGCTGTAGGGCGCGTAGATCATCACCTCGTTGGTGCTTTCCGGCGTTCCTTCCATCTTCACGCTGCCTTCGCCGAGGACGTAGATGGCGGGGACCGTGTACAGCCCCTGCTGGGGGTTGTAGCTGTCCGATTCGACTTTCCCCTGACCGCCGATGATCACCTGGGCATCGCCTGGTTTCATCCCGCAGTTCTGGGGTTTGTCGACGTAGATCTGGACTTCGGTCAGCGCCGGCATGTACATCGTGCCCTGGACTTCGAGCTTGCAGACCCAGTAGATCGTCCCGCCCATCGTCACCTGCTCGTTCGTGGCAACGTCAACCTTGCGCGGCGCGTCGGCATCCCATGGGTTCTTGTTGCTGATTTTCTTGCTGTAGGTGTCCACCTGTTTGGCTTTCGCACCGGTGCAGTTCTGTTCCAGCCGGCAGTTGTCGTTGTAGGTGGCGATGTTCGAAGGTACGGAGATCGGCGGCAGGTTTTGGGTGCCTTCGGTTTTCTGTTTGCCGCAGCTGGGGGTCGGGCCGGATTTCCCGGGGCCGATGCGATCGTTCCCGCAGATCGTCGGCGAGCCACCGGTGATGATGCTGCCGTTGGTGCCGATGTCGGTTTCGATCCGCGCCTGGGTGCCGACGATTTCGATTTCGTCCTGCCCGATGACCCGCTCTTTCGCGAACACGCTTTTCGGAGTGGAGGTTTTGAGGCTGACGTTGACGCGCCGTTTGACACCGCCCGAGGAGCCGACGGCGATGACGTCAAGCGTGCCGTTCTGGGTGAAGGCACTCATCTGGTAGCTGTAGGTGGCCCCGCCTACCTGTTCGGTGGCAGTGCTCGGGCACCAGCCGCTCGTCGGAGTCTGGGTTTCGCCGCTCACGCCAACGCACGAGGCGCCGTTGAGAAGGGTCGGCAGGTAGCGGTTCAGTCGCAGCATCGCGATGTTCGCCCCGGCGTCCGCGGCCGCGATCGCTTCCTTGGAGTCGTGGTCGCGCTTGGTCCCCTGCTGCACGTTGACCGTGGACATCACGGCGACGCTGGCCAAGGCAAAGCAGGCGATCATCGCCATCAGGGCGGTGGGTACCGCGATTCCGCGCTGATCCCGGCGCAGTGCCCGCACGAGCAGGATGAAACGGTCGATCGCTGCCATCACGATCTGATCGGCTCATGTGAGCAACGGCTTGAACCGAGCAGCGGCCCCACCGTTTGGACTGGACGCCCGTCCTACTCAGTTGGTGGGTGCGGCCAGCTCGTCGCCCGCGGGCTCGAGCTGCTCGATGCCGCTGGCGCGTTGGCCGCCGGCGGCGAGCATCAGTTTGAAGTCGTGCGGGCTGGAGGCGTACTCGAGGGCCACCTGCTCGGAGACCTTGCCCTCCATCACGTAGCCGAGCAGGGACTGGTCGAAGGTGCGCATGCCGTAGTACTCGCCCTCGGAGATGACTTCGGTGATCTTGCCGGTCTCCTCCGGGTTCATGATCAGATCTTTGACCCGGCCGGTGACGACCAGGATCTCCGAGGCGGGGACGCGGCCGTCGCCGGTGACGTCGGGGACGAGGCGCTGGGCGATCGCCCCCTTGAGGGTGGCGGCGAGCATCACCCGGGCCTGATGCTGGAGGTGGGGCGGGAAGAAGTCGACGATGCGGTTGATCGTCTCGGTCGCGTCGAGGGTGTGGACGGTGGAGAGCACGAGGTGGCCGGTCTCGGCCGCGGAGAGGGCGGTCCGCACGGTCTCCTCGTCGCGCATCTCGCCGATCAGGATCGCGTCGGGGTCCTGGCGCAGGACGCGGCGCATCGCCCGGGCGAAGCTTTCGGTGTCCGAGCCGACTTCGCGCTGGTTGACGATCGAGTTTTTGTCTTCGTGCAGGTACTCGATCGGGTCCTCGAGGGTGACGATGTGATCGGTCCGGGTGCGGTTGATGTGGTCGATCATCGCCGCCAGCGTCGTGCTCTTGCCCGAGCCGGTGGTGCCGGTGACGAGGATGATCCCCCGCTGCTCCTCGGCCAGTTTGGTCACCACCGGCGGCAGCCCGAGCTCGTCGACCGAGCGGATTTCGAAGGGGATCGCGCGGCAGACGATCGAGATCGAGCCCCGCTGTTTGAAGGCGTTGACGCGGAAGCGCGAGAGCCCCGGGATCGAATACGAGAAGTCGGCCTCCCCGCACTCCTCGAATTCGGTCAGCGACCGCACCTCGGCCATGTCATGAAAGGCCTGTTCGGTGTCTTTCGGCCCCAGCGGCTGGTAGCCCTCAAGGTGAGCAAGCTCGCCGTGCAGCCGAACGGTAGGCGGGACCCCCACCTTCGTGTGCAGGTCCGACCCACCCCGCTCCACCATCGTCCGCAGCGCTGAATCGATGTCAAACATCACCGCCTCTATCGGCCGCCCAGCCAGATCACTTAACGGACGTTGTTCAGACCCAGCCGGTAAGGGGGTCCGGTCATCCTCCGCGTGAATTTGTCGCGGCCCTATCGGGCCTGGCTCCCTGAACATGCTGCCCGCCTATGGCGGGCAGGGATCAGATTGCATATCGCGCGCTTCGCGGACATTCCCGCGGAGGACGACCGGACCCCTCGCCACACGCATCCTCGGGACGGCGTCCTCCGGGCGTGTTGAGGAGGGGGTCGACACTCCTCCGGAGGAATGTTCGGCGATATGCAATCTGAAGTCGGGCGGGCGAAGCCCGCAGCAGGTTCTCCCCGGAGCGAAGCGGAGGGGAGGTCAATTCCGGAGGAGGAGTGTCGACCCCCTCCCCCGGAAACGCCCCGAAGTACGAGCTAAGCGACCTCGCGCAGTTTCTGCGCCTCACCGAGAGACTGGAGCTTTTTCAGGCTCTGGTTCTCGATCTGGCGAATCCGCTCGCGGGTGACGTTGAAGGTGCGGCCGACCTCGTCCAGGGTCCGCGGGTGCTCGCCGCCGAGCCCGTAGCGGAGCTCGAGCACGCGGCGCTCGCGGTAGGAGAGATTCTCGAGGGCCTCTTTGAGGGCCTCTTTGGTCAGCAGGTCCGCGGCCCGGTCGAACGGGCTCTCGGCCTTCTCGTCAGCGATGAACTGGCCGAACTCCGACTCCTCCTCGTCGCCGACCGGCTTCTCGAGCGAGACCGGGGCCTGGGCGGAGCGCTTGATCGAGTCGACCTCCTCGGGATCGATCCCCGTTACCTCGGCGATCTCCTCCGGGGTGGGCTCGCGGCCCAGCTCGGTGACCAGCTTGCGCTCGGCGCGGCCGATCTTGTTCAGCTTCTCGAC
>DASSMJ010000036.1:0-89304 GCA_035688955.1 Solirubrobacterales bacterium | reverse complement strand
CCGAGCTCGCCTTCCCGCTCGGCGCGGTCCTGGCGACGGCGGCGCTGGTCGCGCTGGCGCCGCTCGCCTTCCTCGACGACCGTGCCGATCTCGACCTGCTCGCCCCCGAACTGCGGTGCTGGCTGCCCTACCTGCTGGGGATCGCCTTCCTCGGCTTCCTCGACGACGCGCTCGGCCAGGGCGAGGCGGCGGCGACCCCGCGCGGCTGGCGCGGCCACTGGGGGGCGCTGCGCGAAGGGCGACTCTCGACCGGGGCGATCAAGGCGATCGGGGCGGTCGCGCTCGCCGCCTACGTCATCTCCGGCCAGGGCCTGGCGACCTGGCGCTATGTCGCCGACGTCATCCTGCTCGTCCTCACCACCAACCTCTTCAACCTGCTCGACCTGCGGCCGGGCCGGGCGGAGAAGGCGCTGGCCCTGCTCGGCGCGGCGCTCTGCCTCGGCGCCTGGACGCTCGCCCCGATCGAACTGCTCGGCATCTTCGCCGGGCCCGCGCTGGTCGGCGCCTGGCTGACGCTGGGTGAGCGGGCGATGCTCGGGGACACCGGCTCGAACCTGATCGGAGCGGTCGCCGGCGTCTGGCTGCTCACGGTTTTGTCACCGGATGCGCGCTTGATCGCCCTCGGAATCGTGCTCGTTTTGACGGTCTATGGGGAGTTACGTTCGATCTCGGCGACCATCGAACGGGTTCCGCCACTCCGCTGGCTAGACTCGATTGGCAGAGCATGAGCCCATCCACCCAAGGCGACACCAAATTCATCTTCGTTACCGGAGGTGTCGTCTCGGCCCTCGGCAAGGGAATCTCCGCCGCCTCGATCGGTCGCCTGCTCGTCTCGCGCGGCTTCCGGGTCCAGCTGCAGAAGTTCGACCCGTACATCAACGTCGATCCGGGGACGATGAGCCCGTTCCAGCACGGCGAGGTCTTCGTCACCGAGGACGGAGCGGAGACCGACCTCGACCTCGGTCATTACGAGCGCTTCACCGACGAGAACGCGACGCGGGCCTCGAACGTCACCGCCGGCGCGGTTTACAACTCGGTGATCAAGCGCGAGCGCCGCGGCGATTATCTCGGCGCCACCGTGCAGGTGATCCCCCACATCACCAACGAGATCAAGCAGAAAATTCTCATCGTCGCCGAGTCGCAGGCGGTCGATTTCGTCATCACCGAGATCGGCGGCACCGTCGGCGACATCGAGTCGCTGCCCTTCCTCGAGTCGATCCGACAGCTGTACACGGATCTCGGCCCGAAGCGGGCGATGTTCGTGCACCTGACCCTGGTGCCGTACGTCGGCCACGCCGGCGAACTGAAGACGAAGCCGACCCAGCACTCGGTCGTCGAGCTGCGCCGGATCGGGATCCAGCCGCACGTGTTGGTCTGCCGTTCCGAGGGGCGCCTCGACCGTGAGATCCGCGGCAAGATCGCACTCTTCGCCAGCCTTCCCGTCGACGCGGTGGTCTCCGCTCACGACGTCGACAACATCTACAAGGTGCCGCTCGTCTTCCGCGCCGAGGGCGTCGACGACCTCGTCCTCGACCACTTCGGGATGGAGGCTCCCTCGCCGGATCTCTCCGAGTGGGAGGAGATGGTCCGCCGCGCCGACTCGGCCAGCGGCGAGGTCCGGATCGCCGTCGTCGGCAAGTACGTCCAGCTCGCCGACGCTTACAAGTCGGTGATCGAGGCGCTCGAGCACGGCGGTTTCCACCATGGGGTCGAGGTCAAGGTCGAGCTGGTCGATTCTGAGAACTTCGATCCCGAGAAGCTCGAGGGCTGCGACGGGATCCTCATCCCCGGTGGCTTTGGCGAGCGCGGGATCGAGGGCAAGGTCGAAGCGGCGCGGATCGCCCGCGAGAAATCGATCCCCTACCTGGGGATCTGCCTCGGGATGCAGATCGCCGTGGTCGAGTTCGCCCGCCACGTCGCCGGGATGGACGGGGCCAACTCGGCCGAGTTCGACCCGGAGACGCCGTTCCCGGTGGTTGACCTGCTGCCGGAGCAGAAGGAGGTCTCCGACATGGGCGGGACGATGCGCCTCGGGGCCGACCCGGTGAAACTGCACGAGGGCACCAAAGCCCGCGAGATCTTCGGCGAGGCGGTCATCTACAAGCGCCACCGCCACCGTTACGAGGTCAACAACCAGCTGCGGCGCCGGCTCGAAGACGAGGGCCTGGTCTGCGGCGGCACCTCCCCTGACGAGCGCCTCGTCGAGATGGTCGAGTTGCCAGACCACCCGTTCTTCGTCGCCTCCCAGTACCACCCCGAGTTCAACTCGCGGCCGAACCGGCCCGAGCCGCTCTTCCGCGAGTTCGTCGGCGCCGCCGCCCGCCAGGCCGGGCAGCGCCTCGACGGCGATGGTGGGGTGGAGGTCGCCGAGGAGATCGGCGCCGAGCAGTCCGAAGTCCGCTCGGGTTAGCTTTAGGCCGTGAGTTCACGGCTCTACGAGCGGTTCGTCCGCTACTGCGAGGTCCGCAGTCCCACCGGGGAGGAGCGGGAGATCGCCGATACGCTCGCCGCCGAGCTGCGGGCGATGGGGCTCGAGGTGGCCGAGGACGGCGCCGCCGAGGCTGCCGAGGCCGGCGCCGGGAACCTGATCGCGCGTTCGCCCGGGACGGGGGAGGGGTGGCTGATGTTCTGCGCCCACGTCGACACCGTCCCTCACCGGGGTCAGGTCGAAGTCGTGGAGGAGGAAGGCGTTTTCCGCAGTCGCGGCGAGACGATCCTTGGCGCCGACAACAAGGCGGCGGTGGCCGTCTTCATGGAGCTGGTCGCCCGTCACGTCGAACGGCCCGCCTCGGTCGGCATCGAGTTGGTTCTGTCCGTCGCCGAGGAGCAGGGGCTGCGGGGGGCGAAGGCTTTCGACACCTCGCAACTGCACTCGACCGCCGGCTTCGTCCTCGACCACGCCGGCGCGGTCGGCGAGGTGATCGTCTCGACCCCGACCCAGCAGAAGATCCTTGCCGACTTCATCGGCGTCGAGGCCCATGCCGGAATCAGGCCCGAAGACGGCAGCAGCGCGATTGCCGCCGCGGCCGCCGCGATCTCGCGGATGGAGCTGGGGCGGCTGGACGAGGGCACGACGGCCAACGTCGGCCTGATCTCCGGTGGCACCTCGGGCAACGTCGTGCCGGGGCACTGCTCGATCCACGCCGAGGCCCGCAGTCAGGACACCGAGCGGGCGGCGGAGGTCGCCGGCAAGATCGCCGATGCCTGCGCCTGGGGGGCGAGCGAGCACGGCTGCGACGTCGACGTGCGGATCGAAGAGCTTTTTCGCGGCTACAAAGTGCCGGGCGATTCGGCGGCGCTGATGCTGGCCGAGGAGGGCCTGCGTGGGGCCGGGCTGGAGCCCCAGCGCGTCGCGATCGGCGGCGGCAGCGACGCCAACGTCTTCCGCCGCGACGGCTTCGACAGCATCCTCCTCTCCAACGGGACGGCCGACGTCCACACCTCGGCTGAGCGGGTTCCCGCCAAGGCGCTCGACAAGATGCTCGAGGTCTGCGAGCGGATCGTCGCCGCGGCATGAGCGGCCGCCTCGCGCTGAGGCGAGGAGTCGTCGTCTCCGCCGACCCGCTCGAAGTCGAGATCGCGGGTGAGCGACGCCGCGCCTGGGCGGACGAGGTGCTGCTGGGGGAGATGCGCGAGGGCGACGAGGTAGTCGTCAACGTAGCCGCGCTCGACTTGGGGCTCGGCTCGGGTGGTTTCGACGTCGTCCACGTCAACCTCACCCGCGGCCTGGAAGGCGGAGGGGAGGGCGACGAGCACGTGATCAAGCTGAACTACACCTCGCTCCAGCACCCGATCGAGCCCATCGAGCGACCTGGCAATCGCCCGTTCCTTTCTGGGTCACAGCAACAAAAAGGAACAGGCGAAGGGCGGGTCCCGGTGGCGGTGCTGCCGCTTCACGGTCACCTGGCGCCGGCGGCTTGGGCGGCGGCGCAGGCGGCGCCGGGATTGCGGGTCGGCTATGTGCAAACGGGCGGCGGCGCCCTGGCGGGATCGCTTTCGCGCGACGTCAAGCAGCTGCGCAAGCGCGGCCTCCTCGCCGGCCACATCACTGCTGCACCGTCCTACGGCGGCGAACACGAGGCGCTCAGCGTCGTCGGCGCCCTCGACGCCGCGGCGAACGACCTCAACTGGGACGCGATCCTCGTCGGCCCCGGCCCCGGCATCATCGGCTCCGACACCGCCTACGGTCACGGCGGCCTCTCGGCCCTGGACAACGCCCACGCCGCCCTCTCCTTGGGCTTCCCAACCCTGCTTTCTCCGCGTATGTCCAGCAGCGACCCCCGCGACCGCCACCAAGGCTTGAGCCACCACACCCGCACCGTCCTAGACCTCCTCCTAGCCCCGGTAACGATCCCGCTCCCAGCAGGCCACCCGGACTTAGCGGCCCCGCTCCAAGCAACGAAACATCAAATACAAGAGGTCCAGGTTGACCTGGAGAGCTACGCCACGGCCGATCTCCCCATCTCCACCATGGGCCGGTCCCTGCAAGAGGACCCGCTCTTCTTCGCCGCTCCTTTAGCCGCGGGAACCACCCTCGCGCGGTTCGCGTCTTAGCGCACGGTCCCTTGCGCGCACAGGAAAGGCCCGCCCTCGGGCCGAACCACCCCGTCATGGCCATCGCAATCAAGCCCGCGGCCCCCAGCGCCGCGGCAAAACCCGGCGCCGACAAACGCTTCGAGGGCCTGGTCCTCGACTTCCTCTCCTACCTGGAGCTGGAGCGCGGCCTCTCGCGCAACACGCTCAACGCTTACCGGACCGACCTCCTGCAGTACGGCGAATACCTATCGGCCCATAACCGCGACGCGCTGAACGCCAGCGCCACCGACGTGGCCGATTTCCTCGCCGAGCTCGCGACGGGCGAGGGCCGGCCCGCCTGCTCGGCGGCGACCATCCACCGCAAGGCCGCCTGCCTGCGCTCCTTCTACAAGCACCTGCGCCGCGACGAGCTGATCGGCGACGATCCGACCGCGGCGCTGGCTGCGCCGCGCCGCTCGAAGAAGCTGCCCCAGGTCCTCAACTACGCCGAGGTGCAAAAGCTGCTGGCGGCGCCGCAGGGCAGCGAGCCGACGGCGCTGCGCGACCGCGCCCTGCTCGAGGTGATGTACGCCTGCGGCCTGCGGGCCTCGGAGACGATCGGCCTCGAGCTCGGCGACGTCGACCTGCGCGAGGGGGTGCTGCGGGCGCGGGGCAAGGGCTCGAAGGAGCGGCTGGTTCCGCTCGGGCGCCAGGCGATCGCGGCGATCAACGGCTACCTGCGGGGAGGCCGGCCGAAGCTGGTCGGCGATCGCCATGAGGCACGCCTCTTCGTCAACTTCCGCGGCGGTCCGCTGACCCGCCAGGGCCTCTACAAGATCGTCCAGCGCCACGCCCGCGACGCCGGCCTCGCCGGCAAGATGAGCCCGCACACCCTGCGCCACAGCTTCGCCACGCACCTATTGGCTGGCGGCTGCGACCTGCGCGCGGTTCAGGAGATGCTCGGGCACGCCGACATCTCGACCACGCAGATGTACACGCACCTCTCGGGCGACCGCCTCAAGGAGGTCTACTTCAGCGCCCACCCCCGCGCCAGCGAGTAGCCCAACGCCATGAAGTAGAACTCAGGTTATGCCCGAGCTGCCGGAGGTGGAGACCGTCGTCCGGCAGCTGGAGCCGGAGGTGGAGGGGCATCGGATCGAGCGGCTCGAAGTGTTGGACCCCCGCTGGTCGCGGCCGGTGCCGCCGCAGGGGCTGGCGAGGGAGGTCGACGGCAGCGCGATCGCGGGCCTCGGGCGCCGCGGCAAGTACATCCTCATGCATCTCGACCGCGAGCGGACGCTGGTGATGCACCTGCGGATGACCGGCAACCTGATCCTGCGCGAGGGGGACGAGGTGCTCGACCCCTCTGAGGGGCGGCGCCTATACGAGAGCGAGCGCTCGACCGAGGAACGGCACCTGCGAGCCCGCTTCGTGCTCGACGACGGGCGCGAGCTCTGGTTCACCGACCCCCGCCGCTTCGGTGAGGCCTTCCTGATCGAGGATGCCCGTTTGGACGAGCGCTTCGCGAAGCTCGGAGTCGAGCCGTTCTCGGCCGAGTTCACGCCCGAGGCCTTGGGTGAGATGGCGTCCGGGCGGACCGCGCCGCTGAAGTCCTTCCTGCTCGACCAGAAGGGGATTGCCGGAGTCGGCAACATCTACGCCGACGAGGCGCTTTTCCGGGCGGAGCTGCACCCACTCTCGCCGGCGGGATCGATGAAGCCCGCGCACCTGGAGGCGCTGCGCGACGCGGTGGTCGCGGCGCTGGAGGCCGGGATAAACGCCGGCGGCTCGTCGATCGACGACTACCGCGACGCCCGCGGCGAGAAGGGGTCGATGCAGAATGAGTTCCTGGTCCACACCAGGGAGGGCGAGGAATGCCCTCGTTGCGGGGGGACCATCGTCCGCATTGTTGTCGGCGGGCGCTCGACCTACTTCTGCCCGAGCTGCCAGGTGCGGCTGCGAAGGCGTCCGAAGCGCCGGGCAAAATGAAAACGTGGCCGGAACTACGGTCAAGACGGAGGCGGTTGTCTTGCGCAGCATTCGCTACGGCGAGGCTGATCGCATCCTCCACCTCTATTCGAAGGACCGCGGCCGGATCGGGGCTATCGCCAAGGGGGCGCGCAAGCCCCGATCCCGCTTCGGCGGCCGGCTCGAGCCGTTCTTCCGGCTCGACCTGATCCTCCACGAAGGCCGCGGCGACCTGATGACGGTGACCGGCGCCACCACGGTCGACGGCTATCCCCGCCTGCGCTCCTCCGGACCGGCTCTCACCGCTGGGGCCCGGGCCTGCGACGCCGTCCTGCGGCTGCTCGACTCGGCCGAACCCAACCCACCGGCTTACAACCTGCTCTGTCGCTACCTGGCGCTCCTCGACGACCCCGCCCAGCCGCGTTCCGCCGGCCTCGAAACTGCCCTCTCCTTTCGGTTCAAGCTCGCCCTGGTCGCCGGGTTCGCCCCGGAGCTCGCTTCCTGTGCCTGCTGTGGCGAGGCCGAGCACCTCGTCGGCTTCTCTGGCGCCGCCGGCGGGGTCGTCTGCGGCACCTGCGAAGCCAACTCCTTCTCGTTGACCGAGGAGGCGCATCGCTTCATGGTCGAGGCCTACGGGAAGCCGCTCGACCAGGCGCCGGAGGCGGACCCGCGGGCCCTGCGGCTCGTAGAGCGCGCAGTTGGCGAGACTTTGGAGCACCACGCGCACGTGCAGCTTCGCGCCGCGGCTTAGACTCGCTGCGTGCCCGCCACCGCCACCTTCGAGGACCGCATCGTCGCCATGGAGGAGGAGTTCCTCTCGCCGCAGGCGACGCGGTCTTATCCGGCGCGGCGGCGGCGCGAGGAGGCGGACAGCCCGCTGCGGACGCCGTTCCAGCGCGACCGCGACCGCATCGTCCACTCCAAGTCCTTCCGGCGGCTGAAGCACAAGACCCAGGTCTTCGTCGCTCCCGAGGGCGACCACTACCGCACCCGCCTGACCCACACGCTCGAGGCCTGCGGCATTGCCCGCACCGTCGCCCGGGCGCTGCGGCTGAACGAGGACCTGACCGAGGCGATCGGGCTCGGCCACGACCTTGGCCATCCACCCTTCGGTCACGCCGGCGAGGAGGCGCTCGACGAGGCGCTGCGCGAGCACGGCAGCGGCTTCCGTCACAACGAGCACTCGCTGCGGGTGGTCGACGTGCTCGAGCGCGACGGCGAGGGCCTCAACCTGACCGAGCAGGTCCGCGACGGCATTCTCAACCACACCGGCTCGCGCAAGCCGGCGACGCTGGAGGGGCAGATCGTCAAGATCGTCGACCGCGTCGCCTACATCAACCACGACATCGACGACGCTTTGCGGGCCGGCATCCTCGACGAAGGCGACCTGCCGTTGGCGGAGATCGAGCTGCTGGGGCCGACCGGCTCGCAGCGGATCGACACCCTGGTCCGCGACATCGTCGAGCACTCCGAAGGGGAGGCTGAGATCAGGCAGGGAGCCGAGGTCGGCGGGGCGATGCTGCGGCTGCGCAAGTTCATGTTCCAACGCGTCTATCTCGGGCCGGAGGCGCGGCGCGAGCACGACCGGGTGCAGCGGACGATGCGCGGCCTCTTCCGCCACTACCTTGCCCATCCGAATGAGATTCCCGCCCTCGATCCTGGTGCGAGCGATCGCCAGCGCGTCGCCGACTACATCGCCGGGATGACCGATCGCTTCTGCATCGCCAAGTTCACCGAGCTCACGGTTCCGGAAGAGTCGAGGTTCTAGATGGCGCTGATTTCGAACGAGAGCCTGGAGCGGGTGAAGGCGGCGGCCGACATCGTCGAGGTCGTCTCCGCTCACACCGACCTGCGCCGCCAGGGCGCCCGCTACACCGGCCTCTGCCCGTTCCACGACGAGCGCACGCCCTCGTTCTCGGTCGAGCCGCAGGAAAAGCTCTACCACTGCTTCGGCTGCGGGGTCGGCGGCGACGTGATCAAGTTCGTCGAGGAAAAGGAGGGACTGGGGTTCACCGAGGCGGTGGAGGTGCTGGCCGACCGCTACGGGGTCGAGCTCGAGCGCGAGCAGGAGGACCCGCGGGCGGAGGCGAAGCGACAGCGGCGCCGCCGGCTCGAGCAGCTGCTGGATCGCGCTGCCGCCTTCTACGGCAACTATCTCTGGGAGTCGCAGGAGGCGGCGAAGGCGCGCGAGTATCTGGCCGAGCGCGGTCTGCGGGAGGAGGTGCTGCGCGACTTCGGCGTCGGTTACGCGCCCAGCGCCTGGGACACCATTCTCATTCGCGGTCAGCAGGCCGGCTTCAGCGTCGAGGAGCTGCGGGCCGTCGGCCTTGCGCAGCGGGGGCGAAGCGGCGGCGAGTACGACCGCTTCCGCGAGCGGATCATGTTCCCGATCCGCGACCGGCGCGGCCGGGTCTTGGGCTTCGGCGGGCGGGCGATGCGCTCCGATCAGGGGGCGAAGTACGTCAATACCGCCGAGACGGACTTCTTTCACAAGAGCCAGGTGCTCTACGGGGCCGACCGGGCGAAAGCGGCGATCGCCAAAGCGGGCCGCGCCGTCGTCGTTGAGGGCTATACCGACGTCCTCGCCCTCCACCAGGCGGGGATCGAGGAGGCGGTGGGGGTGATGGGCACGGCGATCACCCCCGACCAGGTGGCGGCGCTATCGGGGATGGTCGAGGAGGTGGTGCTGGCGCTCGATGCCGACTCGGCCGGCCAGGAGGCGATGCTGCGGGCACAGCGGGTCGCTGCGGGGCGGCGGATGCGGCTGCGAGTGGCGGCGATGCCGGCGGGGGAGGACCCGGCGGAGATGATGGCGGCGGAGGGAGGGGCGGAGCGCTTTGGAGAGCTGCTGGCAGGGGCCGAGGAGCTGACCGCGTTCCAGGTCCGGCTCGTGCTCGAGCGGACCGATGCATCGGACCCCGTCGCCCGCGACCAGGCGCTGACCACGGAATTGATCCCGATCCTGGCCGGCATGGACGAGAGTCAAGAAGCGCTTCAGGACGAGCTGGAACGGCGCGTTTCGAATCGACTGAACATCGATCCGCCGACCTTGAAGGGCCGGGTGGTTGCCGGCACGCCGGCCACGGGCGGGGGAGAAGCGGCGGCACCGTCGCAGGGCCGCGCTCCCCAGCAGCCGCCGCAACGGGCGCAGCGTCCGGCCGAGCTGACCTCGCGGGAGCGGCGCGAGCGGGCGCTGCTGGCGATGTGCATCGCGATCCCGAGTGAGGGGAGGGAGTACCTGGCGCGCCTGACCGAGGCGCACCTCTCGCCGGCCGGCCTCCGCGTCGCCGCCTGGCTGCGCGAGCATCCAGAGGACCCGGCTTCCAACCTGCCCCACGACGACAGCGAACTCGCCGCCCTGATCGCCGAACTGGCGATCATGTCCCGCGAGGAGCCGGCCTCCCACGAGGCGATGGAGCTCAACTTCCTGCTGCTGGAGCAGCGCCGCCTCGAGGGTGAGATCGCCGCCGCCGGCGAGCGAGGCGACTACGAGCGCCGCGCCGCCCTCAGCCGCGAACGGGCCGCGCTGGTCGAAAGGATCGCCCACGCAGAGCGCCCCGCCGGCAAGAGGTAGAGGTCATCTCCGAACCTTGGGCCCCTGTGGGGGCCCAAATCTCGGAGATGCTGCCGGGGTGGGTGGAGGCAGGATTCTCTACGGTGCCGCTAAATTCTGTTCCGGACAGCTAATCCGCAGCAGCGAATGCGGGGTAGCACGGTCCGGGGTAGCTCAACGGCAGAGCATTCGACTGTTAATCGAAGGGTTGTGGGTTCGAATCCCACCCCCGGAGTTTTCCTAGGCGGCGGCGACCTTTGGTAGCGCCAGTTCCTCGACAAGTTCCGCCCCGCGCGCGGCGCCGTCGTTTTCCCGTCCCCAGCGGGCGATCTCTTCGGCTTTTGTCGTGAACTTCGGCTCGTGCAGTAGTCGCCGCGTAGCCCATCGCAGCGGCCTCGGCTGACAGAGCCGCCAGGGCAGCGAAAGACCGGCGCCGGCCCAGGAGACGCGCATTGCGGTCTCGCTCATGTCGCCGATGATCGGGCTGATCAGGATGGGGGTGCCGGAGCCGAGGGCGCGGGCGACGGTGCCGTGGCCGCCGTGGGAGATGACGAGAGAGGCGGCCGGCATCAGCTGGCTGTAGCTGAGCCATTCGACCAAGACGGCGTTGTCGGGAACATCAATCGGCTGTTGGGGCGCCACCCGGTTGGTGGTCGCCACCACCCGCACCGACTCCTCGGCCAGCGCCGCCAGTGCCGTTCGCACCAGGTGGTTGTCGGAATCGTGGGCGGTGCTGGGTGCGACCAGGACGAGGGGCGCCTCGCCGGGCGGGAGCTCGATCTCAGGGTGAGGCAGCTCGAAGGTCATCGGGCCGGTGATCTCGACCCCCGGCGGCCAGTTGCGCGGGTACTCGAGCTGCGGGTAGGTGGCGACCAGCGCCAGGTCGGGGCTGATGCCGCCGTGGAAGCGGTCGATCGGGGGCAGGCCGAGCCGCTCCCGCTGGATGTTGAGATCGCGCCGTCCCTGCTCCAGGCCCACCTTCAGGGCCCGGTCGTGCCCGTAGCGCCAGATCCTCCGACCGAGGCCGGTCCGCGGCGGCCGCAGGCCGATCGCGAAGAAGGGCAGCCCCGGCTCGACCACCGGATAGATGTGGGGGATCAGGGTCGCCAGTGGGATCCCGACCCGCTCGGCGGCCAGCGTCGGCGCCAGGGTGAGGATGTCGCTGACCACAACGTCGGGCCGGAACTCCTCCAGCAGCGGCAGCAGCGCCAGCGCCGCCTCGGCCGCATGCTGACCCTCCTCTGACTCCGGGTCGGGCGGCGGGAACATCCGGTATTCCTCGGCAGCGGCAAAACCGAGGCCCTCGCCCTCGACCGCCGCCCGCCGCTCCTCCCAGGTCTCGATCACCACCTCGTGACCGCGCGCCGCCAGCGCCTTACCCAGCGCTATCGCCGGGAAGACATGTCCCGCGTCGCCGAAGGCGGCGACGAGGACGCGGAGCGGCCGGGAAATGCCGGTGCCGCCTCTACGGAGTATCGAGACCCTCGCCGGGACGGGTGAAGACGATCTCCGGCACGTGGCAGTTACGCGAAGTGCGCAGCAGGAAGCGCACCGCCTCGCCGAGGTCAGCGGGCCTGATCATCTCCTCAGGCGGGATTTGGCCCTGGACGAACTCAGTCATCGGCGTCTCGACGAAGCCCGGAGCCAGCGCCGTGCACTGGATCCCGGCGCTGCCGGTCTCGCGATGGGTCGATTGGGTGAAGTTGATCACCGCGGCCTTCGTCGCCGCGTAGATCGAGAGCCATGCCTGGCCGCCCTTGCCGGCGATCGAGGCGGTGTTGACGATCAGTGCCTTGCCGTGCTCGGCCCCGGCCTGCCGCAGCATCGGCAGCCCCTCGCGGGTGCCGAGGATCAGCGCCCGCAGGTTGACCGCCAGCTGCATGTCCAGGTGCTTGGTCTGGATCTGCTCCATCGGCGCCCCGATCCCGACCCCGGCGTTGTTGACGAGGACGTCGAGCCGGCCGTACTTCTGGCGGTGGGCGGCGAAGATCGCGACGACGTGGTCCTCCTCGGCCATGTTGGCGGGGATCGGCTCGACCTCGAAGCCTTCGCCGCGCAGTTCTTCGGCGGCCCCCTCGAGCTTCTCCGGGCGCCGGGCGGAGACGGTCAGCGCATAGCCTTCTTCGCCCAGCACCTTCGCGATCGCGAGCCCGATCCCGCTCGAAGCTCCGGTCACCAATGCCGCCCGATCCGCCATCTCCATCTCCTTCTCGTCGAGAACCCCGGCCACCCTATCTCGCCATAACATGGCGCCGATGCGCGCCCCCCGCCTCGCCCTCGCGCCGCTCTGCCTGCTTGCCGCCACGCTGTTCGTCGCCGGTTGCGGCGGCGATTCGAGCACCGACGATTCGACGGCCGGCGGCGACGCCACGGCCGAAAGTCGCCCCGCGCCGCCGAAATCCGACTTCCCGGCGCCGGAAGGGAGAACGCTGCGAGAGGTGCTGAAGGCCGCCGACGGTCCCGCCGAAACGGTCGTCGCCCCGGCCGCGACGGTCTTCTACCCGGGCCGCAACCGCTACCCCTTCGGCGTCTTCGAGCGCGACCACGCACCCATCTCCAACGCGGAAGTGGCGCTCTACTACGCCAAGGTGCCGGTGCCCGAACAGAGCGCCAAATCGAAGTCCGGGAACCGGGGTCAGGAGGCAAAAGCCGAAGCGCAGGCGCTTGACGAGCCCGCCATCGGCCCCTTCCCCGCCGCCACGGAAAGCCTGGCCACCGACCCCGCCTTCCGCGCCAAGACGACCAGCGAAGATCCCGACGCGGCCAGCGTCGTCTACACGGCCCAGCTTCCCTTCCCCGGCAAAGGCTCGTGGCGAATCGCCGCGATCCTGAAGGAAGACGGCGAACTGAAGGGCACCGTGCTGCCCAGCGCCGCGGTGGGGGAATTCGAGAAGATCCCGCGGCCGGGACAGAAAGCCCCCGTCATCCACACCCCAACCGCGCAGGACGCGGGCGGGGATCTGTCGAAGATCACCACGCGCCTACCCCCTGACACCCAGAACAAGGTGGATTACGCGGACGCCTTGGGCAAAGAACCGATAGTCCTCTTGTTCGCGACCCCCCAGTTCTGCCAGAGTCGGGTCTGCGGCCCCGTCGTTGACGTGGCGGAGCAGGCGAAGCAGGAATTCGGAGACAAGGCGGCTTTCATCCACATGGAGATCTACAACGACAACGACCCGGGCGAGAAGGTGCGACCACAGGTGCGCGCCTTTCACCTGCCGACCGAGCCGTGGCTGTTTACGATCGACCGCGACGGCATCGTCCGCGACGCCGTCGAGGGCGCTTTCGGGCTCAAGTTGATGCACGAAGCTGTCGAGAAGGCGATCGCACCATGAACGACAAAGCCGCCACCGAGGAGGAGCTCCTGCAGTCGTTCGCCGAAGAGGCGAAGCGGCGCTGCGACGTGATCGCCGCCGGCCTCGCAACCGGCAGCTCCGACTTCGAGACGATGCGAGGCGAAGCCCATGCCCTGCGTGGAACCGCCGGGGTCGTCGGCCTCCGCCGCCTCGCCGAGCTGGCCGGCCTGATGGAGTCCGACCTCGCCGAAGCGAAGAAGACGGGCCAAATCCGCGGCGGCCGCGACCACCAGATCGCCGATGCCGCCAAGGCCCTCGCCGAGGGCGCCGCCGCCGCCGCCAAGGGCGAAGAA
The DNA here is from genome assembly GCA_035688955.1 of Solirubrobacterales bacterium. Taxonomy (GTDB): domain Bacteria; phylum Actinomycetota; class Thermoleophilia; order Solirubrobacterales; family 70-9; genus VAYN01. The sequence continues at coordinate 75,619 of DASSMJ010000036.1, read as the reverse complement.
GAGCCGCCGGACGTCGGCCGCTCCCTCGCCCAGCTCTTCAGCGCCTAGCCGCCACAGCGCGGTACGCTCGCCCCCGTGGGGCAGTAGCTCAGTTGGTTAGAGCAGCGGACTCATAATCCGTCGGTCCCTGGTTCGAGTCCAGGCTGCCCCATCGCTCAGACGATCGTCAGCTGCAACACCGCTCCGATCGCCCCGCAGGCAGCGACCACGTAGAGCACGGTCAGTTTCGAGTGCCAGCGGTTGAGGGCGAGGAAGGCGCCGAGGGCAAGGGCGGCGGTGTAGGCGTCAACGATTCCGGCTTCGAGGATTTCGACGGTGACGGCGGCAATCAGGCCGACGACGCCGGCGGCGACGCCGAGCAGGAACTGATGGAGGCGTTCGTTCTCGGCGACCGCCACCAGCTGGCGGTGGAGGAAGATCGGGAAGACGAAGGCGGGGATGAAGATGCCGAGCGTGATCAGCAGCGCGCCGACCAGGCCGCCGGCGAGGTAGCCGACGAAGGTGCCAAAGATAATCAGCGGGGCGGGGAGGATGCCGCCGATCGCGAGGCCGTCGAGGAACTGGCTCTCGGTCAGCCAGTGGTGCCCTTCGAGGGCGCTGGCGTGGAGGAAGGGGACGACCGTGTAGGCCCCGCCGAAGGTGAGCAGGCCGGCCTTCAGGCCCTCGAAGAAGATTTCGCCGGCGAGGCCGACGCCGATCGCGCCGGTGGCGAGAGCGACCAGCGCCGGCAGGCCGAACGAGATCGAGGGCGCCGAGCCCAGCCAGCGCCTGCCATTGCTCCAAATCTCGTAAGCCAGCCCGCCACCGAGCAGCACCAGGACGAAGCTGGCGTCGCCGAAGAGCGTCAGGGCGAAGCCGGCGATCGCGATCAAAGCCAATGGCACGTCGCTGATGAAGGAGCGGCCAAGCCGTACCACCGCGCGCGCCACCAGGGCGCCGACGGCGGCGTTGAGGCCGTAGAAGAGTGCGCTCAGGTGGTCGGCGATGTCGGCCTCGACGTAAAGCGCCGAGAGGGTCAGCATCAGGAGGAAGCCCGGGAGCATGAACCCCAGCCCAGCCAGGAAGCCGCCGAGCTTGCCGCCGCGCACCCGGCCGAAGTAGACGCACATCTCGTGCGCCTCGGGCCCGGGGAGCACCTGGTAGACCGCGAGCAGGCGCTGGAAGCTGCGCTCGTCGATCCAGCCCTCTTCGTCGACGCACTCGCGCTTGATCATCGCGATCTGCGCGGCTGGGCCGCCCCAGGCGAGGCAGCCGAACTTGAGAAAGCGGACGAAAATGGCGGCGCGGGATTCCAGGGCACCGTTTGTCTATCGCAGCGAGCGGCGATGGCAGCCACGGGAGCGGACCCGGATCGGGTTCGCTCCGGGCTTTTGCGGGCAAATTTGGTCCCTTGCCTGGACCTCTGTATTTTCCCTATTCAGGAACTGCCGGAGTGCTTTGGAACCACCAGACCGGCTGCCGACGGGAACTGCAAAGGGAGGAGTAACCGGTGACCGAGCTCGACGTCGACCTCAACGCGCTGCTGCCCGCCGATCTGCCGGATGGGCGCGAAGCGGTGGAGGAAGGGAAGGCGCTGGCGGCGGAGGTCGAGCGCGGCCGCTCCTCGTTCTGTGAGGAGAAGGGCGTCGGCTCGGAGCGCGAGTGGCGGGAACGCGCCCGCGGCGACGGCTTCGGCTGCACCTGCATGAACATCGGCCTCGCGACCTGGCCGGATACGCGCGAGGCACTGGGGCAGATTTACGAGAACGCGCTCTCGCGCGGCGTTCGGCCCCCCGACCGCTTCAACCTGATCGCCGAGCGGCGGTTGGGCCTGCCGAAAGACCAGCGGGCCGACGCTCCCCAGGAAACGGGGCCGGTGATGATGACCGAGCAGGACTGGTGGGAGCTCGCCCACACCGTGCCGATCCAACCCGAGGCCGCCGACAACAACATCGGCAGCCCGGCCTCGGTCGAAAACGCGGTCGACGCGCTGCGCGCTGGCATCACCACGATCGGCGTCCTCTCGCAGTACTCCTGGCGCTGGCCCTACTGGGACGACGAAGTCGGCCAGACGATGGTGACCCTGAAGGCGGCCGGGCTGCTCGCGGCTTTCAAAGAGGAGGGAGTCGTCTTCGACTCCTACATGGAGGACGGCTACCCGGGCGTCTTCCACGACTACGCCAACTACGTCGGCTGGGCGATGGTCGAGCGCTACATCAGCGAAGAGCTGATCGGCGCCGCCTACTCGCCTTCCTGGGGAGGTCTCACCCAGAACCCGGTGGTCAAGTCGGCGGTGACGCTGGCGCTGGCGGCGGTCAACCCGGACAACGTCCCCTTCTCCTACACCCAGGGAGACACGATCGGCAACACGCCGGATTTCGATGCCAACATGGCTGTGCTCAACACCGACCTCCTGTTCATGAAGATGGTCGATCGGCGCTACTCCCTGGGCACCGCTCCGATCGCGGTACCGGTGACCGAGACCGAACGGATCCCCTCCTGGGAGGAGATCGCCACCGTGCAGACGATCAGCAGGCGACTCGACGATTACGTGCCGCTGGTCAGCCCGGTGGTCGACTGGGCCAAGATCGAGGCGATGCGCGACGAGCTGGTCCGCGGCGGCCAGGCCTTCTTCCGGTCGGCGCTCCAAGGGCTCGCCGGCGCCGGCATCGACGTGCGCGACCCGGCGCAGCTGCTCCTGGTGCTGAAACGGCTCGGCTCGCAGCGATGCGAGGAGCTCTTCGGCGCGGGACAGCCCGACCCCGAGTTTCCCCGCGGCCGCCGACCCGTGCTCGAAACCGACCTCGTCAGGAGCACGATGGAAGAGCGCCAGCGGCTGCTGGCGGAGCTGCAGGGCCGGGCCGAGGAGGAGGCGATCCGGGGGATGAAGGTGCTCGTCGCCTCCACCGACGTGCACGAGTTCGCCGAGTTCCTGCTCACCTCGACCCTCGCCGCGGCGGGCACCGAGGTGATCGACTTCGGCATCAATCGCGACCCCGAGGACATCGTCAAAGCGGTGATCGAGACCGATGCCGACGCGGTCGTGCTCAGCACCCACAACGGCGTCGCCCGAACCTTCGGGCAGCACCTGATGGGTGAGATGGAGGCGGCTGGGGCACGGGACGTGGCTGTCTTCATGGGCGGGGTGCTGAACGAAGACGTCGACGGCTCGGAGGTCCCGATCGACGTCAGCGCCGATCTCAACGCAAAAGGGATCGGCACGCCGGGGACGATCGACCGCCTCGTCGAGGCGCTGGCCGAGCACCGCGCAGGCGGCGTTCCCGCCTGACGTGGGCGCGGTCGCGCTCGCCGATTTCGGCAGCACGTACACGAAGCTGAGCCTGGTCGACCCTGTGGAGGGGAGGCTCCTGGCTCGGGCCGAGGCCCCGACGACCATCGAGAGCGACTTGATGGAGGGGTTCGAGGAGGCGCTCGCACGCGCTCGAGGTTTCCTCGGGGGGCGGGTCGAGGTCGAGCGCCGGATCGCCGCCTCCAGTGCCGGGGGCGGGCTGCGGGTGGCCGCTGTCGGCCTGGTCGAGGATTTGACCGCGGCGGCGGCAAGGCAGGCTGCGCTGAACGCGGGGGCGAGGGTCGAAGCCGTTCTCGCCGGCGACCTTGCCGACGAGCAGTTCGAGGAGCTGCGCGCGGCGCGGCCGGACATCGTCCTCTTCGCCGGGGGGACCGACGGCGGGCAGGCCGAGATGGTCCTCGAGAACGCGCGCCGCCTTGCCGCAGCCGGGATTGACGCCTATTTCGTGGTCGCCTGCAATCGGGAGGTGGCGGAGGAGGTGGCCACTCTGCTGCGCGCCAATGGTGTTGGTGCGGAGGTCGCCGCCAACGTGATGCCGAAGCTCGGCGAGATCGAGATCGACTCCGCCCGCAAAGCGATCCTGCGGGTTTTCCTCGAGCACGTGATCGGCGGCAAGGGGCTGAGCACCAGCCCCGAGTTCGCCACGATGGTGACGATGCCGACCCCCGAGGCGGTCCTCACGGCGACCGGGCTCCTCTCCCGCGGCACCGAGGCGCAGCCGGGGCTTGGCGACGTGATGGTGATCGACGTCGGCGGCGCCACCACCGACGTCCACTCCAACCGGACCGCCGAAGCGGCGACGCCGGGAATCGAAGGGCCGCTGCTGCCGCCCCCGCTCGAGCTGCGCACCGTCGAGGGCGACCTCGGCCTGCGCTCCGGTGCGCCCGGCGTGCAGGCCGCCGATGGGGGCTGGATTCGCGAAGAAGGCGACCTCGACGACGCTCTCCTTGAGCAAGCTGTCTTATTTCGCTCGGGGGACTCGAAGTGGATTCCGCGGAGCACCTCGGAGGCGAACCTGGACCGGCTCCTGGCCGTCGGCTGCGCCACCCACGCTGTACGGCGGCATTGCGGCACCATGTTGCTCAGTCGCGGGGAGGGAGGCCCGCCGACGCTTGTCCGCAGCGGCCCGGACCTGCGCGAGGTCTCCCGTGTTTTGGGAACCGGAGGCGTATTCGTCCATCGCGACGACGGCGCGCAGATTCTCGAGGCGGCATTGGCGCGGCGGGCGCCGCGGTCCCTCGCGCCCCGTGATCCCGCCTTCGCGGTCGACTCGAGCTACATCCTGGCGGCGGCGGGGCTGCTGGCAGGTCACGACCCCGATGCGGCTCTGCGCCTGCTCCGGCACGAGTTGAACCAGGCCTGAAACGAGACAAGGTGACCAAATGGCCAATAGAAAATCTTGCGAGCCGTCCTGGGAATCACGGATGATCTACAACCCCTAAGCAGTTGCCCATGTTCAGAAAACGCCAAAAAGAGAAGATCACCCGCCTCTTCTACGCCGGCGACCTGCACGGCTCGCGCGTCTGCTGGAAGAAGTTCGTCAATGCTGCCGCCCACTATCCCGCCGATGTCCTGGTGATGGGCGGGGACCTGACCGGCAAGGCCCTGGTCCCGATCGTCCGGGAGGGCGGGTCTTACCGGGCGCGGGTCATCGGCGAGGAGCGGGTGGCGCGCACCGCGGAGGAGCTCGACCAGCTGCAACAGGCAATCTCGACCAACGGGATGTACCCGCTGATCGTCGACGAAGAGGAGGCCCGGCAGCTGGCGGAGGACTCCGCCCACCGGGAGCGGGTCTTCGAGAAGACGCTGCTCGACGAGCTGCGGCTGTGGGTGCGGCTGGCCGACGAGCGCTTGGGCGGGACCGAAACCCGCGCCTACGTGATCCCCGGCAACGACGACCCGTGGTCGATCGACGAGGTTCTCGCCGGCGGCTCGAGCGTCGTCCCCTGTGACGAAAAGGTGGTGGCGGTGGGGCCGCACGAGATGCTCTCGTTCGGCTACTCGAACCAGACGCCGTGGCGGACGCCGCGGGAGCTGGGGGAGGACGAGATCTACGCCCGGCTGACCCGTCTCGCCGAGCAATTGGAAAATCCCGAGCGCGCGATCTTCAACATTCACGTGCCGCCGTGGGAGAGCAGTCTCGACACCGCTTTCGAGGTCGACGAGGATCTGCGTTACGTGACCAAGGGCGGTCGACCCCACGAGGTGCCGACCGGCAGCCCGGCCGTACGCCAGGTCATCGAAGAGGTGCAACCCGTCCTGAGCCTGCACGGTCACATCCACGAGAGCAAGGGTGTGGCGAGGATCGGGAGGACGGTGGCGATCAATCCTGGGTCCGATTACGGCAGTGGCCACCTGGATGGCTGCCTCGTGCACCTGGCGCCAGAACGTGTCGTCAACCAGTACCTGGTGTCGGGATGAACTACGCCCGCAAAGCGACGGGGTTGGTGCGGGAGGTCTCGCCCTTCTCGACCTTCGTCTTCAACATGGCTGACCAGCCGACCTCGGCATTTCTCGCTATCTCCATCTTCTGGACCTTGGGTGTGTTCGTCGGCGGCTCGCTCTGGCTTGGCTTTGCGATGACTCTCTTTACCGCGATCACGATCGCGGTGTGTTACGGCCTCTTCACCTCAGCCATTCCGCGCAGCGGCGGCGACTACGTCCTCGTCGGCCGGGTCACCCATCCGGTCATCGGGCTGGTGTCGTCCTTCTTCTGGACCACCGGGGTGATCCTCTCGATCGCCTTCATCGCCCTCGCCTTTGTCACGGTGGGCCTTGGCCCTTCCCTCACCGCGGTCGGGCTGGTCAGCGGTCACCACTCTTTGGTCACCGCCGGCGAAGAGCTCGCCACCAGCCAGGGCTGGCAGTTCGGGCTGGGGAGCGCTCTCATCCTCGGCTCCTCATTCCTCCTCGCCGGCGGCTGGCGTTGGACGACCAGGATCATGAACGGGCTCTGGATGCTGATGATGCTCGGGCTCGCAACGGTCTTCCTCGTCCTTCTGTTCAAGACCCAGCACGGCTTCGTCAACAGCTTCAACGAGTTCGCCCGTTCGCTCACCGGTGAAGCGGACACCTACCACTCGGTCATCGCCAACGCGCGCAAAGAAGGGGTCGACTTCGATCCTGCCTTCAGCCTGAGCAATACCTGGCCCGTCTGGGCGGCTATCTGCAGCCTCTCGCTCTATGGCTGGGTTTCGATCTACATCTCCGGGGAGGTGCGGCGGGCGCGCGACACGACCCAGATGAAAGCGATCGGGTTGGCCAGCGCTGTCCACATCGGCATCGGGGTGGTGATGGCGATTCTCTTCTTCGGCAAGTTCGGCCACGACTTCTTCGTCGCCCTCAACGCCCTCAGCACCAACGAATCCGCGGATTACCCCTTTGCGGCGCCCCCGTACTACACGTTCTTGGGCTCGATCGCGGGCGGCAGCACCCTGATCACCTGGTGGTTCTTCATCTTCTTCTCGCTCACCTTCCCGCTGTTCATGCTTCCCCAGATCACGATGGTGGTGCGGACCTTTTTCGCCTGGGCCCTGGACGGCCTGCTGCCTACCCGTATCGCCCAAGTGTCTTCGCGCACCCACGCCCCCAACTACGCGATCGCCGTCACGGTCATCCTCAGCATCGCCGTCCTCGGCTGGGCGGTGAAGAACGGCGAAACCTTCTACCAAGTCCTGGTCGAGGCCGTGCTGATGCAGTTCGTGACGATGATCCTGCTCGGCCTCTCCGGGGTGCTGCTGCCCTACCGACGACCCGAGGTCTGGCGGGCTTCCGCCACCACGCAGCGCTTCCTCGGAATTCCGGCGGTGGCCTGGGCGGGGGCGCTGGTGGCCCTGCTTCTCTCCGGCCTCGTCGTCACCTACATGCGATACCCCGACCTTGGCCTCGACAAGGGTCACTTCTTCCGCGATGGCGCCATCGTCCTCGCAGCGGCTCTTCTGACCTTCTTCGTCGCTCGTGCCGCACGCCTTCGTCAGGGGGTAGACGTCGACAAGCTCGCGGCCGAGATTCCGCCCGAGTAGTGGCCACGTCCGCTTCGCCTCCGCTTGAGGACCCGGTCACCGAGGGGCGACGAATCGTCGACGCCGCCGCCGACCGGCAGTTGCCCGTGCGGGTGTTGGGCGGCATCGCCGTCGCGATGCTGTGTCCGAGCAGTCGTCGGCCCCCGCTGGCGCGGGCATACGGCGACATCGACCTCGCGACCACCGGTAAGTCCAGGGCTCGGACGATGGAGCTGCTGGAGTCGCTTGGCTACCGGGGTGACAAAGAGTTCAACATGCTGCACGGGAATCGCCGTCTCTGTTACTACGACGGGCTCAGCGGCCGCCAAATTGACGTCTTCATAGATGAAGCGAACCTCTGTCACCGCATCGATCTGCAGCCCAGGCTGGAGGTCGTACCGCGAACTCTGTCACTCGCGGACCTGACTGTCCTCAAGCTGCAGGTTGTGGAGACGAACGACAAGGACCTGCTCGACATCTGCGCGATCTTTGCCGACCACGAGCTGAGCGAGGACGACAGTGGAATAAACGTCGCGTACATCGCCCGTCTTGCCGCGGCCGACTGGGGGTTGTGGAGAACCCTTACCCTGGTTGCCGAGCGGAGCGAACGGTTCGCCCTCGAATTACCAGGATTCGACGCAGGCGAGGTGGTGGCGGGTCGGCTGCGAGATTTGCGCGTCACCTTAGATAGGTCTCCCAAGACCCGTGGTTGGAAGATTCGCGCCCGGATCGGCGATCGCAAGCGATGGTACGAGATCCCTGAAGAGGCTCATTGATCAAGGTGACGTCACACACTTCGGATAGTCTCGTTTATGTGATCTGGTTGACCAATCGTCTCGAAAAGGGCCAAAGTTGACTCGGCCACGGCGAGGGGAGCCTCGGGCGAAGACGAAGATCCTCGATGCCAGCCGCAAACTGTTTTCCCGCAAGGGTTTTTCCGAGACCTCGATGGGCGACATCGCCAAGGCCGCCCAGGTCGCCAGGGCTACCGTCTACAACAACTTCGACGACAAGCAGGACATCCTCGCCGGGATCATCAGGGAGTACCTCGTGGGTTATGCCGAGATCCCGCTGAAGCTGCGGGATGGGGCCCGCTCCGGACAGACCTCCTTCGACCTGGTCGAAGAGATGGTTCGCCAGGCGCTCTCCTGGAAAGTCCAAAATGCCGATATTGCCCCGATCGTGGCGGTGGCGAGGAACCTGCGCGGGTCCGGCTGGGAGGAGGCGAACAAAGCCGCGGACGACTCGATGCTGGGGTGGATCATGAATGTCCACGCCGCCGACGAGACCGCCGGCCTGGTCAGGGACGACATCGACCTGAGCTTCGGCGTTCGTGCCACCTACTGGATGATCGAGGCGTTCATCGTCAGCTTCGATCCCACTTCCGATCAGGAGGCGATCAACCGCGCCGCCCACCAGTTGGCATTGCTCCACTGGTACGCGATCTGCAAGGTCCCCCCGGCGGAGGCTCCCGAAAGCCCCTTGGGGAAAAAGGCCCCCTCCCAGGTCTAGGCAAACTGTCCAGTCCCGGTCGGGGGCGCCGGGTTCAAGGCAGGTACTTTTCCGCCTGCTTCTTCGCTTCTTCGATGCCCTTTTCGGCCTTCGCCTGGCCTTCTTCGAGGCCTTCTTCGGCTTCCTTGCGCGCGTTTTCGAACTTCTTGCGGGTCTTGCCGTCAGCGCTCTTTTCGATTTCCTCGCGCGCTTCTTCGAGACCCTTCTTGGTCTTTTCGACGCCTTCGTCGACGGCTTCTTCGGCCTTCTTGGTTCCTTCTTCGACCTGCTTTTCCGCCTGGTTGCGAACCGTGTTCGATTCGTCGTTGCCGCTGCCGCAGCCCGACCAAACGACGCCGCCGGCGACTATCGCCAGGACGGCGAGGATGGTCCCCAGGGCACCCGGTCTTCTCGTCATCTGCATGCTCCCGATCGTTCGCTGGTTAACGTGATCGGCAGTGAATCAGAACGAGCCGGATGCGTTCGAAGCCCTGGTCGCCGACGCGATCGACGCCCTGCCGCCGGAATTCCAACGGTTGCTCGAGCGGGTGCCGGTGGTCGTCTCCGACCTGGGCTCGGAACGGCGCGCCTACGGCGAGTACTTCGGCGACGGGGTTGCCGCCGAACGCTACGAGGATCGGATCGTGATCTACCGGGACACCCTGGAGCGCGACTTCGGCCACGACCGCGAGCTGCTCGCCCGCCAGGTCGAGCAGACCCTGCGCCATGAGCTCGCCCACCACCTCGGCTGGGACGAGAAAGGGGTCGGCGGGCTCGGCCTCTAGCCCCTGACCTTGCAGTTCCTGATCAGCGTGGTCCGGATCGGCCGGTGCCCTTCGAAGCGGAAGCGGGCGCGGGCGAACGGAAAGGATGCGCCGGGGAAGCCCGCCGGGGCGCGGCAGGCGGCTGAGAGGTAGCTGCGTCGCTTGCCGCCGAACGAGTAACGGCGGCCGAGCGTAAGCGCGATTTCGGTGATCGCCCCGAGCCCACCGGCGAGGCGCGGGATCCGCGTCCGCAGGATCGTCCCGTATTCGCCTTTGCGCTCATGGCCGATGGTCAGCGGCGCGACCAGCGTGAATCGCACCGGGACGTCGGCAAAGAAGTGGAGGATCAGCATCGGCTTGCCCCCGCTGCGCCCGTTGAAGGCGAGGATCCTGCCGCTGGCCGGAATCCCACTGCCGAAGTTGACGTCGGCCCGGAACCTGCCCTGGCCGACCAGCGCCGGGCGGCACCGTTCCAGGGCCCCATCGGTGCTGGTCGACTGCAGCTGCGGCGCCGAGCAGGCCGGTAGCCCCTTGGAGAACAGCTGACCAGCGCGGTTGAGTTCGACTTCGAGCCAGCGCAGCGGCGGCGGGTGGCTGCCGTCGGTGGTGGCGATCGAGCCGTGGACGTCGATCCGCACAGGCGCCGGACGGTCGCGCGGCAGACTTTGCGGGTCGAACTGGGCGTCGAACTTGACCCGCAGGTTTTCCCGCTGTTCGACCTCCGCCTCCGAGCCCGCGACCAGGGCCAGCGCCAGGAGGGCGATCAGGGCGGGGATGAGTACTCGGCGACCCACTGCCGAGCGAGTCTAAGTCCTTGGCGCGGGTGGAAAGTTGGGCGCCGACTAAGCCCGTGGAGGAGCTAATCGCGCTCGGAGTCGCCCAGGTGGGTGACGCGTTCGGCCCGCTGCCGGACTTCTTCGCTGGCCTCGCGAGTCGCGGCGAAGGCCTCCTCGCGAGCGGCGGCCAGGCCCTCGCTGGGCTTGCCGCCGACGATGTCGCGGAAAGCGTTCTTGAAGCGCTCGGTGCGACGATCGGCGGGGAAGCGGGCTTCGGCGCGGGCCTGCTTCTTCGGGTGGCGCTCGCCGTAGCGGCGCCGGGCCCACGCCGACCCCGGCTTGGCAAGACGGCAGGCTCCGTAGAGCGCGAGCGGGAAGACGAGGAAGCCGACGCACCCGTGCAAAACCCGCCCCTTGGCGAAGCAGAGCGCGACCAGGGTGAAAGCGACGGCGCCGCTGACGAAGGTGCCGAGCAGCGCTTCGACCGAGCCGTCTTCGATCGTGAACGGGGTGAAGCCGAGCAGGACCAGCATCATCGCGGCGGCGGCGATCACGGTGGCGTCGATCGAGCTGCGTCCCTCCTTTGCCCAGTAAACGTCGTCGAGGTAGACCCAGAGGGCGAACTCGTCGATCGTCAGGCCGGCACCGATGCCGAAGAAAAAGGCGCAGATCTCGGTCCACGGGGAATGCCCGAAGGCGAGGAAGCCGGCGGCACCGAAGACCATCATCGTCACGATCCCGAAGACCAGGTGGTGGAGGTGGACGCCGCTGTCGCTGACGATGCTGCCGGGCCACCAAGGGACCTTCGGACTGCGCATCAGCCGCGTGCTCATGCGAATGAAGGCGAAGGAGAGGATGAAGCCGACGAGGACCAGGAACAGGCCCTGCTCGTCGTGGCGTTCGAGGCGGCCCCAGAACTCGGTGAAGATCGAGGCGGTGGTCATGCCGGCACCGGGGCGCTCCGCAGGGGCGGCGCCTCACCCTCCTTGGCGGCGATCAGCTCGACCGTGAGCAGAACCGCGCCGACAGCGAAGACGGGGGAGAGGACCACGTTTGCCAACGCCTCGGCCAGCCACTCGCCGAGAAAGGCGTGTCCGAAGACGGCGTGGACGAGCTCGGCCAGGCCGCGGCCGATCGCGTCGCCGGCGATCTCGATCGGGACGATCACCCAGAAGACGAACCAGAAGCTGCCGCGCACGAGGTGGGCGCTTCGCCGCAGCGCCGAGAGCGCACCGCGGTGCTCGATCTCGACCACCGGCCCCGACATCGCCAGGAAGACGAAGGCGAGCACCCCCGGCACGACCCCCAGCAGCAGGCCCACCGCGACGATGGCCACGAAAGCGAGGTCGACGAGGATCAGCTGCCCGTACCTGATGTTGCGGGCCAGCTCGCGCAGCGGCGGCGGGCCCTCGCCGTGCGGGTGGGTGAGCGAGAGCGCGATCGCGCCGCTGAAGAAGATCTCCCCGAGCAGACCGGTGGTGGTGATCGCCGCGACGACCAGCGCGATCGCGGCGAGCTTGATCCCGACATGACCGTCGAGCGTGTCGACTTCGACGTTGAGGCTGAGCGCGTCGAGCAACCCCAGCGGCAGGAAGATGATCAGCGCCAGGGCCAGCAGCGACGGGCACCAGGCGCGGTAGGTCTGCCAGATCCGCCGGTAGAGGCCGAGGACGCGGCGGGGCATGCCCATCCTCAGCGCCGGTCGCGGCGACCGACCGGGCGGCGGCCGCGGGACTCGAGCTTCGACTGGCTCGACTCCGAGGCCGGGACCCGTTTGAGGTTGCCCAGCTCCGGGACGAGCAGTTCTTCGGCACAGCGGCGGTGCCAGTGGTGATGGTCTGTGCCGCCGAGCCGGCGGACGAACTGGACCACGGTGTGCTCCTCGCCGACGGGGATATCGCCGTGGCAGCCGGGGCAGCGGTAGAGCTTGCGGGCGACGCCGCGGATCAGCCAGACCTCGTCGCCCTCTTCGTTGATCCCCTGCAGGCTCCAGCGGATGCTCGGCTGCCCATCGAACTGGCTCATCGCCTCGCCATCCAGGCGAACCCCGCGGCCATCGCCAGGTTGGCGGCCCCGGCCAGCTGTAGCCCGAGCTTCGCCCCTGGTCGAGTCACGGCGGGGGAGGCTGACCAGAGCGCGTCGGTGGCGATCTCGGTCCCGCGCAGCCAGGCGAGCGCCTGCCAGTCGGCGGGCCGGCCGCGGCGGTCGGCGACGAGGTGGGCGGCGGCGAAGGTCAGCCAGATCGGCCCGCAGCGGCGGAAGAGGTGCTTTGCGTCCGGCGAGGGCTCGTCGTGCCCCAGCACCTTCAGCGTCGCCGCGGGCGCTGCGATCGCGGCGCTGCCGAGCGCCAAGTCGAAGGCGATCATGTTGCGGTTGGTGAGGCGGAGCGCCCGCTCGAGGGTCATCGCCCGAATAATCCAACCAGAAGCCGGAAGGGAAAGTGTCAGGTTCGGCGAAATGGACCGCCGTGACCAAGACCGCGACGAAGTCCCCACAGCTTAAGAGCCTTTCCGACTACATCCAGGAGCGCTTCGACGAGTTCTCGCGCTCCCAGAAGGATGTCGCCCGCTACATCGTCGACCACCTCGACGAGGCCGCCTTCCTCACCGCCGAGGAGCTGGCCCGGAGAGCGAGCACCTCGTCCTCGACGGTGGTGCGCTTCTCCCAGGCCCTCGGTTTCGAGGGCTACCCGGAGCTGCAGCAGGCGGCGATCGAGGAGTACCGGACGACGATCGCCACCGCCGGCGCCAACGGCGGCCCCCTCTTTTCCTTTGACCATTCCGAGCTCGAGGGCTCGCTCAGCGCCGACTACTCCAACCTGGAGGAAACGGCGCGCAAGCTCAGCACCGAGCAGGTCACCGCTGCTGTCGCGGCATTGGCCGAGGCGCAGCGGATCGTGATCGTCGGCGTCGACCAGATGGCCTTCTTCGCCAGCTACCTGCGCCACACCCTCAGCCTTTTGGACATCCGCGCCGAGATCGTCGCCAGCACCGGCGGCGAGTCACTGCAGCGGCTCGGGCGGATCGACGAGAGCACGCTGGTGATCACGCTTTCGGCCGGCCGTGCCCATCCGCTGCTGCTGCGGGCGATGAAGCTCGCCCTGCATCGCGGCGCCCGCACCCTGGCGATCTCCGACGCGACGATGTCGGAGGTCGGGGAGCACGCCGAGCTGACCCTCTACTTCTCCTCCAACAGCCCCAGCTTCACCCGCTCCCATACGGCGCTGATGGCGTTGGTGCAGGGTCTGGCCCACGGTCTCTACGCCCGTGACGAAGCGGCGCACAAAGACCGCATCCGCGCGTACAAACTCAAGTAGCGGCATCTGCCTTCGAGGCGGTGCCGGTGGACGCGTCCGGTAGGTAATCTGGACGCGATGACTGAACGCGCGACGTTTCGACTGAAGACCGGCCTCGCCGAGATGCTGAAAGGCGGGGTGATCATGGACGTGGTCACGCCCGAGGAGGCGAAGATCGCCGAGGAGGCCGGAGCCGTCGCGGTGATGGCCCTGGAACGGGTGCCGGCCGACATCCGCGCCCACGGCGGCGTCGCCCGCATGTCCGATCCCTCGATGATCAAGGGGATCCAGGAGGCCGTCTCGATCCCGGTGATGGCCAAGGCCCGGATCGGCCACTTCGCCGAGGCGCAGGTGCTGCAGGCGCTGGAAGTCGACTACGTCGACGAGTCGGAGGTGCTCACCCCCGCCGACGAGCAGAACCACATCGACAAGTTCGCCTTCGAGGTCCCCTTCGTCTGCGGCGCGACCAACCTCGGCGAGGCGCTGCGGCGGCTCGGTGAGGGGGCGGCGATGATCCGCTCCATGGGCGAGGCCGGGACCGGCAACGTGGTCGAGGCGGTCCGCCATATGCGCGAGATCACCTCGGGGATCAAGCGGCTGGCGCAGCTGCGGCCCGAGGAGCTGGCGGCGGCGGCAAAAGAACACCAGGCGCCGCTGGAAGTCGTCCAGGAGGTTGCCTCCGCGGGCCGGCTGCCGGTGCCGCTCTTCTGCGCCGGCGGGATCGCGACGCCGGCGGACGCGGCGCTGATGATGCAGCTCGGTGCCGAGGGGAACTTCGTCGGCTCCGGGATCTTCAAGAGCTCCGACCCCGCGCGGCGGGCGCGGGCGATCGTCGAGGCGACGACCCACCACAGCGACCCCGAGCGGGTGGCCGCGGCCTCCAGCGGACTCGGAGAGGCGATGCCGGGCCTGGAGATCGCCGGCCTCGCTGCCGAGGACGCCCTCCTGCAGAACCGCGGAGCGTAGGTGTCCGGCCTCAAGGTCGGCGTATTAGCTCTTCAGGGCGGCTTCGAAGCCCACGCGAAAACCCTGCGCCGGTTGGGGGCCGAGCCACGGGAGGTGCGCACCCCGGATGACATGGGCGGCCTCGACGCCCTGGTGATACCCGGCGGCGAGAGCACCACGATCGGCAAGCTGATCGCCTCCGCCGGCCTCGAGCCGGCGCTGCAGGCGCACCACGAGGAAGGGAGGCCGATCCTCGGCACCTGCGCCGGCCTGATCGTGTGCGACGCCGAGCACCTCGGCTTCATCGACGCCGTCGCCCAGCGCAACGCGTTCGGGCGCCAGCTGCAGAGCTTCGAGGCCGACCTCGAGGTGGAGGGCGCCGGGGACGAGCCGCTGCGCGCCGTCTTCATCCGCGCTCCGTGGGTCGAGCGGCACGGACCGGGGGTCGAGGTTCTCGCCTCCCACGAAGGGCACCCGGTGGCGATCAGGGAGGGGAACGTGCTCGCCTGCGCCTTCCATCCCGAGCTGACCGACGACCCGCGCTTCCACGCGATCTTCATGGCAATGGCGACCGCCGCGCGCGAGCGGGCGGGGGAGGAGGCGAGAGCATGAGCGGCGGCGACCCGAGGGTGCAGAACCTGGCGAAGATCCTGGTCGGGTACTCGACCAAGGTGAAAGAGGGGGACGTGGTGGCGATCGACGGCGAGAGCGCGGCGGCACCGCTGCTGCTGGCGGTCTACGAGGAGGTGCTGAAAGCCGGCGGCCACGCGATGATGAACGTCGCCCTCGAGGGCCAGGTCGCCTCCTACTTCAAGCACGCCTCCGACGCGCAGCTGGAATGGATCTCCCCCTTCGCCGAGTGGATGGTCGACAACGCCGACGTGCGGATCGCGATCGGCGCCAGCACCAACACCCGCGAGCTCTCCGGGGTGCCGCCGGAGCGCCAGACGCTGCGCCAGTCCGCCACCGGCGACCTGATGACGCGAGCGATGAAGCGGGCCGCCGAAGACAAGTTCCGCTGGTGCTACACGCTCTTCCCGACCAGCGCCTACGCCTCGGAGGCGGAGATGAGCCTGGCCGACTACGAAGACTTCTACTACGGCGCCTGCCTCGCCACCGACCCTGAGCCGCTGACCGCCTGGAAGCGCGCGTCGGAGGAGACGACCCGCTTGGCCGACTGGATCGAGGGACATGAGGAGGTGCGGGTGACCGCGCCGGGAACCGACATCCGGCTGGGTATCGCCGGCCGCAAGTTCATCCCCTGCGTCGGCGACAACAACATGCCCGACGGCGAGTTCTTCACCGGCCCGGTCGAGGACTCGGTCGAGGGCGAAGTCAGCTTCCACCTGCCGGCGGTGATCGGCGGCCGCGAGGTCGCCGGCGTGCGCCTCCGCTTCGAGTCCGGCCGGGTGGTCGACGCCTCGGCCGAGCGGGGGGAGGAGTACCTGCTGAAGCTGCTCGACACCGACGAGGGGGCGAGGACGCTGGGCGAGCTCGGCATCGGCACCAACTACGGGATCGGCAAAGGCACCCGCGAGGTCCTGCTCGACGAGAAGCTCGGCGGCACCGTCCACATGGCCGTCGGTGCCAGCTACCCCGAGTCCGGTGGCGAGAACGAGTCCTCGGTCCACACCGACCTCGTCTGCGACCTCCGCCTCGGCGGCAAGCTCGAAGTCGACGGCGTGGTGATGCAGGAAGACGGCAAGTTCGTGGTCTGAACTAGTTCTGGGTGATGATCGTGGCGATCACGCCCAGGAACCCGATCACCATCGTCCCGAGCATCCCAACGAAGAGCTGAACCAGCATCCGGTTCTGGGCGGCGAATTCCCGTCGCATTTCTTCGAAACCCGCATCCATCCGCACCTCGAGGCGATCGACCCTCTTGTTGAGGTCGTCGAGGCGCTCGTCGGTCCACGCTTCCCTTGCCATCACCGCCATGGTCGCACCCTAGCGAGGAAACCGCAACGTGTTGTGCGCGAAACGTAAAGATTTCGCTACAACAGTGTCGCGGAACTGGAACTACTGGTTCGGGATCGGCGATCCGGCCCAGAGGAAGAACCAGATGGTCAGGGCCAGTGCGGCCAGCATCACCGAGCCCATCATCACCGCCTCGACCACGGTTACGGAGCTGCGGAGCGGCGCCGTGTCCCGCATGCTTTTCAGCCAGGTGGGCCGGATCGGCGCCAGGCGGTTGGTCCCGGTGAGGCGGATATAGAGGGTGTTGAGGCGGCCGATCAGCCAGGCGACGACGAGGATCGAGGCGACGATGCCGACGGCGACCACGGCGTAGGGCCCACCGCTCGGGAACTGGGTTTCCGAGAGCTTCGAGGCGATGTAGACCCAGCTCAGCGGGATCGCCGTCCAGAGCGAGAACGCGGCCAGGAGCATCGCCAGGAAGACGAAGCCTGCGGCGATGGCACGTCCGGCCTTATGTTCGTGCGCGTTGGTGGCCACGGGTCTCCTCAATAGAATGGCAGGCGATGTCCGGGCATTCCAAGTGGCACTCGATCAAACACAAGAAGGGCGCCGCCGACGCTAAACGCGGCAAGCTCTTCAGCAAGCTGGCGCGGGCGATCACGGTTGCCGCCCGCGACGGCGGCGGCGACGTCGATCACAACCCGACCCTGGCCACCGCCGTGCAGAAGGCGAAAGACGCCTCGATGCCGAAGGACAAAATCCAGAAGGCGATCGACGTCGGCACCGGTGCCGGTTCTGACGGCGCGGCGATCGAAAGGGTCCTCTACGAGGGCTACGGGCCGGCCGGCGTGGCCGTCCTGGTCGAGGCGCTGACCGACAACCGCAACCGTGCCAGCGCCGAGATCCGCCACGCCTTCTCCAAACACGGCGGCAACCTCGGCGAGCCCGGCTCGGTCGCCTGGATCTTCGAGCGCAAGGGCTCGATCGTCGTCGACGGCGACCGCTACGGCGAGGACGACCTGATCGGGGCGATCGACGCCGGCGCCGAGGACGTCCGCGTCGACGAGGACAAGCTGCGGGTGATCTGCGACCCGGCGGACCTGACGGCGGTGAAGGAATCGCTGGAAGGAGAAGGGATCGAGTTCGAATCCGCAGGCCTCGCGATCGAACCGAAAAGCACGGTCGAGCTCAAAGGGCACGACGCCGAACGGCTGCTCAAACTGCTCGACGCGCTCGACGAGCAGGACGACGTCGACGAAGTCTTCGCCAACTTCGACATCCCGGCAGAGGTTCTGGAGCAGCTCGCGGCCTGAAGGCATCCGACCCGATTCCGAGAATCACTACCCATGCAGGTGGTGATCGGAATCGATCCAGGCGCGGCAAATCTCGGCTTCGGCGTGGTCCGAGTCGAGGGGAACCACATGGTCGCGCTCGACGGGGGCGTGGTGGAGACGACGCCGGACCAGCCGATGGAGCGCCGCCTGGCCCGGATTCACTCCGCCCTGCGGGAGCTGATCGCCTGGCACGAGCCGAAGGCGATGGCGCTCGAGGAGGTCTACTTCGGCAAGAACGTGCGCTCGGCGATGGCGGTCGGCCAGGCCAGCGGCGCGGCGATGCTGGCCGCCGCCGAGCACGGCGTCGGCTGCTTCTCCTACACGCCGCAGGCGATCAAGATGGCGGTCTGCGGCTCCGGCGCCGCCGGCAAGCGTCAGGTGCAGCGGATGGTCGGGACCCTGCTGGGGCTGCCCGAGCCTCCCTCGCCCGATCACGCCGCTGACGCCTTGGCGGTGGCGATCTGCCACGGCGGCGCCGGCGGGCACCGGCAGGCAGTGGAAATCGCGCAGGAAGCGACCGCCGCCCGCGGGGAGCGGATCGCCGGATGATCGCCGCGGTGCGAGGCGAGGTGATGGTGCGGCGGGCCGACCACGTGGTGATCGACGCCGGTGGCGTCGGCTACCGGCTGGCGGTCTCGGCGGAGACCCTGAAGGCCGTGCCCGCGGCGGGCCACGACGCCTTTCTACACGCCGAGCTGATCGCCCGCGACGACTCGCTGGCCCTCTACGGCTTCTCCTCCGAGGAGGAGCGCGACCTCTTCCGGATGCTGATCACCGTCAGCGGCATCGGCCCCAAAGTCGCGATCGCCACCCTGTCTGGCGGCGGCACCCGGGACCTCTTGCGGGCGATCGCCGCGGGCGACGCGAAACGCTTCCAGGCGGTGCCCGGCATCGGCAAGCGGACCGCAGAGCGGATCATCGTCGAGCTGCGCGAGAAAGTCGCCGGGGCCCTGGAGGAAGAGGTGATCGGGGTCGAGGCGGAGGAGGGAAGCGCCCGCTCGCTGGCGCGCGACGGCCTCGTCAACCTCGGCTACGCCCCGCTGGAGGCAGAGCAGCTGCTGGACGGCATCGAGGGATCTGAGCCGCAGGAGCTGGTCGCGGCGGCGCTGCGCAAGGCCGCGACCTCGAGGAACGCGGCGTGAGCGGTCCACCCGACGTCGGCGGCAATCGCATCCGCACCCCCGGGATCGGCGAGGAGCCGGTGCCGGTCGACGCCGAGGTGAAGGTCCACGACGCGCGGGCGGAGGCGCCGGACGAGGAGCTCGACCGCTCGCTGCGCCCGCCCAGCCTGGAGGATTTCGTCAACCAGCAGCAGGTCACCGAGCAGCTGGCGATCTTCATCGCGGCGGCGAAGGAACGGGGCGAGCCGCTCGACCACGTGCTCCTGGCGGGGCCGCCCGGGCTGGGGAAGACCTCCCTCGCCCACATCGTCGCCGCCGAGCTGGGGGTGTCGATGGTCCAGACCGCCGGCCCGGCGCTCGAGCGCAAGGCCGACGTCGCCTCTTTCCTCACCGCCCTGGAGCCTGGGAGCGTCTTCTTCATCGACGAGATCCACCGCCTCGGCCGGGCCGTCGAGGAGACGCTTTACCCGGCGATGGAGGACGGCGAGCTGCCCGTGGTGCTGGGACAGGGCGCCGGGGCACGGACCGTGACCCTGCCGCTGCCGCCGTTCACCCTGGTCGGGGCCACTACCAGGGCTGGGCTGCTGACTACCCCGCTGCGGGACCGTTTCGGCGTCTCCCACCGCCTCGAGTACTACGCGCCCGAGCACCTGGCCTTGATCATCGAGCGCTCGGCCGGGATTCTCGGGGTCGAGGTCGACAGTGCCGGCGCGGCCACGATCGCCGGTCGCTCCCGCGGCACCCCCCGGGTCGCCAACAGGCTGCTGAAGCGGGTCAGGGACTTCGCCCAGGTCAAGGGCAGCGGCACGATCGGTGCCGAGGTCGCCGCCGCGGCACTGGAGATGCTCGAGGTCGACGAGGCGGGCCTCGACCGCAGCGACCGCTCCCTGCTGGAGACGATCGCGACCAAGTTCGGCGGCGGCCCGGTCGGACTCTCGACCCTGGCGATCGCGATCGGCGAGGAGCAGGACACGATCGAGGACGTGCTCGAGCCCTATCTCCTCCAGCAGGGACTGCTGAAACGGACGCCGCGGGGGCGGGTGCTGGCGCCGCGCGCCTTCGAGCATCTCGGCCTGCCGACCCCCGAAGGTGCGGCGAGCCTCTTCTGAGCCGCGCCAGCTAGCCTGTCGAATATGCCGTTTTTCATCTGTCCCAACTGTGGGCATCGGGAGGCCAGTGGGGAGAGGACCGCGGGGTTCAGCACCCGTCCCAAGGGCTGCTCGAAATGCGGCTTCGGCTTTGTATTCGAATTACTCGACGATTATTATCCGGCTCCTAATGCGGCCTTTTTCGTCTGTGACAAGCAGGAGCGCGTGATCGATGCCGGAAAAGGCAGCTTCGAGTTGACCGGCCTGACCGACGAGGATGTGATCGGCCGGCCGGTCCGCGAGGTCCTCGGCCTCGACTGGATCGACCCCGGCGACGGCGGCGAGACGGCCGACACCGACGGCAACGGCGTCGTCGACCCGATCGAGACCTCGCTCGAGTGGGGCGTTCGCTCCCTCGGCAAGCGGGTCGCGGTAAACGCGGAGGGCGATCTGCCGGCAAAAGCCGTCGCCGACGTCTTCCCCGCCTACGACGACGACGGTGGCCTGCTCCTCGTCCTCACCCCGGAGGGCTGAGCGATGGGGACCCGGCGGCGCAACCTGCTGATCCTGCTCTTCGTCCTCGGGCTGGTCGTTGTCTCCGGAATCGTCATCGCCAGCAAGGAAACGAAGCTCGGCCTCGACCTTCAGGGCGGCCTCGAGCTCGTCTATCAGGGGCAGCCGACCGGCACCGAAAGCTCGGTCAGCGGCGAAGACATCGAAGACGCGATCTCGATCATCGAAGAGCGGATCAACAAGCTCGGGGTCTCCGAGCCCGAGGTGGCGAGGCTGGGCTCCGACCAGATCACGGTCAGCCTGCCGGGCGTCACCGACGCCGGCCGGGCCGCCGAACAGGTCGGCTCGACCGCCCAGCTCTACTACTACGACTGGGAACCCAACCTGATCGGCCCCGAGGCCGCGATCGGCGGCAAACCCGGGCGCGAAGCGCCCGAAGCGATCCGCAAAGCCTCGGAAAAACGCTGGGAAGAAGCGGGCCGCAACGTCACCAACGAAGAGACCAAACAGCTGATCCTCGCCGGCGCCTACCCGACCGCCTACGAAGCCGCGCAACTCGCCGCCGAACAGGAGCCGGTTGAAGACTGCGAAAGCTGCTCGGTCGCGAAGCCGCGCTACTACCTCTTCAGCAAGGCGCGGCCGCACGATTTGATCGCCGGCCCCGAGCTGGCGAAAAAAGACCTCTACGTCAGCCCGACCGGCGAAAAACGGCCGAAAAACGGCATCGTCGTCGAAGTCCCGGCGGGCACGATCCTCGTCTCCGAATACCCGAGCGACGAAAACGGGCAGATCGACGAAACCGTCGACCCCGGCTGGTACGCGCTGAAGGACAACCCGGCGCTGAGCGGCAGCGAAATCACCAACCCGGAACAGACCTACGGGCCGAACAACGAACCGATCGTCACCTTCGAATTCACCGACAGCGGGCGCGAGGCCTTCCAGGAAACCACCCGCAAGATCGCCCAGCGCGGGCAAGCGCAGGCGATCGGGCCCGTCGGCGCCGAAGAAGCCGCGGCCCTCTCCGGTCACTTTGCCGTCGTCCTCGACAACGAAGTCAAGACGCGGCCGATCATCAACTTCGCCGAAAACCCCGACGGAATCGACGGCCGCACCGGAGCCCAGATCTCCGGCGGCTTCAGCAGCATCGACGACGCCCAGGAACTGGCGACGACGCTGCAGATCGGCGCCCTGCCGATCAACCTGAAACTGATCAGCCAGACCCAGGTCTCGGCGACCCTCGGCAGCGAAGCCCTTGACGAGGGCATCAAAGCCGGCCTGATCGGGCTGGCGCTGGCGGTCATCTTCCTGCTCGTCTACTACCGCTTCCTCGGGCTGATCGCCTCGATCGCCCTCGCCGCCTACGGGGTGATCTTCTTCGCCCTCGTCGACCTGATCCCGATCACCCTGACCCTGCCGGGGATCGCCGGCCTGGTGCTGACGATCGGCGTCGCCGCCGACTCGAACATCGTCATCTTCGAGCGAATAAAGGAGGAGGTGCGGGCTGGGCGCTCGATGGGGAGCGCGATCGCCACCGGCTACAAACGCGGGATCAGCACGATCATCGACGCCAACGTCATCACCTTGCTGACGGCGTTCATCCTCTTCGTGCTGGCGACGGCGGGGGTCAAGGGCTTCGCCTTCGTTCTCGGGGTCGGGACGATCGTCTCACTGCTGACCGCGGTCGTCTTCACCCAGGCGCTGCTCGGCAGCATGAGCCGCTCCCGCCTGCTGCGCTCGCCCCGCGCCCTCGGTGCCGAGGGCGAAGGCAAACGCTGGACCTTCGACTTCATGGGAGCCAGCCGCTGGTTCTTCTCGATCTCCGGGGTGATCCTGCTGATCGGCGGCTTTGCCCTGGCGACGAAGCAGCTCAACTTCGGCATCGACTTCGAGTCGGGCACCCGGATCAAAGTCGCCCTGCAGCAGCCGACCGACGAGGAAGGCGTGCGCGACGCGCTCAGCGGGGTCGACGTGGGCAGCGCCGAGATCCAGCAGGTCGACGATCCGAACCTCGGCTCCAACGTCTTCCAGATCCAGTCGCATGAACTGAAGCCGGAGGAAGTCACCGAGGCCGAAAAGGCGCTCGCCGGCGAGTTCGGCGTGGTTGCCAACGGCTTTGAAAGCACCAGCGTCGGGCCGACCTTCGGCCAGCAGGTGGCCAACAGCGCGATCACGGCGCTGATCTTCTCGCTGCTGGTGATCTGCGGCTACGTCGCCCTGCGGTTCGATCCCAAGTTCGCGATTCCGGTCCTGATCGCGATCCTCCACGACATCCTGATCACCGGCGGCGTCTATTCGCTGACCGGCAAAGAAGTGTCGAGCGGGACCGTGGCGGCGTTCCTAACGATCCTCGGTTACTCGATCTACGACACGATCATCGTCTTCGACCGAATCCGCGAGAACGTGCCGCGGATGCCGCGCGCCGCCTTCTCGCAGATCGTTAACCGCTCGATGAGCGAGGTGCTGACCCGCTCGCTGGCGACCAGCTTCACCACCTTGCTGGCGGTGATGTCGCTGATGGTCTTCGGCGGTGCCGTCCTCCAGGACTTCGCCTTCGCGATGCTGGTCGGGATCGCCTCCGGTACCTACTCCTCGATCTTCATCGCCTCGCCGGTGCTGACCGCGTGGAAAGAACGGGAGCCCGGCTTCGTGCGGCGGCGGCAGCGGATCGCCGAAGTCGAGGGCGGACACGTGCCCGCTTACGCCAGCGAGATCGAGACCGCCAAACTCGGCCGCGACGACGAGCGCGAAGCCGAGCCCGCGGCGGCTGTCGTCGACGAGCCCGCGGCAGAGACGGCGCCAGGGGTGGTGGCGACGGCCGAGCGCGCCCCCGAGCCCTCGGGCAACGGAGCCGGGAGCCTTGGTAACGGCGATGGCGACGGTGACGAAGCCTCGGCGGAGCGCCGCAAACGCAATGCGGAGCGCCGCGCTCGCCGCCAGGCCCGCCGCAAGCACGGGAGGAGCCGCTGATGGCCCTGGTCGTCTTCTTCATCATGGGAATCGCCCTCTGGCACTTCACCGTCTTCGTGCCCGACCGCTTCTGGCAGGGGATCGTCGGCGCCTTCCTCGGCGCGGTTATCGGCTCGGTCCTCTTCGGGCTGATCGTTCAGGAGGCGATGGGCAGGGATCTCGGCGATACCGACGTCGGCACCGCTCTGATCGCTGTCCCCGGGACCCTCATCGGCCTCGCGGTCGTCTGGTTCCTCGGCACGCGCGACGAACGCCGCGTCGAGTAACGACGGTCATTTCTGCCCAACTTGGGGCTTGCGGGCCCTGAGTTGCCGCCGCCGCGGTTCCTAGCCTGGAAGCGTGGCGGAAACCATCAACGCGATTGCCGTAGAGCCCTATTCCTACGCGGACGCGCGCGCCCTCGGCGAGGAGCTCGGCGTCAGCGATCCGATCGCCGTCACCCTCGTGCGACGGGGTTACCGGACGCCCGCGGCGGCGCGGGCTTTCCTCGCCGCTGACGAGTCGCACCCGCCCGAGGCCTTCGAGGGGATGGACGAGGTGGTCGCGCGGATCCTGGCGGCGGTCGCCGCCGGGCGGCGAATCACCGTGCACGGCGATTTCGACGTCGACGGCGTCTGCGCGACCGCGGTGATGGTGCGGACGCTGCGTGAGCTCGGCGCCGACTGCGACTGGTTCATCCCCGACCGGATCGAAGACGGCTATGGGCTGAGCGACGCGACCGTGCGGCGCCTGGTCGAGCGGGGGACCTCCCTGCTGCTGACCGTCGACTGCGGGATCACCTGCGCCCCACAGGTGGAGCTGGCGCGGGAGCTGGGAGTGGAGGTGATCGTCACCGATCACCACCAGCCCAGCGCTGAGTTGCCGGACTGCCCGATCCTGCATCCCCAGATCAGCAACTACCCGTTTGAGCCTCTGTGTGGGACTGCTGTGGCTTGGAAGCTTGCCTGCGCGCTGGGGGGAGGTACGGATGATCTCGATCTGGTGGCTTTGGCGACCGTCGCCGACGTGGTGCCGCTTGTGGGGGAGAACCGGTCGTTGGTGCGCAGAGGGCTGGCCGAGATTCGACGGTCTCAGAGGGTGGGATTGCGGGCGCTGATGGCCGCGGCGAAATGCGAGCCGGAGCGTCTCGACGAGAGCGATCTCGGGTTCCGGCTGGCGCCTCGGATCAACGCGGCTGGACGCCTATATCGGGCGGACGCCGGTGTCGAGCTGTTCCTCACCGAGGACGAGGGGCGGGCTGAGGCGATCGCTGCCGAGCTCAGCCGGGCGAACTCTGAGCGGCGGGCGACTGAGCGCGAGGTTGATGCCGCCGCCGAGGCGGCGCGGCGGGAGTTGCCGGACGAACTGCGCGAGGCTCGGGGGCTGGTGCTGGCGGGACAGGACTGGCACCCGGGCGTAGTGGGGATCGTCGCCTCGCGCCTGGTCGAGCGCCATCGCCGGCCGGTGGTTGTCATCTCAGTGGACGAGGAGGGGCAGGGGAGGGGCTCTGGGCGCAGCATCCTCGGCTTCGACCTGCTGGCCGCCCTCGAGGCCTGCGCGGAGCACTTGGAGGGGTTTGGCGGGCACCGCGCAGCTGCCGGTCTGACGATCAAGGCTGAGAACGTCGAGGCCTTTCGGGCGGCCTTCGCCGCCCACGCGAACGAGGTGCTGTCGCCGGAGGATCTGCGGCGAACGGAAACGGTCGACGCGATGGTCGGCGGCATCGGCCTCGGCCTCGAGCTGGCGGAGGAGCTGAAGCAGCTGGCGCCGTTCGGGATGGGCAACCCCGGGGTTCGTCTCCTTGTCCCATCGGCGCGGGTCACCGACGTGCGGG
This sequence comes from Solirubrobacterales bacterium, assembly GCA_035688955.1. Lineage (GTDB taxonomy): Bacteria > Actinomycetota > Thermoleophilia > Solirubrobacterales > 70-9 > VAYN01. The sequence goes on along the minus strand of DASSMJ010000036.1, from coordinate 50,305 downwards.
CAATGGGAGAGGGCAAGCACGCTCGCTTCAGCCTCCACAGCGGCTCCCACCGCGCCCTCGGCGTGGCCTTCGGCCGCTCCTCGCTTGGAGTCGAGGAGGAGGACGTGCTCGACGCCACGGTCCGCCTCGAGGTCAACCACTGGAACGGCTCCGTGGAGCCAAGGGTGGTCCTCCGAGAGCTGTACCCCCTCGAGGACTCAACCACGGATGAGAAGCAGCCACCCCTCCCGCACACCTGCACCTGCGACGACTCCCAATGGTGGGCGCGCTTCGAAGCCGAGCTGAGCGCCGATCTGCTCCACGAGTCTGTGAAAACTCCTCTTCAAGCGGCCTTTTCACAGAGTCGTGAGGCGGGAGGTGCGCGACGGGTCGTGTCCGGGGGCGCTTCGGCGACTGTGGCGATCGCGGAGCTGGTTTCGAGCGGGGCAGGGGTTCTGGCGGTCTGCGCTGACGCTTCGCGCCGGGCGGCGCTTGGGAACGGCGCCACTGGGCTTGCCCGCTTCAACGGGGGCGCGGCCTCGATCGCCTGCCATCGCTGCGGCACCGAGGAGATCGAGGCGCTCGTAAAGAAGGCCCGGAGCGGCCTTGCCGTCACCGATTACCTCGCGCTGGCACGGGCACCGGAGCTTGCCGCCGCCTTCGAGCACGTGGTCCTCGTCGATCCGCCGGCCGAGGCAGGCGACGAAGCCAGGGCAGTGCTCGCGGCGGGCGACAACCCCGCCTTCCTTCACCTGCTCTGGACCCCGGCTGAGGCCGAGTTCGCCGCCAAGGCGGCGGCGGAGCAGTGGCCCTCGCGAGAGGCGGTCGCGGCGGCTTTCCGCGCGCTCCGTGAGCTCGGCGAAGCGGGCGGATCAGACCTTCGCGACGCCCTCGCCGGCACCGGCAGCTACCCGTTCTGTCCCGAGGCCTGTGCGCGCCGCTTCCGCGTCCTGGCCGACCTTGGACTGGTGCAGGGGGCGCCGGATGCGGGCGCAGGCGTCGTCCGGGTCGTATCCTCAGAGAAGACGGATCTGCAGCGCTCGGCTGCATTCCGCGCTTACAGCGACCGACTCTCGGAGACTCAAAGATTCCTCGCAAGACCGAAACCGCGGTAGCGCACAAGGAGCTCCTCGGCGATCTCTTCGCCGTGATCGAGGAGTTCGACTCGAGCGCGGCCGCGAACGAAGACGGATCTCTGGGCGGCACCGCGGTCGCGGTGGCGACGATCGACCGGGCCAAGGTCGAGCGCGCCTTCGACTTCGCCTGCGACCGACACGCCGACCAGCTCCGCCACTCCGGCGACGAGTTCATCACCCACCCGGTCGGGGTCGCCCAGATCTGCGCCGGCATGCGTCTCGACACCGAGACCCTCTGCGCCGCCCTGCTCCACGACACGGTCGAGGACACCACCGCCAGCCTGGAGGAGATCCGGGATGAGTTCGGCGAGGAGATCGCCCAGCTGGTGGATGGCGTCACCAAGCTGACCGGGATCACCTTCGAGAGCCGCGACGAGCGGCAGGCCGAGAACTACCGCAAGATGATGGTGGCGATGGCCACCGACGTCAGGGTGATCCTGATCAAGTTGGCCGACCGCCTCCACAACATGCGCACGCTCGGCGCCCTGCCGAAGCAGAAACAGACGCTGAAGTCCCACGAGACGCTGGAGATCTATGCGCCCCTGGCCCACCGGCTGGGGATCCACGCGATCAAATGGGAGCTCGAGGACCTCGCCTTCGCGACCCTGCACCCGCGCAAGTACAAAGAAATCAAACAGCTGGTCGCCCAGCAGCGCGACGAGCGGGAAAACTTCGTCTCCGAAGCCGGCGAGTTCCTCGCCAAGGAGCTCGAGCAGGTCGGGATCGAGGCGGAGATCTCCGGCCGGGCCAAGCACTTCTACTCGATCTACACGAAGATGGCGAAGAAGGGCCGTGAGTTCAACGAGATCTTCGACCTGACGGCGATGCGGGTGATCGTCCACTCGGTCAAAGACTGCTACGGCGCGATCGGCGTCATCCACTCGCTCTGGAAGCCGCTCCCCGGCCGCTTCAAGGACTGGGTGGCGATGCCCAAAGCCAACATGTACCAGGCGCTGCACACGACGGTGATCGGGCCGGAGGGCAAGCCCCTGGAGATCCAGATCCGCACCGAGGAGATGCACAAGCTCGCCGAGTACGGGATCGCCGCCCACGTCGCCTACAAAGAGGGCACCAACGGCGACCCGCAGCGGGAGAAGATGACCTGGCTGCGGCAGCTGGTCGAGGCCGAGGGCGAACAGGACCCGACCGAGTTCCTCGAATCGCTCAAGGTCGACCTCTTCGAGGATGAGGTCTTCGTCTTCACCCCGAAGGGCGAAGTCAAGAACCTCTCGGCCGGCTCGACCCCGCTCGACTTTGCCTACGCCGTCCATACCGACGTCGGCCACAGCTGCGTCGGCGCCAAGGTCAACGGCTCGATCGTGCCGCTCCACTACCAGCTGCGCTCCGGCGACATCGTCGAGGTGCTGACCGCGAAGCAGAAGCGCGGTCCTTCGCTCGACTGGCTGAAACTGGTGCGGACCAACCGCGCCCGCAACAAGATCCGCTCCTGGTTCAAAGAGGAGCGGCGCGAGGACGCCGAGCGCGACGGGCGCGAAAAGCTCGACGAAGCGCTACGCACCCGCGGCATCCCGATGCAGAAGGTCAACGGTTCGGCGCTGCTCGCGGACGTGATCCGCGAGATGGGCTTCCGCAAAGGGACCGACTTCTACATCGCCCTCGGCCAGGGAAAGGTCGACGCCAAGACCGCCGCCAACAAGCTGATGCAGAGGCTGAAGGCGGGGGAGGGGGTCGAGGAGGAGGCCCCCGGGGCGCAGCTTGCTGGCGAGGACCGCGCCCGCCGCACCAAGGACGCTTCCAACTACGGGATCAGCGTCAAGGGGGTCGAGAACGTCGCCGTGAGGCTCGCCAAGTGCTGCCGACCCGTCCCCGGCGACGAGATCGAGGGCTACGTCTCCCTCGGCCGTGGGATCACGATCCATCGTGCCGACTGCAAGAACGTCAAATCGCTGAAAAAGGCCTCCGAGCGCTTCGTCGACGTCGGCTGGGAAGGCGAAAACGAGGCTGCCTACCGGGTCGAGCTGCAGATCGACGCCTACGACCGCACCCGCCTGCTCGAGGACCTTTCACGCACGTTCTCGGAGGCGGGGATCAACATCATCGGCGCCTCCTGCACGACCAACCACCCGATGGTGAAAAACCGGTTCGTGGTCGAGGTTGGCGATACGGAGCAGCTCAAACACTGCATCACCCGCCTCCGCAACGTCGACTCCGTCTTCGATGCGTATCGGATTACCCCGGCCGCCTAGGACGGCCAAGCGGACGGGGTAGATGCCTTTAGCCGTCGCAGTCACCGGCCCCACCGGGGAGATCGGGAAGCCGTTGATGTCGGAGCTGGAGCGGCGGCCCGAGGTCGGCAGCGTGCTGGGGATGGCACGCCGGCCCTTCGATCCCGCTGTCGAGGGCTGGGACAAGGTGACCTACCGACGGGGGGACATCCTCGACCGCGGCGCCCTGGCGGCCCTGTTCGACGGAGCCGACGTCGCGGTCCACCTCGCCTTCGCGATCTTCGGCAGCCGCGAGGAGACCCGTGAGGTCAACCTGCAGGGGACCCGCAACGTCTTCGAGGCCGCGATCAGGGCCGGGGTGAAGCGGCTGGTCTACGCATCCTCCGTCGCCGCCTACGGCTTTTATCCCGAGAACCCGCTGCCGCTGAGCGAGGACGTCCCGGCCCGCGGCAGCGACGACTTTTACTACTCGCGACAAAAGGCCGAGCTCGAGGATCTGCTGGAGGACCTGATCGCCGGCAGCGAAATCGAGACCTACATCTTCCGCCCATGCATCGTCGCCGGGCCGCGGGCGACGATGCTGATCGAGCAGGTGGTCAACGGTGCGCGGGCGGGCGACCCCCTGCCATTGCTGCGCCGAGGGCTGGAGAAGCTGCCGCTGGTGACGCCGATCCTGCCGGACCCGGGGGTGCCGTTTCAGCTCGTCCACCACGACGACGTCGCCCAGGCGATGGCCGCGGCAATCGGCGGCGACGGCCCGCCCGGCGCCTACAACCTCGCCGGCGAGGGGGAGATCAGGATGCGGGACATCGCCCGGGCGCTCGGCTGGCGCTGGGTGCCGCTCCCCGGTCCCGCCCTCAGCGTCGGCACCGCGACCGCCCGTCGGCTCACCTTCGCCTCGACCAAGCTCGAGTGGGCGACCGCATTGGACACCCCGGTTCTTATGGACACCGCCAAGGCCCGCGCCAACTTAGGGTGGAAACCGCATCACGACGCGGAGCAGACCCTGCGCGAAACGGTCGAGGGAGCAGCGCAGGTCGGTTTGCTCGACTGAGTGTCCAACCCGAAAGGGCTTGCGTTAGAGGATGAAAATCGGGTAAAAGAAGAAAGTGCGAGTTAGGGAAAGGCTCGCGCGGGTAGGCGTCACGCATGAGCATCATCGTGGAGGGTGCTGGGGTGGCAGTAATGGGAAGAGCCGAACGGCGACGCGACGAGGACGCGGCGACGCGCCATGTCGAAGTGGCTATCAGCGAACTTGCCTTCGAAGCCCTGATGGGCAAGGAGGCCGGATCCGCCGCGCCGGCGGCAGTCAAATTCGAAAGCGCCCTGCGCTGCTATCTCGGCGACAAAGACAGCGACCGCGCCGCCTGGCCGTATCCGGGATTCCTGCGAGGCAGTGAGACCTTGGACGGGGTGCGGTTAGAACTCGACGTCGCCGCGGATCTATGGCGTGCCTTCGAAGTGGAGGCCGCCGCCCAGGGCGTCTCGATCGAGCAGCTCAGCGAGCACGCGGCCTTCTACTTCGGCGCCGAGCGGGACGCCGGCAGGCTGACCGAGCGCATCCTCAACGACCTCTCCGACTCGGCGGAGGGCGAGAAGATCTAGCGCTCCCGCGGCGCCCCCGCGACTACCGGCGCGGCATCGAGCTCGGTCAGGTTGTGACGCAGCGAGCGGCGCCCGCGGTGGTGAAGGCCGTGTACCGAGCTCTCGCTTTTGTCGAGCGTGTTGGCGATCTCCACCGGCGTCAGGCCGATTATGTGCCGCAGCACCAGCACCTCGCGCTGGTCCTCGGGTAGGTCTTCCAGGGCCTGACGCAGGGCGCGGCCGCGGTCCAGAGCCGTCTCGGCGCGTCCGGTGTCGGCCAGGCGCACTTCCTCGGTGGGGATGGCGCGTTTCGCCCGCAGGTGATCCAGCGCTGCGTTGCGCGCGACCCGCAGGATCCAGGCGTCGAACGGCACCGCCCGCTCTTCGTATCTTTTGATCGCCCGCATCAGCTTGGCGAAGACGTTCTGGGTGATGTCCTCGGCCTCGTGATGGTCGCGGACCAGTCCGGTTATGTACCGGAGGACGTCATCGGCGTAACGCACGTAGAGGTAATGCAAACCCTCGGGGTCTCCGGCCTTGGCACGGGCCACGGCCTCCCGAGTTAACTTGGTGGTCCCTTGGCTCGGGGAAGAGCCGTCGGACGCGCTGCTCATCGGATGTCTCCCTCATGCTCACCGCATGAACTGCAACTGGGTTTACAAAAAGACCCCAATCTGGGGAAATCGGTTAGAAGCCCTTTCCCGGAGAGAGCAGGCTACTTCTCAAAAAGCTGATCATCGGCTAGGCCAAAAGTCAATCGTAATTTTCGACTATTAGGTTTTCCGCGGGAGATGTTCCTGTAAACGGCCTTGTTTTCAATATCTGTCCAGAGGGGTTGCAAAAGGCTGAAGTTAGGTTGAACTGCCTGATCCCGTGCAAAGGCTGCCCACCCCAGGCGAGTTCTTTACATAGGGATGGTCCGCGTCGAACTCGGAAAACTCGCGTGTCACGGGCTCGAAGACTATTTCGGCGACGACCTCAGGGCCGGCGCAAGGAAGGCGCTGCTGCACTACGCCTACAAGTTGAGGGCGGGCCGACGGCCGATCGCCGCGCCCCGCTTTCTCAAGGGGCCGGGCACGCCGGAGGCGAAGCTTGACCTGACCCTCGATCGCGACACCGAGGCGCTGCTGGGACAGGAGGCGCGGAGACTGCAGATCAGCACCAGCCGCCTTGCCGCGCACGCGGTCCTCGTCTACCTCGCCGAGCTCGAGTTCCTCGGGGTCGTCCCCCGGCGGGCCCGGGCCGAGAAGGACGAGCCCGGCTTTTAGTCTCTGCTGGAGGCCGGCGCCGGCAGGATGGCGGTGTCGGCGGCCTTCATCGCCTCGTCGATCGAGCGGACGGCGACGGGCTTGCCGCGGTTCTGCAGCGACTCCTCCAGCGCCTCCAGGCAGAGCACGATCTCCAGCCCCAGGCGGGCGTTGGAGACAGGCTTGGCGCCCTCGCGGATCGCCGAGGCGAAGTCCCGCAGCTCCTGGGCCAGCGGCTCCAGGGCCTGGACGCGGGGCGCGACCATGTCGCCGGTCCGGTAGGTGAGGCGGTACTCGCCGAAGTTGGCGGGCGGCTCGGCGAAGTCGAGCCCGCGGTCGTAGATCCGCACCGAGTCGTCAGCGGCGGTGTCCTCGTACTGGACCATGCGCCGGCTGCCGACGACCACCATCTGGCGCATCTTGCGCGGCGCCAGCCAGGAGAGCTGGACGTTGGCCTGGGTGCCGCCCTCGAAGCGGAGGGTGAGGAAGGCCGTCTCGTGGACGCCGTCCTGGAAGACGCTGCGGCCGGTCGCCGAAACCTCGACCAGGGGCCGGTCGAGCCAGTGGAGGAGGATCGAGAGATCGTGCGGGGCGAGGTCGAGGACGACGCCGTCCTGCTGGTAGAGCCCGAGGTTCATGCGCGAGGAGGTGATGAAGTAGATCTCTCCCAGCTCGTCTTCCTGGATCAGGTCGCGGACGGCGTTGACCGAGGGCGAGTAGACGAAGGTGTGGCCGGGCATCATCACCAGCCCGAGTTCCTCGGAGAGCTTGATCAGCGCCGCGGCCTCGTCGGCGGTGCGCGCCAGCGGCTTCTCGACGAGCACGTGCTTGCCCGCCTCCAGCGCCCGGCGTACGAGGTTGTAGTGGGTGTGGGGCGGCGTCGCGATCGCCACGGCCTCGATCCGCGGGTCGGCCAGGGCGGCGTCGAGGTCGGGCTCGATCCAGATGCCGGGGTGGCGGCGGCGGAAGTCTTCGGCGCGCCCTTCGTCGAGCTCGCAGAGGCCCATCAGGCGGAACTCGGGGCGCTCGACGACGTTGCGGACGATGTTCGGACCCCAGTAGCCGTAGCCGACGACCAAGGTTCCGATGGCTCCTGCTGGATTCACTCTGCTCCCTTTCGACTGAGGACTACCCACGGGGTTTTGACAAGGATGGAGAGGTCGAGGCCGAGCGAGCGCCGCTCGACGTACTCGAGGTCGAGACGGACCATTTCCTCGTAAGTGCGTTCGCTGCGGCCGCTGACCTGCCAGTAGCCGGTCAGGCCGGGCTTGACCGAGAACCGCTTGAGGTACCAGTGCGGATACTCGGAGACCTCGTAAGGAATCGCCGGGCGCGGTCCCACCAGCGTCATGTCGCCGCGGACGACGTTGAAGAGCTGGGGCAGCTCGTCCAGGCTCCAGCGCCTGATCCAGCGGCCGACCGGGGTGATCCGGTTGTCGACCGCGAGCTTGTAGAGGTTCCCCTGGTCGCCGTCGGGCTCGGCGTGCTCGCCCTTGATCAGGGCGGTTACGTACTCGCGGTGGCCGCGGGGGTCGGCGTCGACCCGCATGCTGCGGAACTTGAAGAGGGTGAACTCGCGCTCTTGGTAGCCGACGCGCCGCTGGCGGAAGAAGGCCGGGCCGCGGCTGTCGAGGCGGACGGCAAGAGCAACGCCGATCAGGATCGGGCTGAGGAGGAGGATCAGCGCCAGAGCGAAGACGATGTCCAGGCAGCGCCGAAGCGCATTGCCCGCGCGTCGCTGGACCGTAACCCGGGAAGTCGTCTCGCTGCGGGTGAGTCCGTGGGCCTCCATACAGGGAGACAACGAGCTTGCGTCGGGAACTCTTGCGGCTCAGCTCGGCAACTTTTTTCCGCTCGGGCGAAAAGACGTGGCCGGCTCGTGCGTTAATCGGTCATGGCAGCCAGGATCGTCTCCATCATCGGCTCCCGCCCTGAGATCGTGCAGGCGGCGCCGCTCTCACTCGCCTTCTCCGATTGCGTCGAGGAGATCCTCGTGCACACGGGTCAGCATTACGACCCGGGCATGTCCGACCTTCAGATCGCCGACCTGCACCTGCCGCTGCCGGAGTTCAACCTCGGCGTCGGCTCGCTGCCGCCCACCGCCGCGGTGACGGTGGCCGAGGAGCGGATCGGCCGGGTCATCGCCAGTCGCGAGCCCGATGCCGTTCTGGTCCGCGGCGACACCCACGCGACGATCGCCGGGGCGCGCGCCGCCGTCGCGGCCGGGGTACCGCTGATCCACGTCGAGTCGGGCCTGCGCAGTTACCGCATGGACATGCCCGAGGAGGCCAACCGGATCGAGACCGATCAGCTTTCCGACCTGCTCTTCGCCCCCTGCGAGCACGCTCGCGACGTTCTCCTCGAAGAGGACGTGAAGGGCGTCGTCCACGTCACCGGCGACGTTCTCGCCGACGTCCTCCTCGCCTCGCGCAGCCGCCTGCCGGAGCGCGGGGAGGAGGGCGAGTACGTCCTCGCCACCGCCCATCGCAACTACAACACCGACTCCGCCGAGCGCCTCGCTGCCGTCCTCGGCTGCCTCGGCGCCGCCGATTGCCGGGTGATCTTCCCGCTGCACCCGCGGACGCGGAAGAGCATCGAGACTTGGAACCTCGAGGTCCCCGCCAACGTCGAGATGCGGGACCCCGTGACTTACACCGAAATGCTCACGCTCGAGCGCGACGCGGTGGCGATCGCCACCGATTCCGGTGGGGTCCAGCGCGAGGCCTACCTCTGGGGGGTGCCGTGCATCACGATGCGCGAGGAGACCGAGTGGATCGAGACGGTCTCGACCGGCTGGAACACGCTGGTCGGCGTCGACCGCGACGAGTTCCGCGCGGCCCTCGCCAAGCCGCTGCCCGCGGACCGGCCGCCGATCTTCGGCGACGGGCGGGCGGCGGAGCGCATCGCCGAGCTGACCGTTGCCCACCTCGCCGAAGGCGCTCGATCGCGGGAGGAGTCCCTTGTCTGAGCAGCTTCGCGTAGGAGTCGTCGGCTGCGGCCGGATGGGCGCCTTCCACGTCCGCAACTATGCCCAGATCGATTGCGCCGAGCTGGTTGCCGTCGCCGACCCCGACCCGGGGGCGCGCAGCCGCGCTCTGGCCGGGGCCGCGGCGCTCGAGTTCGGCGACTGGCGCGAGATGATCGGCGAAGCCGACGAGCTCGACGCGGTCTCGATCGCCTGTCCCTCCGAGCACCACGCCGAGGTCGCGCTCGAGGCGCTTGCCGCCGGCCTCCACGTGCTGGTCGAGAAGCCGATCGCGACCACCCTTCCCGACGCCCTGCGGATGCGGGGCGCGGCGATCGAGGCCGACCGCAAGCTGATGGTCGGCCACGTCGAGCGCTTCAACCCGGCGGTGGCGAAACTGCGCGAGCTGGTCGCCGACGGCCGCCTCGGCAAGGTCTACCGGGCGCACACGACCCGGGTCGGGCCGCTGCCGACGCGGATCCAGGACACCGGCGTCGCCATCGACCTCGCCACCCACGACCTCGACGTGATGCAGCACGTGCTCGGGCTCTCGATCGGCGAGATCTACGCCGACGGCGGCCGCTTCCTGCACAGCTCGCAGGAGGACCTGCTCACCTGTCTCGTCCGCTTCGGCAACGAGGCCGGGGGAGAGGCGCTGGGGCTGCTCGACGTCAACTGGCTCACCCCGGAGAAGAAGCGCGAGATCGCCCTGATCGGCGAGAACGGCCTCCTGCGGGCGAGCTACATCACCCAGGACGTCTGGTTCGTCGAATCGCCGACGGCGCCGCTGCAGTGGGACGGGCTCTCCGTCCTGCGAGGCGATGGCGAGGGAGCCGCGGTGCGGTTCTCGCTCGCCAAGAGCGAGCCGCTGCGGGCCGAGCTCGAAGCCTTCTGCCGCTGCGTCCTCGACGACACGCCCGAGCCGGTCAGCGCCCACGACGGGGTCAAGGCCCTGGCCGCGGCGCTTGCCGTGCGCGAGTCCGCCGCCGTGCGACGCCCGGTGGCGCTGCTCGACATTCCCGCTCCCCAGCCTCTGGAGGTCTTCGCATGATCCGCTTCGTGATCCCGGCCTACAACGAGGCCGAAAACATTCCCCGCTTGCTGGCCGACCTGGCGCCGGTGGCTCGTGAGCTGGGAGCGCGGGTGATCATCGTCGACGACGGCTCGACCGACGGCACCGGCGAGGTGATCCGCGAACACGCCCAGGACATGCACCTGGCGGTGGTCACGCACACCGTCAACCGCGGCCTCGGCACCGCGATCAACACCGGTATCCGCTCCGCGTTGAAGGAGTCCTCCGACGACGACGCAATCGTCACCCTCGAGGCCGACACCACCTCCGACCTATCCGACCTGCCGCGGATGCTCGAGCTCTTCGAGGCCGGCAACGACGTCGTCCTCGCCTCGTGTTACGCGCCCGGCGGCGAAATCGTCGGCGTCGCGGGTTGGCGCTTGGCCGCGAGCAAGTCGGTTTCCAACACCTTTCGCTACATCGGTGGCCTGCGCGAGATGCACACGCTCTCCTCGCTCTACCGCGTCTACCGCGCGGGGACGCTGCGCAAAGCGGCGGATACCTACGGCTATCTGCTGGTGCGTGAGCCCGGCTTTGCCGCCAACGTCGAGCTGCTGTTGAAGCTTTACAACGCCGGGGCCAAGGTTGCCGAGGTGCCGACCACGAATGACTGGACGACCCGCAAAGGCGAATCGAAGATGCAGCTGAAACCGACGGTGCTGGCCTACTTCCGGGTGATGGCGGCGCACATGGTCGGCCGCATCCAGCCGCCCCCGGTCTCGCCCCTCGCCGAGGCAACCGCCCCCAGGGGCCTGCCGGAGCCGGCTGCCGCTACGGCGGTCGAGGGGTCCACGGTGGGCGCCCAGGCCCCCGTCACGCACGGCTGATGAACGGCCCGGCACCCCGCGTCGGCATCGTCGGCGGCGGCGTCCTCGGGGTTTCCCTGGCGCTGCGCCTCGCCCAGCGGGGCGCCCGGGTGACGGTGATCGAGCGCGGCCCCTCGCTCGGCGGCCTCGCCGGGACCTTCGACTTCGGCGGCCACGAGGTCGACCGCTTCTACCACGTGATCACCCCCTCGGACGAGCGGATGATCGCGATGGCCGAGGAGGTCGGGCTCGGCGACCAGCTGCGGTTCACCCCCGTCGGCGCCGGCTTCTTCTCCGACGGCGCCATGCACGACTTCAACGGAGTCGGAGACCTGCTGCGCTTCTCGCCGCTGAGCCCGCAGGCGCGGCTGCGGCTGGGCCTGTTCGTCGCCCAGTGCCAGCTGCGCAGCTCCTACGAGAAGCTGGAGACGATCCCGCTCGAGGCCTGGCTGCGGCGGATCTGCGGCAACCAGGTCTGGGAGCGGATCTGGAAACCGCTGCTCGACACCCGCTTCGACGGCGACCCGTCCGGGCTGCCGGCGACCTACCTCTGGGCGCGCACGCGGCGGATGTCCGGCGCCCGCCAGGGGAAAGGGCGCGGCGGCGAGGAAATGGGCCACATCGTCGGCGGCCACCAGCGGCTGATCGACGCGATGGTGGCGCGGGCCACCGCGCTCAGGGTCGAGGCCCGCACCGACGCTCCCGTCACCGGTCTCGCCTTGGCAGAGGACGGCTCGGTCGCCGGGGTCGAGCTGGAGGGGGAGACGCTCGAGTTCGACCTGACGATCCCGACCCTGCAGCCGCCGGCGCTGCGCTTCCTTCTGCCCGACCGCCATCAGCACCTGCTGGAGCGTTATCCGCAGCGCTGGCTCGGGGTCGTCTGCCCGATCATCAAGGTCCGCCGCCGGCTCCTGCCCTATTACGCGATCAACATCACCGAGCCGACGCCGCTGACCAGCGCCGTGGAAACGACCCAGGTGCTGGGGACCGACCACACCGATGGCCTCGAGCTGGTTTACCTGCCCAAGTACTGCGATCCCGCGGCGCCGGAGCAGAGCGAGGACGACGAGTCGGTCTACCGCCGATTCACCGACTACCTGGCTCGCCTCTCACCCGGCTTCAGTCGCGACGAGGTCGTCGAATGGACGGTGCAGCGGGCGAAACTGGTCGAGCCGGTGCACCAGCTGCGCAGCGGCTCTGAGCCGCGGGTGGCGCCGATCTGGCCCGGGGTAGGCGGGCTGGCGCTGGCCTCCAACGCCCAGATCTATCCCTACCTTCTCAACGGCGACTCGGTGATGGGTTTCGCCGAAGAGGTGGCCGCCGAAGCCGCAGGCCGGCTGGGGCTCTCCGGCAGTCCCGCGCACGAAAGTGCGAGAAACGGACTAGTCGGCTCGTTGAACTCCTAGAGGGTCGCCGCCGCACCGGTTCTGGCTCTCGATCGAGCCGCCATGTACCAGGTCGAAGCCTCCAAAGCCCTCTTGAAGCCGCGCCTCTGGGCGCGCAGTTCGGCCCGTCTGCGGGTGCCGCGCAACGTGATCATGCTCGGCGCCGTCAGCCTGCTGACGGACGTCTCCTCGGAGATGGTGGCGACGGTGCTGCCGATGTACCTCGTCTTCTCGCTCGGCGCCAGCCCGCTGGTCTTCGGCGCGATCGACGGCACCTACCGCGGCGCCGCGGCGGTTGTGCAGGTGATCAGCGGCTTCGGCTCGGATCGCTGGCGCCGCCACAAGGAGGTGGCCGGGCTCGGCTACGGCCTCTCGGCGGTGGGCAAGGTGGCGCTGGTCGCCGCCGGCAACACGATCGGCGGGATCGGCGCGATCGTCGCCGTCGACCGGATCGGCAAGGGCATCCGCACCGCGCCCCGCGACGCGTTGATCTCGCTCTCCAGCGCCAAGGACAAGCTCGCCACCTCGTTCGGCGTGCACCGGGCGATGGACAGCGTCGGGGCGATGCTCGGCCCGCTCTTCGCCTTCGGCATCCTCTTCCTGGCGCCGGCCCGGTTCGACGCCGTCTTCGTCGTCAGCACCCTGTTCGCGATTCTCGGCCTCGCAGTGCTCGTCCTCAACGTCGAAGCCAAGCCGCAGCGGGCGCCGCGCGAGGGAGCGCCGCCGCGCTTCCGCGCCGCCCTCTCCCTGCTCAAGGACCGCAGCTTCGCGCCGCTGCTCCTCGCCGCCGGTGGGCTCTCGCTCGCCAGCGTCTCCGACGCGCTGATCTACGTCGGCCTGCAACGCACGATCGACTTCGATCCGGCAGTCTTCCCGCTGCTCTACGTGATGACCGCGATCTCCTTCATGGCCCTGGCGATCCCGGCCGGCCAGCTCGCCGACCGCTTCGGCAAGGTGCCGGTCCTGCTGGCGGGGCACGCGCTGCTCTTCGCCGTCTACGGTGTCCTGCTGATGACCTCGGTCGGCTACGTGGCGCTGATCGTCTGCCTGCTGGCCCTCGGCGGTTACTTCGCCGCGACCGAAGGGGTGATGACGGCGCTCGCCGGGGCGGTGCTGCCGGAGAAGCTCCAGGCCAGCGGCATCGGCATCCTGATCACCGTGGTCAGCCTCGGGCGCCTCGTCTCTTCAGTTGCCTTCGGAGCGCTATGGCTGGCGATCGGCCTGCACGGCGCCGTCCTGGTGTTCGCGGTGGGGCTGATGCTGGCGATGTCCCTCGCCGCGCCGCTGCTGCTCCGCGCCCAGCGCCCGCTCCCGAATGGGTAGCCGCAGCGGCAAGATCCTGCTCGCCCTCGGCGCCCTCTGCCTCCTGGTCGGGGTCGGCTATGTGGTTGCCGCCGCGCTCGGGCCGGACGGGACGACGACCGAGGCCCGGCCCAAGGCCGCCGGCTCGGTGCTGGCCGATACGGACCTGATGGTGCGGGCGGTCGACCCGAGCAACCCGCGCCTCAACGGGCGCGTCTACGAGATCGACGGCGGCAAGGTCCGGCGCCGCTCCGGGGACCTCGCCTGCGAGCGGGTCTACTACGCCGCCGGTCGCGGGATCTGCATGGGCGTGGCCCCCTCGGGCGTGGATTACACGGCCAGGATCTTCGACTCGCACCTGCGCCCGATCGACGAGATCGCCCTCACCGGCTTTCCCTCGCGGGCTCGGGTCTCCGCCGACGGCCGCTACGGGGCGATGACCGTGTTCGTCAGCGGCGACTCCTACCTGCAGGCGCCGAGCGCGTTCTCGACCCGCACGCTGATCCTCGACCTCGACAAGGGGGAGAGGGTTGCGCAGCTTGAGCAGTTCAGCGTGACCAAGGACGGCAAGCCGTTCGACTCGGTCGACTTCAACTTCTGGGGGGTCACCTTCGTCCCCGGCGACTCCAACCGCTTCTACGCCACGCTCGGAACCGGCGACAGCCACTACCTGGTCGAAGGCGACGTCGCCGATCGCTCGATGCGGGTCCTCCGCGACGGGGTGGAGTGCCCGTCGCTCTCGCCGGACGGCACCCAGATCGCTTACAAGAGCCGCCTCGGCGATGGTGAGCACTGGCGGTTGCGGGTCCTCGACGTCGACACCCTGGCCGACCACGCGGTCGCCGAGACGCGCTCGATCGACGACCAGGTCGAGTGGCTGGACGATCGGACGCTCGCCTACGCCTACGGCGACAACCTGTACACCGTGCCGGCGGACGGTGGGGGGGAACCCCAGCTGCTGGTCCGCGACGCGAGCTCGCCGGTGCGGCTCGAACCCAGCTCCTAGCAAGTCGGTTTACATAAATGCCGGGCGTGGGTACGAAGAACGTACCAGTCAGCCTGGCAGGGCTCGGTCAGCCGGCTAGGACATGTGTCGACCGGGAGGGTCCGCTTTCAGGGGTTAACCCCTGGAAACCGACAGTGCAGAAATGCTATCCAATGGGCGGCGTCTCAAAGGCATCTTGTCCCTGGCAACCCTGGTGGTTGCCGTACTCGCGCTGGCAGCTGTAGCCGTAGCGGCGACGAAGGTGATCGACGGCAAGCCGGTCGCCAAGCAACGGGTGAAGGTGTCCAAACATCGGGTGAGAGCACAGTTGCTGCGCGAGCGAACCCGCGACAGCGATGGCGACGGCCTTACCGACCGCTACGAGACGCGCCAGTCCCATACCGACCCGCGCAATCCCGACACCGACGGCGACGGGCTCAGCGACGGCGCCGAGGTGAGCCTCGGCAGCAACCCGCTCGATCCGAAAAGCCCGGGAGCACCGGCTCCGACGCCCGCACCGGAACCCAGTCCGACGCCGACGCCGGAACCAACCCCTGAACCGACGCCGACGCCTACGCCGGAACCGACGCCGACGCCTACTCCCGAACCGGAACCGACTCCGGAACCGACGCCCGAACCCGAACCCACTCCGGAACCCGAACCGACTCCGGCGCCGAGCGGGGCGGACCTTTACCTGAGCCCGTCCGGCTCCGACGCCAACGCCTGCAGCGCGGCCAGCCCCTGCAAGACGCTGAACCGCGCCTACAAACTGGCGCAGCCGGGCGACACGGTCGAGATGGCGGGGGGGACCTACGGCGATACGAGCCTCTCGCTCGACTCGACCAAGACCTCCGAACAGGACGTTCTGTTCCGGCCCGCCGCGGGGGCGGCGGTGACGATTTCGCCCGAGCTGCACGTCTACGCGCGGCACCTCGAGCTGCGTGGCCTCCGGCTTTCCCGCAAGCTCTGGATCGAATCGAGCGCCGTTGACGTGACGATGCGCAACGACACGCTGAAGAACTTCGACCTTTACTCGAGCGGAACGCAGGCGGCGCGCGAAATCTCGTTCATCGGCGGCAGCGTCGGGCCCTCGGCCGACGAAAACAGCCGCATCGCCTCGAACGGAACCTCGACCACGGCCTCGCCGGAAGACATCCTCATCGACGGCGTCGACTTCCATGACTTCACGCTCTCGCCCGGCTCCAGCGCCCATGTCGAGTGCCTGCAGGTCTGGGCGGTCGACGGCCTGACGATCCGCAACAGCACCTTCCGCAACTGCGAGGTGTTCGACATCTTCCTGCAGAAGCTGCCGGAAGGTAAGGCGGCGACGCCGAGCAACATCCTCATCGAGAACAACTTCTTCGACTGCTGCCGCAGCGGCTACTACTCGATCCGCTTCGGCGATCACGCCGGCACCAGCTGGAAAAACGTGACGATCCGCAACAACTCCTTGAACAAGGAGATCAACCCCGACCCGAGCGTGCCCTACTCGAACGTGAAGATCCTCAGCAACGTCGGGCCGGCGGTGAAGTTCTGGAGCGGCAGCACGGGGAACCTCGAACCGAAGCCGGCGGGAATCGAAGTCGACTACAACGTCTGGTACTCGGGCTCAAAGGTGGGCAGCCACGACAAGGTTGCCGCTTCGGGCTTCCGCAACGCGGGCGCGGTCGACTTCCACCTGGGCGCGGGCGCGGCGGCGATCGACGCCGGCAGCCCGACCAACTCACCCGCGCGCGACATCGACGGCGATGCCAGGCCGGCCGGAGCGGCGCCCGACGCGGGAGCCGACGAGACGAGCGGCAGCGCGCCGCCGCCCGCCGACACCACGGCGCCGGCCACCCAGATCGTCTCCGGGCCCAGCGGCACCACGACGGCGACCAGCGCCAGCTTCTCCTTCAGCTCCGAGGCGGGGGCGAGCTTCGAGTGCAAGCTCGACAGCGCCGCCTGGGCGGCCTGCACCTCGCCGCGCTCCTACAGCTCGCTCGCTGTGGCCACGCACACCTTCGCGGTGCGGGCCAAGGACCAGGCCGGCAACGTCGACGCCAGCCCGGCCTCGCGCAGCTGGACGATCGCCGCTCCTGAAGAACCGCAAGAACCGGCTCCGCCGCCGACCGAATCGAGTGGCAGCGCCGACCTTTTCCTCTCGGCAAGCGGCTCGGACTCGGCCTCTTGCTCGGCAACCGCCCCCTGCAAGTCGCTCAACCGCGCCTACCAGTTGGCCTCACCCGGCGACGTCGTCCAGCTGGCGGCGGGCACCTACGGCAGCCAGACGATCGAACGCGACGCCGGCCTCACCTCCTCCGAAGACGTCGTCTTCCGGCCGGCCTCGGGCGCCGACGTGACCCTCGGCAGCGTCACCGTCTACGGGTCCCACGTGACCCTGCAGGGGATGACGGCCGTCGACCTGACCGCGCGCGTGACCGACCCCTACAGGTTCGCCGTCTCCGACATCACCTTCCGCAACATGGACGCGCGGAACTTCATGGTCATGTCGGCCACCGACGTGCGGGTGATCGGCGGCGACTACGGCCCGGCCAGCGACTGCGGCGGCCCCTACGGCGGCTCCAACAACAGCATCCGCCGCTTCGCCGAAAACGGCGCGCCGAACCCCGAACGGATCCTGATCGAAGGCGTCCGGATCCACGACATCGTCTCCTACGACTTCGGCCCCTGCCACATCGAGGGTCTGGCGATCTTCGCCGGCAACGGCGTCACCGTGCGCGACTCGAAGTTCTGGGGGAACTCGGTCTACGACATCTTCCTGCAGTCGAACAGCGGCCCGGTCTCCAACCTGCTGATCGAGAACAACTGGTTCGCGGCCCCGGTCGGCGAGGGCGGCACCGGTTCGGGCTCGAGCACGCTTGCCTTCTCCGGCGGCAGCTCCGACTTCGCCAACACGACCGTCCGCCACAACAGCGCCAACGGCTACTTCTCCTTCGACGACAACGGCCTCAACCCCGCCTACTCGAACTTCCGGGTGGTCGGCAACATCGGCCAGCCGACCTACGGCTCCTGCTCGCTGCGCGGCGTCATCTTCCGTTACAACCTCTGGCGCGGGATGGCCTGCGGCACCGGCGACGTCAACCTCGGTGGCGCCTACCCCTACGCCAACGCGGTCAACGGCGCCGGCATGGACTACCACCTGACCGGTGGCTCGGCCCGGGACCTCGTGCCCGAAAGCGAAGACAACCTCGGCACCGACATCGACGGCCAGGCGCGTCCGATGGGCCCGCGCCTGGACGCCGGCGCCGACGAGTCGGGCTAGCCCGAGCCCGGACTCAGTCGGCGTTGGCGGCGAAGTGCGCGGCGATCTGGCTGGCGCTCAGCGCCTGGTCGTAGATCGCGACCTCGTCGAGCGTGCCGGCTCCGAACAGGTTGGCCCCGGCGCGTGACATCAGGTAGAGGGTGCTGTTGGCGAATGCGCCGGCCCCGCTGCCGCTGGCGCCCTTGCTGAAGGCAACCGCTTTGCCGTCGACGTATGGAGTGATCTGCTGGGCGGGGGCGGCCGCGGTGTCGAGCACGATCGCGTAGTGGTGCCAGACGCCGGCGCTGGGGCGGGTGAAGAAGGCGTTATTGCGCGATTCGCCCTCGCCGATCGCGATCCCGAACGCTTCCAGGCTGGAGTTCGGATCGATCAGGAAGCCGCCTGGGTTGGCGTTGAAGTTTTCGGTCAGCTCCATCGCCAGCTGGTCGTCGTCGGCGAAGGCGTTCCACTTCAGCCAGAACTCGAGCGTGAGTTTGCTCGTCGTGGAGAGGTTGACCGGAGCCGAGGCGGCGTCGTTGATCCCGTCGAAGCCGACCGCTTTGCCGCCGAGGGGGCCGGTGAGGCCGAGCGACGGGCCGCCGAGCAGGGTGGCGGTGGCGCTGCCGGCGCTGTCGGCGAGGCTTGACCCGCTGGTCTCGCCGAGGCGCCAGTAGTGGATCAGGCCGGGGGTTTCCGAGACGGCTTTCGAGTAGCTGACGGTCGGCGGCGGTTCATGTTTGTCGGCGACCGTGAGGGCGACGGTTTCGGTGTCGGTCGCCGCTTCGTTGTCGCGCACCCGCACGGTTACCGTGACGTTGCCCTCCTGCGAGTAGCCGGCTTGGGCGGTCGACGTGGTGCCGGTATTGGTCTCGAAGGTTCCGTTGCCGTCGAGGTCCCACTGGTAGCTGACGATCGAGCCGTCCGGGTCGCTGGAGCCGGAGGCGTCGAAGCTGACCTGTTTGCTCGTTTCGACCGGGTTCGGGCTGGCGGTGAGGGCCGCGTGCGGGCGCCGGTTGAGGCCGTGGCTGGCGTCGTGTTCGGCGATTTCGGCGGCGCTGAGGGCGCGGTTATAGACCGCGACCTCGTCGAGACTGCCGGCGCCGAAGAGGGACTGGCCGCCACGCGACATCAGGTAGAGGGTCGAGTTGGCGAAGTTGCCGGCGCCGGTGCCGTTGGCGGTCTTGGTGAAGCTGACCGGCTGGCCGTCGACGTAGGGGGTGATCTGCTGCGCCGCCGGGGCGGAGCTGTCGAGGACCAGGGCGTAGTGGTGCCACTGGCCGGCGCTGGGGCGGGTGAAGAAGGCGTTGTTGCGCGATTCGGCGATGCCGATGCCGACCCCGAAGTTGCCCTGGCTCGAGTTCGGGTCGACGAGGAAGCCGCCGCCGTTGCTGTTGAAGTTCGGCGTCAGCTCCATCGCCAGGTCGTCTTCGGTGTCGTAGACGTTCCACTTGAGCCAGAACTCGATCGTCGCCTTGCTCGTGCCGGAGAGGTTGAGCGGGACGCTGCCGTAATCGTTGGTCCCGTCGAAGGTGAGCGCCGTGTTCGGGTCGCCGACGAGGGCCCCGGGGGAGCCGAAGATGGTGCCGTTGAGGGCGCTGCCGGTGGCCGTGCCCTGGCTGTCGGCGAGGTTCGGACCGCTCGCCTCGCCGAGGCGCCAGTAGCCGACAAGGCCGGGGGTGTCGAGCACGGTGTCGCCGTAGTTGCTGACGCCGCTGGCGTTGACCGTGAGCGGGACCGTCGTGGTGTCGATCATGCCGCTGTTGTCGCTCACCCGCAGGCGGACCTGGACCAGGCCGGCGAAGCTGTAGCTGTGCTGGACGGTTGCGGTGGAGCCGGTGTCGGTCTCGTAGCTCCCGTTGCCGTCGAGGTCCCATTCGTATTTGACGATCGAGCCGTCGGAGTCTTTCGCCGCGGAGGCGTCGAACTGGACCGGCAGGTCGGTGATCGCCGGGTTCGGGGTGGCGCTGAAGGAGGCGATCGGGGGCTGCGGGTCGGGCCCGCCGACTTTCAGGGTCTTGGTTTCGGTGTCGACGGCCAGTTTGTCGTCGTAGACGCGGACCGAGATCGGGACTTCGGCTTCGACGCTGTATTTGGCGCTGGCGGTCGGGGTCGAGCCCGTGCTGGTCTCGTAGGTGCCGTTGCCGTCGAGGTCCCACTCGTATTTGGAGATCGTCCCGTCGGAATCGGTGGAGCCGGAGGCGTTGAAGGTCGCGGTACCGCCGATCGCGACCGGGTTGGGGGTGAGCGTCAGGGCCGCGGTCGGTTTGTGGTTGGCGCCGTTGCTGGCCTTGTGGGCGGCGATTTCGGCGGCGCTGAGGGCGCGGTTGTATACCGCGACCTCGTCGATCGTGCCGCGTCCGAACAGCTGCTGCCCGTTGCGCGACATGAAGTTGAGCACCGAGTTGGCGAAGTTGCCGGCGCCGGTGCCGCTGGCGGTCTTGGTGAAGCTGACCGGCTGGCCGTCGACGTAGGGGGTGATCTGCTGCGCCGCCGGGGCGGTGGTGTCGAAGACGAAGGCGTAGTGGTGCCAGGCGCCGGCGGTGGGCCTGGTGAAGAAGACGTTGTTGCGCGAGGAACCTTCACCGATCCCGACCCCGAATTTGCCGTTTTCCTGGGGCGCGTCCGGATCGACGATGAAGCCGCCGCTGTTCTGGTTGAAGTTTTCGGTCAGCTCGAGCGCGAGCGCGTCGTCGTCGACGAAGCTGTCCCACTTGAGCCAGAACTCGACGGTCGCTTTGCTCGTGCCGGAGAGGTTGAGCGGGGCTTTGGCGGAGTCGTCGCCGTCGAACCGGGCGGCGGTGTTGGGATCGCCGCCAACGGCGCCGGGCTGGCCGAAGAGAACGCCGGCCGAAGCGGTTCCGGTCGCGGTGCCCTTGCTGTCGGCGAAGCTCGGGCCGCTCGCCTCGCCGAGGCGCCAGTAGCCGACCAGGCCGGGGGTTTCGAGTACCGCGTCGCCGTAGTTGCTGACCCCGCCGCTGTTGACGGTCACCGGCAGCGTTTTCGTCCCGGTGGTGCCGGAGTTGTCAGTCACCTGCAGGCCGACTTCGAAGCTGCCGGCGGTTCCGTAGACCCGATCCGCGGTGGCGGTCGAGCCGGTGTTCGTCTCGTAGGTCCCGTTGCCGTCGAGGTCCCATTCGTACTTGACGATCGAGCCGTCGGGATCTTTGGAGGCGGAGGCGTCGTAGTGGATCGAGCCGCCGACGACCGCGGGGTTGGGGTCGGCGGTGAACGAGGCAACCGGCGGCTGCGGCCCGACTTTGACCGTGCGGGTGGTGGTGTCGGTGCCGGTGAGGTTGTCGGTGACCCGGAGGCCGATCGTGTATTCGCCGTTGGCGGCGAAGGATTTCGAGGTGCTCGGAGTGGTGCCGGTGTTGGTCTCGTAGGTCCCGTTGCCGTCGAGGTCCCATTCGTACTTGACGATCGAGCCGTCGGGGTCGCTGGAGCCGGAGGCGTCGAAGGTCATCGGCACCCCGGTCAAGACCGTGGACGGAGTCGTCGTGAAGGAGGCGATCGGGCGGCGGTTGGTGCCGAAGCTGTCGTGGTGTTCGGAGATCTCCGTCGGGGTGAGGGGGCGGTCGTAGATCGCCAGGTCGTCAAGAGCCCCGCGCTCGAACAGCTGGTTGCCGGCACGGGACATGAAGTTGAGCGTCGAGCTGGCAAAGCTGCCGGAGCCGGTCCCTTCCGCGGTCTTCGTGTAGGCGACGAGTTTGCCGTCCACGTAGGGGGTGATCTGCTGAGCTTTCGCGGCGTTGGTGTCGAAGACCAGCGCGTAGTGGTGCCAGGCGCCGGCGCTGGGCCGGGCGAAGAAGATGTTGTTGCGGGTGTCCGGGGTGCCGATGCCGACGCCGAACTGACCACCGGACTGGGGTGCGTTGGGATCGATAAGGAAGCCGCCGGGGTTCTGGTTGAAGTTGTCGGTGAGCTCCAGGGCGAGGTCGTCGTCGTTGGTGTAGGCGTCGATGTAGAGCCAGAACTCGACCGTGATCGTGTGCAGCCCGGAGAGGTCGATCGGAGCGCGGGCGGCATCGTCAAGCCCGTCGAAGCGCGCCGCCTTGTCCGGGTCGGCGGCGATTCCGCCTTCGACGCCGAGAGTCGGACCGCCCAGGGTGGTTGCGTTGGCGCTGCCGACGCTGTCGGCAAAGGTGGTTCCGGAGGTCTCGCCGAGTCGCCAGTAGTGGATCAGGCCGGGCGTGTCTTTGACCGCGTCGGGGTAGCTGCTGACCCCGGCGACGCTGATCGAGACCGGCAGCGTCTTGGTCGCGGTTTTGCCGCCGTTGTCGGTCACCCGCAGGCTGACCTGGTAGGTCCCCGGGGTCGGGTAGGCGAACGAGGTGCTCGGAGTGGTGCCGGTGTTGGTCTCGAAGGTGCCGTTGCCGTCCCGATCCCATTCGTATTTGACGATCGAGCCGTCGGGGTCTTTCGAGGCCGAGGCGTTGAAGTTGACGGTCAGGCCCTGGATCGCGGGGTTTGGCGTCGCGGTGAAGTCGGGGACCGGGAACTGGTTGCCGATCACGGTCAGGGTCTTGACCGAGGTATCGGTCGCGCCTTTGTTGTCGGTCACCCGCAGGCGCACGTCGATCGTCGCGTCGGCGGTGTATTTGCGCGTCGTGATCGCGCTGGTGGTCGAGCTCACCTCGTAGGTCCCGTTGCCGTCGAGGTCCCATTCGTATTTGACGATCGAGCCGTCGGTGTCTTTCGAGGCCGAGCCATCGAAGGTGACGCTGGTGTTGAAACCGACCGGGTTGGGGCTGAGCGTGAAGGAGGCGTTGGGCACCTGGTTGGAGCCGCCCGGGTCGAGCGTGATTCCCGCCGGGGTCGCCGGCTGCGCGCCCATGTCGGAGAGGATGTTGTAGGTCGCCTGTTCGATCCGCGGGTCGTCTTCGCTCTCGAGGCCGCGGCTCCAGCGCATCGTCCCGGAAGCGAAAACCAGGGCGCCGCTGGGTGCTTTGTACTTGACCGCGTTGACAGTGCCGTCGAGGCCGGCAGGGGGGAAGTTGGTGCGCTGGCGACCCTCGTCGATCAGCCAGCTGTTCTGGGTGCCGCCGAGCGCGTCGGCGTTGGTCGAGGTCAGCTTCTTGACGCCGGCCGGCTGGTGGGCGAGGTACTGCGCCTGGGTCGGGACCGAGTCCCACTCCCAGCCGACGAGTTCGTTGCCGACCGTCGTCGTTTTGTTCTCCGAGATGCCGGTGTTGCGCCAGATCCGGTCGGAGGAGAATTCTTCGTTGGCGTTGCCCGCGGGGATGCTGAGCGGGTAGCTCTGGGCGGCGTTGTCGCCGAAGTACATGACGCCCCAGAGGGAGTTCTCGGGGCTGTCGGGGCCCACGCGGCCGCCGGCGGGGGCGTTCGGGTCGCCTTTCGGGGCGCCGTTGTCGCGCCAGGTGGTGGTCGAGTTCTGCGGGTTGTCGTCGGCGGTGCCGGCGGTCCCGTCGAGCCCGAGCGCGTCGTCGGCGGTGCCTTTGACGCCGTCGGGGCCCCAGTCGTTGTCGGAGATCGCGCCGCTGCCGCCGGAGCCGTCGCCCTGCACGGTCTTGTAACAGACGAGGGTGCGGTCGCCGTTCTCGTAGCGGACCTTCCAGTAGGAGGTGTTGGCGCTGAAGGAGGCGAGGTTGACGCCGGCGTCGCGGGCGGCCGCGAAGCCTTTGAACTCCTGTTCAGACCAGTACTCCGAGTGGCCCGGGACGATGACGATGTCGTGGTCTTTGAGCGAGGCGGGGTTCTGGTGGACGGCGACGTCGTCGCTGTAGGAGACGTCGTAGCCCTCCTTCTCCAGCCAGTAGATCGTTTCGGACTCGGGCCCGAAGATGCGGTCGCGGTCCTCGCTGCCGTCGAACATCGGCCGGTCGAAGGAGACCTTGACCGCGCGCCCGGTGCCCGAGGCCTGGACGGTGCCGCCGCCGAGCCGGTCGTAGTAGAGGTTCTTGCCGCCCCAGGTGTTGTAGGCGGCGTAGTCGGCGGTGGGGATGACGACGAGGATCTTCGAGTCGACCGTCGGGTTGTCGTCGCGGACGATGAAGGGGATCGTGTTTTCCAGCGGGTTGGTGCCGACCGTGGTCAGCTTGGCGATGTAGACGCCGGTCGCCGGCAGGGCCGAGGACGGCACCGTGTAGGTGACGCTCCAGTTGGCGCAGCTGTATTCGCCGGTGACCGGATCCGGCTGCGCCGTTTTGCAGGTCATGTTGTTGGGGACGGTGACGTTGGTCGCGGTGTGGACCAGCCGGGCACCTTCGCCGCCGTAGTAGCCGAGGCGGAAGACCTCGATGTTGACTTTGGTCGTCCCCGGAGATGCGTTGCGGGCGATCTTCAGGGGGACGCTCTGGCCGCGGTTGAAGCTGGTCTGGGTCGCGAAGCCGGCGATGTTGTCGTCGTAGTTGTTCGTCAGCCAATCCGAGCTGCCTTCGCCTTTGCAGTTGTTCTCGTTCAGCACCGGCACCGAGCTCGGGCAGGTGACGGCGGCGGAAGAGCCGCTGCTGAGGAAGATGCCGACGGTGGCGGCGGCGATGAGTACGGGCAGGCTGAGGCGAAGCAGGGTGGCGCGCATGTACTCAGTGAACTCCCGTGAAATAGCTGCGCTTGTGCCTGCCCGGACCTCTGTCCGAAATTAGTACTTTCGACCCGTTCCCAGTCGACGGCTCTGGAACAATCGGGGCCATCTCCAAGCTCGGCAAGATCTGGTCTTTGGCGCTTGCGCTGCTCGTCGTCCTGGCCGTGGGAGCGCTGGTGGCGCTGGCCAGCGGGGGCAAGCAGAAGGACGACGGTCTGCGTCTGGCCGGGCTCGAAGCCCGCCTCGACGGCAGCGGCACGCACGTCATCGCCTCCGGCAGCGTGCGCGGGGCGAGCGACGTCCTCGTGCGCTACCGCAAGAGCTGCAGCCTGCGACGGCTCTCCCACGCGGCGCGGGTGGACGGCGGCAGCTTCCGGCTCCAGGTGCCGGTCAAAGCGACTCGCGCCCGGGTCCGGCGCTGCGGCGCCGCGATCGCGAAACGGGTGCGGTTGGACGGCGGCAAGCACTCCGCCAAGGGTTCGGGAAGGGTGCAGGTGTTTGCCTGCGGCGCGGGGGCCTGTATCGAGCGAAGGATAACCCTCGAGCAGAGCCTTAGCGTTGGGGCTCCACCGGCCGTTCCCGGCGGCGGCCAGGTGACCGTGACACCGGGGGTCAACGTCCGGGTGCCGTCAACCCCGCCGGTCGACCCGAGCGTCCCGGCCAGCCGCTTCGTCGCCACCGACGGCTCGGACTCCGGCGACTGCTTGGCCGACAGCCCCTGTCAGACCTTCAACCGCGCCTACGAAGTCGCCGAGCCGGGCGAGGTTGTCGACGTGGCCGGCGGCACCTACCCCGAACAGCGGGTCGAATACGACAGCGACAAGACCTCGGACGAGGACGTCTACTTCCGGCCCGCCGCCGGATCCTTCGTCAAGGTCGCGGGGAACATCGAAGCCTATGCCTCGCACGTCACCTTCATGGCGATGCAGGCGCGCGACACCAACATTCCCTACGACGGCCCGGCCGACGTCAGCGACGTCACCTTCTGGGGGATGGACGCGCGCAACTTCACGATCGATTCCGGTCAGCAGGTGAGCGTGATCGGCGGCGACTACGGCCCGGCCAGCGACTGCGGTGGCAGCTACGGCGGCAGCAACAACGGGATCAGGATGAACCGTCCGGGGGTGATGCCGAGCGACATCCTGATCTGGGGCGTCGATTTGCACGACGTCCAGTCCTACGACCTCGAAGCGTGCCACATCGAGTGCCTGATCGTCGGGGCGGTGAGGAACCTGACCGTGCGCGGCTCGGCCTTCTGGAACTGCTCGATCTTCGACATCTTCCTCCAGCCCTTCAACGGGGACATCTCTGGGGTCACGCTCGAGAACAACTGGTTCGCGACCCCGACCGACCCGAGCGGCCATCCGAACAGCGGCCGGGCGGTCGAGTTCTCCGGCGGCGGGCCCTGGCGCGACGTCCTGATCCGCCACAACTCGGTCAACACGGCGATCAACCTCAACGACGGCGCCCCGAATCCGCAGTACGAAAACGTCAGCGTCGTCGGCAACATCGCCGAACGCGCTATCGCCTGTTACCACGGCGTCGACTACCGCTACAACCTCTGGTTCGGGGGCGGCGTCTGCGATCCGACCGACGTCGCTGTTGCTGCGCCGCCCTTCGTGCGGGCGAGCGACCACGAAGACCTCGACTATCACCTCACCGGCGGCCCGGCGGTCGATCTCGTGCCCGCCTCGGCCAGCGACCTGGGCGACGATTTCGACAGCGAAACGCGGCCGCACGGCCCCGCGCGCGACGCCGGCTCCGACGAGCGCTAGAGCGGCCCGCGCGAGCCGGACGGGGGTTCGCGCGTTGATCTTGGGATGGCATCGACCGTTACTCCCGAGCGGCCCCTGCGGCTGGCGCCGCAGACGACCGCGGCTGTGCGCTCGCGGCGGCTGGAACGGGGCGACGCCCTGGCCCTGGCGGGGCTGGCGCTCGGCTTCCTCCTGCTCGTCGTCCTCACCTGGAAGAAGTGGGGCAATCCGGCGCTCGACGCCGGGGCCGAGCTGACGACGGCTGAACGGGTCGCCGACGGGGCGGTGCCTTACAGCGACGTGCGCTACTTCTACGGACCGCTGGGGCTCTACGGGCTGGCCGGCTCCTTCCAGCTGTTCGGCGCCAGCCTCACCACCGCCTACGGCTTCGGCATCGCGCTCAGCGCCGCGATCGTCGGCAGCTTCTACGCGCTCGCCCGCCAGTGGCTGCGGCCGACCGTGGCCGCCGTCTGCGCGGCGATGACGATGGCGATCGGCTTCTCCGGCACGGCCTTCAACTTCATCCTGCCGCACTCGAACTCGGCCACGGTCGGCCTGCTCTGCCTGATCCTCGCCCTGCTGGCGCTCTGCCGTGAGCGGCCGTGGTTGGCCGGGATCGCGATCGGCGCCGCCGGGCTCACCCGTCCCGAGTTCTTCGGCGTCGCGGCGGCCGCGGCGCTGGTCTGGCTGCTCGCCGGCCTCGCCCGGCGCCCTCGCCGCGCCGTCCTCGGTGACGCCCTGCGGATCGGCGTGCCGGCGCTGGGTATTCCGCTGCTCGTGCTCGGCGCCTTCGCGGCGGCGGTCGGGACCGACCGGCTGCTCTGGGAGAACCTCTGGCCCCGCGACTTCATCCGCGTCGCCGGCTTCCGCTCGCAGGAAGACTGGGCGCCGCTGACGCTGGCGAGTGGCGCCTCGACTCTCGGGCGCCTGCTCATCTACGGGGGCTTACTGGCGGCGCTGATCACCTCGGTGCTGATCTGGCGCCGCCGCAGTGGCGCCGAACGGCTCTGGGCGGCGGTGCCGCCCGTGGTGGTCGTGCTCGCGCTCGGCCTCATCGACGGCTCCCTCCGCGCTCTCGGCCTCTTCGAAGGGGCGCGGGAAGCGGTCGAGGGCGAGGCAACCAATCTGACCCTGGGGATGACCTGGTTGCCGGCGCTGGCGATCGTCGCGGCGGTGGTGACCGCGGTCGCGGCCTGGCGCCGCGACCCGCCGCCGCTCGGACGCAGCTGGCCCGACGATGCCGCCTTGGTGGCCGTCGCGCTGCTGCTCGGTTTGCGGGCCTACGATGCCTTCAACGGCGAGGCTTCCTACGCGCCCTATTACGCGGCGCCGCTGGTCCTGATCGCCGGCATCCTCCATCAGCGGATCGGCGCTCGCTGGCCGCAGGCGCGCGGCGCGGCCACGGCAGCACTTGCCGTCGCGGCCGCCGGGCTGGTCCTCTACCCGCTCATCGGCCTCTACAGCGACAACAACACCGAAGTGCGGACCGCTCGAGGCTCTTTCATCGCCAACGACGCCTCGGCACCGGCGCTGCAGCGAACCCTCGACCTGATCGACGCCCGCACCGAACCGGGCGAGCCGATCTTCGCCCTGCCCTCCGACGGCGGCATCTACTTCATGGCCGACCGGCCGCCCGCGACCTACGAGGTGATGTTCCTGCCCGGCCTGATCGACTCGACCGCCGACGAGCGGCAGACGATCGCCCGCCTCGAACGAGAGAACGTCAACCTGACCGTACTCAGCGCCCGCGACTTCTCCGCCTTCGGCTTCCGGACCTTCGGCCGCGACTACGACCCCCTGCTCGGCAAGTGGATCCGCACCGAATCGCACCCCATCGCCAGCTTCGGCGACGTCACCCACCCGGTCTCGGGGAGCTACCCCTCGGCGGCCTTCACGATCTACGAAAAGCGCTAGGCCGCGCCGAGGGCGAGGGCGAGGACCTCGTCGGTGCGGCGCGACCAGGCGTTGTCGGCGATGAAGCGCTGTCGTTCCGGCTCGGTCATCGGGCCGCGGGCGAGGGCGGCGCGGACGCCGGCGACGAAATCGCCGCCTGGGGGGACCAGCTCCAGCGGTCCCTCGATCCCGCGCAGAGGGGGGAGGTCGGTTGCCGCGACCGGGCCGCCGCCCGCCAGGTACTCGTAGATCTTCAGCGGGCTCATCGCCTCGGTCAGCGGCAGCCGCCGGTGGGGCACCAGGCAGGCGTCGGCGGCGTGGGCGAGGGCGGCGACCTGGTCGCGCGGGACCGGGCCGGGGAAGCAGACGTTCGGCTCTTCGTGCAGGCGGACGAGGTGGTCGGGGTTGGCGATCGGGCCGGCGAGGACGATCGAACCCTCGCGCCAGGTGCGAGCCACGGCGAGCACGGCTTCGACGTCGAGCCGCGAGTCGAGCGTGCCGACGTAGAGGAAGCGTGGACCGGGGAGGCCGGCGAACCACTTGGGCGGCGGCCCGACCGTCAGCCACTCCTCCGGGTCGACCCCGTTGGGGACGACCGCGGCTGGGCCCCGCGGTTCGATCCGTTCGACGATCGTCTTCGTCACCGCGCAGACCCGCAGGCGGCGACGCGCCACGCGCTCGTAGGCGGCGAGGTAGGCGGCGTGCCAGCGCTCGTAGGCCGGGTGCGCGGCCCAGTCGTCGCTGGCGAGGAGCGTGACCGGGCCGGCCCAGTCGAGCTCGGCGAAGGCGGCGACGAAGGGGTGGGCGGTGACCACGGCGGGGCGGCGCAGGCCACGGCGCTCGGCCGCCCGCCGCAGTCGCCGGCCGTAGCGCGCATAGGAGCGCTCGAGCCCGGCCAGCGAGACCGGGTCGCGGCGCCGCAGCCGCAGCGGCTCGTAGAGGTGGACGTTCTCGGCGGTGGGAAACGGGGCCGGTCGGCGCAGCGCGTCTTTGACCAGCTTGACCGGCGCGCTGCGGGGCTGGTTGCAGATCAGCACCCGCTCAACCCGCTGGTCGGCGGTGAGGGCAAGGGCGACGCGATCGGTCGGGAAGCACATGCCCCGCTTCTGGGCCGCGTCCCAGGTGATCTCGTCGAAGGTGAACACCGCGTCCGTGGCCATTCAGAGGACCAACGGCTCGATCGCCATTCGGCTTGCGGAGTGCAAGTCGACCCCTGCCCGGGGCGTTGATTCCCATAGACCGAATTTCGGACGCAAAACCGCATGCACAAGCACCAGACCGAGCGCACCGAGCTTTCCTCCCACGACCTCAAGCAGGCCGCGGTCTCCGGCGTGCGCTGGACGCTGGTCGCGCGGGTCGCCTCCGAGCTGACCACGCTGATCTCGGCGGTGGTGCTGGCGCGCCTGGTCGCGCCGTCGGAGTTCGGCGAGGCGGTGGTGCCGCTGATCTTCGTGCCGCTGGCGGTGATCTTCACCTTCGAGGGCCTGGGCAGCGCCCTGGTCCAGCGCAAGGAGATCGACCACACCCACGTCGAGGCGGCGATGCTCGCCAGCCTCGTCACCGGCGGCCTGCTCAGCCTCGCCACCCTCGTCCTCGCCGGGCCGGTGGGTGGCAGGCTCTTCGGCTTCGCCTCGGCCGAGCTGCTGCGGATGATCTCGCCGGTCTTCCTCCTCGCCGGCCTCGGCGCGGTCTCGCGGGGGCTGCTCTGGCGCCACCTCGACTTCCGCCGGGTCAGCCTGATCGAAATGTCCTCGCTGGCGCTGGGCTCGGTTTCGGCGGTGGCGATGGCGGTGGCCGGGCTCGACGCGGAGGCGATCGTCCTCGGCGCCCTCCTCGCGACCCTGACCACCGCTGTCCTGCTGCTGATCTCGGTGCCGCCGCCGATGCCGCGCTTCCACCGCCAGGCGCTGCGTGACGTCACCGGGTTCGGCCTGCCCGCCTCGGCCGCCGGCCTCACCTACGTCGCCGTCAGCAACGCGACCGTCGCGGTCGCCGCGGTTCGGCTCACCGCCGCCCAGGTCGGCCTCTACTGGCGCGCCTTCCAGCTCGGGGTCGTCTACCAGGACAAGATCAGCGGGATCATGATGCGGCTGGCCTTCCCGATCTACTCGCGAACCAGCGACATCGACGAGCTGCGCCGCTTCCACGAGCGCGCCACCCGGATTCACGCCGCTGCGCTGCTGCCGTTGCTCTCGCTGCTGATCGTGCTCGCGCCCGACCTGGTCCCGTGGGTTTTCGGCGAGCGCTGGGCCCCGGCCGCCGGCGCGGTCCAGATCCTCGCCGTCGCCGGAATGATCGCGGCGATCCTCACCGGCTACCCGCAGATCCTGCTCGCCGCCGGCAAGCCGCGGGCGCTGCTCTACTTCAACCTGGTCATTCTGGTGCTGTACGTCGCCACCTCCTGGGTCGCCGCCCCGCACGGGCTGACGGCGCTCGCGATCAGCGTCGTCGGCGTCCACGTGGCGATGATGGTCGCCGTCTACGGCGTCCTCTTCCGGCTGCTGCTGAAGATCCCGATCCGGCGCCTGGTCACCGACCTGCTGCCGGCGGTCGCCTGCAGCTTCGCCCTGGTCGCGGCGGCCTTGGCGGTGGCCGGGCCCCTGCGCGACGCCGGCGCGCCGGTGCCGGTCCTCGCCGCGGTCGTCGGCCTGGTCGGGACGGCGGTCTACGCCAGCGCCCTGCGCAGCTTCTTCCCGGTCGTCTGGAACGACATCGTGCAGCTGGCCGCGCGGGTGTTGCCGGAGGGGGCGCGGACGGTGCGCTTCCAGCGGCTGGCGATGCGCCGCGTCGGGGAGGCCTGAGATGTGCGGGATCGCCGGGATCGTCCACGCGGACGGTCGCGCCGCAGACGCGGCGCTGGTCGAGCGGATGTGCGCGGCGATCGAGCATCGAGGGCCGGACGCGCGGGGCATCCACGCCGAGGGACCGGCGGGGCTCGGGATCCAGCGACTGCGGGTGGTCGACCTCGAGGGCGGCGACCAGCCGATCTACAACGAGGATCGCTCGATCGCCGTCGTCCTCAACGGCGAGATCTACAACTTCCGCGAGCTGCGCCGCCGGCTGGAGGCGGCGGGGCACCGCTTCCGCAGCGACGGCGACACCGAGACGATCGTCCACCTCTACGAGGAGGAGGGGATCGACTGCGTGCGCTCGCTCGACGGGATGTTCGCCTTCGCACTCTGGGACGAGCCGCGCCGGCGGCTGCTCGTCGCCCGCGACCGGGTCGGCAAGAAGCCGCTCTTCTACTCCCTGCGCGGTGGTGCGCTGAGCTTTGCCTCAGAGCTGCGGGCGCTGCTCGAGGACGAGGAGGTCCCGCGCGACCTCGACGAGGCGGCGCTCGACTGCTACCTCGCCTATGGCTACGTGCCGGCGCCGCTCAGCGCCTTCGCTGCCGTCCGCAAGCTGCCGCCGGCGACGACGATGGTCTACGAGGGCGGCCGGGTCTCCCTCGAGCGCTACTGGCAGCTCGACTACAGCCGCAAGCACGACGTCAGCGACCCGCGGGAGCTGCACGACCCGCTGCTCGAGCAGCTGCGAACCGCGACCCGCCGCCGGCTTGTCGCCGACGTGCCGCTGGGCGCCTTCCTCTCCGGCGGGATCGACTCCTCGGCCGTGGTCGCGGCGATGGCGCAGGAGACGAGCGAGCCGGTGAAGACCTTCTCGATCGGGTTCGGCGGCGGTCAGTTCGACGAGCTCGCGCACGCCCGCACGGTCGCCGAGCTGTTCGGGACCGAGCACGAGGAGCTGCACGTGCGGCCGGATGCGATCGAGATCGCGCCGACGATCGCCCGCCACTACGGCGAGCCCTTCGCCGATTCTTCGGCGATCCCCAGCTTCTACCTGGCCGAGATGACGCGCCGCCACGTCACCGTCGCGCTCAACGGCGACGGCGGCGACGAGTCCTTCGCCGGCTACACCCGCTACGCCGCAAACGCGCTGGCCGAGCGGCTAGAACGGATCCCGGCGCCGCTGCGCCGCGCGGGCGCCGCCCTCGCCCGGCGGGTGCCGGAGAGCGGGGAGGAGCAGAGTGCCCGCAACCGCTTGCGGCGGCTGGGCGGGTCGCTCGGGTTCGACGGCCCGGCCCGCTACGAGCGCTACGTCTCCCTCTTCAACGCCGAGCAGCGGAGAGCGCTCTACAGCGACGAGTACAGGACCGCACTCGGCGGCGGCGACTTGGCCGCCGAGGCGATCGCCGAGCCTTGGCGCGAGGCGTCGGGAGCGGACCGGCTCGACGTCCTGCTCGAGGTCGACGTCCGCACCTACCTGCCCGGCGACCTGCTGACCAAGATCGACATCGCCACGATGGCCCATTCGCTGGAGGCCCGCTCGCCCTTCCTCGACCCGGCGCTGATGCAGTTCGCCGCCTCGATCCCGGCGCCGATGAAGCTGCGCGGGATGGAGAAGAAGGTGATCCTCCGCGACGCCCTCCGCAGCTGGCTCCCGGACACGATCCTCGACCGCCCCAAGCAGGGCTTCTCGGTCCCCCTGGCCGAGTGGCTGCGCACCGACCTGCGCGACTACTCCCGCGACCTACTCCTCGACCCCGCCGCCCTCTCCCGCCAGCGCTTCCGTCCTGAGGCCATGGAGTCGCTGCTCACCGAGCACGAGGCCGGCAGCGAACACGCCCACCGCATCTGGGCCCTGATGATGCTCGAGCTCTGGCGCACCGAGGTTCTCGAGGCGCGCTCGAAGCACGAGTCTGTGAAAAAGCACCTCCAGGGTGCCTAATCACAGAGTCGCGAGAATGGAGGTTCGGCCCGGCCCAGCAGGGTCAGTAGCGCTCGTTTGTGGGCGGCGGCGCGGTCGGGGCGGGTGCGGGAGAAGGCGGCCCAGCGGAGGGCGTGGCGGAGGGCGATGGCGGCGACGAAGGCGCGGCGGCGGAGGGGGCCGAAGTGTTTGGCTGCGTACTGGCTGCGGGCGTAGGCCATTTGGGCCTCCATCCGGGGGCTGGCCTCGGTAGTGCCGCCGTAGTGGACGATCGTCATCTGCGGCAGGTGGTGGATCTCCCAGCCGGCGCGCTTGATCCGCAGGCAGAGGTCGACCTCCTCGGAGTAGAAGAAGAAGCGCTCGTCTAGGGGGCCGGCAGTGGCCAGGGCCTCGCGGCGGACGAGCATGAACGAGCCGGCGGTCCAGTCGCAGGGCAGTTCGCTGTCGTAGAGCGAGAGGTCGAGCTCCGATTCGCCGAGGCGGGCCGCGAGCGGTATCCGCTCGGGTCCGAGCGCCTCTCCCAGAGCGCGGCCGACGCTGGGGAAGCGGCGCGCGGTCGGGCAGAGCCCTCCCTCGGCGTCGAGCTGGCGGCAGCCGGCGAGGCCGATCTCGGGATGGGCGTCAAGATGCGCGACGAGATCGGCGAGGGTGCCGTCGCGGACCTCGGTGTCGGGGTTGAGGAAGAGGACGTAGCGGGCGTCGGCCTCGGTCAGGGCCTGGTTGTTGGCGTGGGCGAAGCCGCGGTTGTCGCATCGGAGACCGCGCGCACCCGGGAAGCGCTCAGCGGCGAACTCGGCCGAGCCGTCGCTGCCGTTGTCGACGACGACGACGTCGAGATCGAGCTTGCCGGCGTGGGCGAAGAGGGTGGCGAGCGCCGGCTCGAGCCACTCCCGACTTTCGTGCGCGACGACGATCGCGCAGACGTCGTGGGCGGGGCGCCGCTCGGCGTCGGCCACCTCCGGCGCGATCGAGCCTGCCGCCGGCGGCGCCATCAGCCGTCGGCCCTGGTCGCCGCCGCCGGTGCCAGGCGCAGCCGCAGCCGTGCCCCGGCGCGTGCGAGGGCATCGGGTCGGGGCGGAGCGCAGGCCGCGGCCAGCCCGAGGAAGAGGCAGAGCGTGTAGGGGACGACCGCGAAGGCGATCGTGTCGAAGGTGGCGCTGGCGACCGCCATCATCGCCACCGCCCCGGCCGTGGCCAGGGCGGGGGGAGCCCGGGCGGGGTCGTCGGTGCGGATCGCCTGCGTGCAGACCGCCATGGCAGCGATCAGGACAAGGACGAAGGCGCCGACGCCGAGCCAGCCGTTGCCGATCAGGATCGAGAGGTACTGGTTGTCGAGCACCCGGTAGCGCTCCGGGTCATAGGTCTGCCAGCCGCGCCCCAGCACCGGATGGTTCAGCACCTCCGGCCCGATCGCTTCGTAGTCCGAAGTCCGGTCGCGCGTCGACAGCGTCGAGGTGGCGGCGCTGGGCTTGAGCTGGTCGCGCACGGAGCCTAGGGCCGAGGGGGCGATAAGCGGGATAGCGAGCAGGATCAACAGTCCCGCCGGCGCCATCCGCAGCATCTCCCGCGGCTTGTACGCGATCAGGGTGAGGATCCCGGCGGCGAGGACGAGCGGCCCGGTTTTGCGCTGGGTGGCGAAGACGCCGGCGAGGAGGATCAGCGTCCCGAGGAGGTAGAAGATCCGCCGCTGTTTCGTTTCGGCGTACATCCCGCCGACGATCGCGAATGGCACCACCATCGCGATCAGCTGCGCCGCCGCCAGCGGGTGGATCGTCGGTCCCAGGACCGGGATCCGGCCGGTCGCGTCTTTTTCGGTCGCGACCGAGGGCAGGTCGAGGCCCCCGGGGAAGAGCTTTCCGCCCCATTCGTAGAACGGGTTGAAGCCGGTGCGGTACTCCCAGATCGCGCCCAGCGCGGCGACGCAGCCGAGGCCGACGATCAGCGGGATGAAGTTGCGCGCCTCGCGGGGCCGCAGCGCGGAGGCGACGATCGCGAAGAGAGAGACGAAGAAGATCAGGACGACCAGCTTCTTCATCCCCAGCCCGAACTCGCCGTGCAGGCGCAGGGTCTCGGCGTTGAGCAGGACGCTGAGGATCGCGGTCATGACGAAGAAAAGCAGCGCTGCGTGCAGGACCGTGCCGTTCAACCGCGGCCGGCGTTTGCCGCCGATCACCGCCAGCGAGAGCAGCCAGAGGGCGGCGATCCCGATCAGCAGCGGCCGGTCGGGTTTCGCCCCGGTGACCGTGGTCGAGTCGAAGGGGAAGAGGAAGAGCATCGCCAGGAAGGCGGCGATGCTCCACGGCAGCAGCCGCGTGGTCCGCGGCCAGAGGTCGGGGCCGGCGGGGGCCATCGGCGCCTAGTTGTACTGGCGGGGCGGCTTCATGCGGACGCTGCGGCGCTCGCTCGACCGCGGGTGATGAAGCAGCTCCTCGTCGGGGATCTGCGGGATGCCGGTGGCCTCGTGGACGCCTTCGCGACCCCGCCCGGTGCGCTCGGAGGACTTCATCTCCCGCCACTGGCGCGCCAGGCCCGAGCCGAGCACGATCAGGGTGCAGAGGACGAGGAACACGCCGAGGAAGGCGAGGATCGCCAGCGCCGGGTTGGCGCCGCTGCTGACCGTGCCGCCCTCGGGGGCGCCGAGGCTGCTGACCGTAATTCGGCGGGCGGGCGGGATGCCCCCGTCGAGCTCTTTGACGTAGCCGTTGAGCACGTCGGTCGCGGCGCTGGCGAGGTCGACTGCGCTTTTGGCGTCGGGCGCCTGGGTGTAGATCGAGACGATCGGAAGTTCGAGCTGGGCGTCGAAGACCAGCCGGTAGACGGCGTTCTCTTCGGTCAGCTGGTTGGCCCGCGGGCCGGCTGGGGTCGCCTGGTAGGTCGAGCGGTTGGTCAGCGAGCTGAACGGCCCGTCGGCGGCAATCTGGGTCGGTGCGAGGCCCATCCATTTGGCGATCTGGGTGCGCGCCTCGGCGCTGCTCATGTACTGGGCGAGGACGACCGCCCGGTTGGCGAGCGGGCCCGGGTCGCGTTCGACGTCGCCGATCGCCGAGGTCGAGGAATCGATCAGGACCTGCGAGCTGGCGGCCCCGAGCAGCTCGGCGCGTTTTTCGAAGGAAGGCAGCTTGTAGGCGGTCGAGAGGCCGATTAGGCCCGCGACCGCGGCGGCGGCGAGCACCCAGAGGCGGCGACTCCAAAGCTCGTTGAGGATTCTGATCAGGTCCATTCGTTCCCAGTCGGTCGAAGGTCTCGTCTGAAAGTCAACGGTTGAGCGCACCTGTACTTTCATGGAACTTTCGGCCACCTGGAAGCGGGGACCTCCCAGGACCGTTTTCCAGGGAGATGAGCGAATCAGCAGAGCAGCGGCTGCTCGTCGTCAGCCCGGTCCGCAACGAGGCCGTCCACCTCGAGCGGGTGGTGGCGGCAATGGCGGCGCAGACGCGCCCGCCGGACGAATGGATCGTCGTCGACGACAACTCCGACGACGGCACCGGCGAGCTGCTCGCGGCGCTCTGCACCGAGGTTCCCTTCATGCGGGTGGTCGCGCCCGAGCCCGGCCCGCAACCGACCGGGGTCGACCGTTTGGCTCTGGCGGCGGCTCCGCGCGCTTTCAACGCCGGCCTCGCCCGCGGCCGCGACGACTTCACCCACGTCGCCAAGCTCGACGGCGACGTCGAGCTGCCGCCCGACTATTACGAGGAGCTGCTGGGCCGCTTCGCCGCCGACGAGCGGCTGGGGATCGCCTGCGGCGACCTGGTCGAGCCGCTCGACGGGGAGTGGGTGCGGCTGGCGATCCCGCCCCACCACGTCCACGGCGCCCTCAAGCTCTACTCGCGCGAGTGCCTGGAGACGATCGGCGGCGTCCAGGAGCGCCTCGGCTGGGACACGATCGACGAGACCTACGCCCGCATGCGCTCCTTCCGCACCCGCTCCTACCCCGACCTGGTGGCACGCCACCACCGTCCGGTGGCGACCGCGAGCGGCGCCCTGCGCGGCCGTGCCCGTCACGGCCGCTGCGCCTGGATCGCCCACTTCGGCCTCGCCTGGGTGGCGCTGCGCGCGATCAAGGTCGGCCTGCGGATGCACCCACGGGGGATCTCCGGATTCGCCTTCCTCTACGGCTACCTGGAGGCGGCGGTGCGCCGGGTGCCGCGGGTCGAGGACGCCGAGTTCCGGCGCTTCGTCCACGCCGAGCTGCGCGGCCGCATGCGCGCCGCGCTGGCGGGGGCGGAGTAGCGATGTGCGGAATCGCCGGCATCGCCGCGTCCGACCCGCGCCGCGTCCCGCTCGAGCAGGAGGCGTTGACGGCGATGACCGAGGCGATCGAGCATCGCGGACCCGACGAGGACGGGCACCTGCTCGAGCCTGGCGTGGCGCTAGGAATGCGCCGCCTCAGCGTCATCGACCCGGCCGGCAGCCCGCAGCCGGTGGCCAGCGAGGACGGCGAGATCACCGCCGTCTTCAACGGCGAGATCTACAACTTCCGCGAGCTCCGCGCCGAGCTCGAAGGGCGCGGCCACCGCTTCGCCACCCGCGGCGACGGCGAGACGATCGTCCACCTCTACGAGGAGCTCGGCCCCCGTTTCGTCGAGCGCCTGCGGGGGATGTTCGCGATCGCGCTCTGGGACCGGCCGCGGCGCCGGCTCGTCCTCGCCCGCGACCGGATGGGGGTTAAGCCGCTGTATGTCGCCGAGGGCGAGGAGGGGATCGGCTTCGCCTCCGAGGTCAAGTCCCTGATCGCCGGCGGGCTGGTCCAGCCGCGCCTCGATCCGGCCGCGGCCGAGCTGTTCATGGCCTGGGGCTACGTGCCGGGGCCGCTCACCCTGTTCGAGGGCGTGCGCAAGCTCGATCCCGCGACCTACCTCATTTACGAGAACGGCAAGGTTGCCGAAAGGTGCTCCTACTGGAACCCCTGGGACAACGCTCCCGAGGGGGTCGGCAGCTCCTGGGAGGAGGACGGCCAGCGCCTGCTCGAGCTGCTGCGCACCTCGACCCGGGCGCGGATGGTCAGCGACGTGCCTCTCGGGGTGATGCTCAGCGGCGGGCTCGATTCGAGCTTGGTGGCGGCACTGATGACCGAGGCCTCCGACCGGCCGATCCAGACCTTCTCGGTGGGGTTCGTCGAGGACGCCGCCGCCAACGAGCTGGCCGAGGCGCGCCAGGTCGCCGAGCGGCTCGGCGCCGACCATCACGAGCTCGAAACCTCCGCCCTCGACCATCCCGACCTGCTCGACGACGCGCTCGGCCACCTCGAGGAGCCGATCGCCGACCTCTCCTGCGTCGGCATGCTCCTGCTCAGCCGGCTCGCCCGGGAGACGGTCACCGTGGCGCTCTCCGGCCAGGGGGCCGACGAGATCCTCGGCGGCTACCGCAAGCACCAGATCGCCCGCCTTGCCGACCAGCTCGGCCGGGTGCCGGGAGGGCGTGCGGCGGCCGCGCTCGGGGCGCGGGCAGGGGCGCCGGAGTCGACCCGCTCTCGCGGCCTGCAGGCGCTCGCCACCCTCGATCCGGTCGAGCGCATGCTGGCGATGAGCCGGGTGGTGCAGCCGCGCCAGGGGCTCGCCCTGTTCACGCCCGAGTTCCTCAGCGACACCGATGTCGGCGCCCCGGTGCGCCATCACCTCGACGGGCTCGCCGGCCGCTCGGCGCTGACCCAGACGCTCTACCTCGATCTCCGCCTCGCCCTGGTGGACAACATACTCCTCTACTTCGACAAGATGTCGATGGCGACCTCGCTCGAGGTCCGGGTGCCCTTCCTCGACCACGACGTCGTTGCTTTCTGCCTCGCCCTGCCGGACTCGCGCAAGGTTCGGCGCGGCAACCGCAAGGAGCTGCTGAAGCGCGTCTCCCGCGGCCTCGTCGCCGACGAGATCATCGACAAGCCCAAGCGCGGGTTCTTTCGCTCGGCGCTCGGCAGCTGGCTGCAGGCCCAGCAGGGCGGACTGCTCGAGCAGACGCTGCTCGACCCCGGCACCCGCGCCCGCGGGCTTTATCGCGAGGACGAGGTGCGGCGGCTGCTGCGAGTCTCCGGCGAAGGCGACATCAAGGCCGACCAGCGCCTCTTCTGCCTCTTCCTGCTCGAGCGCTGGCAGCGGCAATGGGTGGACGCGCCGAAGAAATCACCCGTTCCAGCCGTTGTTTGAGAGATGAGCACCCACGCGACCGACAGCATGCAGGCCAAGCACGCCAGCGCCGGCGTCGCGATGTCCCTGGCGACGCTCTCGATGGCCGCCGCCTCCGGCCTGCAGGCACTGCTCTACCTCAACTCCTTCGGCGTCGACGGTCGCACCGACGGCTTTTTCGTTGCCTTCGCGCTCTACACGATCGTCGGCGTCTTCAGCCAGAGCATCCGCATGACCTCGGCCAACCTGCTGATCGGCGAACGGCCGCGCCTGCTGACCAGCGAGTACGGCGTCTGCCTCGGCCTGATCGCGGTCCCGATCCTGGTCCTGACGATCCCCTTCGCCGACCAGTTCGCCCACCTGCTGGCGCCGGGACTGGACGCCGCCGATCGCGCCGTCACGGCCGACGCGCTGCCGCTGCTCGGGATGGCCGCGGCGCTTCAGCTCTGGGCCGCCGGCGGCGCGACCCTGCTCGCCGTCCGCGACCGCTTCAACGCGATCGCCGCCGCTTATATCTTCGGAGCCGCTTTCGGGCTCCTCGTCTACCTCACCGTCTCGCCCCTGGCCGAGGAGCTGACGCTCGGCTGGTCGATGCTGGCGATGGCGGCGGGAACGCTGGGAGTGATGCTGGCCGGCCTGCGCGGCGCCCGCCCGGAGGTGGGCGCCGCGCAGCCGTCTTTCGCGCCGGCCCGGCTGGTCTCAATGTCGGGTCTGATCCTCGCCCGCACCGCGATCTACCTGGTCTTCAACGCCCTGTACATGGTCACCCTCGCCTTCGCCAGCGGCTACGCCGAAGGCGACGCGACGGTGCTCTCCTACGCCTACCTCTTCGCCAGCTACCTGGTCGCCGGCACCGCCTTCGCCCTCGGTCTCTCGCGGATCGCCGACATGCGGCGCGGGGCGCTCGGCGAGTGGCGGGAGATGCTGACCGACACCGTTCCCTCCGGCTTCCGTTACTCGATGCTGATCGTGGCGCCGGCGATGGCGGGGCTGATCGTCGCCGGAGCGCCGCTGATCGGCGAGCTGCTGCCGCACAGCTTCGACCCGGGCGATGTCGAAACCCTGCGCGTCTTCGCGGCGCTGCTCGCCCCCTGGGTGGTCGCGGCGCTGCTGGTCAACCTCCTGCTGCCGGCGCTGCTGGCGCTCGGTCGCGGCCGCCTCGTCAACGCTCTGGCGCCGCCGCTGCTGGCGCTGCACATCGGCGTCACCGCGCTCGGCGGGGCTCTCTACGGCTCCGACGGCGTGGTGGGGGCCGCTTTCATCGCGCCCGCCGTCTTCGCCACGGTGCTCTTCTTCGCCGGCGCCCGCGAGGGTCGCTGGGCGCTGGCCCGCACCCTTGCCACCGACGGCGGCCGCCTCGCTGCCTTCGCCGCCGCCAGCTTCGGCAGCGCCGCCCTGATCGCGGCGATGGTCGCCGACGGGCTGCCCGAGGCGCTCCTCGCAGGGGCTCTCGGTTCCGCTCTCTACGTCGGCTGCGTCCTGGTGACGACGCCGCGCTTGGTCAAGGTCCTGCTCGGCGCGGTCAGGAAAGCGCCGCTGGTCGATCAGGCGACGGAAACGCCGCGGCCCGCGAGCTCGTCGATCAGCGCCAGGTAGCCGTCGCGCTGGCGGCGCCACTCGATCTCGGCCAGCCGCAGCGAGGCGCGCACGGCGCGCTGCCGAGCCAGTACCGGGTCGGCTCGCACGCCTTCGATCGCGGCGGCGACCGAGGCCGGATCGCCCGGCTCGGCAAGCAGCACGTCGTCGCCGAAGTAGCGCTCGATCACCGGCAGTCGTGAGGCGACCGTGGGCAGGCCCATGTGGACGTACTCGAGCAGCTTTACCGGGAGCAGCAGCTCGGTGAAGTCGTCGCGAAGGGTGGGGACGACGCCGAGGTGCGCGGCCGCGAGCCGGTCGGGAATCTCGCCGACCGGGGTCGGCTGCGGAGCGATCCGCACCCCCACCGGGGCGATCTCGGCCGCCTTCGCGGCCAGCGTCCGGGCCGCCTCGGCATCCGAGCCGTAGACGTCGAGTTCGATCTCGGCACCGTCGGCGCGCAGCATCGCAACCGCCCGGACCAGGGTCTCGACCCCGAAGCGGTCGGCCAGGCCGCCGTGGTAGACGACCCGCAGCGGCCCCTGCTGGGGCACCGCGATCGGGTCGCGGCGGGCGCCGAAGACGCGCTCGTCGGGAGTGTTCATCACGATCTGAGTCCGCGCCGCGGCGATCCCGCGCTCGGCCAGCAGATCGCGCGCCTCACCGGTAACGAAGATGTGGCAGTCGGCGAGCGCGGCGCTGACCCGCTCCTCGGCCCGGATCAGCCGGACCAGCGGGTGGTTCGGCGGGCGGTCGAAGAGGGTCGCGAACAGCTCCGGAAAGGTGTCGTGGAAGTTGAGGATCAGCGGCGTGCCGCGCAGCTTCGGCCGCAGGGCGGTGAAGACCAGGGCGTCGGGCATGTTGTGGATCTCGACCAGGTCGAAGCGGAGGCGCCGGTCGAGCGCGGTTACGCGCCGCGTCGCCCCGGCGAAGAAGCGGGCGTTGCCCTCGAGGTAGGCGCGCTTGCCGCCGCGTGGCTTGCCGGCGGCGGCGCGGTGGAGGACGATCTTGCCGGCGCCTACCGGGATCTCCTCGTGGTCGTTGAGGCAGACGCAGTGGACCTCGTCGCCACGTTCGGCCAGCGCCCGCGCCTGACGCTGGATTCGCGAGTCGACGACGAAGTCGGAGTAGTGGACCATGCAGATCCGCAGGCCGCCCTCGGCGGCGCTGCGGGCACGGTCCTCAGCTAGTGGCTGCGCCTTCAAAGTCCCGCACCGCGGCGACGATCTCGGCGATCTGCTCGTCGGTGATCGCCGGGAAGATCGGCAGCGAGCAGTTTTCACCGGCTAGACGCTCCGCCACCGGCAGGTCGCCCGCTCCCAGGCCGCACTCGGCGTAGGCCGGCTGCAGGTGGATCGGGGTCGGGTAGTGGACGGCGCTGGCGACACCGCGGGCATCGAGGTGGTCGCGGAGCGCGTCGCGCTCGGCGCTGCGGACGACGAAGAGGTGGTAGACGTGGTCGCTGTCATCAGCAGCCGGCTCGGGGGGAATAACGGCGGTCCCGGCGAGACCGTCGCGCAGCGCCTCGGCCGCGTCGCGGCGGCGCTGGTTCCAGTCCGGCAGGTGGCGCAGCTTGACCTCGAGGATCGCCGCCTGCAGGGTGTCGAGGCGGTGGGTGCCGGTGGCCAGCTCGTGGTTATGGCGGACCGCCTCGCCGTGCGAGCGCAGCAGCCGCACCTTGCGGTCGAGCTCGGGGTCGCTGGTCACCAGCGCGCCGCCGTCGCCCCAGCCGCCGAGGTTCTTGGTCGGGTAGAAGCTGAAGCAGCCGGCGTCGCCGAAGGAGCCGACGGGACGGCCCTGGTACAGGGCGCCGTGGGCCTGGCAGGCGTCC
Source organism: Solirubrobacterales bacterium (assembly GCA_035688955.1). Classification (GTDB taxonomy): domain Bacteria; phylum Actinomycetota; class Thermoleophilia; order Solirubrobacterales; family 70-9; genus VAYN01. The sequence continues at coordinate 7,997 of DASSMJ010000036.1, read as the reverse complement.
TCGATCACGGCGATCCCGCGCGGTTGGCAGAGCGCCAGCAGCGGCGCCATCTCGACCGGGCGGCCGAAGAGGTGCACGGGGATCACGCAGCGGGTGCGCTCGGTCAGCGCCGCCTCGACGATCTCAGCCGTGATCAGCGCCGTCTCCGGATCGATGTCGACGATCACCGGCGTCGCGCCGACCGTGCTGACCGCCTCGGCGGTGGCGATGAAGCTGTAGGTGGGAACGATCACCTCGTCGCCGGGGCCGATGTCGAGCGCGCGCAGGGCGATCTCCAGCGCGGCGGTTCCGGAGCTGACCCCGGCCGCGTACTCGGTCCCGCAGAACTCGGCGAAGGCGGCCTCGAAGCTCTCCAGTTCCGGGCCCAGCGTGAAGGCCGACTTGCTGGCGATCCGCTCGACGGTCTCCATCAGCTCCGCGAACAGCTCCGGGAAGGCGCTGTCGAGGCGGATGAAGGGGACGTTGGTGCCCTCGGTCGCGGCAAGCGAAAGCGGGGCGGCGGTGCCGGGGTTCATGCGGTTGCTCCTCCTGGTGCGTGGGCCTGTTCGAGCTCGATGAAGAGCGCGGCAGCCTCGCGCCGCGAGCGGACGCCGATCTTGGCGAACGCCGAAGAGAGGTGGCTCTTGACCGTGCTTTCGGAAAGGAAGAGGCGCTCGGCGATCTGAGCGTTGGTCAGTCCCTGGGCGACGTAACCCAGGACCTGACGCTCGCGATGCGAGAAGGCAGGGCGCTCGACGCTCGCCCGCATGTTGCGGGGGACGACCGACTGCCCCGACTCGACCGCCCTGACCGCGACGGCCAGGGTCTGCTCGAGCTCGGCCTCGAAGACGACGGCGTCGGCGCCGGCGTCGAGGGCGCGGCGTACCCCGGTCGCGGTCGCCGAAGGGGAGACGGCGATGATCGCCGGCCCGCGCAGCTCGCGGCGCAGCGAGCGCAGGGTCGTCATCTCGTGCGGCTGATCGACGTCGCAGATCAGGATCACGGTCGCCTTGGCGTCAAGGTCGAGCGCGATCGCCTCGTCGTGCCCGTCGACCAGGATCAGTTCGGCTTCGGTGTTGTGCTCCGCCAGCGTGCTGTGGATCCGCGCCTGCGTTTGAGCTGTACCGAGACTGACAACCACACAGGAGCGCCGGGCCGAGGTCCGGACAGCCGCGACTGGTTCGCTGAGAACTGCCATGAAAGAGCAACGGGGCAACAAGTCTAAATTTTGCGACCCCCGCTGGCGGAAGTCCGCGTGCCGGGCCGCGTTGGTCCCATATGGAGGACACGCCGAGGAACGCGCCCGTCAACGAGGCGCCGTACCGCCTGCTCGACGACGTCGAGCTGGGGGAGGGCGTGGCGATCTACTCGTTCACCAACCTCTACGGCTGCCGGATCGGCACCAGGACCCGAGTCGGGACCTTCGTCGAGATCCAGCGCGGGGCCACGATCGGCGCCGCCTGCAAGATCCAGAGCCACAGCTTCATCTGCGACGGGGTACGGATCGAGGACGAGGTCTTCGTCGGCCACGGGGTGATGTTCGTCAACGACAAGCGGCCGCGGGCGACCGCTGCTGACGGCGAGCTGCAGACCGAGGAGGACTGGGAGCTGCTCGAGACCGTGGTCGAGCGCGGCGCCACGATCGGCTCCGGGGCGACGATCCTCGGCGGCGTCCGGATCGGCGCCGGGGCGATGGTCGGCGCGGGCGCGGTGGTCAGCCGCGACGTGGCGCCCGGAGCAACCGTGGCCGGGGTTCCGGCGCGGCCGCTGCCCGATCGCGAAGGCTCAGCGCCAGCGCTCCAGTAGGTCCTCGTCGGGCACCTCGCGCAGCGCTCGCGCGGGCACACCGACAACGACGGTGCGGGGAGCGACGTCGGCGGCGACGACGGCGCCGGCGGCGACAAACGCCTCTTCGCCGATCTCGACGCCGGGGCAGATCGTCGAGCCGCCGCCGACCCGGCAGGCACGGCGCAGCACCGGCCCCTCGAACTCCTTGTCGGGTCCGTGGCGGTTCATCGTGTTGTCGTTGGTCAGGGTGACGCCCGGCCCGACGAAGACGTCGTCCTCGACGATCGTGCCGCCGGTGATGTAGCAGCGGGTCTGCACGCTGACCCGCGCCCCGACCGCGACGCCGGGGTCGACGCAGCTGTAGCTGCCGATCGTCGTCCCCGGCCCGATCCGCGCCCGGTCGCGCAGCTGGGCGTGGTCGCCGATCCGCGCCCCGTCGCCGATCTCGACCCCGGCGTGGATCACCACGTGGCCGCCGATCAGGACTCCCTCGCCGATCTTTACGTCCGCTCCGAGCAGCAGCCCGGGGGCGAGGTCGGAAGGCTGCAGTTGCATCGCGCGATCCTAACCTCGCCCGGCGGCGCAAGTCCGGGACGCGCGGCGGCGTTATCCAGGCATGGCCGCGAGCAAGATCGGCATCGTCGGGCTCGGCTACGTCGGGTTGCCGCTCGCCGTCGCCTTTGCCGAAGCGGGGCAGGAGGTCGTCGGCCTCGACTCCGACCGCCGCAAGGTCGAGGGCATCGGCGCCGGCCGCAGTCACATCGAGGACGTACCCGACGCCACCCTGGCGGCGCACGCCGAGCTGCTGAGAGCGACCACCGACCCGACCGACCTGGCCGAGTGCGAGGCCGTGATCATCTGCGTGCCGACCCCGCTGACCGGCTCCCGAGAGCCTGATCTCACGTATTTGCTCGACTCCGCCACGGCGCTCTCCCGCGTCCTGCGGCCAGGCCAGCTGGTCGTGCTGGAGTCGACCACCTACCCCGGGACCACCCGCGAGCGGCTGCTGCCGATCCTCGAGGAGTCAGGGCTCGCCGCCGGCCGTGACTTCCACCTCGCCTTCTCGCCGGAGCGGATCGACCCCGGCCGCACCGACTACACCGTGAAGACGACGCCGAAGCTGGTCGGCGGGCTCACTCCCGAGTGCGCCGAGCGCGCCCGCGAGCTCTACGCCCGCGTCTGCGAGCAGGTCGTCGTCCTCAGCAGCCCCGAGACGGCCGAGCTCTCGAAGCTACTGGAGAACATCTTCCGCTCGGTCAACATCGCCCTCGTCAACGAGCTGGCGCGCCTTTGCGACCGGCTCGGGATCGACGTCTGGGAGGTGATCGACGCCGCCTCGACCAAGCCGTTCGGGTTCATGCGCTTCGAGCCGGGGCCGGGAATGGGCGGCCACTGCCTGCCGGTCGACCCGTTCTACCTCGCCTTCAAGGCCCGCGAGCATGACTTCTACCCCGAGTTCGTCGAGCTCGCCGGGAAAATCAACCAGACCCAGCCGGGCTTCTGCGTCGAGCGGATCGAGCAGGCGCTGAACGAGGCCGGCAAGCCGGTCAACGGCTCACGCATCCTCGTGCTCGGTGTCAGCTACAAGGCCGGGGTGGGGGACATCCGCGAGTCGCCGGCGCTGAAGATCGTCCGCCGGCTGATCGACCTCGGCGGCGATGTCGCCTACCACGACCCCCATGTGCCGAAGCTCTCCGAGTTCGGCCTGGAATCGGTTGATCTCCAAGAGGGCCTGCGCGACGCCGACCTGGTCGCGATCGTCACCGCCCATCCCGAGGTCGACCACGCCGAGGTGGTCGCCGCGGCGCCGCGAGTCGTCGACTTCCGCGGAGTGACCCGCGGGATCGAGGCGCGCAACCTCGTCCGGCTGTAGTCCCGCCGGCGCTCAGGCGACGACGGTCAGCGCCGCCGGCACGACTCTGAGCTCGATCCGGTCGCGCTCGCCGATGTAGTCGCCGTCGACCTGGAGCGGGAAGGGGCGGATCACCCCCGTCTTGTCCTGGGAGACCGTCTCGACGACGGCGTGGCTGACGTCGTCGAAGTGGACGACCTGCTTGTGCCGCGCTGCCGGTTTCGTGGCGCTGAAGAGGCGGGTGATCAGGCCCGGCATGTCGCGCTGCGCCGCCCGTTTCAGCACCGCGATCGAGAGCGTGCCGTCGTCGATCGCGATCCCCTCGCAGACGCGGATCGGGTGGGTGGTGAAGTAGGTGAAGGGGTCGGAGTTCTGGACGATCGCGGTGATCCCCTCGACCGGCTCGGCGCCGTCGACGGTGGTCCGCACCCGCACCGGGTTCAGCAGGTACTTGCGATAGAAGCTCGAGACCCCGGCCCAGCTGTAGTAGTAGGGGCCGGCGTTGCCCTTCAGGGTCGGGTTGCGGTCGACCCGCTTGACCACGCTGGCGTCGATCCCGACGCCGCAGGAGAAGACGAAGTAGCGGTCGTCGACCATCCCCAGGTCGATTTTGCGCGGGTTCCAGTCGTCGGCGAGCGTCAGCAGGTGCTCGGTCGCGTCAACCACGTCGTTCGGCATCCCCAGCGTCCGGCAGACGACATTCGTGGAGCCTCCCGGCAAGACCGCCACCGGCAGGTTGGACCCGGCGAGACCGTTCGCCACCTCGTTCAGCGTCCCGTCGCCGCCGAAGGCGACGACGACGTCATAGCCCCCGTCTCGCGCCTCCCGCCCGATCTCCGTCGCATGGTTCTGCGCCTGCGTCGAGACCGCTTCGACGTCGAAGCGCCCCTGCAGCGCATAGACCACCAGGTTTTTCAGCCGGTCGGAGACCGTCGTCGCGTACGGGTTGACGATCAACAGCATCCTTTTCTTCCCCGGTTTACGGCGGCGCAGTGAGCGGAGCTGGGCAGACACGGACGCTGCAGCCTAATGCCGCCGCGCTTCGCCTACGCTGCCGCCGATGATCGACCGACGCGAGCTGGGCGCGATCTTCCTCGGCGGGGCATTGGGGACCCTGCTGCGGGCGGGGCTGCTGGAAGCGATGGGGGAGGGGGCGCCGGGGTGGCCCTGGGCGACCTTCGCGGTGAACATGGTCGGCGCCTTCCTGCTCGGCTACCTGGTCACGGTGCTGCCGCCGACCAAGCGGCACCGGCCGCTCCTTACCACCGGGCTCTGTGGCGGGCTGACGACCTTCTCGACCCTGCAGCTGGAGCTGCTGACGATGCTCGAAGCGGGTCGGGTAGGGATCGCGGTGGGCTACGCCGCGGCGAGCGTGTTTGGCGGACTGCTCGGCGTTCATTTTGCGACCTCGGTCGCGCGGCGACCGGAGGCACGATGAGCATCGCCCTCTGGGGTGGGGTGGCGTTGCTTGGCGGCGTGGGAGCGACGGCGCGCTTTCTCCTGGATTGGTTCGTCTCCCTGCGCCTCGGCTTCCGCTTTCCCTTCGGGACGCTGGCGGTCAACCTCAGCGGCGCCTTCCTGCTCGGGCTGTTGGCGGGGGCTGCGGTCCACGGGGGCGCGCGACTTCTTGCCGGCACCGCGCTGCTCGGCTCCTACACGACCTTCTCAACCTGGATGCTGGAGACCCAGCGGCTGGGGGAGGAGCGGCGGCCGGGGTTGGCTGTGGCCAACATCGTCGTCAGTACCGCGGTTGGCCTTGCCGCCGTCGCCCTCGGCCACGCCCTCGGCGCGCAGGTCTAGTGCGCTGCAACGCATCCGATTTTGTCCCCATCCGAGTGGGGACAAAATCGGATACGCGCCAGTTCTAGGTCGCTTCGTAGCGGATTACGCTGCCGTCGTCGGCTTCCCGCACCCGGCCTTCGTCGACCAGCAGGTCGGTGTGGCCGATCACCTCGGAGAGGGTGAGGAAGGCCTGGGTGACGGCGACGTTCCCCCACAGCGCCTGCGCCAGCTCGTAGCCGGTCCGCGGCCGGTCGGCGATCAGGCGGTGGAGCTTCTCCTTGCGCCGCTCGTAGCCGGCGAAGCGGGAGTCGATCAGGTCGACGTGGTCGCTGATCGGCTCGCCGTGGCCGGGGAGGACGATCTCGCAGGGCATCTCCCGGGTCTTGCGCAGCGACTCGATGTAGGTGACGAGCGCTTTCGGGCGCTCGGGCGAGCCGTCGAGCGGCCGGGCAAGGAGCGGATTGGAGGAGATGTTCGGCAACAGGTGGTCGGCGGCCAGGAGAATGCGCCGCTCGGCGTCCCAGAAGACCGTGTCGGAGGGGCTGTGCCCCGGTCGATGGAGGACTTCGAGGCGCCGGTCGCGCAGCTCCAGGGTGCCGCCGTCCTGCAGCGGTCGCGTCACCGTCACGTGCGAGCCCCAGCCGCGGAAGCTGCGGGAGACGCTGCGCAGCGCCGTGGTCACATCCTCCGGAATGCCGTTGCGGAGCATCACCTCGACCGCGAACGCGTCCTCGCGCTCGGCGTCCTCGTCGAACGCCGCCAGCCGCTCGGCCGCCGCGCCGAGCGCCGCGACCTCTGCTCCCGAGTGCTCGACCAGGATCTCGACCAGGCCGAGGTGGTCGATGTGCTGATGGGTGACGACGATCAGCTCCAGGTCGGAGAGCGCGTGCCCCCGCTCGGCCAGCCGCGCGGTCAACTCATCGAGCGCTTTGCCGGAGTTGGGCCCGGTGTCGACCAGCGTCAGCGGCTCGTCCTCGATCAGGTAGCAGTTGACCCGCCCGACCGCGAAGGGGGTCGGAATCGCGAAGCGGTGGATGCCGGCCAGCGCCGCCTGCTCGAGCGCTTGCTCCGGCGTCGCCGTCACGCCCGGATCAGGTCGAGCAGCTCGTCGCGCCGCCGTTCCATGTCCTCGCGGGAGACCAGTGACTCGAGGTTGAGCCGCAGCAGCGGCTCGGTGTTCGAGGGGCGGACGTTGAAGTGCCAGTCCTCGAAATCAACGGAGACGCCGTCGAGATGGGTCACCTCGGCGCCATCGCCGTAGCGGTCCTCGATCTCCCGCATCTTCGCCTCCCCGTCGGCGACCTCGGAGTTGATCTCGCCGGAGATGAAGTACTTGGCGCGGAACTCCTCCATCAGCTCGGCCAGCGAGCGGCCGTCGAGCGAGAGCAGCTCCAGCACCAGCAGCGCCGGGATCGTCCCCGAGTCCGCATTCCAGAAGTCGCGGAAGTAGTAGTGGCCGGAGACCTCGCCGCCGAACGCCGCGTCCTCCTCGCGCATCCGCGCCTTGAAGAAGGCGTGGCCGACGCGGGAGAGGTCGGAGCGGCCGCCCTCGGCGGCCACCAGGTCCGGCACCGCCCGGCTGGAGCGCGGGTCGTAGAGGATCGTCGCGCCCGGGTTCTTCTGCAGGACCGAACGGGCCAACAGGGCGCAGATGAAGTCACCGTCGCAGAAGCTGCCCTCGCCGTCGATGAAGAAGCAGCGGTCGGCGTCGCCGTCCCAGGCGATCCCGAGGTCGGCGCCGCTCTCCCGCACACGGTCGATGATCATCCGCCGGTTCTCCTCAAGCAGCGGGTTCGGCTCGTGGTCGGGGAACTCGCCGTTCGGCACGAAGTACATCTCCTCCAGCTCGAGCGGCAGCTTCTCCAGGATCGGCCCGACCATCGGGCCACCCATCCCGTTGCCGCCATCGACGACGACCTTCATCGGCTTCACGTTCGCCGGGTCGATGAAGGAGAGCGCGTGCGCCTGGAACTCGTCCCAGATGTCGACCGCTTCCGCCGACCCGCCCCCCGGCGCCTCGCCGAGCCCAGCTTCGATCTCGGCCTTGACGTCGCCGATCCCGGCGTCGCCGGAGAGCGGCAGCGCCCCCTCGCGCACCAGCTTCACGCCGGTGTAGGCCTTCGGGTTGTGGGAGGCGGTGACCATCGCGCCGCCGTCGAGCTCGCGGGAGCCGACCAGGTGGTAGAGCATCTCGGTCGCGACTTCCCCCGCGTCGACCACGGTCGCGCCCTCGGCGAAAAGCCCCTCGCGCACCGCCGCCGCCATCGCCGGGGCGGTCAGGCGCATGTCGCGCCCGAGCCCGACCCGCAGCTCGCTCGGCTGCTTGCCCCGCAGCCGCCCCAACACGCGGGCAAAAGCCCGGCCGATCGCCCGCGCCGTCGTCTCGTCCATCTGCTCGCCATAGAGGCCGCGGATGTCATAGGCCTTGAAGATCCCCGGGGGCGCCAGGGGCGATTGGTCGTTCAAAACGCTCCTTTCAGCGCCTCGTAGCTCTGCTCGATCGACTGCGGCATCACTTTCGTGTCGGCGATCACCGGCATGAAGTTGTTGTCGCCCGCCCAGCGGGGGACGACGTGCATGTGGATGTGGTGCTCGA
>DASSMJ010000035.1:0-15097 GCA_035688955.1 Solirubrobacterales bacterium | reverse complement strand
TGCTCGAGCACGTGCTCGAGGTCCCGGGCGTCGCCTCGACCCTGGCGACGATGATCGGCCTCGGGGTCGGGATCGACTACGCGCTATTCATCGTCACCCGTCACAAACTGCAGCTCGGCGAAGGGATGGAGGTCCGCGAGTCGATCGCCCGCGCCACCGCGACCGCGGGAGGCGCCGTCGTCTTCGCCGGCTTCACCGTGGTGATCGCGCTCTGCTCGCTCGCCTTTGCCGGGATCCCGCTGGTCTCGACGCTCGGGTTCACCGCAGCGATCGCGGTGGTGGTAGCGGTGACCGCGGCGACGACGCTGCTGCCGGCGATGCTGGGCGCGCTCGGGCCCCACATCAACTCGCTGCGGGTGAAGCTCGGCAAGACCCACCCGGATGACAAGGAGCCGCACGGCTGGCGGCGCTGGGCTGAACGGGTCAGCAACAAGCCCTGGATCGCGACGGCGGTCGCGATGGCGATCCTGGTCGTCCTCGCCCTGCCGATCTTCCAGCTGCAGCTGGGCCAGAACGACATCAGTGCCCTGCCGAAGGAAACGACCTCGCGCCAGGCCTACGACTCGCTCAACAAGGGCTTCGGGCCCGGCGTCAACGGCCCGCTGCTGATCGCCTCCGAATTCAAGACGCCGGCGGAAGCGAAAGCGGTCCTGCCGAAGCTGCAGAAAGCGGTCAGCGGCGCCGAAGACGTCAAAGTCGCCGGCGAACCGACGCTCGACCAGAAGAACACGGTCGCCGTCTTCACCGTGATCTCCAAATCGGAGCCATGGGCAGACGAAACGGTGAACCTGGTCGAAGACCTGCGCGACAGCGTCATCCCACAAGCGCTGAAGGGGACGCAGGCACAGGCCTACGTCGGCGGCCAGACCGCCGGCTACATCGACCTCGCGACCCAGATCAGCGACAAGCTGCCGCTGATGATCGCGATCGTCGTCGGGCTCAGCTTCATCGTCCTGCTCGTCGCCTTCCGCTCGCTGCTGGTCCCGATCAAGGCGGCGGCGATGAACCTGCTCTCGGTAGCCGCCGCCTACGGCGTCGTCACCGCCGTCTTCCAGCTCGGCTGGGGCTCCTCGCTGATCGGGCTCGACCACTCGATCCCGATCGTCAGCTTCGTGCCGCTGCTGATGTTCGCGATCCTCTTCGGGCTCTCGATGGACTACGAGGTCTTCCTGCTGACGCAGATGCGCGAGCACTTCAAGGAGTACGGCGACGAGAAGCGGGCGGTGGTCGAAGGGCTGGCCAACACCGGCCGGGTGATCACCTCGGCGGCGGCGATCATGGTCTGCGTCTTCACCAGCTTCGTCCTCAGCGGCAACCCGGTGGTGAAGGAGTTCGGCGTCGGGTTGGCGGTCGCGATCGCGATCGACTCCACCGTTGTCCGCTGCCTGCTGGTGCCGGCGGTGATGGTGCTGCTGGGCAAGCGCGCCTGGTGGCTGCCGCGCTGGATGGAGAAGGTGATCCCTCACGTCAGCATCGAGGGCGAGGAGTACTTCGCCAAGCGCGACGCAGAAAAAGCCGGCGCCCAGGCTGCACCGGTGCCCGCAGGGGGTAAGTGAGCGGGGAGATGTTCCCGCTCAACCTCCCCAACTTCCTCACCCTCCTCCGCATCCTCGCCGTCCCGGTCGTGGTGGTGGCGCTGCTGGGGGAGACGCCCAACGGCGACACGCTGGCGGCCGCGGTGTTCGCCCTGGCGGCCCTCACCGACGGCCTGGATGGTTACTTCGCCCGTTCCCGCGACGCGGTGACGACCTTCGGCAAGCTGATGGACCCGCTTGCCGACAAGCTGCTGATCACCGGCGCGCTGCTCTCCCTCGTCTCCCTCGATCGCCTCGCCGCCTGGGTGGCGATGGTGATCATTACCCGCGAGATCGCCGTCACCGGCCTGCGCGCGATCGCCGCCGAGCGCGGCATCGTCATCGCCGCCAGCTGGCTCGGCAAGATCAAGACCGTCCTCCAGATCGCCGCCGTCTTCGCCCTGATCGCCACCAACCCCGCGCCCTTCTGGGTCGACCTCCTCGTCTACGTCGCCCTGGCAGCCACCGTGGTCAGCGGCGTCGACTACTTCTTCGGGCTGCGGCGGCGGATCGAGGAATTAGAGAAAGAACGGGCGGCGGCGAAGGCAAAAACCGCCGCGTAGCGACTCCGAACTTCTGGGGGCTATAACCCACCAGATCTCGGAGGCGTCGATTTCTAGCCCGCTGGTACCTCGAGCCACTCGCGCATCGTCAGGTGATGCGACTCGCGCTGGCCATCCTGTAGCTCGGCGCGGAGGGCGCCGAGGGTGCCGTAGCGCTCGGCGACGACGTTGTGGCGGTGGATCGTCTCGAGGTTCTCCTGGCGGGCCATCACGAAGGTGTCCTCGGGCAGGTCGGGGTAGCCCTCTACGACCTGGCGGACCATCTCGCGCACGCAGTCCTCGACGAAGCGGGGGTTTTCGTGGGCTTTGACGACGACCGACATCTCGTCGGAGCGCTTCATCAGCTCGTAGATCTCCGAGCTCATCGAGGTCTCGACGATCCGCAGCAGCTCGGGTGCCTCGATCCAGGCGGGGCCGCCCTCGGGGCAGCCGACGTAGAGGGTGCCGAGGCCACGCTGGTTGTGGGTCGCGACCGGGACCAGGTCGAGGACCCGGTCGATTTCCTCTTCGCCGAAGCCGTCGGCGGCGAGCCGCTCGCGGGCGAGGCCGGCGATCATCCCCTGGGCGCAGGGACATGCGGTCATGCCCTGGGCCTCGACCCCGGTCAGGGTGCGGGTGCCGCGCTCGGAGGCGACGGCCCTGCCGTGAAGGACGTAGATCTCCTGGGTGCTGTTGCCGGTCTCGGGCGTCTGGGCGGTCTCCGGGTAGCGCGCGGCGACCGAGACTTCGGCCCGCTGGCCACCCTGGCGCTCGCGCACCCGCTCGGCGACGTGCGCGGCGAGCACCTCCGCCTTGAAGGCCTCGCCGAGCACCACCTCGTCGATTGCCTCGTTGACGATCTCCTCGAAGCGCGACATGTGGACGCCGGCCTGCCGGGGGTTGAGATCAACGAAGCACTCGAACTCGGCGTAGAAGAGGTTCTCGGCCCCGTCGGTCTTGACCCGGATCACCTTCTCGACGCCGGTGACGCCGACCCGTGAGAGGCCGACCTGAGTGGCCGGGAGCGAGGCTTGGACGTCTGGTTCTGAGCGGGTGGCGGTGGGGTGGCTGGCCATCGGCTAACCAATAGTAAGCAACTCGGCCGGTGGGCCGGGTGACAAGCCGTTTCGCCGTTAGAGAATTTTTTCTCCCTATAATCCGGCGCGGTCGGAGCTTCGGGGCCGGCCGCCCAGGGACAACCCCCGGGGATGGGGAGAGGGAACGGCGGAACAGTGACTATCGAACCGATGGAGACCGCCGCGGACGTCATCGAGCGCGATGAGGAAGCGAACCCGATCGGGGAGATCGAGGAGCTTCAGGGCCTTGTCGCCAAAGGACGTGAGCGCGGCTATCTGACCTTTGAGGAGATCTCCTCGACACTCGAGGAGGTCGAGATCACCAAGGAACAGGTCTCGCAACTGCACGCGCATCTGGTCGAGCACGGCGTCGACGTGATCGCCGAGGGTGGCGTCAGCGCTTACAAGGCGCAGCGCAGCGGTGAGACGGAGGCAGCGACGAAGAAGGAAGAGCTCGACCTCACCGTCGAGCCCAGCCTCGACTCGCTGCGGCTCTACCTGCGGGCAATCGGGCAGGTCGACCTGCTCACCGCCCAGCAGGAGGTGGACCTGGCGAAACGGATCGAGCGCGGCGACATGCTTGCCAAGCGCCAGATGGTCGAGGCGAACCTGCGCCTCGTCGTCTCGATCGCGAAAGGCTATTTGGGTCGCGGGCTGAGCTTCCTCGACCTGATCCAGGAGGGTTCGCTGGGGCTGATCCGGGCGGTGGAGAAGTTCGACTATCGCCGCGGTTACAAGTTCTCGACCTACGCGACCTGGTGGATTCGCCAGGCGGTGACGCGGGCTATTGCCGATAAGGCGCGGACGATCCGGATCCCCGTCCACATGGTCGAGAAGCTGAACCGGGTCGCTCACGTCGAACGCCAGCTGGTGCAGAAACTGGGGCGGGAGCCGGAGCCGGCGGAGATCGCCGAAGAGCTGCGCTGGCCGGTCTCCGACGTGCGGGACATCCTCCGCGTCGCTCAGCTGCCGGTCTCGCTGGAGAAACCGGTCGGCGACGAGGACGAATCGGAGCTCGGCGATTTCGTCGCCGACGACGCGGTCCTGGAGCCGTTCGAGGAAGCGAGCGAGCATCTGCAAAAGGAGGGCGTGAAGCGGGCCCTCGAAGCGCTGCCCGAGCGCGAGCGGCAGGTGATCGAACTTCGCTACGGCCTCTCCGGCGCTGAGCCGCTGACGCTAGAGGAAGTCGGCAAAACCTTCGGCGTCACCCGCGAGCGGATCCGCCAGATCGAGAACAACACGCTGAAGAAGCTGAAGCGCCTGCCAGAGGCGCAGATGCTGAGAGAAGCCTCTTAGTCCTGCCGCTAACGCGGCTCGAGGACGAAGACGCCGATCTCGCGGTCGAGTTTCGACTCGTAGTAGTCCCAGCCGGAGTACTGCTGCATGTGGCGGCGCCAGAGGTCGGCGCGCTCCTCGCCCTCGGCCAGGCGCGCTCGAACCTTGACGCGCTTGCGGCCCACCTCGACTTCGGCCTCCGGGTTCGCCCGCAGGTTGAACGACCAGGCCGGCGTCTTGGTGTTGCCGGCGTTGGTGTTGATGACGACGAAGCGATCCTCGTCGGCCAGGTAGAGCACCGGCGCGGTGCGGGGCTGGCCGGATTTGCGGCCGGTCGTGGTCAGCAGGAGAACGGGGCCTCCACCGACCTTGCCGCCGATGCGACCGCCGCTGAGCCGGTAGATCGGCGTATTGAGCTTGCCGACGAGACGCAGGCCCCTGGCGCCGAGGGAGTGGGACAGCCGCGAATAGAAGCGGTCGCTTGGCACCGCGTGAGTATTCCACCGGAGCCGGTTACAGTGGGAAGATGACCGAGCCCCACCCGTTCCGCCGCGCCGCCGAGAGCAAGGACATCGAGCAGATGAAGGGGACGCTGCGCGAGGACGTCGTCCTCCACAGCCCCGTCCTCTTTCGCGGCTTCGAGGGCCGCGAGACGGTCATCGCAGTCCTCACCCACGTGGCGGCGACGCTTGAGAACTTCTCCTACATCGACGAGCTCGCCGACGACGGCACCGTGGTCCTTCGCTTCAAAGCGAAGGTCGGCGATCGCGAGCTGGAGGGCATCGACTTCCTCGAGCTCGACGAGGACGGCCGGGTCCGCGAGCTGACCGTCTTCATGCGCCCCTTCTCCGCCCTAACCGCCTTCAACGAGCAGATGAAAGTCAGGCTCGGGGCGTCGGAAGGCTAGACCGGCGCTTCGATCTTTTCGAAGAGCAGGCGGCCGGGTCCGTCGGAACTGACCCGCAGTCGATCTCCCGGCACGATCCCCGCCTCCCGGCACGGCCCCTTCGGAATGGTCGCCTGCCGTTTCGGCCTCAGCAGAATCTGCCGACTAGAAGGGAGAGATGGGGGAGGCAGGATTCGAACCTGCGTAGGCATAGCCGCTTGATTTACAGTCAAGTCCATTTGACCGCTCTGGCACTCCCCCGGTAAAGGTGGTGCGTTAGGAAGTGTATTGGCTTCCGCCTCGCCATAGATGAGCTCTTCGAATGGCGTTCCCCGCTCGATCTCGAACTCCGAGTACTTCGTTCCGCCAAGGGCGAGTGATCGGGCAGCCTCAACCAGCCTCGCCGGGATGAACCAGCGCCGCCCATCTCCGACGAGGACGAGAAGGAAATCCACCTTCGTCGGGTCAAATTTCTTCGTGAGTCCAGTCCAGCTGCGGTTGCCGCCATTCGTCGCTATGGCGATTTTCCAGCGCTCCTCTCCCGATTTGAGTATCCCGCGAAAAGTCGAGGTTTTCACCTGAACCCTGATGAGGGCGTCGTCCCATTCCGCCATCAGATCCACGTCAGGGCTGTGGTTGGCCGGCATCCAAACAGTCGCGCCTTTGCTTGCCAGCCACTCCATCGCCGAGAGCTCGCCGATGTCGCCCTGGACCCGACGATTGACGATGCGCTCGCGCAGGTGGGGGCTCTTGCCGGGGGTGGTCGTCATGAGCAGAACTATTGCATTTCCCGCAGACGGAAAACTGCCGGACAAGAAGTTGCTACGAAGGTGTTGAGAAGATGTCCGTGATGCTTGAGGATCGTGTGATCGCAATCGCCGGCGTCGGCGGTGGACTGGGCCCGGTCGTGGCCCAGCGGCTGGCGGCGGAGGGGGCGACGGTTGCCGGGGCGGAGCGCGGCCAGGAGGCGCTCGACTCGCTCGCGGCCGAGCTGGACCTGCCGCCCGAGCGCTGGGACGGGCGCGCGGTCGACCTGCTCGACGAGGAGGCCGCCCGCGGCTGGTGCGCGGCGCTGGTCGAGCGCTTCGGCCGGGTCGACGGGCTCGTCCACCTGGTCGGCGGCTGGCGCGGGGGAGAGCCGCTGCACCAGGCGCCGCTCGCCGACTGGGACCTCCTCCATGACCTCCTCGTCCGCACCCTCCAGCACACCACCCGCGCCTTCCACGACCAGCTCGCGGGCAGCGCGCACGGCCGCTTCGTCCTCGTCTCCGCCAAGCAGGCCCAGAACCCGAGCAACACCAACGCCGCCTACGCCGCCGCCAAGGCAGCCGCCGAGGCCTGGACCCTCGCCCTCGCCGACGGCTTCGAGCCCGGCGGCGCCACCGCCAACATCATCGTCGTCGAGGCGATCCTCACCCCTCGCATGCGCGAGGAGAACCCCGGCGGGGACTTCGCCACCTTCACCTCGGCCGAGGACATCGCCGCCTCGATCGCATATCTCTGTTCGGAGGAGGCAAAGAAGATGAACGGGCAGCGCCTCGCGCTTACCATGGGGTGATGGCAAGCCGCAAAGGGCGCAGCGCGCCCGACGGCAAGATGACTATCGGGGAGCTGGCGCGGCGGACCGGGATGACGATCCGCAACATCCGCGCCCATCAGACCCGTGGCCTGCTGCCGCCGCCGGAGGTCCACGGCCGCACCGGCTACTACAACGAGGGCCATGTGTCGCGGATCGAACTGACCCGCGAAATGCAGGCGGAGGGACTCAACCTGGAGGCGATCCGGCGCGTGCTGGAGAGCAGCGAGGGTTCCTCGCGGGAGATGGTCGACTTCGCCCGCGCCGTCCGCGCCCCCTTCGAGGACGAGACGCCGGAAATCTTCGACGAAGCCGAGCTTGCCGCCGCCTGGGGGGTGGACCAGTTCGACGCGAAGCTGCTGCGGCGCACGGAACAGCTCGGCATCCTCCGCGAGCTGCCGGAGGGCAAGATCGAGGTGATCAGCCCGCGCCTGCAGCGCGCCGGCACCGCCCTGGTCGAGCTCGGCGTCTCCCCGGAGGCCGCCGTGGAGACCGCCGCCGAGCTGCGCCGCGCCTCCGAGCGCGTCTCCCGCACCTTCGTCGAGCTCTTCGTCAAGGAGATCTGGGAGCCGTTCGACAAGGCGGGCCGGCCGGAGGAGGACTGGCCGAAGGTGCGCGAGGCGCTCGACCGCATGCGCCCGCTCGCCTCCGACGCGCTGCTGGCGATGTTCCAGATCACGATGGGCGAGTCGACCGAGAAAGCCGGCGAACGCACCCTCCGCGACGCCGGCGAACCGGCGGGCAAACGCCGCTCCTCGCGGGGTCGGCGCCGCAGCTCCTCTAGCCGGCGATCGTGAACCGCGTCCGCAGCGGCTTCGACTCGTTCGCGGCTTCGTCGGTCGCCCGCAGTACCGCTTCGTAGCTTCCAGGCCGCGCCCGGAAGTGCTTCCAGCGGCCGCCGAGGCGCAGGTGGTTGATGCCGATGAAGGCGTCCCAGGTCCCGTAGCCGCTGAACACCCGCCGCTTGCCGGTCAGCCGGTAGTACTCGGCGTCGAGGCTGCCGCGCTCGTTCACCTGCACGCTGAAATCGAGCCCTTTCGTCCCCTTCGTCGTCCGCTTCGCCAGCACTAGCGAGCCCAGCGTCGGCGGCTTTACGTCGATGTTGAGCGGCGGCTGGGGCCCGGGGTCCGAGCCGGGATCGCCGGGAGCGTCGGAGACGATCACCTCGCCGCGGACGAAGGCGTGCAGCTTGCACTGGAAGAGGTAGGTCCCCGGTTGATCGAACTGGAGCGTGAAGCTGTCGCCCGCTCGGTGCGCCGGGGCGTCGGTGCCCGGATCGGAATCCCACTGCAGGTCGTTGGCGGAGACACCGGTCACCGAGTGCGCCAGGTCGGGACCGAGCCAGTCCCAGGTGACCTTCTCGCCGCGGTCGACGTGCACCTGCGGGTTCGACCAGGCGTAATCGGCGATCGAGACGCGGGTGTTGAGCGCGCTCGCAGCTGCCGGAAAGACCAGCGCCAACGCCGCCAGCCCGGCTAGGAGACGAGGTACCAACCGTTCATCCCCTGGTGCAGGTGCTGGAAGACGTGGCAGTGGTAGAACCACCGCCCGGGGTTGTCCTCGACGAATTCGAACCCGAAGGAGTCGGCCGGGCCGAAGGTCCTGTTGTCGACGATCCGCCCGTCGGGTTCGCGCCAGCGATGTCCGTGCAGGTGGAAGGTGTGGAAGAAGTTGTCGACGCCGTAGACGTGGAAGCCGACCCGCTGGCCGACCTTCGCTTCCAGCGTCGGCGTGTTGCCGGCGTAGGCGCGGCCGTTGACGCAGAAGTAGTTCCCCTTCAGCCCGGTGATCCCGGGGTCCCAGGTGTGGAAGGCGAGGAAGAACTCCGCGTCGGGGCCCGGCACCCCCGGCCCACGGATCACGAGCGGCCCGAACAGGCCCTTGAAGACCGGCAGCGGGTCCATCGGCCCGTGGTCGTGGTAGAGCCAGGTCCCCTGCGTCCCTTCCCGCGCCTCCCAGACATAGGTGAAGGTGCGGTTGCGCTGGACGAACCCACCCGGGTCGGTGAACTTGCCCTTGTAGGCGCCGTCCATCTCGTTCGCGTAGAAGATCCCGTGCGGGTGGATCGTCACCGGCGCCCCCAGCTTGTTGCGGAAATGGACGACCACGGTCTCGCCGACCGTGGCTTCGATCAGCGGGCCGGGCACCGTCGCCCGGCCGAGCGGCGCTTTGAACCCAGGCGAGTAGGGGCGGTAGCCGTAAGCACCGAAGCGCGTCCGTCCCTGCTTCACCCGCTCGGCCATCATCTCGTCGCGGTGGGTGGGGACGATGTCCCACTCGACCGGCTCGGCCGCGATCCAGTATTCGCGCACCCCGGTCCCGCTTGCCGCCGCCGCGACCCGCGCGCCCGCGTCTTCTCCTCGCCACTCGGCTGCCGCGACCTTCGGCGGCACCCGCACCTGGCGTGACAGCCCCTCGACGTCGATCTTGCCCCCGTCGGCGGTTACCTCCTGACCGGCCAGCGTGCAGATCAGCGCCCCGCCCGAGAGGGCAAGGAAGCCCCGGCGGTCGAGTGGGTCGGGCGTCACTTCCTGACGGTGACGGTCATCCGCATTTCGGTCGGGTGGATCGTGCAGATGAATTTGTAGGTCCCCGCCGTTTCGAAGCTCTTCTGGAAGTGGGCTTCGGTCACCGCCGAGGTCCGCGTCGAGTAGGACGCCTTCTTCTTCAGGTTCGCCGGGCCCTTCTTCAGGTGCACGTCGTGCGGGTAGGTGTTGGTCGACGACCACACCCACCGCACCGCCTGCCCCTTGCGGATGTTCACCGCCGTCGGGGAGAAGTAGAAGTCGTTGATGGTGACCTGGGACACCTTCACCCGCGCCGGCGCTTCGGCCGCCGCTGCGCTCGCCCCCGAGAGGGCGAGAGCAGCCAGAACCGCGCTCGCCACGCTGATGGCACGGCCGCTCACGGGCAGCTCAGCTCCCCCGGCTGCGGCGTGATCTCGACTGGCTTGAACTCCTGGAACGGGGGGTGACTGGCGACGCGCCGGACCCAGCTGCACTGCTGGTTCTGCGGGGGGCTCGAGCCTGCGTAGCCGAGGATCGTCCGCGGATCCCCCTGGTCGGCCATGTTGATCTGCAGCCCGGCGACGATGTCAAGGCTGCGCACCTGGTCGGCGAGGACCTCCGCCTGCGGACAGGTCGGGTAAATCGTGCTCAGCGGGACTTTGCCGTTGCCGGGAGCGAAGTTGGCGGTGCCGTTGGCGCCCCAGCAGTTACCGCCCCCGGTGGCGTCGTTCCAGAAGTCGTATTCGCCGTTCGGGTCCAGCCCTTCCCGGCCCAGGGTGTTTTCGACGTATTCGTTGTTGATGTTCTTGGCGTCGTCGCCCTCGTTGGCGACGAAGACTTCACCGGGTCCGGAGAAGGAGGCGACGCCCCACTTGTAGTTGCCGAAGACGTTGTTGCGGCGAACGACGTTGTCGGCGCCGCCATAGACGACGATCCCCACTCCCGTCGGATAGTTCACGGTCGCCCCCGCCAGCTGTCCGAGGCCGGGGGAGACGGTGTGAACGGCGGAGCCAGCCAGGAAGTAGTTGTAGTTGTTCCAGAACACGTCGTTGCGTTCGATCAGGTTCCAGCCGTTCGGCTCGAACCCCTCGCTGTCGAGCGTGTTGGGAACGATCCCAGCGCCGTTGTTGTAGAAGGCGGATTCGACGATCTTCACGTACTTGGAGTTCGTCCCCGAGTAGCCGAGCACGTTTTCGTAGCTGCGGTCGTTCTTCAGCAGCGTCCACTTCGGCTTGCGCTGGCAGGGAGCCGGGGGCGGCGCGACGCCGTGGTTGGTCCAGCTCTTCGAGTCGCACGGCGTTTCGCCGACGTAGAAGCCGCCATCGCCGTGGTGGAAGGCGGCCGAGTCGACCATCTTGCCGCCGAAGCAGTTCTTGGCGAAGAGGCCGTAGGAGCGGTTGCCGGAGGCCAGCAGGTTGTCCATCGTGTAGCCGTCGCAGCGCTGGCCCCCTTCGTTGGCGGCGTGGACGAAGAACCCGTTCGACTGGTAGTTGCGCGCCCACATGTTCCGCAGCACGATCCCGTCGACGCTGACCGCCTCGATGCCGTTTTGCGCCGCCCCCAATTCACCCTTGGCGTTCTTGCCTTCGAGGATCACCTTGCGCCGGTTCTTCTTCACCCCTTCGATCCGCAACCCGTCGAAGCTCTTGCGCTTCTGCGTGCCATCGACGACCACGCCCTCGACGTACTTGCCGGGACGGATCGCCACCACGGCCACGACCTTGGCGTTCCCCTTCTTCGCCTTGAAGGAGCCGGCGGAGTCCACCGCTCGCTGAATCGTGCGGAAACGGCAGCCGTGCTTGCACACTTCAAAGGTCTTGGTCGCAGCCTGCTTCTTGGGGGGCGCGCCGGAGGCGGGTGGTGAACCGGCGAGGGCCGCGATGACAAGGGCGAGGATGAGGACTGCCGGAAGCCTTTTCATGCTCCGACACTAGCGCCCCTCTGGCTGTTCAGCCAGGCACAATCCTGCGCATTGCTTCTTCCAGTTCGGACACGCCGTAGGCGCCCTCGAGGCGATCGCGGATTACCCCGTTGCGGTCGATCAGGAAGGTCCAGGGCTCGGTCGGCAGGCGGTAGGCACGCAGCTGCGGCCGGATCCCCTTACCGGGATCGTTGTCGTTGTAGACCTCCATGTGGATGAAGTCGGCCTTGCCCTTGTACTCGTCGGCAACCTCTTGGGCGACGTCGACCACGGGCCCGCAGACGCGGCTCTGACAGAGCGCCGGGGTCGCGAAGACGAGGGCGATCGGCTTCTTCCCGACGACGTCGGCGAAGTCGACTTCGTGCATCTGGTCGTGGGGGTCGCGGGTGTCGATCTTGGCGAGGTCTCCGCCGACGTCAGCGGCGGTCGGGGTGTGGATGACCGGCGCCTTCTGACCCACCCGCGGCACCGAGTTGTCCCCGACCACCGGGCTCGGCACGCGCGAGACTTCCAGGCCTCCGCTGCCCTTCAACATCGCGATCGCCAGCCAGGGCCCGGGGCGATCGAAGTCGACCTTCGGGACCACGTAGACGGTTTTCGCCTCGTCGGGGTCTTCGCCGGCGGCGCGGTAGGCCGGCTTCACCTCGAGCGAGCTCACCCGCGCCGGCAGCGGCCCCTGCACCGGGCCGTTGGCGTCCTTGGCGAAGTAGAGGGCGACGTCCGCGTCGCTGACCTGTTCGTTGCCGCGGGTGAAGACGCCGAAGGGGTAGCGGTTGGGCCCGGTGTCGAAGGCCTGTGCGGCCGGGGCGATCACCAGCTTGGTCGGCTTTGCCCCCGGGTCGTGCAGCACTTGCTCGATCGTCTTCCCCTTCGCCGAGGGGAACTCGGCGGCGGCGGGAGCCGAACGCGAGCTGTCGTCCGAGCTGCTGCCGCAGCCGCTCGCCAGGAGAGCGCCGAGGCAGAGGAGGATCGCGACGAAGCGGGGAAACGGGGAAGGCATTTGCTGCAAGCTATACGTCTATGCGAGCGGGGCGAGGGCGAGCCTGGCCATCTCGGGCGCCAGCTCTGGCAGCGAGTCGGCGCGGTCGCTGCCGATCTCCCGCTGGATCAGGAACCAGATCCCCGCCGTCGTCGCATCCAGCACCACCCGCGGAGCGGGGCCGCCGATCCCCTCCGGCGCCCGCCCCGGTTCGAGGAAAGAGATCAGCAGGTCCATCGTCCGGTCGGCGCGGTCAAGCGCCGGTGGCCCGGCGGTCGGGAGCTCGAAGAACGCGAGCTTGGCGTAGATCGGGTTGGCGGCGAGGTACTCGGTCAGCGTGCGCAGCCCCCTTCCCAGCGCCTCCGGCCCGGCATGCTCTTCCTGCAGGGGGGCGGAGCTGGCCTCGAGCGCGGCCGACGAGAGGTTCTCGTAAGCGGCCAGAAAGGGGTCGCGTTTGCTTTTGAAGTGCTCGTAGAAGGTCTGGTTGGAGGTTCCCGCGGCAGCCGAGATGGCGGGGATGCTGAGAGCGCCGTAGCCGCGCTCGGCGACGACCCTGGCCGCTCCGCGGATGATCCGCTCGCGTTGGCTCAGGGTCGCGCGGCTGCGCGGGCTGTCGGGCGGCTCGGTCCAGGGCAGGGCCTCCGTCTCGGTGGCGGGAGAGGGGGGCAGCGGCTGTTCGGCGGCGACGACGGCGCGGCGGACGACCTCGCTGTCGGGCTTGGCATAGCTCAGCGCCCAGCGGATCAGCGGCTTGACCAGCTCCGGCAACTCTTCCGTCGTGCCCGCCCGCAGGTGACGGTAGATGACCCCGGTCGTGCCGGTGATGATCGCCCGCACCGCGTGCTCTGAGACCGCCGCTTCGGGCTCGGCTTCGCTGAAGTACCGGCTCACCATCGCTTCGCAGGCCTCCCAGACCCTTTCCCGCCGAGCGAGGGCGGCGGTGCCGAGGGTGAAGGAATCAACGGTGACGAAAGCCGCCCGGTGTGGCTCCTCCATTACGAGGTCCATGAATCGCCTCAAGGCGGCCGCGGGGCGGGCGCTGGGATCCTCGGCATCTTCATAAGCCGCGGTGACCTCGGCCGTGAGTTCGGCGCTGATCCGGTCGAAGGCAGCGAGGAAGCACTCCTCCTTACTGCCGAAGTGGTCATAGAAGGTGCTCTTGGAGACGCCCGCGAGGGTCACCAGCTCCCGGACCGTGGTCGGGGCAAAGCCATGGCGGGCGACAACCTCGACCATCGCGCCTTCCAGTCGCGTCCGCTGATGCTGTTCCACCTCGTCCCGCTTCAACCCGCTCGGCCCTCCCGGGAGCCGCGGGAACGACGACTCCGCGGGTCGCTCCACTGGGTCGGTTGCGGCCATCCCGTTCACCTTATTCCGCGCCCACAGCGGGCACGGGAGCAGTCCGGGGACTCCGAGCCTACCTAGTCACGATGTCCAATCAAGGCCGTGACAATGGAATGGAAAACACGCTGGTAATTCTCAGGAACTATGGACGATCTAGACAAGATGTCCAATCAGTGATCGTGGACATCGAGAGTTAAGTACTGGAACTGACAGAAAATTTCCCTCTATGCTTAACTGCGCCCGGCGCGGACGGGGAACCGCGTAACACGGACACGATGGGGCCGCTGGGGGCAGGGGGCCCGAAAGGAAGTTAGGGAGCCATGCCAGGGAAGAAGCTCATCTTGTCGTTCGTTGTGGTCGCGATGCTGTTCGCGGCGGTCCCCTCGTTCGCTGCCGAAGCGACGAAGGAAAGCTACGTCGCCGCGGTGGAACCGATCTGCAAGCAGAACACCGAAGCCAACGAAAAAATCCTCAAGGGCGTCAAAGAAAAGGTCAAGACCGGCAAGCTGGACGTTGCCGCCAAGCAGGTCAAGGCCGCGGCCCGCGCCCTCAAGCAGACCCGCACCAAACTCCTGGCGGTTCCCCAGCCCGCCGCCGACGCGACCCGCCTGGCGAAATGGCTCGGGTACGTGAAGACCGAGGTGCAGCTGTTCGAAGCGGTGGGGCGCAAGCTGGCCGCCCACGAAACGACCGCTGCCCAGAAGATGGTCGTGCGCCTCTACAGCAACGCCAGGCTGGCCAACAACCAGGTTCTGGACTTCGAATTCCGCTACTGCAAATTCCAGCCGTCCAAGTTCATCTAGGGAAATAGGCCGGGTAAGGGGCTCCTGAGATGGCCGTCCTGAGCGGCGCCACCAGTCCTCAGGAGAGCACCCACGCCTTCGCGGAGTCGATCACCAGCGGCAACCTCGAGGCAGCGGCCAACTGCTTCGCCAAGGACGCCTGCCTGGTGACGCCCGACGCGACGGCGGTGAGGGGGCGGGAGGAGATCCGCCCGCTCCTGCACCAGCTGATCGTCTCCGGCACCCAGATCGAGGTGCAGGAGAGCTCGATCGTCCTTGCCGGCGAGGTGGCTTTGGGAACCGAGCGCTGGCTGCTCAGCATCCCCGCCTCGGAAGGAGAGATCCTCACCCGCACGCTGACGCCGACGGTCGTCCTCCGTCAAGTAGAGGGCCTCTGGAAACTCGCGGTAGCGATGCCCTGGCAGCGGGCATAGCCCCTCGGCCGACACCGTCTAGAATCATCCTGAGCGCCCGGCTTTCACAGGGGGCCGCCGCGCCCGGATAGCTCAGTTGGTAGAGCACTTCCATGGTAAGGAAGGGGTCACGAGTTCGAGTCTCGTTCCGGGCTTCTAAGAAGTCGCTGCAAATCAGCTACTTCTTCGACCGGTTCTGCGGCTATTTGGCGCCCTCTCGAT
>DASSMJ010000034.1:0-30841 GCA_035688955.1 Solirubrobacterales bacterium | reverse complement strand
GAGACGGCGCGGCCGGCGGCCTCCCACATCGAGACCGAGCGGTCGCAGTACTCGACCCCGTACTTCTCGAGGATCTTGAAGCCCTCGTCCTCCCAGGCGCCGGGGATGCGGAAGATCGCGATCGTCTCGCCCGGGTCCTTGCCGAGCTCGAGGCAGGCCTTGATCACGCCGCGGGCGACGATGTCGACGCGGGTGTTGGAGACGATCGACATCATCACCGCGATCTTCTCGACGCCGTCCTTTTCGAGGACCTCCTTGGCGAGGCCGCAGGCCTTGGCGACCGACGGGTTGCCGCCGATCTCCGAGTAGTTGGCCGGCTGGCCGCCCTGGTTGCGGACCGCGTCGGTCAGGGTCAGCGAGCCGCCGCCGGCGCCGATCACCAGGCCGAGGTTGCCGGTGAAGCCGTGGTCCTTGCCCTGGATCACACCGCGGTGGTCGGCGGCGTCGATCGCGCTGACGTTCTTCTCGAAGTCGGAGGGCTCGTAGGTCTCGCGGGTGTCGTCCTCGGCGATCTGCAGCTCCTTGCGGAGGAGCTTCTTTTGCCGGCCGACCGCCTCGTTCTCCATCTCCATGTGGGCGTCGAGGGCGACGAATGAGCCGTCGGTCAACTCGGCCAGCGGGTTGATCTCGGCCAAGGTCATGTCGTTGTCGCGGAAAAGGCGGGCGAGGCGCGCCAGCACCGGGGTGGCGCGATTCAGCTGCGAGCCGGTGACGCCGGTGGCGGCGACGACCTGCTTGGCCTCGAAGTCGCCGACCGGGAGGAGGTTGGAGACGTGGCCTTTGCCGACGTGGTCGGGGTGGGTCTCGGCGACCTCCTCGATGTCGATTCCGCCCATGTCGCTGAACAGCATCAGCGGCTTCTTCGCGGTGCCGTCCCAGACGACGCTCGCGTAGTACTCCTGTTTGACCTCGGCTTTGGGGTCGACGAGAACGCCACGCGGCATGTGGCCATTGATTTCCAGCTTGAGGATCTCCTCGGCGTGCTGGGCGGCCTCCTCGGGCGTGTCGGCGAACTTGACGCCGCCGGCCTTCATCCGGCCGCCGGTCAGCACCTGGCTCTTGATCACGACCGGGCCGCCGATTTCCTCGGCGACCTTGCGTGCCTCGTCGGCGGAAGTGCAGAATCCGTACTTGGTGACGGGAATCCCCGCCAGCTCGACGATCTTGCGTGCCTCGTACTCGTAGAACCTCATGCGGCGCGGAACCCTATCCAACGATCGCGGAAGATCGTCGCGCCGCCTTGCTTTACTTCCGCCGGTGCTTCCCGTCTCCGCCGGGCGGAAGAACCGCTTCCGGCCCCTCGTTTTGCTCTTGTTGACGCTGGTTTCCGGCTCTGTGGCGCTGTACGGATGCGGAACGGTCGTCAGCCAGGAAAAGCTTGAGGACACCGTCCAAGCGAGCCTTGAATCCTCGATCCATGAAAAGATCAAGCAGGTCGAATGCCCTTCGGACCAATCCGTTGATCCCGGCGCGACCTTCACCTGCGACGTGATTTTTGCCGATGACAGGCGGGAAGTAGCGACTTTGAAGATCCGCAACGAGGAGGCCGACATCTCGATGATCGACCTCAAACCGAAAAATTAGAGAGAGGCGAATGAGCGACCTGACCACTGCCCCGGACGAGCTGACTACCAACGCCAAACTTCTCAGCTGGGTGGACGAAATCGCGGCGCTCACCGAACCCGACTCCGTCTACTGGTGCGACGGCTCCGCCGAGGAGTACGACCGGCTCGCCCAGGTCCTGATCGACGCCGGCACCTTCGAGAAGCTCTCCGACGCCAAGCGCCCCAACTCCTACCTCGCCCTCTCCGACCCCGGCGACGTCGCCCGCGTCGAAGACCGGACCTTCATCTGCTCCGAGAAGGAGGAGGACGCCGGCCCGACCAACAACTGGCGCGACCCGGCGGAGATGCGCGCCACGCTCAACGACCTCTTCAAGGGCTCGATGAAGGGCCGGACGATGTACGTCGTCCCCTTCTCGATGGGCCCGCTCGGCTCCGAGATCTCCGAGATCGGCGTCCAGCTGACCGACTCCGCCTACGTCGCCACCAACATGCGGATCATGACCCGGATGGGCAAGGGCGCGCTCGACGTGCTCGGCGCCGACGGCGACTTCGTCCCCTGCGTCCACTCGGTCGGGGCTCCGCTGGCGGAGGGGCAGGAGGATGTCTCCTGGCCCTGCAACGAGGCCAACAAGTACATCGTCCACTACCCCGAGAGCCGCGAAATCTGGTCCTTCGGCTCGGGCTACGGCGGCAACGCCCTGCTCGGCAAGAAGTGCTTCGCGCTGCGGATCGCCTCGGCGATGGCCCGCGACGAGGGCTGGCTCGCCGAGCACATGCTGATCCTCAAACTGACCTCGCCCGAGGGCAAGGTCAAGTACATCACCGGCGCCTTCCCCTCGGCCTGCGGCAAGACCAACCTGGCGATGCTGGTCCCGACCCTGCCGGATTGGAAGGTCGAGACCGTCGGCGACGACATCGCCTGGATGAAATTCGGCGACGACGGCAAGCTTTACGCCGTCAACCCCGAGGCCGGGTTCTTCGGCGTGGCCCCGAACACGAGCCACAAGACGAATCCGAACGCGATGGACACGATCGAGCGGAACACGATCTTCACCAACTGCGCCAAAACCGACGACGGCGACATCTGGTGGGAGGGGATGACCGGCGAGCCGCCGGCCCACGCGATCGACTGGCACGGCAACGACTGGACCCCCGAGTCCGACAAACCCGCCGCCCACCCGAACGCGCGCTTCACCACCCCCGCCGCCCAGTGCCCCTCGATCGCGCCGGAGTGGGAGGACCCCGCCGGCGTCCCGATCGACGCCTTCCTCTTCGGCGGCCGCCGCGCCACCGTGGTGCCGCTGGTCCAGGAAGCGTTCGACTGGGAGCACGCGGTCTTCATGGGGGCGACGATGTCCTCGGAGACCACTGCCGCCGCCGCAGGTGCCGTCGGCCAGCTGCGCTTCGACCCGATGGCGATGCTGCCCTTCTGCGGCTACAACATGGGCGACTACTTCGCCCACTGGCTGAAGATCGGCCAGCGGGAGGGCGGCCAGCTGCCGCGCGTCTTCTACGTCAACTGGTTCCGCAAAGACGAGGACGGCAAGTTCCTCTGGCCGGGCTTCGGCGAGAACAGCCGCGTCCTCGAGTGGGTCTTCCGCCGCTGCGAAGGCGAAGGCGAGGCGGTCGAGACTCCGGTCGGGCTGCTGCCGGCCGAGGGTGAGATCAACACTGACGGCCTCGACATCTCCGCCGAGGCGATGCGGGACCTGCTGACCGTCGACCTCGAGAAGGTCAAGGAGCAGCTGCCGCAAGTGAAGGAGCACCTCGCCAAGTTCGGCGACAAACTCCCCGCCGAGGTGAGCGCCCAGCTCGTGGCGCTCGAACAGCGCCTCGGCTAAGCGCAGCAGCTAGCGAAGCTTCAGGACGCCGGCCTAGTGCCGGCGTCCTGCGTTTCGGGACCTACGAGTTGTAAGCCTCGGCCAGCTCGGGATCCTTCTCGGCCAGCATTTCGGCCAGCTCGACCATCACCTTGCACTGCTTCCAGGTGGCGTCGTCCTGCATCTTGCCGTCGATCATGTGGACGCCGCGGCCGTCGGGGATCGCCTCGATCACTTTCTTCGCGAACTTGACCTCGTCCGGCGGCGGGCTGAAGACCTGCTTGGCGATCCCGATCTGCACCGGGTGCAGCGACCAGGCGCCGACGCAGCCCATCAGGAAGGCGGCGCGGAACTGGGTCTCGCAACCGGCCGTGTCCTTGATGTCGCCAAACGGCCCGTAGAAGGGGAGGATGCCGGCGGAGGTGCAGGCATCGACCATGCGGGCGATCGAGTAGTGCCAGAGGTCCTGCTGGGCGCTGACGCGGTCGGCCTCCGGGTTCTCCGGGTCGGCCGGGTCCTCCATCACGCGGTAGCCGGGATGGCCGCCGCCGACGCGGGTGGTCTTCATCCGCCGGGCCGCGGCCAGGTCGGCGGGGCCGAAGCTCATGCCCTGCATGCGCGGGCTGGCGTTGGCGATCTCCTCCAGGTTGACCACGCCCTGCGGGGTCTCGAGGATCGCGTGGACGAGGATCGGGCGCGAGAGACCGGCCTTCGCCTCCAGCTGGGCGAGTAGGCGGTCGACGTAGTGGATGTCGTGGGCGCCCTCGACCTTCGGCACCATGATCACCTCGAGCTGCTCGCCGATCTCGGTCACCAGCTGGGTGAAGTCGTCGAGCGCCCAGGGGCTCTCCAGGGCGTTGACGCGGGTCCAGAGCGAGGTCTGGCCGAAGTCGTTCTCCTTCGCGGCCTGGATCAGACCGGCGCGGGCGGCCTCCTTGCGGTCGACCGGGACCGCGTCCTCGAGGTTGCCGAGCAGGATGTCGGTTTTTTCGGCGATGGCGCCGGCCTTGGCGACCATCTTCTCGTTCGAGAAGTCGAGGAAGTGGATCATCCGCGAGGGCTTGACGGGAATCTCGCGGAGCGGCTCCGGGGCGCCGATTGCCTGCGGCAGGAAGAACTCTCTGGGGTGTCTCAAGCTTGGTCCTCGCGTGGGTCGGGGAAGAAGGGCGGGCGTAAATCTAGTCAGAGGACAGATTTGCCGCCTCCCGCGCCCCTAAATTGCCGCTTTATCGAGGCTTCCGAGCGCGACAACACGCAGGACTGGGTGATTCCGCGCGGCTCCGTGCCGCTGGTCAGCGAGCTGGAGGCGCGGATCGACGAGGCGCTGGTGATTGCCCGCGCCTCCGAGGACGGGGTGCGCGAGGTGGGGGAGATGGCGCTGGACGCGGCGCGGCAGGCGCGGCGGGCGGCTGAGGCGGCGGAGGAGAGTGCGAAGGCTGCGGCGGCGGTGGCGGTACGGCCTCGGGAGAGCTCCGGGCCGGCGGGTCCTGACCCCGATTTGGTCCCACCACCCCTGTCGGGGCGGTCCCCCAAATCGGCGCCACCCACCGGCAGGGACGCTCAGCAGGGGGACGCTTCCGGCGCTCAGGGGATAAAAGCTGAGACTCCGGCCCGTCAGCCTCGGTTTGATGTTCGGTTGCGGAGCTTTACCGAGAGAGCAGATCGGGTTTCGGCGCGGTTGCGGCGGCTGGAAGCTGGGCATGCGGGAGGTTCCAGCGGCGTCGTAGCGCGGCGGCGAGGCGCCGGCTGATCGGGCCGCAGCCCGGTAGCGGCTGCGTGTCCAGTTCTTCGGCGGCCTCGATGCCGCGGATCGAGCCGGTGAGGAAGGTCTCCTCGGCGGCGAGCAGGTCGGAGGTGGGGAGTGGTTGCTCTCGCGCTTCGATTTCCTCTTCCGCCGCCAGCTCGAGGACGGCTGCTCGGGTCGTCCCCGGGAGCAGGCGACCGTCGAGCGGGGGTGTGAAGAGGGTGCCGCCGCGGACGGCGAAGACGTTGGCCCAACCCGCCTCCAGTACCTCGCCCTCGTCGACGATGAGGGCTCCGGCCTCGCCAGGCTCTGGGCGGTTGATGCCGGGACGGTGAGCCCACTTGTGCTTGCCGAGGCCCCCCGTGAATCGACGCGCCTGCAGCTTGACGCCCTGCTCCGGGAAGACGGCCCCCAACTCCACCCCACCTGCAAGTAGGTGGAGTTGGGGGCCGTCTTCCCGAGGTGCGGCCGTCAAACGGAGGCGTCCGAGGTGGAGATCAGCCGCCGCTCGACGCAGTTCTTCCTCGGCCTGCGGTGGCAGCGCCAGCGAGTAGACCGTCTCCAGGCTGTGCGCCAGGCGACGGAGGTGTGCATCGAGCTCGATGGGGGCGCCGTCGACCACAAGCAAGGTCTCGAAGATGCCGCGGTCGCGGTCCGGCTGCCAGCGGGGGGCCATCAGGGGGATATCTTGCCTGCGCGGCCCCGGCGATGCTGACGCTGCTGATCGACAACCACGATTCGTTCACCTTCAACCTCTTCCAGTTGCTGGCGGAGGTGAACGGCCGCGAGCCGCTGGTGGTCCGCAACGACGAGGCGAGCTGGGCGGAGCTGGAGCGGCTGGAGTTCGACAACGTCGTCATCTCTCCCGGACCGGGGCGACCAGATGTGGCTGCCGACTTCGGCGTGTGTGCCGACGCCATCCGCCACTGCGATAAGCCGCTGCTCGGCGTCTGCCTCGGCCACCAGGGGATCGGCTGGGTGGAGGGGGGAAGGGTCGAGCGCGCGCCCGAGCCGATGCACGGCCGCGTGGTCGCGATCGAACACGACGGTTCACCGCTCTTCGCCGGCATCCCCAGCCCCTTTGAGGCCACCCGCTACCACTCGCTGGCCCTCGCGTGCCCGTTGCCGCCGTCCCTCAACGAGATCGCCACTTGCGACGGCGTCCCGATGGCGATCGAACACCGCGCCCGCCCCCAATGGGGCGTTCAGTTCCACCCCGAGTCGATCGCCACAGAGCACGGCAAGCGCCTTCTCGCCAATTTCCGCGACCTCACCGCCCCCTCGGAGGCGCCTGTCGATTTAGTGGCCTCTACGGCCACTAAGTCGACAACGGGTTCTTTGACCGATCTCAAGGCGCGGCGGCTCGACGCAGTGGCGGATCCTGAGGCCGCTTTCGTCGCTCTCTACGCCAACAGCCATTGTGCGTTTTGGCTCGACAGCAGCCGCGCGGGGGAGCGGGGGCGGTTCTCGTTCATGGGAGACGCCTCGGGGCCTCTCGCCGAGGTCATCACCCACAACGTCGAGGCAGATGAGTCGATCTTCGACCACCTCTCCCGCCGCACCGCCGAGCTTCGTCACGCGGCGCTCCCCGACCTCCCCTTCGAGTTCGACTGCGGCTTCGTCGGCTACCTCGGCTACGAGCTCAAGGCCGAGTGTGGCTTCGCTTCACCCCACGAATCCGCTCATCCCGACGCGGCGTTCATCCTCGCCGACCGCCTCATCGCCTTCGACCACGAGCAACAACAGACCTACCTCCTCTGCCTCCACGCCCAAGGCGATGAGGACACCGCCGACGCTTGGCTCGACGCCACGGCTGCTCACTTAACCGCACTCGCAGCCGGAGGAGAGGCGGAAGTAGGTCCTACCTGCAATGTGGGACCTACTTCCGCCTCTCCTCCACGAGAGCTCACCCTCGCCCGCACCCCCGAGCAGTACGTGGAAGACGTCGCATCCTCCATCGACCACCTGCTCGCAGGCGACAGCTACGAGATCTGCCTGACAAACCAGCTCTCGGCGGAGGTCGAAGACGATCCCCTCGATCTCTACCTGCGCCTGCGGAGAGCCAACCCCGCTCCCTTCGCCGCCTACCTCCGCTTCGGCGACCTCGCCGTCCTCAGCTCCTCTCCCGAGCGCTACCTCCGCGTCGGCCGCGACGGCACCGCCGAAGCCCGCCCGATCAAGGGCACCAGCCGCCGCGGCGTGTCCCCTGACGAGGACGCCGCCTTCGCCGCCGCCCTCGCCGCTGACCCGAAGAACCGGGCCGAGAACCTGATGATCGTCGACCTCCTCCGCAACGACCTCGGCGCCGTCTGCGAGGTCGGCAGCGTCGAGGTCCCGCAGATGATGGAGGTCGAGACCTACGAGACCGTCCACCAGTTGGTCTCCGCCGTCCGCGGCCGCCTGCGTCCCGACGCCGACGCTCCCGCCGCCGTCCGCTCATGCTTCCCGCCTGGATCGATGACCGGCGCCCCGAAGCTGCGGACGACCGAGATCCTCGACCGGCTCGAGGGCGCTCCCCGCGGCGTCTACTCGGGCGCGATCGGGTGGTTCGGGGTCGGCGGCGGCGTCGACCTCTCGGTCGCGATCCGCACCCTTGTCCTCGCTGAGGGCAGGGCGACGATCGGCGCCGGCGGGGCCGTCGTCCTCGACTCCGACCCGGGGCGCGAGTACGAGGAGATGCTGCTGAAGGCGGCGGCGCCGCTGCGCGCCATTGACCCCGGGGCCGACCCCGCGTCTATATCCTTGGCTCTCCAGGGCGCCGCAGCCGCGTCGCCGCCCTGACCAACTCCCATACCAACCACTTCACGAGCAGGAGCCATGGCCGTAGACACCGCCGCGTATCGCGAAATGACCGACGAGCAGGAAGCGATCATCGAAATGGTCCGCCAGTTCGCCGACGAGCAGATCATCCCCAACGCCGAGCATTACGACCACGAGGACTCCTTCCCGGAGCCGATCGTCGAGCAGATGAAAGAGCTCGGCCTCTTCGGCGTCACCATCCCCGAGGAGTACGGCGGCATGGGGCTGGACCTGACCACCTACGCGATGATCGTCGAGGAGCTCTCGCGCGGCTGGATCTCGATCTCCGGCGTCGTCAACACCCACTTCATCGGCTCCTACCTGCTGATGAAGTTCGGCACCGACGAGCAGAAGGAGTACTTCCTGCCGAAGATGGCGACCGGCGAGATCCGCGCCGCCTTCTCGCTCTCCGAGCCGGAGGTCGGCTCCGACGTCCAGGGCATCAAGGCCACCGCCAAGAAGGGCGAGGACGGCAACTGGGAGCTGAACGGCCAGAAGATGTGGGTCACCAACGGCCTCGGCTCCAGCGTCGTCTTCGTGCTGATGAAGAACGACACCCAGGCCGACCCCCCTTACAAGGGGATGACCTGCTTCATCACCGAGAAGGAGCCCTGGAAGGAAACCAACGAGGGTGACTTCAAGGGCCTCAACGTCCCGCCCAAGATCAAGAAGATGGGCTACAAGGGCGTCGAGTCGACCGAGCTCGTCTACGACGGCTACAAGTGCCCGCCCGAGCGCATCCTCGGCGGCGAGGAGGCCGGGCTAGGCCAGGGCTTCGTGCAGATGATGGACGCGCTCGAGGTCGGCCGCGTCAACGTCGCCGCCCGCGGCGTCGGCATTGGCCAGCGCGCGCTCGAGCTCGCCCTCCGCTACAGCCAGGAACGGAAGACCTTCGGCAAGACGATCTCCAATCACCAGGCGATCCAGTTCAAGCTCGCCGACATGGCGACCCAGCTCGAGGCCGCCCGCCTCGTCACCCGCAAAGCGGCGCGGATGAAGGACGCCGGCGAGCGCTCCGACCTGGAGGCCGGCATGGCCAAGCTCCTCGCTTCTGAGTGCGGCAAGTACTGCGTCGAAGAAAGCTTCCGCATCCACGGCGGCTACGGCTACTCGAAGGAGTACGAGATCGAGCGCCTCTACCGCGACGCGCCGCTGCTGCTGATCGGCGAGGGAACTTCGGAGATCCAGCGCATGGTGATCGGCAAGAAGTTGCTGCAAAGGCACAAGATTTGATCCAGGGAAGCCTCTAAGCCATGGCATCGACTTCGGACCTGATCCGGACCGCCGTCGAGCGGTTCCAGGCCGAAGTCCCCGCCCTGCAGAACCTCAAGCTGGTCTTCGGCCTCGAGCTGAAGGCCAAACACGACGTCCAGCTCTACCGGGTGGAGCTGCCGGGTCCGAAGATCACCAAGGACCTGGCGCAGGACGAGCGGATCCTGGTCGAAGTCGACCGCCCGCAGTTCAACGAGCTGGCTGAGAAAGGGACGCTGAAGAGCTACCGGCGCGCGGTCGAGACCGGCCACATCAAGGCTGCCGGCGACTCAAACGTGGTCAAGCTGATCGCCCAGGTGGTGGAGAAGCAGGAGGCGCGCAACCGCCTCCGCAAAGTCCACTAGGGCTAGAGGCGGAGCAGGTTCTCGGCCTCGATCCCGCGGGTGACGCCGCGGAAGTCGATCACCAGCGGTGCCGCGGCGACGATCGCCTCGTAGTCGAAGTCGGGGTGGGCGGTGACGATCGCCGCCAGGTCGCATTCGCCCAAGGCGCCCTCGAGCTCGACCGAGCTGAGCTCGTGGCCGCGCAGCTCGGGCACGTAGGCGTCGTGGTAGGCAACCTCGGCACCGAGGTCCTGGAGGCGGCCGATGATCTTCAGCGCCGGCGATTCCCGCGTGTCGCCGACGCCGCCCTTGTAGCTGACGCCGAGGATGAGGATCCGCGAGCCGTTGACGGGCTTGCGCACCGCGTTCAGCGCCCGCTCGATCCGTTCCACGCAGAAGCCCGGCTGAGCCTGGTTGACTTTCCCGGCAAGCTCGATGAACTCGGGGTAGAAGTCGAGTTGCCGCGCCCGGAAGGCGAGGTAGAAGGGGTCGACCGGGAGGCAGTGGCCGCCCATCCCCGGGCCCGGATCGAAGCGCATGAAGCCGAACGGCTTGCTGGAGGCGGCCTCGATCACCTCCCAGACATCGACCTCGAGCCGGTCGCAGAGCTGGGAGAGCTCGTTGACCAGGGCGATGTTGACCGAGCGGAAGATGTTCTCCAGGAGCTTTGAGAGCTCAGCCGCCTCGGGGCTGGAGAGGACGATCACCGTGTTGCAGATCTGTTCGTAGAGCTCGCGCGCACGCTCGGTCGAGGCCTCGCTGACGCCGCCGACCAGCTTCGGCGTCGTCTTCACGGTGAAGTCGGTGCGGCCGGGGTCGATCCGCTCCGGCGAGAAAGCGAGGTGGAAGTCGCTGCCGGCGGTCAGCCCCGAGCCCTCGAGGATCGGCCGCAGGCGCTCGCGGGTGGTGCCGGGGTAGGTGGTCGACTCCAGCACCACCAGCTGTCCGGACCGCAGCACGCCGGCCAGCCGCTCGGCCGAGTCGACCAGGTAGGTGAGGTCCGGTTCGCGGGCGTCGCTGAGCGGGGTGGGGACGCAGATGATCACCGCGTCGCGGTCGGCGAGGTCGCCGTAATCGCCGGTCGCCCGCAGTTTCTCAGCCAGCGGCGTCAGCGCCGCGCTCGGCACGTCCTCGATGTAGCTGCGCCCGGAGTTGAGCGCTTCGACCTTGGTCGAGTCGACGTCGAGGCCCACCACATCGCAGCCGGCTTCGGCGAAGGCGACGGCAAGGGGAAGCCCGACATAGCCGAGGCCGATGATCCCGATCCGCATTAGCGGCATAATTCCACGCTTGGCCGACGCGATTCGCCGTGGGCGCCTCCTCTGGCTGCTGATGCCCCTCCTCATGGGAGTCGTCGCTGCGCCCGCCGCCGGCTACAGCCTGCCGCCCGGTTTCAAAGCCCGGGTGCTGCCGCTGTCGAAAGCGAGCTCGCCCACCTACGTCAACGGCCTGCAGAAACCGAGCACGCTGGACTTCGCCCCCGACGGGACGATGTTCGTCGCCGAGCGCAACGGCCGGGTGCTCGCCTTCGACTCGATCGAAGACACGACCCCGACCCTGACCGCGAGCATCCTCGACGAGGTACACGCCGACGGTGACCGCGGAATCCTCGGGATGAAGCTAGACCCCGAATATCCGACGCATCCCTACATCTACCTCAGCTACACCTACGACGCGCCGATCGGCGGCGACTCCGCCGATTCTCCCCACGAACACCTTGCCGACGGCAGCGACGGCTGCGACACCAGCGAAGACGCGGGCTGCCTGGTCAGCGGCCGCCTCGCCCGGATCCAGATCAACCCCGCCACCGACGTCGCCGTCGGCGGCGCCCAGGAGCCGCCCCAGGAAGTGCTGATCAACAGTTGGTGCCAGCAGAAGCTGAGCCACTCGATCGGGGACATCGAGTTCGACAGCAGCGGGGCGCTGCTGATGTCCGGCGGCGACGGCGCCAGCTGGAGCACGCCTGACTACGGGCAGCTCAGCAACCCCTGCAACGACCCGGCAAACGAAGGCGGCTCGCTGCGCTCGCAGGACGTGCGCACGCCGCAGACGCCTGGCGACCCGACCGACTACAGCGGCGCGCTGATCCGGGTGAACCGGGACACCGGCCAGGCGCTCCCCGACAACCCCTTCAGCGTCACCCCGCTCAAAAACGCCGCGAACGAAGTCGACACGAAGGCCCCGCGAATTCTCGCCTACGGGATGCGTAACCCCTTCCGCTTCGTGGTCAAGCCAGGGAGCGACGACGTCTACGTCGGCGACGTCGGCTGGGAAGAATGGGAGGAGATCAATCACCTCACCTCGCCGCCGGCGAGCGGGCAGAAAGCCGTCAACTTCGGCTGGCCCTGCTACGAGGGCGACTCGAACGGCAGCCGCATAAACCCGCGCTGGGATGCCGTCGACAAGCCCCTCTGCGAGTCCCTCTACTCCTCTCCCGGCTCGGTCCAGGCACCGTTCTTCGCCTACCCGCACCCCGGCACCCCTGGTTACGACGGCCACCTCTTCCCGGGCGACAAATGCGACCCCTCGGCCGGCTCCTCGGTCGCCGGCCTCTTCTTCTACGACCCGACCGGCGTCGACCCCTCGGCGCTGCTGCCCACCAAGTATCAAGACGCTCTCTTCTTCACCGATGCCTCCCGCGGCTGCATCTGGACGATGGAAGCCGGAGCGGACGGGCAGCCCGACCCGTCGACGATCGAAAACTTCTTCGTCCACGAAGGCGGCGACACGCTCTTCACGCCGGTGGACATCGTCCAGGGCCCCGACGGGGCGCTGTACGTGCCGAACTTCTACTTCGACGAGATCTGGCAGATCCGCTACTTCCCCGGCAACCAGGCGCCGACCCTGAACCTAAACGTCGACAAGACCTACGGCGCCCTGCCGCTGAAAGTGAAATTCGACGCCTCCGGGTCGACCGATCCCGATGCCGGCGACCACATCCAGTACGCCTGGGACCTGAACGGCGATGGCAGCTTCAGCGCCTACGGCAGCGCCAGCACCGCCGAACACGAATACACCGATCCTGTGAACGTGACGGTGGGCGTCCGGATCAAAGACGACTTCAGCCACGTCGAAACCAAAACGGTGCAGCTCTATCCCGGCGACAAAGGGCCGCCGACCGGGGTGACGATCCAGAAACCGCTTTCCAGCCTGGAATGGGTGGTCGGCGAACCGTTCGAATTCAAAGGTGCCGCCACCGACCCCGACGGCGAGACTTTCGCCTCGGGGCTGGAACCGCACTGGGAATTCAGGAACAAACACTGCCCGGACGCCTGTCACGAACATCTGCTGACCAATTTCGAAACCGCCGGCGGGACCTTCACCCCCGAGGAACACGAGTTTCCCTCTCACCTGCGGTTGATTTTCAAGGTCACCGATTCGCGGGAAATGAGCACGAGCACGGAAGTGGAGGTATATCCGCGGGTCGTCGACGTGGGGATCGAATCCGACCCGGCGGGGATTCCGCTGACCCTGAACGGCGTCACCGATACCGAGCTCGTCAGCACCGAAACGATGGCCGGCGGCAAAGTCAACGTCGCCGCGCCCGCGACCGCCGAAGTCGGCGGCGAGCCCTACGTCTTCGACAACTGGTCGGATGGCGGCAACCGGATTCACGATGCGGCGATCCTCAATTCGGAAACGCTGATCGCCCACTTCGTGCCGAAACCCGCCGAAGAACCGGAACAGCCGAAAGAAGAACCGGAACAGCCGAAAGAAGAGCCGAAGGAGGAACCGGCGCCCCCGACCGGCGG
Source organism: Solirubrobacterales bacterium (assembly GCA_035688955.1). Taxonomy (GTDB): domain Bacteria; phylum Actinomycetota; class Thermoleophilia; order Solirubrobacterales; family 70-9; genus VAYN01. Next base: position 17,566 of record DASSMJ010000034.1, on the reverse strand, counting down.
GGGCGGAAGCTCCCCGCCCGTCATCGTCCCGCCGCCGCTGGTCCCGGCGATGGCGCACCTGCAGCTCGCCTCCCGTCCCGCGGGGGTCACCCTCCGCCTCGGCAGCGTCCGCGGCGCGGCCCCGTTCTCGGCCGAGCTCCCGCCGGGGACCCAGAGCTTCCTGCTGGCCCCGCGGGCGATCCGCCGCCACGGCGTCCAGCTCCGCTTCCAGCGCTGGATGCGCGACGGCAAGGCGCTCGGCAAGGGCCGGCGTCAGCAGCTCACCGTCAGCGGCGACGGCCGCTACCTGGCGCTCTACGGGCGACGCTGACCGCCCGGCGGCAGATAGCATCCGCCGCCGCCAACACGACAGGAGCGATACCCACAGATGACTGATCAGAAGTACGAGTTGACGACGGACCAAGCGGAGCGCGAGGCATCGGGCGCCCACAGCTACGGCCGCTACCTGGAGGAGTTCGAGGTCGGCGCCGTCTACAAACACTGGCCCGCCAAGACCGTGACCGAGGCGGACGACCACCTCTTCTGCCTGATCACGATGAACCACCACCCGCTGCACATCAACGACATCTACGCCGGCAAATCGCAGCAGGGCCGCAACGTCGTCGTCGGGCCGCTGGTCTACTCGCTGGCGCTGGGGATGTCGGTCTCCGACGTCTCGGGCAAGGCGATCGCCAATCTGGCGACCGAAGAGCTGAGCCACCCGAACCCGGTCTTCCACGGCGACACGCTCTTCTGCGAGACCGAGGTGCTGGACGTGAAGCCGTCGAAATCGAAGCTCGACCGCGGCGTCGTCAAGGTCCACACCCGGGTCCTCAACCAGGACGGGGTCCTCGTCGCCGAGTTCAAGCGGCTGGTCCTGGTCCCCCGGAAAGAACCGGGCCAGGCCTAGCCCGTCGGGGCGGCGGAGGAAAAGGCGCGGCAGGCCAGCTGGGCCGGCCGCGCCAGCGGGGTGCCGGCGGTGGTGCCGCACAGCCAATCCGCGTCGTCTGGGCGGATTGGCTTGATCAGCGCCGCCACCGCGGTGAAGCTCGCCGCCGCGGCCATCGCTCCCAGCAGCACTCCCGCGAGGCCACCGAGCTCGTCGGCCACCAGGAAGCCGAGTCCGCCGGCAACGGCCGAGGCCGCGAAGGTGGCGAGGAGGGTGCGCGAGTGGATGCCTCGGCGCCCGAGCAGGTGGTCGGCGTAGGCGATCGTGATCGCACCGGCGACCAGCTGGCTGCCGAGGTTGGCGAGGGCCGCGCCCCGCGCCTCCAGCCCGGGGATCAGGATGAAGGCGAGGGAGAGGTTCACGACCGCCGCGAGCGCCGTGATCGCCAGCACCGGCCGGATCTTGCCCAGCCCGTTGAGGTAGGCGTTGGCGAGGCCCATCAGGGCCAGCAACGGAACCCCCAGAACCATGATCTGCAGCAGTTCTCCGGTCTCGGAGTACTGGCGGCCGTAGACCAGCGAGAGCAGCTCCGGCCCGAAGGCGACCGCCCCCGCCGTCAACGGCAGGGCGAAGAGGATCAGCAGCCGCTGTCCCCGCTCGAAGCCGAGCCGGATGCGGTTCTCGTCGCCGCTGCCGAAGAGGGTGGCGAAGGCCGGCATCACCGTGTTCCCCAGGGCTTCGGTCAGCGCGGTGATGCCGTATACGGAGGCGAAGGCGATCGAGTAGACGGCGATCGCGGCGTTGTCCGCGTAGTGCTCGAGGAAGAAGAACTCGGAGCGTTTGAAGACGACGGTCGAGAGCACGATCGAGAGCGTGCTGAGGGCGGCAAAGCTCCAGGCGCGGTGCTCAAAGCCGCGGTCGTGGGCGGTCTCTCGGCCGAGGTCGCGCAGGGCGCGGCGGCACGCCACCTGCGACCAGAGCATGTTGGCGCCGATCATCGCCACCTCGACCGCGAAGAAGCCGGTGATGCCGCCTCCCGCGGCCAGCACCGCGACGGTTACCGGCACCGCCGCCGCGCCGGTGACGAGACCGATCACCGAGATCTCGCGCCAGCGCAAGGCGCCGTTGAGGATCGCGTTGGGGATCGCCTGGACGATGGCCAGGCCGCAGCCGACCCCGGCCAGCCACCAGGCCGCCGAGGGCTCCTGCCCGGCCAGCGCCGCGCCGATCGGGATCATCGCCCCGAGCACGGCGCCGCAGATCCCGATCCTGTAGCTGCGGGCGATCAGTCCCCGCGTTGCTGCCCACCGCTCCGCCCCGATGCCCTCGCCGACGAACCGCGTGAGCATCTGCGAGATGCCGCCGTTGAAGATCGCCGCGGTGGAGAGGGCGATGAAGGCGATGAAGCTCTGGCGGCCCATCTGGTCGGGGCCGAGGAAGCGCGCCGCCGCGACGGAGACGATCAGGACGAAGAGCTGCGGGCCGACGATGCGCGCGACACTCCAGGTGCTGCCCCGCAGCACCGCTTTCCCCGTCGTGCCGGATACCCCCTGGCCTACCTCAGTAGAGGGCAAGCCAGGCCCTGAGCTCGTCATCCTCCTCCCAGAGTCTCAAGCCTTCCTCGACCCAGCGCCGCCGGTCAAGCCAGTGCTTGCGGGCCTGACGCAGGATCGCTCCTTTGTGGCGGCGTTTGAGGAGGTTGTCGCGCACCACCCTCAGAGCCTTGCCCCGATCTCCCGGCCCCAGGTTGGCGGTGAAAGAAGCGCAGAGGGCGACGCCGAGGCGGTCGGGGATGCAGGGAGTCAGCCGCGGATCCTCGCGGGCGACCTTCAGGTACTCCTCCAATTCCCGCGCGGCCAGGGTCGGCGAGTGCCGGTTTCCCGGATGGACGCGGTAGACGCAGGTGAGGAGCGGGACGAAGACGGGGTCGGCGAGCTGCGCCAGCCGCAGCCAGAAGTAGTGGTCCTCGGCGAAGGCGGTGGTTTCGGGATAACCGCCGATCCGCTCGACCGCCGCGGTCCTGGCGACCGATCCGACCGAGGGGACGAAGTTGCGGACGAAGAGCGAGCGCAGCGGCGACTCCATCTCCGGCGGGTCGACGGTCATCAGGCCGGTCGCCGCCCAGCGCCCGTCCTCTTTCTTCGCCGTCAGGCAGCGTCCGAAGGCGAACGGGGCGGAGGGGGTCTCCCGCAGCGCCCGTTCCAGCCGCGCCAGGGTCCCCGGTAGCAGCAGGTCGTCGGAGTCGAGGAAGGCGACGAACTCCGAGCTGACCCGGCGGTAGCCCTCGTTGCGCCCGCGGCCTGGCCCCCAGCCGCCCTTCTCGTTGCGCAGCACCGAGACGTCGACGGATTCGAGGTACTCGAGGGTGGCGTCGGTGGAGCCGTCGTCGACCACGATCACCTCGTAGGGCGTCGGCTCCTGCGCGAAAACCGTGGCCAGGGTCTGGGCCAGCAGCTCGGCCCGGTTGTAGGTCGGGATAACCACCGTCACCCGGCTCTCCTGCGGGTGAGTGCTTGCGACGTGGCTCTGAGAGGGGTCGGTGGTCGCCACGATGCGGAAGACTCTAGGCAATGTCCTCGGCTCGACTCCTCGTCGTCTGCCCGGTGCTGCCGTTTCCGCCGATCGACGGAGGGCGCAAGCGGACGCTTCGTCTGCTCGAGGCGGCGGACGCCGCCGGGTACGTCCCGTACATCCTCACCACCGACGGCGAGGACCCCGAGCTGGTCGCGGCGCTGCGGGAGCGCGGCTGGACGGTGGAGGTGCTGGCGCCGCCGCCCGCGACCATCCCGCACCGTTTGCACCAGCACCTGAGGCGACTGCCGAGCCCGTTCATCCCCTCGGTCGAGGCGCGTCTGCGCGAGCTCGCCCACCAGCCGGACACGCTGGTCCAGATCGAGCACACGCAGAGCGCCTACTACGACCGCGCCCTCACCGGCGTGCCCTGGGTCCTCTCGCTGCACAACGTCGACTCCGAGCTGTTGCGGACGATCGCCCGCACCAAGCGCCCGGGCACCGCCGCCTGGCTGCGCGGCTGGAGCCAGTGGCAGGCGATGCGCTCGGTCGAGCGTCGCGAGGTGCGGCGGGCGACCGCCACCTTGGTCGTCTCGGAGTCCGATCGCACCGGGCTGGAAGCGCCTGGGGCGGATCTGATCGTTTCCCCGAACGGGATCGACGACGACTTCTTCGAGATCCCGCTCGAGGGTGCCGAGCCCGACCGCGTCCTCTTTTTCGGCCGCCACGACTACCCGCCGAACGAGCACGGCTTGGCGCGCTTCCTGCGCGAGGGCTGGCCGCGGGTGACGGCGGCGCGGCCGTCGGCGCGGCTGCGGATCGCCGGCAGCGGCGCCACCGACGAGGTGCGTGAGCTTGCCGCGGCGACGCCGGGGGTCGAGTTCCTCGGCTTCGTCGACGACCTCACGGGCGAGATCGCGGCTTCGGCGCTGACGATCGTGCCGCTCTGGGCGGGGGGAGGGACCCGGCTCAAGGTGGTCGAGGGGATGGCGTCCTCGCGCCCGATCGTCGGCACCGCCCTCGGCGTCGAAGGCGTCGGCTTCGAATCTGGCCGCCACGGCCTCGTCGCCGAGTCGCCGCGGGGGCTCGCCGATGCCGTCGATGCTTTGCTCGGGGATCCGGCACGCGCTCGCGAGCTCGGAATCACGGCTCGCGAGCACGCCGAGCAATATCGCTGGCGCCATACGACCGCTCCCGCGGTCGAGCTCTACCGTCGCCTGCTGCCGCTGGACGCGAATCCGCTTCGCAAGCCGGCTTCCACGGCCTTCTAGCCCACTCGAACACCCGTCCAGACCGCCCGCGGTTGCTCGGGAATCTCGATCCGGAGCCGATCTCTAATGCAGCAAGAGGCCGCGACCACTTGAGCGGCCACCTCGAAAAGGCAAACCCGTCGCGAGGCGGGGGCGCAAAGCCAGGGATCTCCCCGAGATCGCCCAGCTACCGAAAGGAGGCGGTGCCCGGTGGGTGTCGCGCGTCTCAAGAACGTCTTTGCGATCTTTATTGCGACCGCCGCTCTGACGCTCACCGCGATCGGCGTCGCCCAGGCCGCCCCGGTCACTTACACCCGCGCCGCCTACGACAGCGCCGCCGCCAGCGCCGATTGGTCTCAGACCGCCACCAGGCAGTCCTACGTAGTCCTCCAGTCCTGGGAAACCAAGCGGATGCAGGAACTAAAGGCGAAGAACTCCGGAGTCAAGGTCCTCGTCTACAAGAACTTCAGCTTTGCCGCCGAAAAGAAGGGGAGCTCGGCCTCGACCGGCGTCTCCAAGCAGGAAGCCGAAGCCAACCCGGACTGGTTCCTGAAGAACCTGGCGGGCGAACCGATCTCCTCCGACGGCTACAAGTGGCTGTGGGCGATGGACATCGGCAACCCGGCCTACCAGCAGCGCTGGGCCGAAAACGTGGTCGCCGAAGTCCAGGCGCAGGGTTGGGACGGCGTCTTCCTCGACGACGTCAACCCGACGATGAAATACGCCACCGACGAGACCCAGGTGGCGAAGTACCCGAACGACGCCGCCTACAGCGCGGCGACCGAATCGGCCCTCGCTTACATCGGCCCCAAGATCCAGGCCAGCGGCAAGCTCGCGATCGCCAACTTCGCGACCTGGGTCGAGTACAGCAGCACCCAGAACAACTGGCTCCAGTACGTCAACGGCGCCCTCGACGAGATGTTCGTCAAGTGGGGCCGCAACAGCGGCGAAGGCTACCGCTCGGAAAGTCAGTGGACGCGGCAGCTGGAAGAGGTCAAGTACGCGGCCGCTCAGGGCAAGCAGTTCATCGGCTTCACCCAGGGCGCCAGCGGCGAGACCCAAGCCGCGCGCTTCGGCTTCGGCACGGTGCTGCTGGGGACGAACGGCACCGCTTCCTACGCCTTCACCCCCGACTACACCGGCGAAGCCTGGCTGCCCGAATACGAATACGACCTGGGGGCGCCGGCCGCGGCCGAGACCCGGGACAGCAACGGCGTCCACCGCCGCGCCTTCGAAAAGGGCCTGGTGCTCGTCAACCCGACCAGCTCCACCCAGACCGTCAGCTTCGGCGGGACCTACTCCGGCTCCGGCCTGACCAACGCGACCGGCGCGACGATGCCGCCGAAGAGCGCCCTGGTCCTCACCGGCAGCCAGGAAGCCCCGGCGCCGGAAAAGTCGAAAAAGCCGAAAAAACGGACCGTCGCGATCGACGTCCGCGGAACCGTCACCGCTCAGAAGGTGGCCCTGAAGTGGACCCCGGTGGGGGCCAAGGAAAGCGGCGTCGACGTCCGCGTCTACAAGGTGGTCCGCGACAGCCGTCCGCTGGCTCGCACCGCCCGCAAGCATCGGGTCGACCACCGCGTCAACAAAGGTCGCGCCTACCACTACCGGATCATCGGCCTCGATCGCAAAGGCAAGATCGTCGCCCGCTCCCGCGCGATCAAGGTCCGCCCGGGCAAGCACCCCCGCAAGATCCGCTAGCGAGCCCAGCGAAACCGCATCGGATTTTGTCCCCACTCTGGTGGGGTCAATGTCCGATGCGCCCGGCCTATCGGCGCTGCAGCTGCTCGTATAGCTCGCGGTAGCCGGCGTTCATCCGCGCTACCGAGAAGCGCTCGGCGTGGAGGCGGCGGCCCTCGGTGCCCATCCGCTCGCGGGCGGCGGGGTCGGCCAGGGCGGCGGCGATGGCTTCGCCCAGGGCGGTCGCGTCCTGGGGGACGATGACCCCGGCGCCGGTGGTGAGCAGCTCTTGGGCGCCGGCGACGTCGGTGGAGACCACGGGGATGCCGCGGGCGAGGGCCTCCAGGGCCGCGATCGAGAGGCCCTCCCAGACGGATGAGAAGACCAGCAGGTCGGAGCGGGCGATGACGTCGGCGGCGTCGGGGCGGATGCCGGTGAAGAGGAGGGAGGAGCCGAGGTTGTGCTGCGCGGCCAGCGCTTCCAGCTCCGCCCGGCGCTCGCCGTCGCCGACGACCAGGAAGCGGGCCCGCGGGCGCTGCTCCTTCACGGCGGCGGCTGCCTCGAGGAAGCGCTCGTGGGCCTTCTGGGGAACGAGGCGGCCGACGATCGAGACCACCTCGGCCTCCTCGTCCAGCCCCAGCTCGGCGTCGATCTGCGCCCGCCGGGCGCCGGAGAGCGGTACCGGGTCCGGCACCCCGTTCGGGATCACCGCGAGCTTGTGGGGTGGGAAGCCCTTCTCTTCCAGGTGGCCCTTGAGGTCCTCGGAGACGCAGACGACGAGGTCGGCCAGGCGCAGCAGTTTTGCCGCCTGCTCCTCTTCCTCCAGCGGCACCCCGTGGTAGGTGGTCAGCAGCGGTGGCCGCCCCGCGGGCAGGGCAAGCTGGGAGCCGAAGCGGGCGACGGCGGTGACGCGGACGTTGTGGGAGTGGATGACGTCGGGGCGGAAGCCGCGGGTGAAGCGGGCGACGATCCCGAGGGACCGCAGCAGACCCGGCAGGGAGCGGCTGGTTGGCAGGGACTGGCGGCGGATCGACAGCTCCCGCAGTTCCTCGTCGAGCTGCCCGGGCGCGCCGAGCAGCGCCAGCTCGTCGCCGTGGGCGGCGCCGTCGCGCAGGTTCTCGACGACCATCTTCTCGGCTCCGCCGACGCCCATCTCCGAGATCACAACCTGCAGCCTCATCGGCCCCGCAGTCTTTCGTAGAGGGCCAGCGTCCGCTTCGCGTTGATCGCGGCGGTGAAGCTGCCGTTCACCCGCTCCTGGCCGCGGCGGCCGACCTCGTCCGCCAGCTTGGGATCCTCGAGCAGGCGCAGGATCTCCGCCGCCAGCGCCTCGGGGTCGCTCGGCGGCACCAGGGGCACCGCCTCGCCGGCGATCTCGGGCACGCCGCCGACCGCGGTTGCGAGCGCCGGCCGCCCGGCCGCCATCGCCTCCAGCAGCGACATCGGGCAGTTCTCGAGCAGGGAGCAGAGGACGTAGAGGCGCAGCGTCGCCAGCGCCTCGTCGACCGGCACGTGGCCGGGAAAGGTGAGCGCGTCGCCGAGGCCGAGCCGCTCAGCCAGTTCTTCCAGCTCAGCCTGCACGGTGCCGCTGCCATAGACCGCGAAGCGGGTCTGCGGTCGCCGCTCGCGCACCACGGCGGCGGCGCGGAGGAAGGAGTCGAGACCCTTCACCGGTTCCAGCAGCGAGATCGTCCCCACAAGCTCCCCTTGCGGCAGCGGCGCCGGTGGCTCGACTCCGTTGGCGATCACCTCGATCCGCTCGGCCGGATACCCCAGGCGGCCGACGAGCTGGTCGGCGAGGAAGCGCGAGGGGGAGATCACCGCGTCGCAGCGCCGAGCGAGGAAGGCGTCGAGGCCGCGGTAGGCGAGCCGATCGCGGAGGCTCGGCTGCTCCGTTCCCACCGGCGGCGGCAGGTAGGGATCGGGCAGGCCGTGGACGGTGTAGACGCGTACTTGACCGCGCTGCCGCGGCCAGAGGCGCGTCCAGAGGCCGCTGCGGCGATCCTGGCCGTGGACCACGTCGAAACCGGTGGCCAGCGCGCGCAGACGCCGGCCGGCGGCGAGATCGGCGGGGCTCTCCAGCGCCAGGACGTGGGGTTCGACACCGGCGGCGGCGAAGCGCTCGCCGGTCTCCTCGTCGGCGCATACCGCCTCGACTTCGACTCCCGCCTGGGTAAGGGCGCGGCTGAGGACCAGGCTGTGCTCGAGCGGGCCGCCGCTGAGCAGCGACGTCACCTGCAGGACCTTCATGCGGTGGCTCGTGCCAGCTCGCCCCGTGGCGCGGCTGAGAGTGCGGCCGCGGGCTGCGGTCGCGGCAGGGCGCCGGAGGCGGCCAGGGCACAGGCAAGCCAGATCGGCGCCGTCACCTGCTCACTGAGGAAGATCGCCGAGACGGCGGCTACCAGCAGCGAGCCCTTGACGGCGGCCGCGAACCGCGCCGCTTCGTCGTCGCCGCGTCTTCGCGCTTCGCGCTCGGCCCTCGTCATCACGCTCCAGGCCGCGCCCATCATCGCCAGGAAGAGGGCGAGGGCGATGGGCCCGTCCTCAGCGAGGATCTCCAGGTAGGCGTTGTGCACGACCGGGTCCTGCAGGGCGATCGGGTTGCTGCGCACGTATTCCGGCGCCTCGATCCCGAAGCGGTCGGGGCCGATCCCCAGGACCGGCGAGCTCATCCACATCTGCGTCGCCGCCGACCAGAAGGCTTCGCGCGATTCCACGTTCTTCTCGGCGATTCGTTCCTTTTCCTGCAGCCGGTCGCTGATCAGCGGCGACCATAGGGCGAGAGCGACGATCGCGGCGAGGAAGATCCCGGCCACCGCCGTCACCATCGCCTTGGGGCTGACGCGCCCGGTGAAGAGCGCCCAAAGCAGCAGGGCCCCGAGCCCGACGGCCGCTCCGCGCGAGAGGGTGCCGGCGGTCGCCGCCAGCAGCAGGATCAAGCTGGCGCCCCAGAGGAAGCGCAGCCGGCGGTCTTCGCGGTAGAGGTAGATGGCGAACGGCACCGCCGTCGCCATCAGGTAGCCGAAGTCGTTTGGGTCTTCGATCGGCCCCGAGGCTCTCGCCTCGGCCCCGCTGAGGAACGAGATCAGGCCGCTCAAGCTCGCCAGCGCGGCTGAGGCGACGTACACCTGCAGCAGTCGCTTGCCGGTCTCCCGGTCAGACACCAGCTGGGCAACGAGGAAGAGGAAGAGGACGAAGAAGGAGTAGCGGAACGTCTTCTCCAGGCCGGCCGAGGGTTCCGCCGAGGCGATCAGGGAGAGGCCGACGACGAAGGCGAAGACGATCGCGATGCCGATCACCGGGGAAGTGCGGATCTTGGTCTCGCGGCTGGCAGCCTGCAGGACGTAAGCGCCGACCAGGGCGAGGCCGAAGAGCTTCACCGTCGAGAGGGTGGCGGTGGGGTAGTGGAGCATCGCCTCCCAGGGCAGGGCGGCGATCATCGCCAGCAGGACCAGCTCCGGGCGGCTGATCATCCAGGTGAGGAAGACGACGGCGAAGAAGGCTGCCAGCGCCAGCAGCGGATGGGTGGCGGCGAGGAAACCGGTGATCAGCGCCGCGAAGAAGCCGGCGATGGCGATGTCGCGTCCGCCGAGCGGACGCGTGATCATCGTCTCGCCGCCTGCTTTTTCGCCGGGCGCGGCCGCGAACGCGGCCGCTGGGCCGGCTCCGGCTGGTAGCCCTCGCTGGCGGCGAGGGCGTCATCGGCGAAGTTGAGGACGATCCCGGAGACCGAGGCACCGGCCAGCTGCAGGGTCTCGATCGCGCTGTTCAGCACGCTCGGTTTCTCCTTGCCGGCGGCGACCGTCAGCAGCACGCCGTCGGCGTGCCTGGAGATGATCCGGGCGTCTGACACCGGCAGCACCGGCGGCGAATCGATCAGGACCATCGCCCCGGACTGCCGCAGCGTCTCGAACAGAGGCGCCGCGCGCACGTGCAGCATCTCGGTCGAGTTCGCCGCAACCGGTCCGCCGGGGACGATCGAGAGGCGGGGGAAGTCGGTCTTCACCCGCCGCAGGTTCGAGTCGAAGTTGCCGCGCAGGGCATTGGAGAGGCCGGTCTCGTTGGGCACGTCGAAGATCTGATGTTGGCGCGGCCGCCGCAGGTCGGCGTCGACGATCAGGGTCTCGATCCCGAGCTGGGCGAGCGCCACCCCGAGGTTGGCGACCAGGACTGACTTGCCCTCGCCGGCGAGCGGGCTCGTCACCTGGATGATCCCCTCGCGGTCGTCGAGCTGGAACTCGAGGTTGGTCCGCAGGGCGCGGATCGCCTCCTGGATCGCCGCCGTGCCCTCGTCCTGCCAGATCAGGCGGGGACCGCGGGAGAGGCGCCGGTCCGTGGGCAGGGCCCCGATCAGCGGCAGCGAGGTGACCTCGCCGACGTCGCTTGCCGACTCGATCCGGCCGCGCAGCTGCTCGACGAAGTAGGCGAGCAGGGCGCCGCCGATCAGCCCGAGGATGATCCCGAGGCCGATGATCAGCGGCGGTCGCGGTTGGACCGGCGAGTCCGGCACTTTCGCCGGGTCGACGATTTCCGGCTGCACGAAGCGGTTGTCGGAGAGGTACTGGATGAAGGCTCGGGAGGTCGTTTTCGCCACCACGGCCGCGTCCTCCCCCGATTCGGCGGTGCCGATGATCTGCATGATCCCGGTGCCCGGAGAGGTGCCGGTTTCGACCGAACCCGGCAACGGCTTCCCCAGCTCTTTTTCGGCTTCCTCCTTGATCAGGCTCGACTTCGCCGTGCGGGCGTAGGTGCCGAGCACCGCGTCGAGCTGTTCAGGCGTGATGAAGCCGCCTTCGCTGCTCGGGGTCAGGGCCAGCGTCGAGACCGATTCGTACTTCGGCGCGCGGCTGAGGGCGAAGAGGACCGCGAAGAGGGTGGTGACGGCGACGAAGATGACGACCAGCAGCCGTCGCCTCCAGATCGCGCGCAGGACGTCGCTGAACTCCATCAGCTCTCTCCGGGGAAGGGGTTGCGGCTCTTGGCGGGCATCGTCTTCGTCTCTCTCTCGGCTTTATCGCCCGCCACCCGTAGCGCTGCAGGCTGCGGTGCGGCAAGGCGCTCGTACACCTTTCGCCACTCGTGGGCCATCCTCCTTGCGCCGAACAGACTGCTGCGCTGGCGCTGAGAGGACAGGAGATCTTCGCGAAAGCCCCGGTCGGAGAGGACCCGACGCATCAGCTCGCCGGCCTCGGCCTCGCCGGCGCAGACCTGGCGCGGCCCGAGGACCTCGCGGCAGGGCTCGATGTCGCTGGCGATCACCACCACGTCCTTCGCCATCGCCTCGAGGATCGAGAGCGGCTGGCCGTCCCAGGCGGTCCAGTGCAGGTAGGCGGTGGCAGAGGAGAGGGCGGCGAGGACGCCGGGACGGTCGAGCCAGCCGGTGACCGCGACGCCCTCGTCGGCGACGATGCTCTCGGGGATGCCGCCCCGGCCGGCGCCGCCGATCCAGGACACATCCGCGATATCTGCGACGGAGGCGAGGATGCGCGCCGCCGCCGCAGGCTGGCGCTGTTCGGTGATGCGCCCGACCGCGACCGCCCGCGGACGCCCCGGCCGCTCCGGCAGCGGTCCCGAGGGCGGCTCGTCCAGCTCGGGGATCCCGTTGCGGACGACGAGGACCTTCTCGGCGGAAGCGACCTGGCGCGCGTCCCGCGCCTCGGCCTCCGAGACGCAGCCGATCGCGTCGACCCGGCGCGCCGTCACCCGCTCGATCCCCTTGAACAGCCGCCGCCGCGAGGGGCTGCGGCTCCGCATCGTGAACGAGTAGCCGTGGGGGGTGTAGACCTTCGGCGTCGAGCGCGGCAGCGCCAGCGAGCCGACGACGCCGGCGAAGGAGGAGTGGAGGTGGACGACGTCGTGATCCCATTCCGCCGCCAGCTGCCGCAGCGCCCGCGCCGCGGCGAGCTGCTCACGCGGCGCGCGGCGGTCCCAGGGGAGGGGATAGAGCTCGACCAGGGGCGAGATCTTCGCCCGCACGTCCTCGGGGGTCTCCGAGCGCCGCCCGTAGGCGATTGCCACCGGATGCCCGTCCTCGGCGAGGTACTCGGCCAGGAGCCGGACGACCTCGAAGACGCCGCCGCCGAAGGCCTCGACCACATGGAGGACGCGCGGGAACCGCGGGTCCTCGGCGGCGGTGCTCAATAGGCGCCGCGACCCGAGAAGACCGCGGGCAGCGTCGCGAACAGAATCTCGATGTCGCGGGCAAGCGACCAGCCGGCGACGTACTGGTAGTCGAACCGGACCATCTCCTGGAAGGGGCTCTGGGAGCGGCCGTAGACCTGCCAGGGGCCGGTGATCCCGGGCCGCAGCTCGAGCCGGCGCAGGTGCCAGTGCTCTTCCAGGGCGGCGGTCTCGGGGAAGATCAGCGGCCGCGGCCCGACCAGGCTCATCTCGCCCTTGAGGACGTTGAACAGCTGCGGCAGCTCGTCGATCGAGAAGCGGCGGATGAAGCGGCCGACGCGGGTCACGCGCGGGTCCTCGCGGATCTTGAACATGACGCCGTCGTTGGCCTCGTTGAGGTTGTCCAGCTCCTGCTTGCGCTGCTCGGCGTCGATGTACATCGAGCGGAACTTGATCAGGTTGAAGCTCTTGTTGCCGCGGCCGGCGCGGGGCTGGCGGAAGAAGATAGGTCCGGGCGATTCGACCCTGATCGCGATCGCGGTGGCGATCATCACCGGCGTGAAGAGGAAGATGAGCACCGCCGAGCCGACGATGTCGAGCAGCCGCTTGGCCGCGAGCGAAGTCGAGGCAAGGGCCGGGACCCCGATCGAGAGCAGCGGCAGGCCGCCGATCTGGTCGAGCGAGCGAACTCCGTCGAGGAACTCGAACAGACGGGGGACGACGTCGACCGCGACGGCGGCGTCACGTGAGGCGCGGATCGCCTCCAGCAGCTCCTCGTGGCTGACCCGCGAGAAGGCGATGATCACGCGGTCGATGTTCTGCATCTCGATGATCTTCGAGAGATCGGAGAAGCGACCCAGCCAGGGCAGGTCGGGGGTGCCGACGTCATGGACCTCGTCGTCGACGATGCCGACCGGGATCAACCCGAACTGGGGGTTGTTGCGGATCTTCTCCACCACCTGGCCGGCGACCAGCCCGGAGCCGAGGATCAGCGTCCGCTGCTGCAGGTCGGGGACGCGGTGGAGGCCGGCGCGGGCGATCGTGCGGGAGAGCCCGCCGAGCAGGAAGAGGGCGAGGATCGTGGCGAAGGTGACGCCGACCGGGGTTTCGAAGCCGGCGAGGTCGGCGGCGCCGTAGGTCGGCCAGGTCATCAGCATCATCGCGACGAAGCCGCGCGGCAGGTCGGAGACGGTCGAGGCCCAGGTCGCCAGCTGTTCGCTGCGGTAGAGGCCGATGCTGAAAGCGGTCAGCGGCCAGAGCAGGGCGACCAGCCCGATGAAGAGGAGGGAGCCGTTGAGCCTGCCGCTGAAGGCGATGGCGGCGAGGGTGGCCCCCAGCGTGGCGGCGAGGATGTCCCCGATGAAGAGCATCCGCCCGAGGACGACGCCGCGATGGCGCGGCCGCCAGCGCTCCTGGGGCGAATCCGGGCGCCGTGCGAGCTCCTCACGCTCGGTGAGGGCATGCTGCTGGGACTGGCCTACGGTCGAGGACTCCACATCAATACTTTCGAATAAACAGCCGGTTTATGGTCTTGAGGCCCGGTATATCTAGGAACCCAAAGGGATCCGACTGGTCGGGGGAGCCTCTCAGTGTTTGCGCATTTTCCCATACCCTTGAACACGTCGGCAAAGCAGACGCTGCGGTACTAATCGGCAATAAAGGTTGCAGCGGATCAGTGCTCGTGGGAACTGCACTGGACGAATGTCCAGGCAGGAATCCCGATCTGGTCCTAGTGCGCCTCGCCGGAAGCGTGGGCCGGGGGCCGCGACTCCTCCGCCAACGAGGTGATCTCGAGCTGGCCCTGGGCGGCCCCTTCGAGCACCTCGGTCGCCTCCTGGGCAGAGCGGCCATACAGCTCGACCAGGAGGTGGATGACGATCTGCTCGTCGTCGTGCTTGTGGAAGCGGACGTGGGTGAAGAACTCGCGCACGCCGGCATCGCCAAAGGCGCCGTAGGTGAGGAACTCGATCGCCTCCGGTCCCGAGCAGCTCTCGACCCGGTCCTGGTCGACCGTCACCGTGCAGGAGGCGACCCAGGGCGTGCCGGCGACCATCCGCTCCCAGCGGTCCTCGATCGGCACCACGTGGTCGCCTTCGAAGGTCAGATGGGGCTGGTCGTGCATGCAATCGAGGCACTGCACGACCGATTCCTGCACCTCGTCGATCCCGTCGGCGAGCTCCCCCGACTCCGGATCGACCCGGCGGATCGCGTCGTAGTGGATCTGGATCTCGAGGTTCTGCGACCAGCAGCGGTAGCACCGCAACCACGCCGCCCGCTCCCCATTGAGCTCGCTCATCGATCCATTGTTGCGCAGGCGGCGGCGCGGCGGTCGATAGAGATATTGAACAAGATTGCTATCTAAAACTGAGCTGACCGCTATATTAAGGATATGGCTGCGACCGGGAGGCACAAGACTTCGTTCGAGATAGACACTGAGAAGGTCGCGGCGGCGAAAGAAGTGCTTGGCACGAAGACTTTGACCGACACTGTCGACGCCGCCCTTTCTGAGGTCGTAAAGCTGCGGCAGCGCCGGCAGCTGGTCGATCTACTGTTCCGGCCTGGTGCCTTGGCGCTGGACGACAGCGAGGTCATGCGAGGCGCCTGGCGCTGACCGCCGCGCGACCGGTGCCAACTTTTCTCGCCGATAAGAGCGCACTGACCCGTCAGGAGACGCGGGCAGAGGTGCGGGACGTGCTCGAGCCGCTTCTGATCGCTGGTGAGATCGCCACCTGCGGGATCGTCGACCTCGAGCTGCTCTACAGCGCCCGCGACCGCGCCACCTATCGGTTACTGGCCGAGGCACTGCGAGGTATGCCCCGGGTGGCTATCGACGAGGCAACGATGAACCGCGCCCTTGCCGTGCAGGCGATGATGGCGGAGCGCTCCCAGCACCGCGCTGTGCCTCTGCCCGACCTGCTCGTCGCCGCCTGCGCCGAGCTGGCGGGGCTAGTGGTCCTCCACTACGACGCGGATTTCGACCGAATCGCGGAGTTGACCGGACAGCCGACGCAGTGGATCGTGTCGAGGGGCGGCGTCTCCTAGCTATGCGGCCGCGCCCGCACGCTCGCCGACGAGCTCGACGATCTCGCCCATGATCTTGTTAACGTCGAAGTCCTTCGGCGTGTAGACCCCGGCGACGCCGGCCTCGCGCAGGCGCTCGGCGTCGGCCACGGGGATGATCCCGCCGACGACCACCGGCACGTCGAGGCTCTCCTCGCGCAGCAGGCGGACGACCTCGGGGATCAGCTCCAGGTGGGAGCCGGAGAGGATCGAGAGGCCAACGACGTCGACGTCCTCCTGCACGGCGGACTCGGCGATCTCCTCGGGGGTGAGGCGGATGCCCTGGTAGATGACCTCCATGCCGACGTCGCGGGCGCGCAGGGCGACCTGCTCGGCGCCGTTGGAGTGGCCATCGAGGCCGGGCTTGCCGACGAGGATCTTGATCCGGTGGCCGATGCGGTCGGAGGTCTCGTCGACCTGACGTCGGATCGCCTCCAGCTGCTCGCGCTCGCCCGGAGCGGAGGCGCCGTCGACGCCGGTCGGGGCCCGGTAGGGGCCGAAGACATCACGCATGGTGGCGGCCCACTCTCCAGTGGTGGCCCCCGCCTTGGCAGCGGCGATCGTCGCCGGCATGATGTTCACGCTGTCGTCGGCGGCGGCCTTGGCCAGGTCCTCGAGGGCGGCCTGCACCGCCGCCTCGTCGCGCTCGGCCTTCCACTCGGCCAGCGCCTCGACCCGTTCGCGCTCGACCTCGGGGTCAGGGGTGAGGATGCCGCCGTCGGCGCCCGCGGTCAGCGGCGAGTCCTCGGTCTCGGTGAAGGAGTTCTGGCCGATCACCTTCTGCTCGCCGGCCTCGATCCGCGCCACCCGCTCGCGGTGACTCTCGACCAGGCGCGCCTTCATGTACGGGACGGCGTTGACGGCGCCGCCGTGCTCCTCGACCACGGCCATCTCCGCCCGCGCCCCAGCAGTCAGCTCCTCGACCAGCCCGTCCATGACAACCGAGCCCTCGAAGATGTCCGGGTACTCGAGCAGGTCGGTCTCGTTCGCCAGCACCTGCTGGATCCGCAGGCTCCACTGCTGGTCCCAGGGGCGGGGCAGACCCATCGCCTCGTTCCAGGCCGGCAGCTGGATCGCCCGCGCGCGAGCGTCGCGGCTGAGCGTCACCGCCAGCGCCTCGAGCACGATCCGCTGGATGTTGTTCTCCGGCTGCGCCTCGGTCAGCCCCAGCGAGTTGACCTGGACGCCGTAGCGGAAGCGCAGCATCTTCTCGTCGGTGACCCCGTAGCGCTCGCGCCCGATCTGCTGCCAGAGCGCGCTCATCGTCCGCAGCTTGGCGATCTCCTCGATCACCCGGATGCCTGCGTTGACGAAGAAGGAGATGCGGCCGAAGACCTTGGGGAAGTCCTCGTCGGCGACCTGGCCGCGGTTCTTGACCTCGTCGAGCACGGCGATCGCGGTGGAGAGGGCGTAGGCGATCTCCTGGACCGGCGTCGCGCCCGCCTCCTGCAGGTGGTAGCTGCAGATGTTGGTCGGGTTCCAGCGCGGCACCTCGTTGACGCTGAAGGCGACCATGTCGGCGATCAGGCGGAGGCTGGGCTCGGGCGGGAAGGCGTAGGTGCCGCGCGAGAGGTACTCGTTGATGATGTCGTTCTGGGTCGTGCCGGAGAGGGTCGAGCGCTCGACCCCGCTCTCCTCGGCGACCGTGACGTAGAGGCCGAGCAACCAGGCGGCCGTCGCGTTGATCGTCATCGAGGTGTTCATCTCGTCGAGCGGGATGCCCTCCAGCAGCTGGTGCATGTCGCCCTTGTTGGCGATCGAGACGCCGACCTTGCCCACCTCGCCGCGGGCAAGGACGTGATCGGGGTCGTAGCCGGTCTGGGTGGGGAGGTCGAAGGCGATCGAGAGGCCCGTCTGACCCTTCGCCAGGTTGCCCCGGTAGAGCTCGTTGGAGCGTTTGGCGTCGGAGTGGCCGGCGTAGGTGCGCATGACCCAGGGACGGTCGCGCTCGGGGAGTCGGTGGTTGCTCATGTCGCAGATGTTATTTGGATAGGAGGAAGGTCGAGTATTTCTGTGACGAGGCGGCATTGGCGCCGAAATCCGCCGCCCAGGGTCGCTCGGGAACGCAACAACGGCC